>NZ_JBRBUI010000054.1:0-1005245 GCF_052826185.1 Heliomarina sp. | reverse complement strand
GCAGACCACCTCATGCCCGAAATCGGAAAAACATACGCCCGAGACAAGGCCGACATAGCCGGTGCCGATCATCGCAATCTTCATGAACAAATCTCCTGTGCCCGAACGTCATAACCTGCGGAAACGCCCGGGTAAATCACCTCCCCGAACTGTCGGCCCCGCCCGAACTGTCGGCCCCGAGCGAACTGTCGGCCCCGAGCGCCGAGGATGCAAGATGGCTGAGGCCGACGGGGGCCAACGGAAAGGCTTGTAGGGAAGTTTTGCCGAAGCAGGCAGCGCGCCCGTACGGGCGCGGTTTTTCGGCGACGCGGATAAGAGACGCCGCTCTGGACTTCTTTCCGATGGCTGGCTGCGCAGAACATCCGATACCGAGGCTTGTTTTTTCACAATGCCGTGCGGATCGTTTATTGTCGTGGCCAGCGCCCCATCTATCATATGAATCCATATGTCGCGGAGGTCGCAAGGATGCGGCCGGTGGCCTTGCCTTGCAGGCAAGATGCCGCTTCGCACAGACACGAAGGGAGACAGAAATGACCCCGTACCGCCCCACCCGCCGTGCCCTTGTCCTGACCGGTGCCGCCGCAGCCGCGGCCGTAACAACCGGCGGCGGGCTGGTGACACCCGCCCGCGCCGCAGGCGTTGCGCCGACCCCTTCGATGCGCGGCGGCGCAAACAACTACCTGCCAGGCGCGCCAATCGTCGAGCGGATTGGCGGCGGCGGGTTCTGGATGTCGGGCACCGTGCGTCGTTCCGGGGACGGTGCGCCGCTGGAAGGCGTACGCATCCAGATCTGGGCCCACACCACCGAAGGCCACGAACGCGACCCGCACAGCCATGGCGCGACGCTGACCCGGGCGGATGGGACATTCCGGCTGGAGATGCCACAGATCATTCCCGCCTTTGGACAGGCGCATGGCCATCTGGCTTATGACGACCCGGCGTTCGAGACGGTCTTTCTGAGGCCTGTCATGAGCAGCCCGAATGACACGAGTCTCAGTGCGGATTTCGTGCTCAAACCCGCCTGACGCAGGGTGTCCTTGCGTCCTTTCCTGATCTGGCTCGCGCTGGTTGTCGCGATCGTTGGACCGCTTGCCATCGCTGCCTCCAGTCCGCTGCTGGCCTGGCGGCAACCGATCTATATCATCGCCGGTTTCGCCGGGGTCTGCGGCTTGGCGATGCTGCTCCTGCAACCGCTACTTGCCTCGGGTCGCCTGCCGGGCCTCACCCTGCCAGTCTCGCGGAGGATACACCGGTTTCTGGGTGCCCTGCTGGTGGCGGTGGTGATCGTCCATGTCGCAGGCCTGTGGGTGACCAGCCCGCCCGATGTGATCGACGCGCTGACCTTTGCGTCGCCCACGCCGTTTTCGGCATGGGGCGTCATTGCCATGTGGACGATTTTCCTGACCGGTTTGATCGCAGCGCTGCGCCGTCGGCTGCGTCTTTCGTCACGACAATGGCAGTGGATCCACATGGCGTTGGCGGTGGTGATCGTGGCGAGCACCATCGTCCACGCGCTGCTGATCGACGGCACCATGGGCACCCTATCCAAGGCCATGCTCTGCGCGCTAGTGGCGGGTTCGGCGCTTTGGGTCATGATCGACATGAAACGCCGTCGAAGCGGGAAGCGACGCAGCCGGTAGACTGCGCCTTTAGGTTTCTTCACGGCTTGGGACGGGCGGCGAGTTCCGCTTCGAGCTGTGCGATTCTTTCGTCCCGTTGCATCAGCGCCGCGCGCACATCTTCTGCCTCGAAGCGCTGGGGTATGTTCTGGCGGCAGTTCACGTCCCATGTGCCGATGTCGAACAGGATTGCCCGTTCCGGACGGCCCCTGCCGTTTTCCGATACCAGGCGTCCCAGCAAGGCGGGATCGTCCTCGACCACGCGCGCCCTGCCCCAGAGCTTGATCCGGCGGCGCTGCGCGTAGTCAATGAGAAACAGGAAGGCCTGCGGATTTTCGGAGAGATTGCCGAGCGTGATATACTGCCGGTTGCCCGCCAGATCGGCGAACCCGATCTGATAATCGTCGAGCACCTTAAGAAACCCGGCCGGGCCGCCACGATGCTGGATATAGGGCTGCCCTCCGGCGCTTGCGGTGCCGAGAAACACGCTGGTCTGGGCGGCGATGAAATCTGCCAGATCGGGCGTAATCCGGTCCGGCCAGGGATTCTGGGCATCGCCGCCGACAAAGAGATCGCGCGACCCCTTGGCCTCTTGCTGCGCCTTGACGGACGGTGAAAAGGCAATGTCGCTGGGTGTATGATGGGTCATGGTGTGGTCCCTCTGCCTTTCGATACGCTTTTATCCTTCGTCGGGTCATGGACGGTCGGCTGGTTCCTGTCGCATCCGCTCATACTCACTTGTGGCTTGTTCCCGAGAACCGTTTGTCCGGCTAAACTTGCACCTTCCGCGTTTCGAAAACAGATCGTAAGATTGCAAGGCACCCTTCCGGAAAGTGGGAATATGGCGGACCGTCTCGATTCCATGTCCATCCTTGTTGCAGCCGTCGATGCCGGAAGCCTGTCTGCGGGCGCGCGCCAACTCGGCCTGCCCCTTGCCACGGTCAGCCGCCGGATCGCCGATCTGGAGTCCAGTCTGGGCACGCAGCTGATGCACCGGTCGGCACGGGGAGTGAAACTGACTGACCCCGGTGCGGCCTATGTCGCTGCCTGTCGGCACATTCTCGAAGAGGTCTCGGAAGCGGAACGCATTGCTTCTGGTGAATTCTCCGTGCCGCGCGGGGTGCTGACGCTGTCGACGCCGATCGTGTTCGGGCGTTTGCATGTGCTGCCCTGTGCGGTCGGATTTCTACAAGAATACCCCGAGGTGGAGCTGCGGCTGGAACAGACCGACCGGCCGATCAGCCTGAGCGAAGAACATGTGGATGCGGCGATCCGGATTGGCCACCTGCCCGACAGCAGCCTGCGGGCAAGGCGGGTGGGCGCGGTCCGGCAGGTGGTCTGTGCCAGCCCGGCCTACCTGAAAAAAAGAGGCCGTCCGGACAAGCCCAGCGACCTGAGCACACATGACTGCATCGTTTTCGAAAACCTCATGAGCAATGAGCGCTGGTCATTCGGCGATGGGACGGACAAGCGCGCGGTGCCGATCCGCTCGCGGTTGACCGTGAATACGGCCGAGGCCGCCATCGATGCCGCTGTTGCCGGTTTGGGCGTGACCCGCGTGCTATCCTATCAGGTCGCTGACGCCGTGGCCTCGGGGCAGCTTGAGATCCTGCTGGAAAAGTACGAGCCTTCACCCTGGCCGGTCAGCATCCTGTTTCGTGACGGTCTTGTGCCGCGAAAGCTGAGGGCTTTCATCGATTTCGCCGCGCCAAGGCTGGAAAAGGCGCTGGCCGGATAGATTGTCGGCACGGGAAGAGGTGTTTGCGGCTTGGGCCGTCGGACAGATGCGCCGTGTGCGAGCGCACCAAGAAGACTAAATTGGAGCCCACCAACCAGTCATTCAGCAATGGTAAAGCCAGACCGGGCCGGACGATCTGCGCGTCCGGCCCGGTCAAAGATCATACAGCTGGCAGCTGATCGAGGTATTTGTCCAGCGTCACCGGATAGTCGCGCACGCGCACCCCGGTTGCATTGTAGACCGCGTTCGCGACTGCCGCCGCCACACCGCAGAGCCCAAGCTCACCCACGCCCTTGGCCTTGAGCGGGCTCGATTGGGGATCAAGCGTGTCCAGGAAGATCACCTCCTGATCGGGGATGTCCATGTGGACCGGCACCTCATAATTCGCGAGGTCATGGGTCACGAAAAAGCCGCGACCCTCGTCGATGGCAAGGTCTTCCATCATTGCCGCGCCGACGCCCATCACCATGCCGCCGATCACCTGACTGCGCGCGGTAATCGGGTTAAGGATGCGCCCCGCGTCGCAGGCCGCCAGCATACGGCGCAGCCGGATCTCACCGGTTGCCACATGCACGCCGACCTCGACGAAATGCGCGGCGAAAGTCGAAACGATTTCCTCGTCGCGGGAATCGCTGAATTCCATCGAGTATTCGGCGACGATCTCGCCCTCAGAGGCAATCGATGCGAGGGTCATCTGTTTTTCGCCCGTATGGACACCCGCGTTCTTGAAAGTGAGCGAGTCGGTATCGTTCACCCCGATCTTCTTGGCGATCTCGCTGCGCAAGGCAAGGCAGGCCGCATAGGTGCCTGCGGTCGAGCTTGCCGCGCCCCATTGCCCGCCTGAACCGGCGGAAACCGGAAAGTCACTGTCACCCAGCCGAACCTCGACCATGTCGAGCGGCAAGCCCATTGTTTCGGCAGCAGTCTGCGCGATGATCGTGTAGGACCCTGTGCCGATGTCGGTCATGTCGGTTTCGACGATGAGCCGACCGTCGGGCTGCAGCCTGACCCGTGCCCCGGAGTCCTGGGCCGGGCTACCGCGATACGCGCCCGCCATACCATGACCGATCAGCCAGTTGCCGTCGCGCCGCTCGCCCGGCGTGGCGTTGCGATCACCCCAGCCAAAGGCCTCTGAACCCTGGTTCAGGCATTCAACAAAATGCCGTTCCGAGAAAGGCTTGTCCGGGTCTTCGGGATCGACCTGGGTGTCGTTGATGGCGCGGAATTCCACCGGATCCATGCCCAGCTTCTCCGCCATCTCATCCATCGCGATTTCCAGCGCCATGAGACCGGCCGCCTCGCCAGGTGCGCGCATCGCGTTCGCTTCGGGCAGGTGCATTTCCGCCAGATGCTTGACGATCAGTCGATTTTCGCCAGCGTAGAACTTCTGGGTCTGGCTGATCGCGTTTTCTCCATCTCCGCCGGGAAAGGTATGCGAGATGGCCTCATGCGCGATGGCGGTGATTTTCCCATCCTGTTGCGCGCCAATCCGGATGCGCTGGATCGTCGACGCCCGGTGGGTCGTATTGTTCATCACCATCGGACGCGGCAGCATCACCTTGACCGGTCGACCGGCCTTGCGCGCGCCAAGCGCGGCCAATACCGAATCCGCCCGCAGGAACAGCTTGCTGCCGAAGCCGCCACCGATGAAGGGGCTGTCGATCCGCACATATTCCGGGTCCATTTCAAGCGTCGTGGCCAGCGCTTGCCGTGTCCATTCGATCATCTGGTTCGAGGTCCAGACCGTCAGCTTTCCGTCCTTCCATGCGGCGATGGACGCATGCGGTTCCATCATCGCATGGCTCTGACTGGGCGTGCGGTACTCCTGATCGAGCGTCACCTCGGCCGCTTCGAACGCCGCTTCGAAATCGCCAACCCGGCTGACCGGATCGGAACGATCCTCGCGCTTTTCCTGCCACGCGGCTTCGAGGTCATAGCTGCCCTTCGTCACATCATAGTCCACCTTGATCAGGGCAGCGGCGGCACGAGCCTGTTCAAGGGTGTCTGCAACAACGACACCAATGGCCTGATGGTAATGCGCGACCTCCGCGCCGCCGAAAAGCGGCGCAACGTTCATGTCTGAGGGGATCGGCATCTCGCCCGTGTCGAGCGTGGTGACGATAGCGACCACACCCGGCGCGTTGAGCGCGGCCTCGGTGTCCATGTTGGTGATGCGGCCCTGAGCGATGGTCGAAACCACCGGGTAGCCAACAAGCTGACCCTCGGCGGCATCATGGCGTTCGTAGGCATAAGGAGCCCGGCCCGATACCTTCAGCGGTCCGTCGACACGCGGCGTGGGTTTGCCGACGACTTTGGAATCGTCAAAGACGTTTTCTCCGGCTGGTTCATTGAATTCCATCGTTTCACTCCTCTGCCAGCATGGCGGCAAGCGTGCGCTCAGCCAGCGTGATCTTGAATGCGTTTTCCTCGGTCGGACGTGCACCCTCGAGCAGGCGCGCCATGACGGCGCGTGCGCCGTTCGGCAGCTCGCCATCGGCCTCATCAGACCGCCAAGGTTTCGGCGCGACGCCGCCAAGCGCCACCCGCCCGGTGCCATCCGGCTGACGGATCAGGGCCACGGATACGAGCGCAAAAGCATAAGACGACCGGTCGCGCACCTTGTGATAGGCATGAGTGCCGCCAACAGGGGCTGGCAGGGTCACGGCGGTGATGATCTCCCCCGGCATCAGCGCGTTTTCCTGCTCCGGCGTGTCGCCGGGAAGCTTGTGGAAATCGGCCAGCGGGATCTGGCGCGTCATGCCGACCGGCGTGATCGTTTCTACCGCTGCATCCAGGGCCCGCATGGCTACGGCCATATCGCTTGGATGGGTGGCGATGCAACTGTCCGACGTACCGATGACCCCAAGCTGGCGCGAGAAAGCGCCTTCGCTGAGCGCACCACAGCCCGAACCCGGCTCGCGCTTGTTGCAGGGTTGGGCCGTGTCGTAAAAATATGGACAACGCGTTCTTTGCAGCAAGTTCCCGGCGGTCGTCGCCTTGTTACGCAACTGCCCCGAAGCACCTGCCACCAATGCACGGCTGAGCACACCATAATCGCGACGCACGGTTTCATGCGCGGCCAGATCGGTGTTGCTTACCAGCGCGCCGATGCGAAGACCGCCATCGTCGGTCGCGGAAATTTCGTCCAGCCCCAGACCGTTCACGTCGATCAGGTGGACAGGCGTTTCAATCTCGAGCTTCATAAGGTCGAGCAGGTTGGTACCACCCGCGATGAACTTGGCGCCTTCGACCTCGGCGGCGCGCGCCGCTGCCTGCGCCGCGTCGCCGGCGCGTTCGTAGGAAAAGGGTCTCATGCCTGTTCCTCCGCTACCTTGGTGATCGCGGCGAGGATGTTCGAATAGGCACCGCAGCGGCAGATATTGCCGGACATACGTTCGCGGATTTCGTCATCTGTCATCTTGATCCGCGCGGTCAGATCGTCGGTCACGTGGCTGGGGATTCCGGCACGGATTTCGTTCAGCACCGAGCGGGCCGACATGATCTGGCCGGGAGTGCAATAGCCGCACTGAAACCCGTCATTTGCCACGAAAGCCGCCTGCATCGGGTCGAGATCGTCGGGCGTACCGACGCCTTCGATCGTCTGAACCTCGTCACCGTCATGCATGACCGCGAGCGAGAGGCAGGAATTCACCCGCTGACCGTTCACCGTGCAGGTGCAAGCGCCACATTGACCGTGGTCGCAGCCCTTCTTTGTGCCGGTGAGCTTCAGATTTTCACGCAGAAGATCAAGCAGCGTGGTGCGGTTGTCGACCGTCAGTTCCTGTTCTACCCCATTGACGGTAAGCGTGATGGTTGAATTTTCGGCGCCGGACGGCGTAAGGGCCGCTCTGCTTTGCGCTGCTGACCGCCGGCCGGTCGCCGCGCCGATCGCGACTGCCGCACTGCTCGCGACAAGTGTGCGGCGGCGGATTTCGAATTCGATTGGGGCCCCCATGGTCATATCCTCATTTTTGGCTGTCGGCTCTTGGCCGGTTGCTGAATTCATCTGGGTCATGAGGGGGAACTAGCGGCAATGCGGCTTCCGACTACCCCTGTCTCGCTCACCAGCAATTGACTGGCGATTTCACGATCGGAGACTATTCGCGAAAAACGAAGGTCGTTGCCGGCCGAAGTCTGCAGGCACGGATGCCAGATATCCGAAGCGTTTGACGGGTGATGCAAGAAGAGGAAAAATGGTGCGGGTGAAGGGACTTGAACCCCCACGCCTTGCGGCGCCAGAACCTAAATCTGGTGCGTCTACCAATTCCGCCACACCCGCCTGCGCCGGGACAGATGTCCGCTGCGCTGGCGCCTCATAGCAAAGGTAAATGCGGGATGCGAGGGCTAATTTACCTTACCTGACGGCCATTTTCGAACGCATCTTACGGGCCACACTTGCCATTCAGCAGGTCGCGAAAAACCTGTGGAAGCTGTTCCGGCAGGTCCTCGGCGATGAGGCCCGGGCCAAAGCTGCGCGCACATTCCACATGCAGCCATGCCGCGGTACCGGCCGCCTTGAGTGGCGGAAATCCGCGCGCCAGCAGGCCGGTAATGAAACCGGCGAGCACATCGCCCGCCCCCGCCGTCGCAAGCCAGGGCGCCGCACGGTCATAGACGGCGGCATTCAGGAGGCAACGCCCGCCGGGATCGGCGATCACCGTATCGGGGCCCTTGAGCAGCAGGGTGCAGCCGGCCCGTCGCGCCGCCGCGCGCGCCGCATCGACCCGAGAATAGGCCGGTCCCGTAGTTGGCGTGCCGCTGAGCTTTTCGGAGAGATCAGGAAAGAGCCGTGCGAATTCGCCGCCATGCGGGGTCAGGACACAAGCGTCGTGCAACGCGTCGAAGAGCGTATCGGGGGTATCGGCAAAGGCGCTGAGCGCATCCGCGTCGAGCACTGTCGGGCGGGCCGTCTTTAGCGCGGCGGGCACGAGATCGCGCGCCCTCTCCTGCCCCAGTCCCGGCCCCAGGCAGAGCGCGTTGAGCCGCGGGTCTTCGAGCGCGGCGTCGAGACTTGCCCGATCCGCGATGCGTCGCAGCATGATAGCGGTCAGATGCATCGCCGATTCGTGACAGGCGGCAGGCGGCGCGCCCAGCGTCACCAGCCCCGCGCCGATCCGAAGCGCCCCGCGCGCCGCGAGCCTTGCCGCGCCGGTCTTGCCCGGACCGCCCGAGAGCACGAGCGCGTGGCCATGGCCGTATTTGTGATCGGCACTGCGCTTGGCGAGCGCGTCGAGATCGATATCGGATGTTTCGAGCAGGTGAACCGGTGTCATCTTTCCGCCTCCGGCGGGAGTATTTCGGGCAAGAGGAAAATCAAAGGCCGATATCCGCAATCACGAGCTTTCCGCAATAGGAAGGACCATCGGCTAGGTAATGGCCCAGCTTGGCACGGTGAAAGGTGATGGTGAGATCGGCGGGAATGGCACCCATGTCGCGGCCGGAATCGCTACAAAGCCCACTGGGAATGTCGACGGCGACCCGTTTCGGTTGATGGCGCCCGTCGCTGGCGTTCAGCGCCGGATGCAGGCGGTTGATGTCGTCGAGCGGGCGGGTCAGCCCGGTGCCAAAGAGCGCGTCGATGCAGAGATCCGGGTTTTGAACCGGGGGCTGTTCCCAAGGCATGACGGGGTTCTTTTCAGACCAGAGCGCGTGGTTCGCACGGGCGTCGGGGGGTAGTTTCGCCGGATCGCCAAAGAGGTGCAGATCGACCTGCCAGCCCCTGTCGCGAAGCAGTCGGGCGATCACGAAACCATCCCCACCATTATTGCCGGGACCGCAGAGAACCACCGCCGTTCCCGGTTCTGTGGCCAGTCCGGGCCAGGTCCCGAAAATGGCCTTTACCAACGCCCGCCCAGCGTTTTCCATCAACTCGGCCCCGCTTGTCCGGCCGCCCTGAATGGCGCTTTGTTCGGCTTCGCGCATGTGCTCTGCTGTCCAGACTTCGGTCATATCGCCGCCTCCGTTCACAAAATGACTAATTTTTCATCGCAACGCACAAAAAAATATCGCACAATCCGGTTCTGTCTTGCCACCCAAACCCCAATACCCCTAACCGATTGTGGCGGGTAGGCAGAAATGATCTGACCCGGACGAAACGCGGTTGAGAGGAGCCCCCAATGAAAAAGATCGAAGCCATCATCAAACCGTTCAAGCTGGACGAGGTGAAGGAAGCGTTGCAGGACGTTGGGGTCCAGGGGCTCTCGGTGATCGAAGTCAAGGGATTTGGCCGCCAGAAGGGCCATACCGAACTATATCGTGGCGCAGAATACGTGGTCGACTTTCTGCCGAAGGTGAAAATCGAGGTGGTGCTGGACGACGATCAGGTCGATGGTGCCATCGAGGCGATCATCGCAGCCGCGAAGACCGACAAGATCGGGGATGGGAAAATCTTTGTCACATCGGTTGAACAGACCATCCGCATCCGGACCGGGGAAACCGGCTCGGACGCGCTTTGATAAGTCAAACTCTCAGAAATAGGGGAAGATAGGGAATGAGCAAGGACGCAGTTCTCAAGCTAATCAAGGATGAAGACATCGAATATGTCGACATCCGTTTCACGGATCCGCGCGGCAAGTTGCAGCACGTCACCGTCATGTCGGACCAGGTCGACGAGGATTTCCTCGAAGAAGGTTTCATGTTCGACGGCTCTTCGATTGCCGGCTGGAAGTCGATCGAAGCCTCCGACATGAAGCTGATGCCCGACACCGAAAGCAGCTATATCGACCCGTTCTACGCGGAAAAGACGCTTTGCATCCATTGCTCGGTTGTCGAACCCGACACTGGCGAAGCCTATGAGCGAGACCCGCGCGGCACCGCCGAAAAGGCCGAGCAGTACCTGATCGAATCCGGTATCGGCGATGCAGCCTACATGGGTCCGGAAGCTGAATTCTTCCTCTTCGACGACGTGAAGTACTGCAACACCATCAACAAGGTATCCTATGAGGTCGACGCGACCGACGCGTCCTGGAACACCGATACCGACTACGAGATGGGCAACATGGGCCACCGTCCCGGCGTCAAGGGCGGCTACTTTCCGGTGAACCCGACCGACGAAGCGCAGGATTTGCGTTCGGAAATGCTCTCGACCATGAAGCGTCTGGGCATGAAGGTCGACAAGCACCACCACGAAGTTGCGTCCTGCCAGCACGAACTTGGCCTGATCTTCGGCACCGTCACCAAGCAGGCGGACGAGCTGCAGAAATACAAGTACGTCATCCACAACGTCGCGCATGCCTATGGCAAATCGGCGACCTTCATGCCAAAGCCCATCGCGGGTGACAACGGCACCGGGATGCACGTCAACATGTCGATCTGGAAGGACGGCAAGCCGCTCTTTGCCGGCGACAAATATGCTGACCTGTCGGACGAGGCACTGTGGTACATCGGCGGCATCCTGAAGCACGCCAAGGCGCTGAACGCGTTCACCAACCCGTCAACCAACTCGTACAAGCGTCTGATCCCGGGCTTTGAAGCTCCCGTGCTGCGGGCCTATTCCGCGCGTAACCGTTCGGGCTGCGTTCGTATCCCATGGTCGGAATCGCCGAAAGCCAAGCGCGTCGAAGCCCGTTTCCCCGATCCGTCCTCGAACCCCTATCTGTGCTTTGCCGCACTGCTGATGGCTGGCCTTGACGGGATCAAGAACAAGATCGATCCGGGCCCGGCCATGGACAAGAACCTCTATGACCTGCCGCCGGAAGAGCTGGCCGACATCCCGACCGTCTGCGGCAGCCTGCGTGAGGCGCTGGAAGAGCTCGAAGCCGACATGGACTTCCTGCTGGCCGGTGACGTGTTCACAAAGGACCAGATCGAAGGTTATATCGCTCTCAAGATGGAAGAGATCGAAACCTATGAGCACACGCCGCACCCGGTCGAGTTCGGCATGTACTACAGCTGCTAAGCGACCGTTCCCTCGGTCCTTTATCGGGGCGTCCCTTGCGGGGCGCCCTTTTCTTTTCCGGGCCGGGAAAACACCGTTTCCCGAGAGGTGACAAACCGGGCGACTTTCCAGAATATTGCCACATTAAACGCACATAACAGGCTAGTTTCGTGGCGAATGTGCCGTCAGACCAAGACTGACGGAGCACCCCCATGCCGGTTCAGACCGACTTTGCCACTCGTATCGCCCGCATCGAGGCACGCGCCGCCAGTGGCCAGAAGGCCGAATTCGCGCCGCTTCCCGATGAACCGGTCAAGCCCCATGATGATTGCCCAAGCCGCAGCCTGTTGTCAGGCCTCTTTGCGCGGCTTGTCTTTCCGGTGGTTGCGGGCACGGCGATCATTGCCGCCTTTGCGGCCGGGCCGGAACGGCTGCTGCCCGAGAGCCTGCGCGAGAACCTGATGCAGTCGGACAGCCCGATCGCGCTGATGCTGTTTCCCCGGGAAGAGGCCGAGCCCCGTTTGACCGGAACTAATTGAAACCTCCTGCCCACCGGCAGCGGATGACCGGTTCATGTCGTCAACAAGCCCTACCGAGGCCATGATTGCCGGTTATCCTAGGTCCCGAAACCGGTATTCGCCTTCGCACAGAGTCCGCCCATGACCGACACAGAATTCCCGATGCAGGCCAGCCTTGTCTATGACGCGGCGCCGAGGTTCGATTTTGCCGCGCTGACCGGGGCTGCCAATATGGTCCTGCGTGAGACCGGGCACGGGGCGCTGATGATCAAACCGCAGAGCACCGAGGTTTTCGCGCTTTTCGGCAATGACATCCTGCATGCGACTATAGCAATTCACGACACACCGCTGCGCCTTGGTGGCACGAGCGGCGAAAAGCTCGCGGTCTCAAAGGCGCATGTGGTGATTTCGGTCCGGAGCGGCTCCGATCCCGTCGCTTTTGACAAACCCGAACCCGTGTCTGTTGTCCTGATGGCATCGCTGTTGCAGCAGTTGGCCCGGTCCGTACACGAGGCCGCGCCCTGCAAGAGCATGCATATCGCCGCCTCGGATCGGTTCTTCAGCGCCGATGTGTTTGAAGATCTCGACGCAACGCTTACCCCGCACCTGTTCCTATCGCTTGAAAAGCTGACCGATGTGGTCGGACCCGAAGGGCAGACTGGCCAGCAATATGTCTTTCATCAGTCCCGGCATTTTGTCGGGCGCGAACTGGTGTTGCGTGGCGTGCCGGCCAAGGTGCCGGAGGATATGGTCACCACGCTGATCGACACCCTGATTCATCAGAATCTGAATGGCGCTGTCGCGCTTGGCGATGGCGACACGATCAGCGGTTCTTTGGACATTTCCCTATACGTGCGGCACGCGACCTCGCGCGATGGGCGCGCCTGTGTTCTGGTGTCTTTCTGGCCCGAACCCGAAGGCACCTCGCCGCAGCTGCCCGCGTTTCCTGTTCAAACAGCGACCAGCCCGGCCGCTGCCCCGATTGCGGCCGAATACCCGGACGATTGGTCGGCCCCAAGTTCGGGTGCTTACTCGACCGATAAACGCACAGATAAAGGCAGCAAGTCGACCTGGATCCTGCTGGTCGGGCTTGGCCTGTTTCTATGGGTCGGTCTGCCCATACTCGATATTCCGCAGAAGGTCATCAAATCTGCGTTTTCCAACGATCTGAGCCTGGTCTCGCCGCCTCAATAATCCGGTAACGGGTTCTCAGACCAAAGGCGTCGCGATAGCATCGCGGCGTAACCCATTTGCCGGAGTTCCTATATGCCACGCCTGCCCGCCTGCCTTACCGCGCTTGCCACCGCATTCATCCTGTCATCCGGCGCTGTAAGCGCGCAGAGCTGCGGCAATACCGGCGCCGGGTTCGATAGCTGGAAACAAGCTTTTGCCCAAACGGCAAGCCGCGCCGGTGTCGGGCAACGGGGGTTGCAGGCGCTGGCGCAGGCGCAATATGCCACCAGCACCATCGCCGCTGACCGGAATCAGAAGAGCTTTCGCTATTCGCTCGAAAAATTCATGCAGGTGCGCGGCGCGGATACGATTGTCGCGCAGGGCCGCAAGCGTCTGGCGCGGAATCCGGAGTATTACGCGACACTCGAACGGCTTTACGGCGTGCCCGCCGGGATCCTTCTGTCGTTGCATGGTATGGAAACCGCCTTTGGCGGGTTCATGGGCGACAGCCGCGTGGTTTCCGCCATCACGACGCTGGCCTATGACTGCCGCCGGTCCGATTTCTTTATCCCGCATGCGATCGGCGCGCTGAAACTGGTGGATCAGGGGTCAATCACCAGCGACACCCGTGGCGCGAAACACGGTGAGCTCGGCCATACCCAGTTCCTGCCCGGCAACGCGCTGACCTACGGGGTCGATGCTACCGGAGATGGAAAGGTCGATTTCTACAACATGACGGATGCGCTGGCTTCGACCGCCAACTTTCTGCGAGCCAAGGGATGGCGGCCCGGTCAGGGGTATCAACCGGGCGAACACAACTTTAAAGTGATTGAGCAGTGGAATAGCGCAACCGTGTATCAACAAGCCATCGCAATTATGGCAGCACGGATCGAACAATGACCGGGTAAGGCCACATTTCTGCCACATTTGATACAGGATTAGGCCACAATTCCGCCTGTGAGAACGTTAACCCGGCGTAAATCCCCATTGTTTCCAAAGACCGGCGTAATCTTGCTCATCCCAAGGCTCCCAGAAACATTTGGTCTTTTTCGCCAAATTTTGCGCAACCTTCGGGTGCATAATGAGTTTCACTGGTCCTTGGGAGGCTATTACGATGAAATTCGATTATAACGATCATTATTATCATGGCGGTCTCATTGCGGTAGGCGATGAGGCGGCTCTTATTAATACGTTCAGCAAGATAATCGCTGAGACATTCGAAGACTACGGGCATCCAGTTGAGCGCATTGCCTTTGACGAAAATCATGGCGCCTCGATCACGGCGGCGCATTATCGCGTCGACCTGCGTCCGGTACAGGAAATGGCACACGGCATGGCCGGCCAGCGGGGGCTTATATTTCAACCCTTTGCAAAGCCCCACTCACATGACACGGCGCCCGAGCACAAGCAGCGGCGCATCCAGCTGGCCATGCACCCTGCAGATCCATCGCGCGATGATCCGGATATTTCCGAGCTGTTGCTGGTGGTGATGCTCTACCGGATGATTTCCGACCATGATGTGCGCATGGTCGAATGGCTCGATCCGCTGTCCTTACTGACAGCCGAGGAGTTTCTCACGGCTTTTGCACCGGTCAACCCCGATCCGATCGAATATACCGGCCCCGGCAGCCCGAGTTTCCGTGGAGCGCTGGTGCCCGCCGAAGAGCAGAACGACGTTCGGCGACTGGCGGTCTGGGGCATGACCCTGATGATGGCCTTCCTGTCAGCCCCGGTGGCGCTTCTGATGGCGGTGGTCAATCTGGTACGGGGCGAAGACCTGCGCATCAACACGCATGTGCTCACCATCACGACGCTGATCTTTCTGGCAGTACCTGCCGGCGCACGGGAACTGATTGCGGCCCAGCTGGCATACTGACCCTGCAATCTGTCCGGTAAACCGGTCCCCCCGCGCCGTCAGGTGTCCAACACGCCTGGCGGCGCATCTTTGCGCGCGATCACGTAGGTGTGGATGATAAAGGCCACCGCCCCCGTGCGTGGCAGTCGCATCATGACCTGACGTTCGCTGCGCAGGTAACCTGCTGGTTCCGCAGACTTTTTGTTGCGAGGCGCGTCTTCAGTGCGGGGCTGGTGCAAGGCCGGATCGTGATACCCCAGCACGTTGAACCGCCAGAGCGGTTTGCCCGGCCGGATGCCGTCAAACAGCCGTTGTACCCGCTTGGCGATGTTTTCGTCATAGTCGGTAACGGGCTTGTGGATGCGCACCATTGGGCGCATGAATTTTTCAGACAGCGTCCAGCTGGCGGGGAAGCACATGACGCCGCCGGTCAGTACATGTTCATCGCCCTGTTTCTGCAGGATATTCACGTCTTCCTGGATCAGCCTGCCGATAGTGCCCAGCGGATCATCCCTATCGATGATTACCGTCACCCCATCCGGGCGCGTCACGCTATCGCCCGCGCCGGGATAGGACTGATGCAGCACCATATCGAGCATTTCCAGCGCGGCCTCACGGGCCGACTCATCCAGCGCCAGCACCTTGTCCCGATGATCGGCAAGCAACGCGTCCCTCAGCGCCATCTGGCCTGCATAGGCTTCGTCAATGATCAGCCACTCCTCGGGCGGCAGGGGCTGGATTCCCGGCAGGGCACGCTGCGCAACCGGGTCATAAGGCAGAGTTTTCTGTAACGGCGTGGTCATGCCCTGCCCTAGCACCGGTCAGCGAAAAACCCGAGCCGGAATCGCCCGGAACGTCGCGTTCATGAAAGGATTTCCTATCGGTTCCGATCGTCCGCCCTGAATTTGATCAAATCGGAAAACTTAGGCTTGGGTCGGCGCCTGTTCACAGAATGCATGAGAGGGTGCGAACCCGGGCGTGGAACCGGAAAAGCAGATGCACGATCCGTACAGAAGCCGTACACAAACTGTACACCCCCCGTGCACCCCTTTTGCCGGCGTTCAGCAGAACGAAAAAGGGCGGCCCACCGGACCGCCCTTTGTATTCAATAGGGTGCGGGTCAGCCGCGGGCTTTGCCGGTCAGCTTCCACAGGGTTGGCAGCAGCATGGCGGCCAGCGCCAGCTTGATTACGTCGCCGACGAGGAAGGGGGTCAGGCCCCACTCGAGGATCGGCTTGTCCCAACCGTAAAGCGTGCCGAGCCATGCAAGGCCGGGGACGTATATCACGACATTGCCGATCAACAGAGCCAGCGCCATCCAGCCAAAGGAGCGGTCCCAACCACGTGCGGCCAGCACACCCAGGACGGCGGTCGCCAGAACGTAGCCGACCAGATAGCCGCCGGTGCCGCCCATCATGTAGGCAATGCCATTGGTTTCCGCCGAGCTGCCCGCGAAGACATCAAAGCCAAGCATGCCGATAACCATGTAGCCAAGGATCGTCACCAGACCGAGCCGCGCGCCATAGGCCGCGCCAAGCGCCAGCACGCCAAACGTGCCCATGGTGATCGGCACCGGCCACATCGGTACACGGATCTTGGCACAGATGGCCAGAATCGCGATCCCGACAACCACCAGCGCCGCCTGCTTGAGACGGAGCGCGGTGCCTTCCTGCGCGCCAAAGCTTTGGCTGAGTACCCGCGTGGTAGAAACTGACGACATGTTATTCCTCCGGAAATGGTGTTTCGTATTTAGATGCCCGAGTTGGGGTGCCATCGCAAGCGTCTATGATGTTAGCGCCGGACCTGACGCTATGGGTTCAACCGGATGAAATGACTGATCATCGCGTAATTCTTGCGCGGACCGGTCACCCGCCAGACTGTTTCAAAATCGGGCCAGCGGCCAAAGCGGTACTGCACGCGGTAAAGGTCCGGGTCGCACCAGTGGCGTGTCGCCCCGCCCTGCCCCGGCACCTGATGGAAAAACCGGCCATCCTCGAACCAGACGGTCAGATCCTCTTGCCAGCGATAGCGGCGCTCGCCCTGCATGGGTGGCTGGCCATCCAGCATCAGTGTGCCGCTTTCATGATAGGCCATGCCGTCGCCATCCGGCAGCCAGCGGGCCGTTCCCTCGAACCGTGCGGACGGCGCGTTTTTCTGCAGGATGCGCCGGGTCAGCGTCCAGTTGCCCTCGAAATCGGCGAGTTTCAGCGGTTTCATCGCCATTGCAGCCCTTTTACACTCGGTTTTGCCGTTTTTCATCTCGCAATTCGGGGTGTGCGGCGCTCCCCCGTCTTGCTGACCTGACGGCTCCGGTCTAAGACGCGGGCGAACACACTTGCAATCAACAAACGGTGCTGCTGCCAATGATCCCCCGCTATTCCCGCCCCGACATGGTCGCCATCTGGTCCCCGGAGACGAAATTCCGCATCTGGTACGAGATCGAAGCCCATGCCTGCGATGCAATGGCCGATCTGGGCGTGATCCCGCGCGAGAATGCCGAGGCGGTCTGGAAGGCCAAGGATGTCGAGTTCGACGTCGCCCGGATCGACGAGATCGAAGCCGTGACGAAGCATGACGTGATCGCTTTCCTTACCCATCTAGCCGAGCATGTGGGCAGCGAGGAAGCGCGTTTTGTCCATCAGGGCATGACCTCATCGGACGTGCTGGATACCTGCCTCAACGTGCAGCTGGTGCGGGCCGCCGATATCCTTCTGGCCGATATGGACAAGGTGCTGGCCGCGCTCAAGAAACGCGCGATGGAGCACAAGATGACCGTGCGCGTGGGCCGCAGCCATGGCATCCATGCCGAGCCGACCACGATGGGTCTGACCTTTGCCCGTTTCTATGCCGAGATGGACCGCAACAAGGCACGTCTGCAGGCGGCGCGCGAAGAGGTCGCCACCGGTGCGATTTCCGGCGCGGTGGGAACATTCGCCAATATCGACCCCGCTGTCGAAGAGCATGTCTGCGCCAAGCTGGGCCTCAAGCCCGAGCCGATCTCGACCCAGGTGATCCCGCGCGACCGTCACGCGATGTTTTTTGCCACGCTGGGCGTCATCGCCTCCTCTATCGAAAACGTCGCGATCGAAATCCGCCACATGCAGCGCACCGAGGTGCTGGAGGGGGCCGAATTCTTCTCGATGGGCCAGAAAGGTTCTTCGGCGATGCCGCACAAGAAGAACCCGGTTCTGACCGAGAACCTCACCGGTCTTGCGCGTCTGGTCCGCATGGCGGTGATCCCGGCGATGGAGAACGTCGCGCTTTGGCATGAGCGCGACATTTCGCATTCCTCGGTCGAGCGCGGCATCGGCCCCGACGCGACCATCACGCTCGATTTCGCGCTGAACCGGCTGGCGGGCGTGGTCGAGAACATGCTGATCTTCCCCGAAAACATGCTCGACAACATGAACAAGTTCCCCGGTCTGGTGATGTCCCAGCGGGTGTTGCTGGCGCTGACTCAGGCCGGTGTGAGCCGTGAGGACGCCTATGCGATGGTGCAGCGCAACGCGCTGAAAGTCTGGGAAGACCGCGTCGATTTCCGCGAACAGCTCTTGGGCGACAAGGACGTCGTCGCCGCGCTTGGCGAAGAGCAGATCAACGAGAAATTCGACATGGATTACCACACGAAACATGTGGATACGATTTTCAAGCGGGTGTTCGGCGAGTAGTCCCGGCGACAAACACGATGCGTTCAGAGGGCCCCGCGAGGGGCCTTTTTCTGTTCATACATCGAGTTCATAGACATTCGGAATTCTCGAAAAAGGACGTTACATTTTTGCATTCAAACCCATCGCATTTATCTGCAAATTCGTTAACCTGACTCCCGCAAACACTAATATTTCAAAAACCAAAATTTCAAAAGTTCAACAGTTAAGATAAAAATGAAAGTTGGTTGGCAAAAGAAAGCTCCGAACTTAAAGAAACGAGTACATAGCGTGTTTTGTGAGAGTAGAGAAGAGGACAATGAATACATTATCTGACAAAGAACGGTTTCGCCGGACTGCACTGCTCTGCATTCATTTTTCGAGGAATTTGGCCTACTATCGGGTTTGGCACAAGCGACTTTCGCCCGGTAAACTGGGCGAAATCTGCGCGACTATCGACGGCAACTTCATCGATATTGCTGTGCTTGAATGGTGCAAGATTTTTGGAGACAGAAAAGGAAAACACTACTGGAACAAAGTTGTCATGTGTAAGGAATTTTATTCCGATATGCTCGAAGAGATTAATTTAAACTCCGATCAATTCCAAGATTACATCACTGGGATGCGCACATATCGAGATAAGTTCCTCGCCCATCTTGATGAAGAAAGAACGATGCACATCCCAAAAATGGAGACGGCAGAAAAAGCCATCAAATTTCTGCACGGATACTTGGTAAGCGTTGATGCTTTGAATAGCGATCTGGCGGGGATACCAACAGATCTGGCGAAGTATTGTAAAGAGTGCTGCAATGACGCAGTGTCTTTTCTGGATCGTTACAAAATTTGACTGGTGAGAAGTTCTGGACGGGTTCAGTTTGGGTGCAGCGCTTTCAGCCGTTTCACACCTGAATAACCACCTGCACCAATACGCCCCTGCTGCTGATTTCGCATGCGGCGCGGCCTAGGCCATCGTTGGAATGGACGTGGACCACGGTGTTGCCGACCTCGGTGACCTCGCGCGGCGCGTATTGGATGGTGAAGAGCGGCACGCCGAGACGGGTGGCCAGCCGGGTGGCGCAGATGCGTTCGTATTTGCCGGGGGCCGCTGTCGGGGCAAGACCGGCGGCAGGGAGAGGCAGGCTCTGGGCGCTGGCAAGGAGGGTCGCAAGCGGCAGGGCCTTGAGAAATTTCGTGCAACGCATGGGTTTTCCTTTTCAAAAAGACGTGTCCGTAGTCGCCAGGAACGCGCGGAACGCCTGCCCTGCCGCGTTTTGGCCTGTCCGGTGCATTTTCAACGCAACGCGGAAATTTCCGGATGGTTCAACCAAAGGGTAACTAAGCCCCGGAAAAAATCAATTCCGATGCATCAGGGGCCAAATCACTGCACAGACGCGTGAGCGGGACCAAAAGCGTTTTGACGCAGCGTCAATCGGGTTTAGCCTGAGCGCACATACTCAGCACAAGAGAGGACGAAACTGATGCCGATCAAAGCCGCCCTGACTGCCCTTGCCCTGACCCTTGTTCCCACCCTTGGCCTTGCGATGGGGTGCAACTCCGAAAAACGCGCCCAATCCTGCGCCGAAGGCACAAGCTGGGACGCACAATCGCAATCTTGTGTGAAGCAGGTTACGAGCTGAACCCGAATCCTCTACTAGTCTGATGGCGAGTTCAACGCCTGTTGCGGATAACCCGAGATGGAATCGCATGGTTATTCGCAACAGGCCCCGTTTCTGATTGGAGTTCATTATGCGTATTCTTCTTGCCCTTGCGGTTGCGATGCCAAGTTTTGCCTTTGCGGCTGGCAGTGACATGTCGAGCCCGCCCAAGACCACGAAAACCACGAGCGAGTGCGAAGGCACACAGGTCTGGGACGACAAGACCCAGTCTTGCGTCGATCCCAAGGAATCCTCGCTCGATACCGACACGCTTTACGGCGCGGTGCGCGAGCTGGCCTATGCCGGGCGCTACACCGATGCGCAGGCGGTTCTGGCCCAGATGCCCGACCAGCAGGACGACCGTGTCCTGACCTATTGGGGCTTTACCCACCGCAAGATGGGCGATCTCGAAACCGCCAACATGTTCTATGAGCAGGCGATTGCAGCCAACCCGGGCAACATGCTGGCGCGGTCCTACATGGCGCAGGGTTTCGTGGCAGAAGGCCGCACCGATGAAGCCATCGCCCAGTGGCGTGAGATCAAGGCGCGCGGCGGCGAAGGTAGCTGGGCCGAGGCTTCTCTGCGCGAGGCGATCCGCACCGGGATGACCTATAGCTACTGATCGTTTCAGTTAATATTTACGACTTTCGTCCTAGATTGCCCCGACCTCTGGAAGGGGCATTTTTTTGTTAACGAGGGCGTAGTTTTGCAAGACGATCTGGGCTTTCCGGGTCTCCCGATGATGACGTCGGGCCCGGCACCGTCGCCGATGAAAACCGGCGGCGCACCGAAACAGCTGGATGCACGGGCCAAGGCGGCCATCGTGGTCCGGCTCTTGATCAATGACGGGACGGATATTCCGCTGGAATCCCTACCCGAGGATCTTCAGGCCAAGCTAACGCAGCAGATGGGACAGATGGGCCTGATCGACCGCGACACGCTGGCATCGGTGGTCGATGAATTCGCGGATGAGCTGGAGCGGGTCGGGCTGGCCTTTACCAACGGGATCGCGGGGGCGCTGAACGCGCTCGACGGCAAGATCAGCCGCCAGACCGCCAACCGTCTGCGCAAAGAGGCCGGGGTGCGGCAGCTGGGCGACCCGTGGGAGCGGCTGCGCGCCCTGCCCATCGAGGACCTGATCGGATTCGCGGAAAACGAAAGCATCGAGGTCGCGGCGGTGCTTCTGTCAAAGATCGAAACAAAGAAGGCGGCGGAACTGCTTGGCAAACTGCCCGGGCCGCTGGCCCGGCGCATTACCTACGCGGTATCGCAGACCGAATCCGTGACGCCCGAGGCGGTGGACCGGATCGGCCTGTCGCTGGCCGCACAGCTTGACGAGCGCCCTGAAATCGCCTTTCAGGCGCGGCCCAACACGCGCGTGGGCGCCATTCTCAACCAGTCGGCGGCAAAGACTCGCGATGACATGCTGACTGGGCTCGACGAAACGGACGCCGAATTCGCCGAAAGGGTCCGCAAGGAGATCTTTACCTTCGCCCATATCTCGATCCGGGTGAAACCGGCGGATGTGCCAGCGGTGGTACGCGCCTGCGACCCGGCGGTGCTTGTCACTGCGATGGCGGGCGCCACCGACCCCGAGACCTCGGGCGTTGTCGATTTCCTGCTCGACAACATGTCCCAGCGCATGGCGGACAACCTGCGCGACGAGATTACGGACAAGGGTAAGGTCAAAAAGAAAGAGGCCGAAGAGGCCATGGGGGCAGTTGTAGCTTCGATCCGCGAACTTTTCGATTTGGGTGATATCGAAATGCAGACGGAAGAGGACGACGAAGAGGAAGAGTGATCCCCCGCGACCGCGTGGCGGTGTAACGGCGACGAACGGCATGGACAGTTCGGAGAGAGACGCTTAACAGGTACAGTATGCACGCTTACCCCGCCTGTTTCGATCTCTCCTGCCTGCCCGGCCTGGCCGTGGCGGAATGAGCACCTCTGTCCCCATGTCGGACCAGAATCGCGCCATCCTCTTGATGGTAACAGCAATTTTCTGCTTTTCCGTCATGGACATGAGTGTGAAGGCGCTGGCGCCAAGGGTCGGTGTGCTGCCCTCGCTTTGGGTGCGCTATGCGGGCCAGATGGCGCTTGTGACCCTCCTGATCCTGCCGAGGTTCAGCCGTGTGGTGCGCACCCGCTATCCCAAGCTGCAGATCTTTCGTTCGATCCTGTTGATGAGCGCGACCGCGTTCTTTTTCACCGGGCTGAGTTTTATCCCGCTGACCGATGCGGCCGCGCTGATGGCGACCAACCCGGTGCTGATCACTCTGGGGGCGGCGCTTTTCCTTGGGGAAAGACTGGGGCCACGCCGGATCACCGGTATCGTCGTCGCCATCATCGGGGCGCTGATCATCATCCGGCCCGGCAGCGACGTGTTTACACCGGCAGCGTTTTTCCCGCTGGCCGCTGCCCTGTCCTATTCCAGCTATTCGCTGCTCACGCGGCGGCTTGGCCCGGATGAGGATGTCTGGACCTCGCTCTTTTACACCGGACTTGTCGGCACGATCCTGCTGAGCATCGCGGTGCCGTTCCGCTGGGTGACGCCGGATGCAACCTCGATCGGGCTGATGATCATGATCGTTCTGGCGGGGACCATTGGGCAAATGGCGCTGATTCAAGCCTTTACCCGTGGCGAAGCGACGATGCTGGCGCCCTATAACTACCTCAATCTGGCCTTTGCGGCGTTTTGGGGGATGACGCTGTTCTCGGAAATGCCCGACGGCTGGACCATCATCGGTTCCCTTGTGATCGCGGGGGCGGGTCTTTATGTCTGGTATCGTGAAACATACCAATTGCGCTGACGCCTGTGCCTGCTGACATTTCCCAACTCTCCAGACCGGCGCGAGCCGGGTATTTCTGCAGCAACCTAGTCCTGCGGGCTTTGATCGGGCTTGCCCTACTTGTGCCCTATCGCTGGCGGGTGCCAATGATGGGGTGGCTGGTGTCGCGGGTGCTGAGCCCGCTGGCGGGCGGGCGCAAACGGATACGCAACAACCTGAAACTGGTGATGCCCGAGCTGCCCAAGGCGGATGTTGAGCGGCTATGCCGCGAGGTGCCCGACAATGCGGGGCGCGCGCTGATCGAACTGTACTCCGGGCGTCCCTTTCTGGAACGCGCCTATGCGGCAAAGGTCAGCGGCCCGGGGCTTGCCGCGCTGGAAGAGGCGCGGGCCGAGGGCCGTCCGGTGGTCTTCATGACCGGGCATTTCGGCAATTACGATGCCGCGCGGGCGCATATGATCAATCGCGGCTATGAAATCGGCGCGCTTTATCGCCGGATGGCCAACCCCTATTTCAACGAGCATTACGTGCGCGCCCTGTCGGCCGTCGGCACGCCGATGTTCGAACAGGGACGGCGCGGCATGATCGAGATGGTGCGCTATCTGAAAGGCGGCGGCTTGATCGCGATTGTCGGAGACCTGCACAGCCATGGCGGCGTCGCGATCAATTTCTTTGGCAAACCGGCGGTGACCTCGACCGTGCCCGCGGAACTGGCGCTAAAGCACAATGCGATTATGCTGCCGGTCTATGCGATCCGGCAGGAAAACGGGCTGGATTTCGAGATCGTCATGCACCCGCCGATTCCTCACACCGACGCCAAGACCATGACGCAGGACCTGAATGACGGGCTTGAAGCCCTGGTGCGCGAGCATATGGGCCAGTGGTTCTGGATTCACCGGCGCTGGAAACCGTGGTTCGACGTGGGGCTGGAAACCGACCGTCCCGGTTAAACGGTTCGCTTAATCCGCAACGGCGGCGGCAAGGATCTCTCCGGGGCCGGTTTCCTGCACCATCACGACGGTCGGCAGTGGACCGCCGAGATCCGTCTCCATGACGGTTTCGCCTTGCCCGTCCCATGTGCCCACGTGCGTCCAGCTTGTCACCACGTTCACGTAATCAAGGCTGAGACCGGCGTTTTCGCCCTTTTTGATCTTGACCGTCTGCTCGGGTTCGTAGGTCACGAGATGCACGTCGAACGGACCTTTGAGCGGCCCGGCCAGAGGCGCGATGGTGATGGTCAGTTCCGTGTCCTTCTCGGCCAGGTTGATCTTGGCGCGCGGCGGCTTTTCCTTATGCGCCGCGATCAGGTCGGTCAGCTTGAGGTCATGTGCCCCCACCAGATCGTCGAGACCGTTCACGATCATCTGCGGCGTGTAGATCATGTGACGGCCCGCCGCCTTGGCATAGCGTTTCTGGCGCTTGGTGAAGGCCGGATCAGCGAATTCATCCACCCAGCCGATATAATCCCAGTAATCCACATGCAGCGCGAGCGCGATCACGTCGCCGCGTGCGGTGAGCCGCTTGAGCAGCCGGTCGGCCGGTGGACAGGAGGAACAGCCCTGCGAGGTGAACAGTTCGACCACAACCGGATCGTCCTCGGCCCACAAGCTGACAGGTATCAGGGAGAGGGCTGAGGCAAGAAGGGTAGCGGGCAGTTTCATATTCATCTTTCCGGGTGAGCGTGCGGCTGGTGTAGTTGGCACCGCTTGTAATGGCCAATCAATCATAGGTGAAACAATGGTGATAAAGCTGCCCCGAATCCCGCCTGATAATCCTTGAGCGCGACAAAAAACCAACAAAAACCCTAAGCGATCACAAATTGTGTGCAATGGTATACAAAAATTCGCGCACTTCGGATGATCGCTATTGAATGCCAACGCGGGCTGAGGCAGATAGCGTGTAGCGAATTCCCATTTTCCGCATAATGAGGAGGCCATTCATGCCCATCACCGTCGGACAGGACACCGCCAAAACACGCAAATCGCTGAGCGTGGACGGCACTACCATCTCGTATTACTCGATTCCCGCCGCGACCGAAGCCGGTCTGGGCGATTTCTCGAACCTGCCAGCCGCGCTGAAAGTGGTTCTTGAGAACATGCTGCGTTTCGAGGACGGCAAGACCGTTTCCACCGACGACATCAAGGCATTTGCCGAATGGGGCGCGAACGGTGGCCAGAACCCGCGCGAGATCGCCTATCGCCCTGCCCGCGTGCTGATGCAGGATTTCACCGGCGTTCCCGCCGTTGTCGACCTTGCCGCGATGCGCGACGGCATCAAGGCCCTGGGCGGCGACGCACAGAAGATCAACCCGCTGAACCCCGTCGACCTTGTCATCGACCATTCGGTCATGATCGACGAATTCGGCAACCCGCGCGCCTTCCAGATGAACGTGGACCGCGAGTACGAGCGCAACATGGAGCGCTACGAGTTCCTGAAATGGGGCCAGACCGCGTTTGAAAACTTTCGCGTCGTGCCGCCGGGCACCGGCATCTGCCATCAGGTGAACCTTGAGTATCTGGCCCAGACCGTCTGGACCGACAAGGACCAGAACGGCGAGGAAGTCGCCTATCCCGATACGCTGGTCGGCACCGACAGCCACACCACCATGGTGAACGGCGCGGCCGTGCTTGGCTGGGGTGTTGGCGGGATCGAGGCCGAGGCCGCGATGCTGGGCCAGCCGATTTCGATGCTGATTCCCGAAGTTGTCGGTTTCAAGCTGACCGGCGAGATGATGGAAGGCACCACCGGTACCGACCTCGTTCTGAAAGTCGTCGAAATGCTGCGCGAACATGGCGTGGTGTCGAAATTCGTCGAATTCTATGGCGAAGGTCTGGATAACCTGCCGCTGGCGCAGCGTGCGACCATCGCCAACATGGCACCGGAATACGGCGCGACCTGTGGGTTCTTCCCGATCGACGACGAAACCCTGCGTTATCTGCGCAATACCGGCCGCGACGAAGCCCGCGTGAAACTGGTCGAAGCCTATGCCAAGGAAAACGGCATGTGGCGCGGCGCGGATTACAGCCCGGTTTATTCCTCGACGCTGGAACTGGACATGGGCACCATCGTGCCCGCAATCTCGGGTCCGAAACGTCCGCAGGATTACATCGCGCTCGACAAGGCGGCGCCTGCTTTTGCCGAATACGTCAAGGGCGTGCGCAGCGGCAAGGATGCCTCGGTCAAGGAAGAGGTCCGCTGGGAAGGTGAAGGCGGCGCGCCCGAGCCGCGCGACATTCCGGGCGACGAAGGCCATCACGCCAAGGGCTGGTACAAAACCGATGACGGTGCCTACCAGTTGCATGACGGGTCCATCGTGATCGCGTCGATCACCTCCTGCACCAATACGTCGAACCCCTATGTGATGATCGGCGCCGGTCTGGTCGCGAAGAAGGCCCATGAGCTGGGCCTGACCCGCAAGCCTTGGGTGAAAACCTCGCTGGCACCGGGGTCGCAGGTTGTGTCGCAGTATCTTGAGGCCGCTGGCCTGCAAGAACATCTGGACGCGATCGGGTTCAACCTTGTCGGCTATGGCTGCACCACCTGTATCGGTAACTCGGGCCCGCTCGAGGCACCGATTTCCAAGGCGATCAACGATTACGATCTGATCGGGACGTCGATCCTGTCGGGCAACCGGAACTTTGAGGGCCGGATTTCCCCCGATGTGCGTGCGAACTACCTTGCCTCACCGCCGCTGGTCGTGGCCTATTCGCTGGTCGGCGACATGAATGTCGACATCACCAAGGACGCGCTTGGCACCGACAAGGACGGCAACGATGTCTATCTGAAAGACATCTGGCCATCGAATGCCGAGATCGCCGAGCTGGTTGAAAAGACCGTCACCCGCGATGCCTTCCAGGATAAATACGCCGACGTGTTCAAGGGCGATGACAAGTGGCAGGGCGTCGAAGTTTCCGGTGGCGAGACCTATGACTGGCCCGCGAGCTCGACCTATGTGCAGAACCCGCCTTACTTCCAGGGCATGTCCAAAGATCCGGGGACGATTTCCAACATCGAGAACGCGCGTGTACTGGCGGTGCTGGGCGACATGGTCACCACCGACCACATCTCGCCGGCGGGATCGTTCAAGGACACCACCCCGGCCGGGAAATACCTCGTCGAGCGTCAGGTTCCCGTGCGCGAGTTCAACTCGTACGGGTCGCGTCGTGGCAACCACGAGGTGATGATGCGCGGCACTTTCGCCAACATCCGTATCAAGAACGAGATGCTGGACGGGGTCGAAGGCGGCTATACCAAGGGTCCGGATGGCGAACAGGCAGCGATCTATGACGCGGCCATGGCCTATCAGGAAGCCGGCACCCCGCTGGTGATCTTTGGCGGCGAACAGTATGGCGCGGGGTCCTCGCGCGACTGGGCGGCCAAAGGTACGGCACTGCTGGGCGTGAAAGCCGTGATCGCCGAGAATTTCGAGCGTATCCACCGCTCGAACCTTGTTGGCATGGGCGTCATCCCGTTCGAGTTCACCGGGGGCGATACCCGCAAATCGCTGGGTCTGACCGGGGAAGAGACCGTTTCGATCCACGGGCTCGACACGATCAAACCGCAGGAAGTGGTCGATTGCGATATCGTCATGGCAGATGGGTCGAAAAAGTCGATCAAGCTGAAATGCCGGATCGATACGGCCATCGAGATCGAATACATCGAACATGGCGGCGTGCTGCATTACGTGCTGCGCAACCTCGCGAAAGCGGCGTAAGCCTTTAAAAATCCGTCAGGATTTGTAGAAGCCCCCGGTTGATGGACCGGGGGTTTTTCTTTGCGCGGACGTTGGCGCAGGGTGCGGCTGCGGGAGCCTCCGGCGGGGATATTTTAGAACCCAAAGAAGCAGGGGATTTTGTCTTTGGCGGCGGGGCGCGGGTCAGCTGCGGCGGCGCAGGAGGTAGATGTCCATGATCCAGCCGTGCTCGGCCCGTGCCTCGGCGCGGCGAGCGACGATTTCATTCGCGACGATGTCGAGGGGGCCGCGGATCAGGAGTTCTTCCTTCATGCCGAGATAGGCGCCCCACCAGATGTCGAAATCTTTTGCCGGGAGGGACTGGAAAGAGCACTGGCCGTCGAGCATCACAATCGCCGTGTCGGTACCGGCGGGCCAGCCGTGATCGCGGATCTGGCGACCGGTGGTGACGATGAAGGGCGCGCCGATGTCGTTCACCGGGATCGCATGGGCGGCGGTAAGCGCCTGCATCGCGGTGATGCCGGGGATCACGCGGATCATCGGCTGGGGGGTGAGCCGGGCGGCGATTCTGAGCGAACTGTCATAGAGGGAGGGATCGCCCCAGATCAGCAGGGCCACGCGGTGAACGGGTTTTTCGTGGCGCGCGATAGCTTCAGCCCATGCCATTGCGATGGCATCGTGCCAATCGTCCACGCCTTTGCGGTAATCCCCCGAGGCATCGCGGACCGGCAGGTCGAATTCGCGGATGACGGTGGCGGGATCGTCGAGCACCTCGGCGCAGATCTGCTGGCGCAGGTCGGCCAGATCGGCCTTGTCCGGGCCTTTGCGGGGGATCAGGATAAGGTCGGCCTCGCGCAGGGTGCGGCGAGCCTCTCCGGTGACATGTTCGGGATTGCCGGTGCCGATACCGATCAGGAAAAGATGTTCCATGCCATGCAAAAGCCCCGGCGCCTGCGCGACCGGGGCTTCCTTTCTTCAGGGTTTGGCCGGTCTTCAGGCCGCGTTGTAGAGGCGGCGGGTGACGAGGCCGGATTTTTCAAGGCCGCGCAGCGACTTGGCAACCCAGAGAACGGCGAGATCGGCGATCGGTTCGATCAGCACGACGGTCATGTAGGCGACACCGAAGGTGGCAACCGAGGCGAAGGTTTCCGCGCCGACACCCTGGCCGTAGAAGGCCCAGAAAGCGACCCAGGCGACAATACCGCCCTGGTAAGCCACGGAAAGCTTCAGCACGTCGCCGTAGCCGAGGTCCACATAGGCGACGCCCTGCGGCAGCACCTTGCGCGCGATGGCGTGGATCGCGAAGAGCGGCACCAGCAGCGTGGTGACATTGACGAAGTACATCGGCAGATCGGTCGGGGCGAAGAACATGCCCTGGATCGCGAGACCGCCTGCAAGGCCGACCGCTGCCGGGCCAGTCCCGAGAAGCAACAGGAGCGTGGTACCGAGGATCAGGTGAACTTCGGACACGCCGACCGGGAAATGCGGCAGGATTTCGAAGAAGACCAGCACGGCCACGACAGCAAGGGCGGCCCGGGCGACAAAGGAGGGCACCGCGTGAGTCTTGAGGTCATCCGCGATCATCTTGAGCGAATAGCCCGCCGCTGCGGCCGCTGTGCCATAGGCCAGCGCCATTTTTGCGCCATGCACGATGCCTGGTTCGATATGCATTTGTCGTCTCCTTCCGCCAACCCCGGCGATTTTGCGGGCCTTGAGGCCCAATTGGTTTCATACGGCAGGTTTCCTGACTCGCGGCTATCGGCCCTGTTCTTCCTTCCCGGCGGCATCGCCAGTGGATCGCTGAACAGGCACACCGCTTACAGTTGCGGGGGCAGTCGGGGCCTTGCACCCCATTCCCTTTTAACCCTCAAGCAAATGAGAGCACCGTTTCGTGACCATTGGCCAAATCATGCCTTCAGGTCAAGGAAGAAACAGTTAAGAGGCGGTTGCCAGAGCGCCGTAGAGGATCAGCGCCGGGGCGGGCCCCGGGTCATTGGCGAAACGCTCAGCCAGACCGGCGACTGTGGAGCGCATCAACTGCTGATCCGGGGTCGAGACGGATTCGGCCAGAAGCGCGGGTGTGTCGGGCGGCAGGCCCGCGCCGGTCAGTAGATCGGCGAGGCGCGGAAAAGTCCGTTTGCCCATGAAAACGACGGTGGTTGCCAACGGATCGGCCAGCGCGGCAAGGTTCAGATCCTCGGGCAAGGCCCCCGAAACATCGTGGCCGGTGACGAATTGCACGCGCCGCGCGGTCAAGCGGCGGGTCAGCGGGATCCCGGCTGCAGCGGCGGCGGCGCAGGCAGAGGGGATGCCGGGAATGATCTCATAGTCGATCCCGGCCTCACGCAGGGCGATCAACTCTTCCTCGAGCCGGCCGAACATGCCTCCATCGCCGGATTTGAGCCGCACCACGCGGGCGCCGGTTTTCGCGTAATCGACCAGCAGGCGGCTGACGTGGTCCTGTTTCGGCGAGGGTCGCCCTGCCCGCTTGCCGACACCGACCAGATCGGCACCGCGCCCGGCATGGGCAAGGATCGGCCCCGAGGAAAGATCGTCGAACAGGATCGCATCGGCACGCTTCATCCGGTCCACCGCCTTGAGCGTCAGAAGCTCCGGGTCACCGGGGCCGGAGCCGACAAAGCTGACGAACCCGGTCATGCGGACCTCGCGATCAGGTGAAAGAAGGTTCCGGTGACACGGCCCTTGATTGACCCGGTTTCCGGTACCGTGGCGCCTTCGGCATCGGTGACATGGGCCAGCGGTGCATCCGGTTCCTCGAGGATCGTGGAATAGTGGAATTCATGGCCGCGCAGATAGGTGCCCTCGGGCTGGCCGGGCATCGCGGCGTTGAGCCGGGCGAGACGGTAGCCGAGGTGGAACTTGCGTTTCTCATAAGAGGTCACAAGACCCAGAAGTCCGGCCATCTGGTGGCGGTTGCCTTCCTTGTCGATCAGCGCCTGCCCCAGCGCCATATAGCCCCCGCATTCGCCGTGGACGGGCCTGGTTTCGGCGTGTTTGCGAAGGCCCTTAATATAAGTCCCGGCGTTGGCCAGCGTCGCGCCATGCAGTTCCGGGTAGCCGCCTGGCAGCCAGACCAGATCGGCGTCCGGGTCCGGTGCCTCATCCGCCAATGGAGAGAACGGCAGGATCTCGGCCCCGGCGTTGCGCCAGCCTTCGAGCAGATGCGGATAGGTAAAGGAAAAGGCCGCGTCCCGGGCCAGTGCGATGCGTTGGGCGGGTGGCGTAGGCAGGCTGCCCGTCCGGGTCAGCGGGCGGCCGGTGGCGGCAGCACGGATTGCGGCGAGATCGACGTTTTCGCGCAGGAAGGCCGCGTAACCGGCGATGGCAGCATCAAGATCGGGGTGTTCGACCGCCTGTATCAGGCCAAGGTGACGCTCTGGCAGGGTCAGGTCACCCCGGCGCGGCAAGGAGCCGAGAACCTTGACCCCGGCCTTTTCCATGCCCAGCCGGGTCAGCCGTTCGTGTCGCGGGCTGGCGACGCGGTTCAGGATGACCCCGGCGAGGTTGATGTCGTCGCGATAGGTCGCAAAGCCAAGCGCCGTGGCGGCGGCGGATTGCGCCTGCCCGCTGACATCAAGGACCAGTACCACCGGCCAGCCCATGCGGATCGCGGTTTCGGCACTGGTGCCCTGCCCGGTCGCGCCTTTGAAAGCGACCCCATCAAAAAGGCCCATCGATCCTTCGGCAATGATCAGATCGGCGCCCTTGGCCTGCTGACCGACAGCAGAGAGTAGTGCGTCGTCCATCGCCCAGGTATCGAGGTTGAAACTATTGCGCCCGGCGGCGGCAAGGTGAAAGGCCGGATCGATGTAATCCGGGCCGCTTTTGAAGGGCTGTACGGCAAGGCCGTCTTCGGCGAAGGCGCGCAAGAGGCCCAGCATCACCGTGGTCTTGCCGGTGCCGGACCCGGGGGCGGAAATCAGGATGCCGGGCGGGTTATTCATTCCAGCGCCCTCCATCTGCCTGCTGTGGCCTGAACCTCCGGTCGTAATCCGTTGAATAGAGGCAACTTTCGTCGAAACCTTCACCCGCCAGCGCGGGGCCGACAAGGATCAGCGCGGTACGCTCGATCTCGGCGCTCATCTGTGCCTCAATATCGGCAAGTGTGCCACGCAGGATCTTTTGATCGGGCCAGCTTGCGCGATAGACCACCGCAACTGGGCAATCCGCGCCATAAGGCGGGGTCAGGTCCGCTACCACTTGGACAAGATTGTGGATCGACAGGTGAATGGCCAGCGTCGCGCCGGTGGCCGCGAAATTGGCAAGGCTCTCGCCGCTTGGCATGGCCGAAGCACGGCCCGGCGTGCGGGTCAGGACCACCGATTGCGCGAGGCCCGGCAGGGTCAGTTCGGCCCCAATGGCGGCGGCGGCAGCGGCGAATGACGGCACACCGGGTGTCACGCTGACGGGAATGCCCTCGGCCCGCAGGCGGCGCAGCTGTTCGCCCATCGCCGACCAGACCGAAAGATCGCCGGAATGCAGACGCGCCACATCCTGCCCGGCGTCATGTGCTGTTTTGATCTCGGCGATGATGGCGTCGAGGTCGAGCGGCGCGGTGTTCACGATCCGCGCACCCTCGGGACAATGCGACAGGATTTCCTGCGGCACCAAGGAACCTGCATAGAGGCAGACCGGACAGGAAGCGACGATATCGCGACCGCGCAGGGTGAGGAGATCGGCCGCGCCCGGCCCGGCACCGATGAAATGAACGGTCATGGCAACTTCCTTTCGGCAATGGCGCAGGTGGCCAGTCGGTCTTGCGACACGCATCGGGGCGCTTGTAGCCGCGCGCCGGGTCCCGCTGCAACCAGTGCGGCGGCTTCGGCGACGCTTCCCGTGCCGCGTTCTTCCATCACTCGTTCGGACCGTGTGAGTGTTTCCGCTTTGGTGAGGTCGTCGACGGGCACTGGGATTAGCGGCAGCTTCATGGAATGTGCCAGCGTTATCATGATGGTTGCGGCGCATTTATCATGTGGTGCGGCAAGGGCAGTTGGAAACGCCTTTGTGGCGGCCAGCGCGGATTGGAGGCTTGCCAGTGTTGCCGTCTGGCGAAAACCGAAACCGGCGACAATCACAGGGTCACGCTCCACTGAACGATGGGATAGGCCGATTTCCAGCCGCGTTTACGTCCCAGCGGCGCGGCCTCGGCAAGTTCGATGCGGAGAAGCTCTCCGCCCTTGTTGGCTTGCCAGTTTGCCAGCAAGGCCTCGCTTTCCAACGTCACCGCGTTGGCGACAAGCCGGGTGCCGGTGGGAAGGATGGCACAGAGCTTTTGCAGCATCGCCTCTTCCAGCCCGCCGCCGATAAAAACCGCATCTGGTATGGATTGTTGATCGAGGTGCTCGATTGCTTTTCCTTCGACCACATCAATGCGCCCACCCAAACCAAATTTTCCAGCATTTTCATGCACTCGTGCGGCGCGGCTCACGTTAGACTCGAAGGCCGTGGCCGTCAGGCTGGCATCACGCAGCAGCCACTCGATCCCGATCGATCCCGATCCGGCGCCGATGTCCCAGAGATGTTCGAAAGGGCGTGGCGCGAGGGCCGAGAGGGTCAGAGCGCGCACCGGTCGCTTGGTGATCTGCCCGTCATGGTCGAACCAGTCGTCCGTCAGGCCGGAACTTTGCGGCATGACCGCCCCCGTACCCTGACACTCCAGCGCGACGCAGACCGGATGGGCCACATCGTTAAGGTCATATCCCTGTGCGTTCCGGCTGCGCAGCCTTTCGCGCGGACCGCCAAGAGCCTCCATCACCATGAGGTCGCTGTCACCGAAACCTGTCTCAACCAGCCAGTTCGCCAACGTGCCGACCGCCTCACCATCGCGCAGCAATAAGATCATCCGGGCTTTCGTCGCGAGACGGGGGCGCAATTGCGACAAAGGGGTCGCGTGCAGCCCTAGGCAGGTGGTTTTTTCCAGCGGCCAGCCCATCCGGGAAGCGGCAAGCTGGAACGTAGAGATCGCCGGGATCGCTCGCCATTCCGCGCGCTCATATCGGCCCGAAAGAACCGATCCCGCACCGAACCAGAAAGGATCGCCCGACGCCAGAACGACAGTGGGGCGACCGCGATAGCCGTCGAGAAGGTTTAACCCGTTCTTGAACGGCACCGGCCAAACCACTGTTTCAGCTTTTATTTCCGGGATCAGCGATAGATGACGTTCGGCGCCCATGACTATTTCGGCATCAGCCAAAGCGGCTTGGCTTTCCACGGTCAGACCGTCTGGCCCATCCTCGCCAATTCCGATAATCGTAAGCCATGGGCCGTCATTGGAGCGCGTGTCAGACATGAAACCGAACCTGCTGATCCTTGGCGGGACGAGCGAAGCCTCGGCGCTGGCCAAGGCTGTGAGCGAGGCCGGGATCGAGGGCGTGTTTTCCTATGCCGGCCGTGTCGAACAGCCCCGACCGCAACCACTGCCGATCCGCACGGGCGGATTTGGCGGGGTCGACGGGCTGGCGAACTGGCTGCGCGAAAACGCGGTGAGCCATGTAATTGATGCCACACATCCCTTTGCTGCGCAGATGAGCCGGAATGCGATTGCCGCCTGTCAGCAGGTGAACATTCCGCTGATCGCGCTGACGCGAGCTCCGTGGGTCGCGCAGGCCGGGGATTGCTGGCAGCATGTGCCGGATATTACTGCTGCGGTGCGCGCGCTGGAAGGGGCGAGGCAGCGGGTGATGCTGGCGATCGGCCGCATGTACCTCGAATCCTTTGCGCCCCTGCGTCAGCATTTCTATCTGCTGCGGCTGGTCGATGTGCCCGGAGCGCTGCCGTTTCCGGAATACGCGGTCGAAGTGTCGCGCGGCCCCTTCACGCTTGACGGCGACCGGGCGTTGATGGAACGCCATGCCATCGACTTTGTCGTGTCGAAAAACGCGGGCGGCAGCGCTGCGCGGGCAAAGATCGATGCCGCCCGCGAACTGGGCATTCCGGTGCTGATGATCGACCGCCCCGCGCTGCCCGACCGGCATGAAACCCATGAAGTTCAGGATGTTATGAGATGGCTTTCTCATACACCCTCCGGCGTGTCCGGCACCGATCTGGGCGTATAGATCAGCGGTGCGCCGCTGCGGGTGATGACACGGGTCAGGGAACTGCCGACGATAACGACAGTGCGCATATCGGCCATTTCCGGCGTAGCCTCGGTCAGCGGGACGCAGGCCAGTTCCTCTTCGGGCGTCGATACGGCGCGGGCGAATATGACCGGGCGCGCATCGCCGCAAGCCTTCTGCAAGAGTGACAGTGCCCGCGCGAACCCTTCGGGACGGGATTTCGAGCGCGGATTGTAGAAGGCCATGGCAAAGTCGCCTTCGACCGCGAGGCGCAGGCGTTTTTCGATCAGGGGCCAGGGCTTGAGATTGTCCGACAGGTTGATGGCGCAGAAATCATGGCCAAGCGGCGCCCCGGCGCGGGCGGCGGCGGCCAACATCGCGGTGATGCCGGGCATGACCTGCACATCCGTCTCGCGCCAGCGGTCAAGGTCAAGCTCCATCGCTTCGAACACCGCCGAGGCCATAGCAAAGACGCCCGGATCGCCGGAGGAAACCACGACCACCTGCCGCCCAGCTTCTGCCATTTCAAGCGCATGAGTGGCGCGTTCGATCTCGACCCGGTTGTCACTGGCGTGAAGCGTCAGCCCGTCGCGCGGGGGTATCCGTTTGACATAAGGGATATAACCGACGACGTCGGTCGCCTGCGCAAGCGCGGCCGTCACCTCGGGCGTCACGAGGTCATCAGACCCCGGCCCCAGGCCAACGATGGTCACGCGGCCCATCACGGGCGCCGCCCCTGTCCATGCACCACGATGATCGAGAAATAGGGTGCCTTTTCGCAATCCGCCTCGACCAGAGGTGTCACAGTCTGGCGCGGCATGGCCGCGTATTGCACCATCCAAGCTTTCTCGGTCAGGCCGACGGCATCCAACGCGCGCCGGATCTTGGCGATATTGGTGCCGATCTTCATGATGACGAGCGCGTCGGTGTCCTGCATATGGCGACGCAGTTCTTCCTCGGGCAGCGTGCCCATCAGAATGGTGAGCACGTCGTCGCCCCATGTGATTGGCATATCAGTCGCTGTCCATGCCGCCGACATCCCGGTGATGGCGGGCACGACCTCGACATTCGCGATGTCCTTGAGCCGCGAATGCAGGTGCATGAACGACCCGTAAAAGAACGGATCACCCTCGCAGAGGACCACGATGTCATGCCCGTCGGCCACCAGCGCCGAAAGCTTTTCGGCCTGCTCGGCGTAAAAGGCGGACAGAATCTCGTTATAGCGCGGATCACTGAGCGGGATTTCGGTCGTGACCGGATATTCCATCGGGATTTCGACAGCATCTGCCGGAATCATACTCTCGACGATCTGGCGCGCCTGCCCCTTGCGACCAGCCTTGCGAAAGAAGGCCACGTGGCGCGCCTGCCGCAAGAGCCGGTCCGCGCGCACGCTGAGCAGGTCCGGATCGCCGGGCCCGAGGCCGAGACCATAGACTGTCCCGCTCATTCCGCGCGGCTCGCAATGGCGTTGATCGCCGCCACGGTGATCGCGCTGCCGCCAAGGCGGCCCTTGACGATGACGCTGGGCACTGGCTGCGCCTCCCACAGCGCGTCCTTGGATTCGACCGCGCCGACAAAGCCGACGGGGCAGCCGATGATCGCGGCAGGGCGCGGGCAATCGGGGTCTTCGAGCATGTTCAGCAGGTGGAACAACGCCGTGGGCGCATTGCCGATCGCCACCAGCGCGCCGTCCAGATGCGGGCGCCACAGCTCCAAAGCCGCGGCGGAGCGGGTGTTTCCCATTTGGGTCGCCTTTTCGCGCACGCCCTCATCATGCAGGGTGCAGATGACCGCGTTATCGGCGGGCAGGCGCGGGCGGGTGACCCCTTCGCTGACCATACGCGCATCGCAGAGGATCGGCTTGCCCGCGTTCAGCGCGTTGCGGGCGGCACTCACGAAACCGGGGGAAAAGCGGATATGTTCCTCAAGCCCGACCATCCCGGCGGCGTGGATCATGCGCACGGCGACCTGTTCTTCGTCCGGGTCGAACCGGGCAAGATCGGCCTCGGCGCGGATCGTGGCAAAGGATTGCGCGTAAATCGCCGCGCCGTCGGTCTGGTATTCATAAGGCATCAGTGAGGTTCCACCCCGGACAGTAGTTCATCGGGCGTCAATCCGCGCCGCACCGGGTCATCCCACGATGCGCCGTTCCGGACAAGATCAAAGCGGCCCTCGACTCCGACGAGCGTTACATCGGCCTTGCGCGGATGGGCGCAACCCTTGCTACACCCCGAGACGTGCAGATCGCCGGAGACGCGCGGTGCGAGTTCGGCGGCAATCCGGCGGGTTTCAACGCTGGCCGAAGTGCAAAATGGCGCGCCGGGACAGGCCCTTGCACGCAAAAGCGGATCCTGTGGGTCGGTGATGAAACCTGGCCTGCGGAGGGTCGTGACACCGGGCAGGAAAAACAGTCGCCACGGGGTGAGGATCAGCTCGCGGGCGTCGCTTTGGCGCATGAGTTCTGCTAAGGCAACCGCCGGACAGGATCCAAAGGCCGTGCCGACCATCATACCGCCGCCACGCGGCCCTGCCCGGCCCGGCGGTGCAGAGGGAGCGGGCAGTTCCTGCCGCCAGTCCTGTGGCAGATGTTCGACCACCTGCGCCATGCGGCGCCGATCCTGATCGCTGTTTTCGGCAAACCAATGGGCAAGCTCGATGACCATGCCGATGGCCCGGTCGAGATCCACCGCGCGGGCCCATTCCGTCCCGTCGGCGCGCACCAGCACGCCGCCCGTCTCGGTCCGCTCAACCCGGATATCGGCAGAATCCGCGCCCAGCACCGGGGCACTGCCGCTATCAATGGCAAAACCGAATTTTGCTGGAAGGTCAGGAAGTTCGGAGAGACGGCTGATCAGCTCAAGCCCAAGGCGTTCGGTCAGGTCGCCGGTCTGCCAGAAGGGGGTGACGATCATGTTGCGCCGGCGTTCCGTCTCTGGGTCAGGATCGAGCAGGTCGAGTTTCAGCAGTGCCGCGAGCAGCGCATCATAGGCCTCGTCGCGCACACCGCGCAGCTGCAGGTTGGCGCGGTTGGTCAGGTCGATAAAGCCGCTCGCGTGTTCCTGCGCGGCGACGCAGAGGCCCAGCACCTGTTCGCGGCTCAGCCGCCCCATATGCGGGCGGATGCGCAGGATCAGTCCGTCGCCCGAACGCATCGGGGTAAAGGCACCGGGGCACCAGCCCTTGACCTCGGGAGGGGAAACGCGTGGCATGTTCATGCGGGTTGGTCCAGTCGGGCGCGTATAGAGTTGCGCCGGGTCTGCCATAGCCCGGCGGCATCGAGCGCGGCGAATTGGTCGTGCATGGCGCGATGCGCTTCGGGATTTTCGGTTTGCAAGAAGCTGTCGACCTCGGCGTCGCCCAGCGTTGATTCATAATAGAGATCAAAGAGATGCGGGCCAACCGCATCGGCGAGATTGGCGAATGCGGCCATATGATCCAAGGTTGCCGCAATTTCCGCCGCGCCCCGAAAGCCGTGCCGCCGCATGCCCGCGATCCAATCGGGATTGGCGGCGCGGGCCTGCACCACGCGGGCAATTTCCTCGGCCAGCGCGCGGGCGCGCGGCGTCTCGGGCCGGGTATTGTCGAGGTGATAGAGCGCCGCCTTGCGCCCGCCGGTGATGGATTTCGCGGCAGCAAATCCGGCCTCATGGGTGGCGTAGTCGGCGGCGAGGAGCAGATCGCTTTCCGGCAGGTCCTGCGGGTGAACGAAGGCATCGGCATTGGCGACACGTGCCGCGATGCCCGCGCCATCGCGGGTGATCTGCTCGCCATCCATCGACCACGCGCTTGCTTCCAGCCACGCCTGTCCGGCGGCGGCGCGGGCTTCATCTGTGAAGGTTTCGGCCAGATGCCCCATGCCCAATCCATAGCTTGCCGGGGCCGGACCAAAGACCCGCGCTGCGGCCAGCTGCCCGGCGTAAGGGTTCCAGTCGGAACTTTCATCACGGCCCGCAAGCATTTGTATTGCCTGCGTAAAGATGCCGGAGAGTGAGGGGAACACGTCACGGAAAAGACCGGAAACACGCAAGGTGACGTCCAGTCGCGGGCGGTCAAGTTCGGTGATCGGCAGGATCTCGATCCCCGAGACACGCTCGCTCCCTTTGTCCCAGACCGGCCGCACGCCCAGCAAGTGCAGCGCCATAGCGAATTCCTCGCCCGCGGTGCGCATGGTCGCCGAGCCCCAGAGGTCGACGACCAGCCCCTTGGGATAATCGCCGTGATCCTGAAGGTGACGACGCACCAGTTCCTCGGCGAGTTTTGCCCCCTGCGCATAGGCGGACCGAGTCGGTACGGAACGTGGATCGGTGGTGAAGAGGTTACGACCCGTGGGTAGAACGTCGTGGCGGCCGCGATAAGGAGACCCCGAAGGACCGGCGGGGATGCGTTCCGCTTTAAGAGAGGCATGCAGGCTGTTGATTTCATTTAAAACCGAATGATCTGTCTCAAACGGTGCGCCTTCGGTCACCGGCTGGCCGAGGATGTGCAGCCCGTCGCCGAACTGGCTTTCCTTGATGTCGCAGACGAAGCGGTCGATGCGGGTGATTGCCTCGGCGGTGCTGGCGGCGGTATCGAGACCAAGATCGGCCTCGACCCCGAGAGATTGCGCCTCGGCCCGGATGTCAGCCTGTAGCCTGTCGCGGCGGCGCGGGTCGAGTCCGTCGGCGTTGGAGAACTCGTCGAGCAGCGCCTCGAGATGGATGAACCGGTCGGGCGTTTTGCTTGCTTTCATCGGCGGCGGCAGGTGGCCCAACGTCAGGGCGCCGATGCGCCGTTTTGCTTGAGCTGCTTCGCCCGGGTCATTGACAATAAAGGGATAAATCACCGGCAGGTCGCCGATCAGCGCCTCGGGCCAGCAGGCATCGGACAGCGCGACGGCCTTGCCGGGCAGCCATTCCAGCGTGCCATGCGCGCCGATGTGAATCAGCGCGTCGATGCCCAGCGCGTGACGCAGCCAGAGGTAAAAGGCCACATAGCCGTGACGTGGCGTGCGCGAGAGATCGTGGTAATCGTCTTCGCGCTGCGCGATTTGCCCCCGTTCGGGTTGTAGGGCGACCAGTGCGGCGCCGCGACGGGTGGCCTTGAAATGGAACTGAGCATCTTTGCAGGCGGGGTCGTCCTCTGGATCGCCCCAAGCCGCGTTCAGATCGTCGCGGAGCGATTGCGGCAGGGTTTCCAACGCGGCGCGGTAGTCTGACAGCGGCCAGCTGAGTGTTTCCGCACGCAGGGAATGTGTGAGCGGTGCGCCCGGCTCGATCTGCCATCCCTGCCCAGCCAGCGAGGTCAGAATCGCCTCGGCCGAGGCCGGAGCGTCGAGCCCAACCGCATGGCCCATCTGCCAGTCCTTGCCGGGATAGGTGGACAGGATCAGAGCGGGTGATTTCCGTACATTATCCGTACACTTCAAGTGCACCAGTCGTGCAGCCCGCCGGGCGATGGCATTGATACGGTCATCCTCGGGCATGTGGGCGGCGCGAGAGAATTCCAGCGCCGTGTCCCGCTGGCCGGGTTCCTTGAAGGACACGACACCGCCAAAGAGACGGCCATCGACCTCGGGCAGCACAACGTGCATGGCGAGATCGCTGGGCGACAGCCCGCGTTCGGACTCATCCCACGCTTTGCGACCCGAGGTGGAGAGCGCGACTTGCATGACGGGTACCCCGGCTATGTCGAGCGGGGAATGGCCCGAGGCGCCGATGCCAGAGAATGAGGTCGCATTGATGATGATATCCGGCGCGAGGCCCTGAACCTGCCGTTCGATCCAGCCAGCGGCCTCAGGCGCCTTGAGCGAGGGCGCGAAGAGCGTTGCCACGTCGAACCCCTGCCCTGTCAGCGCGTCATACATCGATTTGATCGGCGCGGTATCGGCGGCGGCGAGATAGGCGCGGTAAAAGGTGATCAGCGCGCGGGGGCGATCCCGGGTGACAGGATAGGCCGAGAGCGGGCAGATCACGCCATCCTTAGGGTGCCAGAGCCCGACCTGCGGCAGCGCCTTGGCCCCGCGCACCGGGCCAGCATAGAACCCGGCGGCAAGCGCAAGCTGCGCCAGCGCGGCCTGTGCCGAGACCGTACCGCCCATATCGCAGAGCCGGGTCAGCCGCGCGAGGGTCGAGACCGGCAGGGTCGACACCTCATCCAGTCGCGGATCGGCGCGGCCATCGGCAGGAAGCACCGCGAGTGCAATGCGATTGCGCCGCGCCAGATCCTGAACCTGCTGAATCCCATAGGACCAGTAGGAAATACCGCCGATCAGCCGGATCAGGATGCCCTTGGCCCCGGCAAGTGTCTGTTCCACATAGGTGTCGACAGAAAGCGGGTGTTTCAGCGCAGTCAGGTTGGCAAGCCGCAGGGTCGGTTCGAAACCGCCTTCGCGCGCACGGTGCCAACCGGCGGCAAATGCGCCGAGATCGCTGTCGGAAAAGGATAGAACCGCCAGATCGCCCGGGCTCTGGCCCAGATCTGTCGGGGTTTCCGTTTCCTCCAGCCCCTGACTTTCGCGAAACACCACATGCATGGGTCAGCGCCCTTTCAGCCGGGTCAGGATATGGCGGGCATATCCCATCGCCCTAGCCCACCAGCACCGAGCGGATGGCGGTTGCGTCGATATCGTCATGTTCGGCAATGACGACAAGACGGCCCTGCTTGGCCTCGCCCGGTTTCCACGGACGGTCGAACTGGTGGCGGACCCGCGCACCAACCGCCTGCACCAGAAGGCGCATGGGTTTGCCCGCGACGGCGGCATAGCCTTTGACCCGCAGGATATTCTGCGATTTCGCCAGTGTTTCGATGCGCGCGACCAGATCGGCGGGGTCCGTCACCTCGGGGATATCGACGACGATACTGTCGAAGTCATCATGTTCGTGATCGTCAGCCCCGTCATGATGGCTGGGGCGCGCGTCCATGTCATCTTCGGCGGCGGCTTCGAGACCGAGGATCACGCGCGGATCGACCGCACCTTCGGCCACGTCGACCACCGGGAGCGGGCGCGGTGCCTCGGCGGCAATTACTTCACGCGCCTTCGCAAGACCGTCGGGGCCGGCAAGATCGGGTTTCGTCAGGAGGATGATATCGGCGCAGGAGATCTGATCCTCGAACACCTCTGAGAGCGGAGTTTCATGGTCAAGACTGTCATCGGCCAGACGCTGGGCATCGACACGGGCCACATCCGGCGCGAAACGACCCGACGCGACCGCCTCGGCATCGGCGAGCGCGATCACGCCGTCGACGGTGATGCGCGAGCGGATATCGGGCCAGTCGAACGCCTTGAGCAGCGGTTTTGGCAGGGCGAGACCGGAGGTTTCGATCAGGATGTGATCGGGGCGCGGGTCAAGCGCCATCAGCGCCTCGATCGTAGGAATGAAATCATCGGCCACGGTGCAGCAGATACAGCCATTGGCGAGTTCGAGGATGTTTTCCTCGGGGCAGTCGGGAATGGCGCAGGATTTCAGGATTTCACCGTCGACACCCACATCGCCGAATTCATTGACGATCACGGCCAGACGCTTGCCCTGCGGGTTCTGCATCAGGTGGCGGATCAGGGTGGTCTTGCCGGAGCCGAGGAAACCGGTGATCACGGTAACCGGCAGTTTGGCGAGGTCGTTCATTCGGGGAACTCCAATGGGGGTATTCTAGCGATACAATTCTTGCGAAAGTGTTCAGGTCTTTCGCGCCACGGTACAAGACCGTCGGCAGTGGCCTGATAGCGGGTGACGCCATCAAGCACGGTGTCGGCCATGTCCGGGGTCAGGTTGCCATAGACATAGCTCCACCTCTCGGCGCCGCCGCGCAGCACGATCGAACACCCACGGGTGCAGTTCGACAGGCATTCGACGGGGCGAAAGGACACACCGTCGGGCCAGTCCATCGCGTCGAGCGCGCTGAACAGAGCGGCACCCGGGCGGATGCCTTCCACCGGATCGTCTGTCATGCGGCACTTGGTGCAGACCAGCACTTCGGTCTTGTCGGGTTCGGGCACGGGCCGGGTCCAATTCTTATTCAGCGGGGAAAGAGCCAGAATCCTCGTGCGGACCCGCCTCCGGGGCACCCCGCCCGGTTCACGTCAACTTGTGCTGGCAGGTCTCCCGGCTTGCAGATGTCAGGGCGGGCCCTGGCGGTTTCCCTGCCTTCCCGACCTTGGGAGATCAGTGGCAAGCGGGCAACCTCTCTGGTCACGGTCGCGGGGGCGGCTGCGCTTGGGGCGCGGTGTCGTGCCCCTGTCGCATTCCCTTTTCACCCGGGCAGACCCCGGGCACCAACGCGCAACATCTGCGCAGCCGGATCAGGTGATGTCAAGCGATTGTCAAGAGACGTACCGGCCCCGTGGTAAGGTGCCGGGATCAGGCGCCCTGCTGGATTTCGACCTCGCTGCCAAAGACGAGATCGACAGACGGGTCGAGCGAGCGGCGCACAAAAGCGACATTGGCCATATCGTTGTTCTGCGCGCGCGCCTGAGCCTCGCGCAGGTCGTGTTTGTTGTCGAGCCAACGCTGGACGAGACGGTCGAAGAGCACGTGGTTCGGTTCATTCAGGAAAACCGACATGGACCAGAGCGGGCGCAGGTGGTTCCACGGCGCATCGCGGCAGAGCAGGTAATTGCCTTCGATCACCGCCAGCGTGTGCTGAGAGTTGACTTCGATCCGCCCGGCGACGGACCTGTCCTGTCCTCGGTCGAAACAGGGCAGATAAAGATGCTGTTCGGTCGCCAGCCGCCACATGGCGCTGACCAGCCCATCAACGTCGAAGGTTTCCGGCGCGCCCTTGCGCGCCAGCAGGCCGCGCCGGGCAAGGACGGAATTATCCAGGTGGAACCCGTCCATCGGCACCAGAACCGCAGAATGCGTGGACTGGTTGAGATGGGCGACAAGTTGCGCGGCAAAGGTGGATTTACCAGACGCGGGAGGCCCTGCAACGGCGATCAAGGCGCGCGGACTGCGGGTTGGCATCACCTTGAGACGGTTCGCAACCTTCGCAATGCGATCAGGCATGCTTTTTCTCCTCTCTGAAATCGGAGGGCGTGAATTTCGGAATTTCCGGTGTGATGAGCGGTCGTGGCAGTGCCCACATCGCAGACTGATGTGAACGTAAAACAGGATTTTCTTTGCAGCCTCGTACGGTCAAGATTCATCGCCCCTCCCCGGGCTGTCGTCTTATCGTACCGTTACATTGGCTTGACCTGTGAACTCTGTCCGTAGAGCTGTTCGCGTCAAACACGGCTTTCGTTCGCTTCGAACTCGCAAATGGATGTGTCAGACAAAAGCCATTTAACGTTCTGAGACTTACTCAACGCCAAAGTGAAACACCACGCGGCGCTTATCCAGAGTTGCGAGTTTCTTTTCTATCCCATCTCCGGACCAGAGTTACGATCCAGAATTCGTTTGCTTTTTTAGCGATCTTAATCATTCATCTTATGTTAATCTTTATATCACACGGTTCAACTTTTTTAATTTATTATAATTCAACAACCTGACGCGCAGAAGCGTCAAACGCCTCTCATTCTTTTAGCTACATCGCTGCCGATTCCGTCTGGAGTTTTCCCTTCGCGGAGGGCCTGGTCTGGTTTCTTTTACGACCGTAAATTGCCAACCGGATTTCCTTTCGCTCGCCCCGTCATAATTACGCCCGTTTTATCCGGCATCAGAGGCGCCGAACCGTGCAGCGATTACTGCGCATGAGGAACCGCAACATGAAATCGACTTACGTCGAAGAGCGAGAGCGTGGCAGACCACCTGCCCGACCGCAGGAGCGGCTGCTGACCCTCATCGTTCCGGTCTATAACGAACAACACGCAATCGGCCCGTTTCTTGACGCGGCCCGAGCGGCACTCGCCGTGCTGGACGCGCGCTTTGACACCGAAATCCTGTTCGTAAATGACGGCAGCCGCGATGGCACCGAATTCGTGCTGCGATCCTACATGCAAAAGGACGATCGGATCCGCCTGATCAACCTGTCGCGCAACTTTGGCAAGGAAGCGGCGCTTTGCGCGGGGATGGACCATGCGCGCGGCGACGCGGTCATTCCGGTGGACGTGGATCTTCAGGACGATGTGTCGATCATTCCCGAGATGATCGAGAAATGGGAGCTGGGCGCGCAGATCGTGAACGCAAAGCGCCGCGACCGGTCCTCGGACAGTTGGCTGAAACGGGTCACGGCGCGCGGGTTTTACCGCGTCTTCAACGCGCTGTCGGACCAGCCCATGCCCTCGGACGTGGGCGATTTCCGCCTGCTCGACCGGCAGGTCGTCGATATCATCCGCTCGCTGGGCGAAAAGGTCAGGCTCAACAAGGCGCTCTTTGCCTGGGTCGGTTTCGACAGCGACGAGGTCACCTACCAGCGCAATTGCCGCCGCGCCGGCAAGACAAGCATGGGGTACTGGAAGCTGTGGAATATGGCGCTGGACGGAATCTTCGCGTCAAGCACCAAGCCCTTGCGCGTCTGGACCTATGTCGGAAGCGCGCTCGCCTTCGCGTCGTTCATTTATGCGGCATGGATTTTCCTGCGCACGTTGGTTTTTGGCGTCGATGTGCCGGGTTATGCCTCGACACTCGTGCTGATCCTGATGTTCGGCGGCGTTCAGCTTTTCGCCATCGGTATCCTTGGTGAATATGTGGGGCGCATCCTGACGGAGGTCCGCGAAAGGCCGCTTTACATCGTCCGGTCGTCCCATCCCGCAGAGGCCACCCGCCCCGCCGGTGCGAGGCCGCATGGCATCTGACAGATCGAAGGTCCTGGCACTTGGCGGCGAGATGCTGCGTTTTGGCATGGTCGGCATTTCGGCGACGCTGGTACATGTGCTGGTCGCCCTTGTCGTTGACGCGGTGTTCGAGCTGCCCGCCGGGCTGTGCAACCTTGCCGGGTTTGCCGCTGCCGTCACGCTGTCCTTTGTGGGCCACCTGCGCTTCAGCTTTCGGCGCAGCGGGCCCGGTCTCCCGTATCTTGCGCGGTTCATCGCCCTTTCGCTGCTTTCGCTTGGTACGAGCAGCCTGATAACTGCCGTTGCGACAGCTCTGGGCGCAAGCCTTGCCATGGCGATGCTGGGCGTGGCAGGGATTGTTCCGTTGATGTCATACTTGGGCGCCCGGCTCTGGGCCTTCGCGCCCCCTTTCGAGGCCCATTCATGATCCGTCTGAAACCTGTGACCATCCTGATGATCTGTGCCCTGCTCGCGGCGATGATCGGCTACATGGCGCTTGAGCTTGTTGCCCCGGTCGCGCTTGGCAAGGAAAAGATCAGCGATTTCGACGTGTTCTACCTTGTCAGCACGATGATCCGCGAAGGTAACCTGTACGCGGCCTATGACCCGCAGGTGTTTCTTGCACGTCAGCCCGGCATGCCCGGCTATGACGGAACGCTATTGATCTGGAGCTATCCGCCCCCCTTCGATCTGGTCGTCGCGCCGCTGTCACTGGTGCCGGACTGGCTTGGCTATATCCTGTTCATGGGCGGCACCCTGACCGCCTATCTGCTGGTGCTGCGCAAGATCGCCGGAGAGAACTGGCACGCGGTTCTGGTGGCGTTCCTGCCGCTGATTGCGTTGATCCTGCGCGCCGGGCAGAACAGTTTCCTGATCGGGACGCTTTTCGGGCTGACCGCTCTTTTGGCGCTGCGCAAATCCCGCTGGGCCGGGGTGCCGCTGGGCCTGATGGCGATCAAGCCGCATCTGGCACTTGGGGTCGGTCTCTGGGCGCTGCTCGACCGGCGCTGGTCGGTGGTTGCGATATCGCTGTGTACTGTCGGCGCCGCCTGCGGGCTGGCAACGCTCGCCTTTGGCACCGGGGTCTGGCCTGCTGCGCTGGACGGCATACGCGGCACCGGGAAGACCCTGCAGGACGGCGGGTTCATTCTTTACCGGATGAGCTCGGTCTATGCGCTCGCGGCCTCGCTTGGGGCGGGTCCGAAACTCGCGCTGGCCCTTCATGGGGCCGTCGCGCTTAGCGCCTTGGTGGCGCTGCTGTCGATGGCATTGACCGCGCGGACCGGCGTTTCGGGCCGGGTGTTCATGGCGGCGGGTATCTTCCTGTCCTGCCTGATCAGCCCCTATAACTACGACTATGACCTCGCGATGCTCGGGATTGCGGCCGCCATGCTGAGCGAAGGCATCGCGGCACGGGCCACCCGGGCCGAAAAGGTCTTTCTCATGGTCGGGTTCTGGATCATCGGCGGTTACGGGCTGGTCGCAAGCCAGATCGAATCGCTGGGCTATGGCACGCCGCCTGCCCTGTCGGGTCTGATCCTGACGGCAGTTGGTGTCTGCCTGTGGCGCATTACGACACGCGACACAGAAATGACCGAGCAGGTCGCACGCCCGGAAACACTGGCTTCGCAGGGGTAAACGGTAAAGACCGCCACCCAATCCATAATCAAATCCTATGACTACAATTTAAAAATACAACTTAAACTAATGACCCCTTTCCCTTACGCTGACTCGTATGGAGGGGGGAGTGTTCAATGCCAAATCGGCAGCGGGTCACACCAGTGTCACGCGCAGCGACCAACATGCGGTTGGCCGTTGTCCCGTGGTGCTGCGTGACGACCCTTTAAATCTCATATCGAGAGCCGGTCGCATGGCAAAAGGCCCGTTTGCACGCAAGCAGGCCCGGCGCCCGAATGCTTCCGCAAACCTCATACAGTCAGACATATATCCAGCGAGTATCGGAGAGAAAAATGGACGGAAATGACAAGGCCAGCGCAGGTAAATGCCCGGTAATCCACGGCAGCCTGCAAACCGGCGGACGGACCAATCGTGACTGGTGGCCCAACCAGCTGAACCTCGGGATTCTGCACCAGAATACGCCGCTGTCCGATCCGATGGACGAAGATTTCAACTATGCCAAGGCGTTCAAGGAACTCGACCTCGAAGCGGTACGTCAGGACCTTTACGCGCTGATGACGGATTCGCAGCCGTGGTGGCCGGCGGACTGGGGACATTACGGCCCCTTCTTTATCCGCATGGCATGGCACAGTGCCGGGACGTACCGTGAAGGCGACGGGCGCGGCGGTTCGTCGTCGGGTTCACAGCGTTTCGCACCGCTGAACAGCTGGCCGGATAACGCCAACCTCGACAAGGCGCGCCGCCTGCTGTGGCCGATCAAGCAGAAATACGGCAACGCGCTGTCCTGGGCCGATCTGATGATCCTTGCGGGCAACTGCGCACTGGAATCGATGGGCTTCAAGACATTCGGTTTCGCCGGTGGCCGCGAAGACATCTGGGAGCCCGAGCAAGACATCTATTGGGGCACTGAAGAAGAGTGGATGGGCACCGACAAGCGCTATTCCGGCGAACGCGAGCTGGAAAACCCGCTGGGGGCGACCACGATGGGCCTGATCTACGTCAATCCCGAAGGTCCCGAAGGCAAGCCCGATCCGCTGGCCGCCGCCATCGACATCCGCGAGACATTCGGCCGTATGGCAATGAACGACGAGGAAACCGTGGCGCTGATCGCGGGCGGTCACACCTTTGGCAAGACCCACGGCATGGGCGACCCCGAAGCCGTCGGTGCCGAGCCGGAAGGCGCGGATATCGCCGAGCAGGGCTTTGGCTGGACCGCTGGCAACGGCAAGGACACCTTCACCTCGGGTCTCGAAGTGATCTGGACCACCACGCCCACGCAATGGGGTAACGGTTTTTTCAAGAACCTGTTCGAATACGAATGGGAACTGACCAAGAGCCCGGCCGGTGCTTTCCAGTGGAAGCCCAAGGATGAATCCAACGTCGAAACGGTCGAAGATCCGCATGAGGAAGGCAAACGTCGCGTGCCAAACATGCTGACTACTGACCTGTCGCTGCGCATGGACCCGATTTACGAGCCGATCTCGCGCCGGTTCTACGAAAACCCGGAAGAGTTTGCCGATGCCTTTGCCCGCGCGTGGTACAAGCTGACCCACCGCGACATGGGTCCACGTTCGCGTCTGCTAGGCGCGCTGGTTCCGGATGAGGATCTGATCTGGCAGGACCCGATCCCCGAAGCCGATTACGACATGATCGACGATCAGGACGTGGCGACGCTCAAGTCCAAGATCCTCGAGTCCGGGCTCAGCACGGCTGAGCTGGTGTCGACCGCATGGGCCTCGGCCGTGACCTTCCGTGGATCGGACAAGCGTGGCGGCGCCAATGGTGCGCGCATCCGTCTTGAGCCACAGAAGAACTGGCAGGTGAACGAGCCGGAAAAGCTGGCCAAGGTGCTGTCGGTCTATGAAGGCATCCAGTCAGAGTTCAACGCGGGTGCAGGCAGCAAGAAAGTGTCGATGGCCGACCTGATCGTGCTGGGCGGTTCCGCCGCAGTTGAACAGGCGGCCAAAGCCGGTGGCTATGACATCAGCGTGCCCTTCTCGCCGGGTCGGACCGATGCAACGGCCGAGCAGACCGATGCCGACAACTTTGCCGTTCTCGAGCCGCAGGCAGACGGGTTCCGCAACTATGTCAATGGCGACGCGGATATCCCGACCGAGAAACTGCTGGTGGACCGGGCGCAGCTGCTGACCCTGACCGCGCCGGAAATGACCGTTCTGGTTGGTGGCCTGCGTGTGCTGGGCGCGAATTACGACGGGTCCAAGAACGGCGTCTTCACCGACAAGCCGGGCACGTTGAGCAACGATTTCTTCGTCAACCTGCTCGACATGGGGACCGCGTGGAAAGCGGTTGAAGGCTCCAAGCAGGACTTTGAAGGCCGCGATCGGGCGACTGAAGAGGTCAAGTGGACCGCCTCGCGCGTCGATCTGGCTTTTGGTTCGAACTCGCAGCTGCGCGCGCTGGCCGAAGCCTATGCCCAAGACGACAACAAGGAAAAGTTCGTCAGGAACTTTGTCGAGGCATGGGTCAAGGTGATGGAGCTGGATCGTTTCGATCTGGCATAAGCCACAGCTTGATCAGGAAAAGAACGGCGCCCCGGTTTGGGGCGCCGTTTTTCGTTTAGCGTGTCGAGCTCTCTCAGCGCAGGTCGAATTCCTTACGCGCGGTCAGGATGTTCTGCATGCTGCCCTCGGCCCAGTCGACCAGCGCCAGCAGATGCGGCAGAAAGCCTTCGCCCAGCTCGGTCAGGCTGTAACTGACGCTCGGCGGTTTGGTGTCGAACACCTGTCGCCGAACGATGCCGTCGCGCTCAAGATCGCGCAGGGACTGGGTAAGCATCCGCTTGGAAATATCAGGTAAAGCGCGCAAAAGTTCGTTGAACCGACGCGGCCCTGTCTCAAGCTCCATCAGGACCAGAACCGGCCATTTGGCCGACACATGATCAAGCACCTGCCGCACCGGGCAATTGGCCGGGTTGAACCCCTCGGCTTTCCACTGGTCCAGTTTGCCATCGCTGAGACGCTGCATAGGCGGTTCCCTTTTTGTTACCTTGTTCCGAAAAACTGCCTCCTTCCGCAAAGGAATGAAGGTCTCTAAATGAGACCTATATTCGATTCGAGACTAGAAAGGAAAGAAAATGACAACCTATCTCGTGACCGGGGCCTCCGGACAGCTTGGACAGCTTGTAGTGGATCATCTGAGCACGCTTGTACCCGCCGGGGACATCATCGCGCTGGTCCGATCCGAGGATGCGGCAAAAGCTTATGCGGACAAGGGCATCGCCACGCGCAAAGGCGATTACGAAGATGTGGACAGCCTGAAAGCGGCGTTCGACGGGGTAGACCGGCTTTTGCTGATTTCTTCGTCAGAGGTCGGTAAACGCGCCACCCAGCATGAAAACGTGCTGAGCGCGGCCAAGGCGGCCGGGGTCGGCTTCATCGCCTATACCTCGATCCTCAACGCTGAAACCGGCGGCATGGCACTGGCGGAAGAACATCTTGTGACCGAAGCCGCGCTGCGCGATAGCGGCATCCCCCACACCCTGCTGCGCAACGGCTGGTACTCCGAGAATATCGCGGGCACGGCGCCGCAATCGGTCGGCATGGGCCAGCATTTCGGCGCGGCGGGCAATGGACGGTTTGCAACGGCCTCGCGCAAGGATTTCGCCGAAGCGGCGGCAATCGTGCTGGCCGGTGAAGGGCACGAGGGCAAAACCTATGAGCTTGGCGGCGACACGGATTTCAACCTGACGGAATATGCCGCCGTGCTGAGCGAGATTTCCGGCAAAGAGGTCACCTATGTGAACCTCGATGAAGCGGCCTATGCCAAGGCACTGGTCGAGGCCGGTCTGCCCGAAGGTTTCGCCGCTATCCTTGCTGACAGCGATGCCAAGGCAGCAAACGGCGCTCTTGCCACGCAAAGCCGCGATCTCTCCACGCTGATCGGGCGGCAAACCACACCGATGTGCGATACGCTCAAGACGTTCGTGTCCTGAAGACGAAGACAGCGCCCCGGCATATCCGGGGCGCTGTTGGTTCAGGCTTTGCCGAAACCGCCGCCGCCGGGGGATTTCAGAACGAAAACGTCGCCGGCGGCCATTTCAACCGCGTCATTGCCTTTCAGCTCTTCGACCCGGCCATCGGCCCGGATCACGCTGTTTTCGCCAATTGCCCCCGGCGCGCCCCCATCCACGCCATGCGGCGCTGTGATACGGTGCGAGGACAGAACGGTCGCTGTCATCGGCTCAAGAAACCGCAGCTTGCGGATGATCCCGTCACCACCGGTATAGCGCCCCTTTCCGCCCGAGCCGCGGCGGATCGAAAACGCGTCGAGCCGCACGGGAAAGCGTGTCTCCAGCACTTCGGGATCGGTCATGCGGGTGTTGGTCATATGGGCATGCACCGCGCTTGCGCCATTGAAACCGTCCCCCGCGCCGGTGCCGCCGCAGATGGTTTCGTAGTTCTGATAGGTCGCGTTACCATAGACGAAATTGTTCATTGTGCCCTGGCTGCCCGCGATCACACCCAGCGCCCCGTAAAGCGTATCTGCGATGGACTGGCTGACCTCGGTATTGCCCGAGATCACCGCCGCCGGACAGGTCGGGTTGATCATCGACCCCTCGGGGATCACCAGTTTCAGCGGTTTGAGACAGCCCTCGTTCATCGGGATATTGCTGCCGACCAGCGTGCGGAACACGTAGAGCACCACCGCATGGCAGATCGCCTTGGGCGCGTTATAGTTGAATTCGTCCTGCGGCGAGGTGTCGGTAAAATCGATGGTCGCCTCGCGCGCGGATTTATCGACCGAAATCGCGACCTTGATCTCTGCCCCGCTGTCCATCGGATAGGTAAACGCGCAGTCCTTCAGCACATCGAGCACGCGGCGGACGCTTTCCTCGGCATTGTCCTGAACGTGGGTCATGTAGGCATGCACCACATCAAGCCCAAACTGCCCTGTGATCTTGGTCAACTCCTGCACGCCGGTCGCATTAGCGGCGATCTGCGCGGAAAGGTCCGCCATGTTCTGATCGATATTGCGGCAGGGGTATTTGCCCGAGGCCAACAGCTCGCGCGTTTCCTTTTCCCGAAAATTTCCCTGATCGACGAGGTGGAAATTGTCGATCAACACCCCCTCTTCGTCGATATGGCGGCTGTCGGGCGGCGCGGAACCGGGGGTGGTGCCACCGATATCGGCGTGATGCCCGCGCGAAGCGACGGTATAGATGATGTTTTCGCCCGCCTCGTCAAAGACCGGCGTGATGACAGTCACATCGGGCAGATGGGTGCCGCCGTTATAGGGGTTGTTCATCATGAACACGTCGCCGGGACGGATCTTGCCTGCGTTTTCGCGCAGGGCCGTGCGCACGCTGTCGGACATAGACCCAAGGTGCACCGGCACATGCGGCGCATTCGCGACCAGATCGCCCGCCGCGTCAAAGATCGCACAGGAGAAATCGTAGCGCTCCTTGATGTTCACCGAATAGGCGGTGTTGGCGAGCGTCGCGCCCATTTGCTCGGCAATCGACATGAAGAGGTTGTTGAACACTTCGAGCATGACCGGATCGACCGAGGTGCCGATGGCCTCTTGCCGGGCCAGCGGAACGACACGGCGCAGCACAAGATTGCCGCCCGAGACGCACTCGGCCTGCCAGCCGTCCTCGAGGATATTGGTGCCAGTGGGTTCGGTCAGGATCGCAGGGCCGTCGAGCTTTTCACCCGGCGCAAGGCTGGCCCGGTCGACCAGCGGCACTTTGCGCCAATCGCCCTGGCTGAACATGCGGACGGTCTGCGTCTCTGACCCCGCAGGCGAGGTATCGGGCAGCGTGACCTGTTCCCCGGTGGTGCCAACTGCCTCGGCCGTCAGCAGGTCGATGATCAGTTCGGCATAGTCCGGGACAAAGCCAAAGCGCTGTCGATGCGCCTCTTCAAAGGCGGCGGTCATCTCATCCGGGCTGCCATAAGGGACCTCAAGTGTCTGATGCGCGCCGCCGGTGCGGATATGGGCGATGGGCCGTGTCGTGATATCGGCGTGGTCAACGCCCTGCCCGGCCACTTCGGCGCTGGCTTCTTCAATCAGGCGCTTCACCGCCTCATCCGCCGCTTCTGTGTCACTGATCGGTTGGGCCAGCTGGTGTTCGCGAATCGCGCGGATGTCGGCCAGCCCCATACCAAAGGCAGAAAGCACCCCGGCGAAGGGGTGAATGAAAATACTCTCCATGCCCAGCGCGTCAGCGACGAGACAGGCGTGCTGGCCCCCGGCCCCGCCAAAGCAGTTCATCGTGTACTTGGTAACGTCATAGCCGCGCTGAACGCTGATTTTCTTGATCGCGTTGGCCATGTTTTCGACCGCGATACGAAGAAAGCCCTCGGCGATTTCCTCGACCGACATGCCGGTGCCGATTTCCTCAGCGAGTGCGGCGAATTTCTCGCGGACGACCTTGGCATCGAGCGGCTGATCGCCATCGGGGCCGAAAACGGCGGGGAATTGATCGGGTTGCAGTTTGCCCAGAACAACGTTGCAATCGGTCACGGTCAGTGGACCGCCACGCCGATAGGCGGCCGGTCCGGGATTTGCGCCCGCGCTTTCGGGACCGACTTGCATCCGCCCGTCGCGATAGGACAGGATCGAACCGCCCCCCGCCGCAACCGTGTGGATCGACATCATCGGCGCGCGCATCCGCACGCCTGCGACCTCGGTCTCAAACGAGCGTTCGTAGCTGCCCGCGTAATGACAGACATCGGTCGAGGTGCCGCCCATGTCGAAACCGATCAGCTTGTCGAACCCGTGTTCCTCGGCGCTGCGCACCATGCCGACGACCCCGCCCGCCGGACCGGAGAGAATCGCGTCCTTGCCCTGAAACAGGCGCGCATCGGTCAGCCCACCATTGGATTGCATGAACATCAGGCTGTCACAGCCGCCCTTGGCCGCGTTCAGCGCATCGGCCACCTGATCCACGTAACGACGCAGGATCGGCGAGAGATAGGCATCGACCACCGCCGTATCGCCACGCGCGACGAGCTTGATCAGCGGGCTGGCCTCATGCGAGAGCGAGACCTGCGTGAATCCGATCTCGCGGGCCAGATCGCCCAGCTGCTTTTCGTGGTCGGTAAAGCGATAGCCATGCATCAGCGCGATGGCGACAGAGCGAAATCCCTGCTCATGCGCCGAGGTCAGCGCGGTGCGGGCATGGTCGAGGTTGAGCGGTGTCACCACCGTACCGTCGGCGGCCAGACGTTCCTCGATTTCCACCACGTTTTCATAGAGTTGCTCGGGCAGTTCGATGTTGAGATCGAACAGGCGCGGCCGGTTCTGATAGCCGATTCGCAGCAGATCCCCCAGCCCTCGAGTCATCAGCAACAGCGTGCGCTCACCCTTGCGTTCGAGAAGCGCATTGGTGGCGACGGTGGTGCCCATCTTGACGGCGGAGATCCGACCCGAAGGCACCTCGGCCTTGGCATCCAGATCCAGCATGGACTTTATTCCATGCACGGCGGCGTCCGCATAGGCTTCGGGATTTTCCGACAAAAGCTTGTGCGTTTGCAGGCTACCGTCGGGCTTGCGGGCGACGATATCGGTAAAAGTGCCACCCCGATCCACCCAGAACTGCCACTTTTCTTTGCTTGCGATGCTCATTGTCGATCCCCGAATCCAAAATATTGTTGCTTTATGGTTATAACGCTGACAATTTGTCAACGTTATGAAAGCAAGCGGATTCGAAACAGGATCCGCACATCAACACGGGAGACGACCCATATGAAACACGCGATGCTCTTCGCGGCTGCCACCGCTGTCAGCCTGTCCGCACCCGCCTATGCCGAAAGCTGGGACATGCCCACGCCCTATGGCGATGCGACCTTCCACACCCAGAACATCATGGAGTTCGCGGATGACGTGCGCGAAGCCACCGATGGCGGGCTCGACATCACCATCCATTCGGCGGGTTCGCTGTTTCCCCACCCCGAGATCAAGAACGCCGTGCGCTCGCGTCAGGTGCCGATTGGCGAATTCTTCCTCTCGACCCTGTCGAACGAGGATCTGGCCTTTGGTCTCGACAGCCAGCCCTTTGTCGCCACCAGCTATGATGATGCCAAGAAACTCTGGGACGCGCAGAAACCCGTCATCACCGAGCTGCTGGCCGAACAGGGCCTGATCCCGCTGTTCTCGGTGCCGTGGCCGGCGCAGGGTCTTTATACCAACGGCGAAATCGCCACCGTGGACGATCTGAACGGCCTGCGTTTCCGCGCTTATAACGCCGCGCTGGAAGAATTCGCGACGCTCGCCGGTGCCGCACCGGTACAGGTCGAAGCCTCGGACATTCCGCAGGCCTTTGCCACCGGTCAGGTCGAAGCGATGATCACCTCGCCCTCCACCGGCGTGAATTCCACCGCGTGGGATTTCGTGTCGCATTACAGCCCGATCAACGCATGGGTGCCAAAGAACATCGTCGTGGTGAACCAGCGCATGTTCGACGGTCTGGACGAGGAAACCAAGGCCGCCGTGATGGAAGCCGCCGCCGCCGCTGAAACCCGCGGCTGGGAAATGTCCGCCGAGGAGGCCGACAGCAAGACCAAGGAACTGGCCGAGAACGGTGTCACCGTCTACGAGCCAAGCGCCGAACTGGTCGAAGGGTTGCAGGGCATCGGAGACCAGATGCTCGAGAACTGGAAGAGCAGCGCCTCGGATAGCGCGCTTGCCATCCTTGACGCCTATCAGAACTAAAGCTCTGATCGTACAGGCCGACAGCATCCCGTGTTGTCGGCCTTTTCATATCCAACGCGGTCAGACTTAAAGGGGCCAGGCGACATGGGGCGCATTCTTCAACGGTTATATGACATTTGCGGCGCGATTGCCGGAGGGCTGACGTTGTGCATCTGCCTGCTGGTCAGCGCGCAGATCCTGCTGAACGCGGCCGGACGACTGGGGTTCGACCAGCTTCCCTCGACAATCCCCTCTTACGCGGATTTCTCGGGTTTCATGCTGGCCGCGGCGACGTTCCTCGCGCTGGCCCATACCCTGCGCGCGGGCGGGCATATCCGCGTCAACCTTGTGGCCGACCGGCTGCCGCAGCACGCCCAGGTCGCGATGGAGGCGATGGTGCTGATAATTGCAGCCGCGCTGGTTGGCTTCCTCGGCTGGTTCATGATCAGCCTTGTGCTGGAAAGCAAACACTACGGCGACGTCTCGACCGGGATCATCCCCGTGGCGCTCTGGATCCCGCAGAGCATCGCCGGGTTCGGCATTATCCTGTTGCTGATCGCGATCCTGCACACGCTGGTCGATTTGGTCCGTAACGGTCGCCCCGTTCTGTCGACCCCGGACGAGGTATAAGCGATGTCTGATCCGATCATTGCCGTTATCCTCCTTACCCTGCTGATTGGCCTGCTCGCCATGGGCGTCTGGGTCGCCCTTGCGCTCACACTGGTCGGTGTCGTGGCGCTGGTATTCTTTTCGAACGCGCCGGTGGGCCTCATCATCGCAACCACGTTCTGGGGCCATTCCCATAGCTGGGCGCTGACCGCCCTGCCCCTGTTCATCCTGATGGGAGAGATATTGCTCCGCTCGCGGATGAGCGACGACATGTTCACCGGTCTGGTGCCATGGCTCAGCCGGGCGCCGGGGCGGCTTTTGCATGTGAACGTCTTTGGCTGCGCGATCTTTGCCGCCGTGTCGGGATCATCCGCCGCCACCGCCGCCACCATCGGGCGCATGTCGGTGCCAGAGCTGACAAAGCGCGGCTATCCCGAAAGCCTGATCCTTGGCACCCTGGCCGGATCAGCGACGCTGGGCCTGCTTATCCCGCCATCGATCATACTCATCGTCTACGGCGTCGCGACCGAGCAATCCATCGCCCGCCTGTTCATCGCCGGTATCCTGCCGGGGCTGATGCTGATCACGCTGTTTGCAGGCTACGTGGCCGTGCGCACCTGGATGAATCCCTCGCTGATCCCGCCCATCGAGGAACGGTATTCGCTGCGCGAGAAATTCGCGGCCTCGCGTCGGCTGATTCCGGTGGCGTTTCTGATCATCGGGGTTATCGGGTCGATCTATGCGGGGCTGGCCTCTCCCACGGACGCGGCGGCGCTTGGCGTTGTGCTGGCGGCACTGCTGGCGTGGCTGTCCGGCTCCTTCAGCTGGAAGCTATTCGGCGAAGCCGTGATGTCGGCGGTGCGGACCTCTTGCATGATCGCGCTGATCCTGCTGGGCGCGGCGTTCCTGTCGGTGGCGATGGGCTTTACAGGCCTGCCCCGCAACCTTGCCGCATGGATCGGCGCGATGGACCTTTCAGTGCCGATGCTGCTTTTCGCGCTGACGATCTTCTTCATCGTGCTGGGCTGTTTTCTCGACGGGATTTCGGTGATCGTGCTCACGACCTCGATCATCATGCCGATGGTCAGCGCGGTCGGGATCGACCCGCTTTGGTTCGGCATCTACCTCGTGATCGTGGTCGAGATGAGCCAGATCACACCGCCCGTGGGCTTTAACCTGTTCGTCATTCAGGGGCTGACGGGCATCGACATCCTGCGCATCGCAAAAGCGGCCTTTCCGTTCTTTCTGCTGCTTTTGCTGGGCGTCTTGCTGATCACGATCTTTCCCCAGATCGTGACCGTGCTGCCCAACATGATGGGCAGTTAGAGCGAGGCGGCGGCGCGGCTGGCCTGATCGTACTGGCCGGAAAGCGTGCGAAGACTGGCGGCGATTTCGCGCATTTCGTCGCCGGTCATATCAAGCCGGGACAGCCCGTCGAGAAAACAGCGCTCGCGCACGATGCGATATTCCTCGCAAAGCGCCGCGCCCTTGTCCGATGTCGTATAGAACACTTCCTTGCCGCGCTTTTCCGAGCTTAGCAGTTCCATCTTCATCAGCTTGCGCAGGGCGTAGTTGACCGTATGCGTGTCCTCGATGTTCAGCAGGAAACAGATATCGGCCAGACGTTTTTCACGGCTGCGATGGTTCGTGTTATGCAGCACGAGAATTTCCAATGGCGTCAGGTCCGTATTGCCCGCCGCTGACATGCACTTGGTCATCCAGCGCGAAAAGGCGTTATAGGCGATGATCATGCCATATTCGATTTCCGAGGTTTCCCAGCTTTCCCCTTCGGCGAGGTGTCGCGAGGAAACGATGCGGCGCTTGGGATTGGGCTGCTCTGTCATGTATCTGCGTAACCTTTGTATTTTGTCAGCGTAAAGCATACGAAATGTGCAGGATCACGCCAAGCCCAAAGCCTTTTTGAGGCGCTTTGATGGGGCATTTTCGCCTCTGCAAGGCGATTGCCCGGTTCAGCGAATCGGCAAATCCCGCTTTTCGCGTTGCTTGGGCTGGGGCCGCGTATTGACTGCACGGATCAGAGGCACATGATGGCCGCGACTACAGGAGCCAGAATGTACCAGCCCGCCCTTGCCGCCGATCCCCTGCTTCAACCGTTGCACCTCAAGAAACTGACGCTGAAAAACCGCATCTTTTCAACCAGCCATGCGATCCGTTTCGGCGTCGACGGTCTGCCGCAGGACCGCTACCAGCGCTATCACGAGGAAAAGGCCAAGGGCGGGATCGGGCTGACCATGTTCGGCGGATCTTCCAATGTCTCTCCCGATTCCGGGTCGGTCTTTGGGGCGCTGAACCTGCGCGACGACAGCGTGATCCCGGTGCTGGCGCAATTCGCCGACCGGGTTCACCAACACGGCACCGCGATCATGTGCCAGCTGACCCATCTGGGCGGGCGCAGCCATTGGCGGGCTGAGGATTGGCTGCCAACGGTCGCACCCTCGCGGTTTCGCGAACCTTTGCACCGGGGCTTTGCCAAGGAAATCGAGCCCCATGACATCCGCCGCATCACGCAGGAATTCGGTGAAGCCGCGCGGCGCTGCAAGGAGGCCGGGCTCGACGGGGTGGAACTGCATGTGCATCACCATCTGGTCGGGCAGTTCTGGTCGCCTCATATGAACAAGCGCACCGATGCCTATGGCGGATCGGTCGAAAACCGCGCGCGTTTCGGGCTTGAGGCGCTGGAAGAGATGCGTCGACTGTGTGGGCCGGATTTCATCATCGGCATCCGCATGGCCGTGGGCGAAGGCGAGGACGCCGGCATGTCCGACGCGGATTATCTCGAGATGGCGCATCTTTACGAAGCCTCTGGCCTGATCGATTTCTTCAACCTCACCTACGGGCGCATCGATACCGCTGTAGGATTATCGGAATACATGCCCGGCATGGCGGTGAAACTGGCCCCGCAACTGCCCTTTGTCGCGGATTTCCGCAAACAGGTGGGCCTGCCGACCTTTCACGCAGCGCGCATCAATGACCTTGCGACGGCGCGCTACGCGATCTCCGAGGGTCTGGTCGACCTGATCGGCATGACCCGCGCCCATATCGCCGATCCGCATATCGTGGAAAAGCTGAGCGAAGGGCGCGAGGCCGAGATCAGGCCCTGTGTGGGCGCGACCTATTGCTCGGCGCATGGAAGCTGCATCCACAACCCCTCTATCGGGCGGGAAAAGGTCCTGCCCCACGCGATTGAACCTGCCCCTGTGAAACGCCGCGTCACCATTGTCGGCGCGGGTGTCGGCGGGCTTGAGGCCGCACGGGTCGCCGCCGAACGCGGCCATGCGGTGACGGTATTCGAGGCCGCGCCGCAGGCAGGCGGACAGGTGCTGCTGGCCGCGCAACTGCACAAACGGCGCGATCTGATCGGCATCGTCGACTGGCGGCTGAGCGAACTGGAACGGCTGGGCGTTGCGATCACCTATAATTGCCTTGCCGGAGAGGAAGAGATCGCGGCGTCCAACCCGGATGTCGTCATCATCGCAACCGGCGGCCTGCCCGACCGTATGGAGGACATGATCCCCGGTGCCGAGCTTGCCGATACGCTGTGGGAAGTCCTCGAAAGCGGACAGGCTCCCGAGGGCGAAGTGCTGCTTTACGACGGGATCGGCACCATCGCCGGTCTGCATGGCGCGACGACGCTTGCACTGCGTGGCGCCAGGGTGAGCTTTGTCACGCCCGACCGCAACGCTGGCGAAGAAGCGACCAATATCGAGCGTCCGCTGTCGATGCGGCAGTTCTATCAGGCGGGGGTCAGCCTGCTGCCGGACATGCAGCTTGTCTCGGTCGCGCGTGCGGACAACCGGATCGCGGCGACTTTCGCGAATATCTATACGGGAAAGACGGAAACCCGCGTGACCGACCGTCTGGTGATCGAAAACGGGACGATCCCGGTAGATGACACCTATCTTGCCCTGCGCGAGGCTTCAGCCAACAAGGGCGCATTCGACATGGCGCGACTGACCGCGGGCGAGACGGTAGTGGACGCGGATTCTGAGGGCTATCACCTCTTCCGGATTGGCGATGCGGTGTCGTCGCGGGATATCCACGCGGCCGTGCTAGAGGCGTTTCGCCTGTGCCGGGCGATCTGAGCCTCAGCGCGCCTTTTCAAGCGCCGGGCGCAGCTGGCTGTCGATGACTCGTTGCACCAGTGGCCCGGCGACGCGCAGCAGGATATTGCCGTCGCCGTCTATCAAATAGGTTTCCGGCACACCGTAGACGCCCCAGTCAAGCGCCGCGCGCCCCGAATTATCTGCCCCAACGGCCTCGTAAGGGTCGCCAAGTTCCGCAAGGAAGTCCAGCGCGTTGTCCGGGTCATCCTTGTAATTGATCCCATAGATCGGCAGCCCCTCGGCCCGCAGCTTTTCAAGATTGGGATGTTCGACACGGCACGGGGCGCACCAGCTGGCCCAGTAGTTCACCAGCTTGAGATTGCCATCGCGCAGCGTTTCATCGTCAAACAGCGCCTTGCCCGGCAATTCGGTGATCTGCAAGGCTGGGGCCTGCTGGCCGATCCGGGCCGAGGGCAACGCCTCGGGGTCGTCGCGGAACATGCCCACAAGGAACAGGCTGGCCAGTCCGAGGAAGACGAGCGGCGGAATAACCATCAGGGGCGAGATTTTAGCCATCGCGATTGGCCTTTGTTTTCAGGCGGTTTTCAAGCTCGGCCATGTCGGCGCGCACCTTGCGGCCGCGCCACAGCGTCACTGCAACCAGCAGCGCCAGCAGAACAAGCGACGCGCCATAGGACGACAGGACCGTCGCGGCGTATTTGCCAAGATCGGGGATCATGCCGCCATCCTTTCGCGCGCCAGCAGGGCACGGATGCGCCGGGCGCGGATTTCCGTGCCGGTGCGGTAAAGTACAAGCGCGATGAAAAGCAGCACGAACCCGACCATGCAGACCAGCAGCGGGAAGAAGAAGATATTGCTGACCTTCTCCTCGGTATCGGTGCCGGTGATCGCCCCAGCCCGCATGACCGACGCGCCCTGATGCAGCCCTTGGTTCCAGAAGTTCACCGCATAGCGCGACAGGATCGCAAAGACCGAGCCCACTAGACAGAGCACGCTAGTCAGGTCGGCGGCGGTATCCGGATCCTCGATCGCGGACCAGAGCGCGATATAGCCAAGGTAGAACAGGAACAGGATCAGAAACGAGGTCAGGCGCGGATCCCAGGCCCACCATGTGCCCCACATCGGCTGGCCCCAGATCGCCCCGGTCACCAGCGCGATAATAGTCATCGTCGCGCCCACGGGCGCAGCGGCACGGGCGGCAAGCGCGCTGACGTGGTGGCGGCGGATCAGCCAGATCAGCGCGGCCACCAGCATCATCAGCCAGGCGTTGATCGCCATCAGCGCCGAAGGCACGTGAAGGTAGATGATCTTGACCGTCGATCCCTGCCGGTAATCGTCGGGCGTAAAGAAAAATCCCCAGATCAGCCCGATCACGATACAGGCCCCCGACAACCACCAGAACACGGGCAGAACCCGCTCTGACGTTGTCAGGAATTTCTTAGGATTGGCGTATTCCCACAGTGACATGGCTCTTATCTATCCACTCTTTGCAAGGGGGACAATTCACATAACCTAGCGCAGATTGACGCGCAGCACGGCGGCGCTTGCAAAGGGCAATAGCGCGGTAACGCCGGCGGTGATCCCGGCCAGAAGCAAAAGCGGCGTGGTGGCTTCCATGTCCGTCGCGCCACGCCGTGCGACCTCGGCCCCAAAGATCAGCGTCGGCACGTAAAGCGGCAGCACCAGCAGCGACAATAACAGACCGCCGCGTTTCAGCCCCACGGTCAGCGCAGCGCCAAAGGTGCCGATGACCGAGAGCGCCGGGGTGCCCACCAGCAGCGAGATCACCAACCAGAAGTAGCCCGGCGCAGGCAGGCTCAGCAGCACGCCAAGGCCGGGCGCGATCAGCACCAGCGGCAGGCCGGTCGTGAGCCAATGCGCCAGTGCCTTGATCGTCACGACGGATTCGAGCGGCAGCGGTGCGGTGGCAAGCAGGTCGAGCGTGCCGTCCTCCCAGTCGAGCGCCAGCAGCCGGTCGAGTGACAGCAGGCAGGCCAACAACGCCCCAAGCCAGAGCACCCCCGGCGCGATGGTCGCAAGCAGCACCGATTGCGGCCCGACGCTGAACGGGATCAGAACGGTGACGATCAGAAAAAACGCAAGGCCAAGGCCAAAACCGCCGCCTGCCCGCATCGCGAGTTTCAGATCCCTGATCAGCAGCGCCTTCATACGAAGGACCCGTCGAAATCGTCCAGCGCCGGAAGGCTGGCGCGATAGGTCCCAAGGTCAAGCACCCGCGCGTCGAGACCAAGCTCGATATGGGTGGCGATCAGGGCCGAGCCGCCCTGCCCCAGATGGGCCCGCACGGCATCCGCGAACATGGCCACCGCCCCGGTGTCGAGCGACACGGTCGGTTCGTCCAGCACCCAGATCGGTCGCCCGGTGACCAGCATCCGCGCCAGCCCCAGACGGCGTTTCTGTCCGGCGGAAAGAGCACCAGCGGGGCGTGAGCGGAGGTTGTTCAGCTCATAGGCGTCAATCGCCGTTTCGATTCCCCTGGTGCCAAATATCTCGGCCCAGAAATGCAGGTTCTCTTCGACGGAGAGCGTGGGTTTCAACCCGTCCGCATGGCCCGCATAGGCGATGGTTTCGTCGTTTCCGTCGATCTGACCGGTAACCGGCGGCTGCAGTCCGGCCAGCGTGCGCAACAGTGTCGTCTTTCCGATCCCGTTCGGGCCGCGCAAGACCAGCGCCTCACCGCGGACAAGGGCAAAGGAGACCCCCTGCAGCACCGGAAGGCCGCCCCGCGCAATCGAAAGATCGGATACTGTCAGCGTCATGAATGTGCGATAACCGATTGACCCGCCGCACAAAAGAGCAAAGCGGTCAGACCGGGACCAGCGCCATCGCGACGCGGCGCCCTTCCGAGAGCAGAACATTGTAGGTCCGGCAGGCAGCGGGTGAGTTCATCACCTCGACCCCGAGACCGGCCTCGTCCAGCGTGCTGCGCAGCTCGCGGGGCAGATGCGCGATTTCCGCGCCGGTCCCGACAAAGAGCACATCGACCTTCCCGGCCAGCGCCAGCAGCGGTTCGGGGTCGGCATATCCCCCCCACAACCCGGTACCCTCGGGACCGGTCAGCACGGTGCCATGATAAACTTCGCCGCCGATGCGGAAAAAGCCCGGCCCATAGCCGTCGACGGGCTTGGAGTCGTTGAAAGTGACTTCGTTCAGACGCATGGGTTCTCCTTTCGCCTCTCTCTGGCCGTCAGTGCCAGAGCGGCAGTCCCAGAATGGCCGATCCGGCAATGATTGTGTAGGCCACCGCGCGGAATTGACGCTCGCTCCCGAATTTAAAAAGCTGCCCGCCGATTACGTTTGCCGCAACAAAGGGGAGCAGCAACACTAGGCCGATGAGAACCATTGCGGGATCCAACATGCCAAAGGCCGCTAGCATAAGGATCATCATGGAATCGAGGACAAAGAGGTAAAGCAGCAATGTCGCGCGTACCACCGCCCCCGGCAGCGTGCTGGCCATGTAGAGCATGATGACTGGCGGACCGGCCAGCCCGGTGGCCCCGCCCAGCACACCGGCGGTCGCGCCGGTGCCAAGGATCAGCGGCGGGGTCAGTTTGCCGTGATAGCGCCAGCCGATCATCAGCGCCATCAGGGTCGCGAGCACTAGGACCGACACCAGCCAACCAAAGACTTCTTCGGGCATATGGGACAGGCCATACAGCCCGACGGGCAGCGCGATCAGCGTGCCAAGCCCAAGGCGCATCACATCGGTTCTGTTGCAGGTGCGATAGGCCCCCGGCAGGTTCGGGATCGGTCCCAGCAGATCGACGACCACCAGCACGGTGAGCGCCCCGGCCGGGGTCAGCACCGAGCTGGCCACCGGCATGATGATGAGCGCCGTGCCGAACCCGGCAAATCCGCGCACCAGCCCCCCGACCACCACGGTCAGGAAGAGCCAGCCAAGCCCCGGCGTTGCGAGAACGCCGGAGATCCAGTCAGGCATCGATATTGGCGTATTGATTGCCGGTGTTGTTGTCCGGCTTGGTCCAGTCGCGCTTGACCCCGATGTACAGCAGTATCGCCGCCGCGATGAAAATCGAGGAATAGGTCCCGACGACAATGCCCCAGATCATCGCGAAAACGAATCCGCGGATCACGTCACCGCCAAGCGCAATCAGCGCAAATAGCGCCAGAAGCGTGGTCAGCGAGGTCATCATCGTACGGCTGAGCGTTTCGTTGATCGAGATATTCAGGACCTCTTTCAGCGGACGGTTCTTGTACTTGCGCAGGTTTTCACGAACCCGGTCAAAGACCACCACCGTGTCGTTCAGCGAATAGCCGACGATGGTCAGCAGCGCCGCGATGATTGCCAGATCGAACTTGATCTGAAGTTCCGAAAACACACCAATGGTCAGGATGACGTCATGGATCAGCGCAATCACCGCCCCGACCGCGAACTGCCATTCGAACCGCAGCCAGACATAGATAAGCACCGCCCCGATCGCCAGCGTCACCGCCTGAACCGCCGTCCAGATCAGCTCTCCAGAGACTTTCGGACCAACGGATTCGACCGACACGAATTCGATATCCGGCACGATGGCCGAGAGCGCGTCCTCGACCGACTGGATCAGCTCGGCGCTGACCGCTTCCTGATCGTCCTGCGCCTGGATACGGATCATCGCCACGTGCTGATCGGCGTCAAAGGTCGGGTCGAACACCTCGGAGATGGTGATGTCGCCAAGGTTCAGCGCGTTCAGCGCTTCCCGATAGCTGGCAATATCAAGATCGGTGCTGCTTTCGGTCCGGATGGTCGTGCCACCGCGAAAGTCGATGCCGTAGTTAAGGCCACGCACACCAAAGGAGACAGCCGCCAGTACGATCAGCACCATCGAGATGCCGAACCAGAGTTTCCAGCGTTTGAAGAAATCGATCTGCGTATCGTCGGGGATCAGTCTTAGCCGCATATCAAACCTCGATTGTCTTGGGACGGCGGCGTTCGAACCACATGACGATCAGCAGCCGCGTGACAAAGATCGCCGTAAAGACCGAGGTCAGGATGCCAAGGCCCAGTGTGATCGCGAATCCCCGCACCGGGCCCGAGCCCATGACGAAAAGGATCACGGCCGTGATGAAGGTGGTGATGTTCGCGTCAAGGATCGCCGACAGCGCCTTTTCATAGCCCAGCTCGATGGCTCGAGCCGGACCGCGCGCGGTCTTGAGTTCTTCGCGGATACGCTCGAAAATCAGCACGTTGGCGTCCACCGCCATACCCACCGTCAGCACGATCCCGGCGATGCCCGGCAGGGTCAGCGTGGCCCCCATGAGCGACAGCGCCGCGAAAAGGATCACGATGTTGAGGATCAGCGCAATATTGGCAAAAATCCCGAAAAGCCCGTAGCTGAGCACCATGAAGACAAGCACGGCAGCAAAGGCGACCGCCGTGGCGATCTTGCCCGCGTCGATGCTGTCCTGCCCGAGTTCCGGGCCGATGGTCCGCTCTTCGAGGAAGGTCAGCTCGGCCGGCAGGGCACCGGCGCGCAGCAGCACGGCAAGATTGGTGCTTTCCTCGACCGTAAAGCGACCGGTGATGATACCCGAACCGCCGGGGATATGGCTTTGAATGACCGGGGCGCTGATCACCTCATCATCGAGGACGATGGCAAAGGGCTGGCCGATGTTTTCAAGCGTGTAGTCACCGAATTTGCGTGCGCCAGTCGTATTGAAACGGAAATTCACCGCCGGGCGGCCGTTCTGATCGAACGACGGCTGCGCGTCGACCAGTTCGTCGCCGGAAACGACGGGCGCGGTTTCGATCGTGTAATACTGGCCCTCCTCGTCAAGCGAAGGCACGACCATCTCACCGGGGCTGGCATTGGCCTCCGGGTCTCCGCCCCGCGAAATAACCGGGTTAAAGGTCAGGCGTGCGGTTGTACCGATGATCTCTTTCAGCTCGCTCGCGCTGCCGATGCCGGGCACCTGGATCAGGATCCGGTCCGCGCCCTGCCGCTGGATCGTGGGCTCGCGGGTGCCAACCGCGTCGATCCGGCGGCGAATGATTTCCAGTGCCTGACGCACGGTGCGGTCGTCCGAGGCGCGCTGTTCGGCCTCGGACAGGGTCACGACCATGATATCGCCCTGCCCGCTGACCACGTAATCTGTCGACCCGACACCGCTAAGCGACTGAATAGGCTGGGTAAGTCCACGAACGACTTCAAGCGCACGGGCCATCCCGTCAGGGTTGCCGATGCGCACGCGAAGCTCTTCCGGCGGCGATGGCACACGACGCACACCGCCCACCGTATCGCGTTCCGGGCGCAGGGCATCGCGCAGGCTGGGCCAGAACCCTTCAAGCCGGGTTGCGTAAACTTCGGCGACCTGAACCTCGGCAAGCAGATGCGCACCGCCGCGCAGGTCGAGCCCGAGGTTCACTAGGTCCGTCGGCGCCCATGACGGCCACTGGGCCTCTGCCGCAAGCAGATCGGGGTTCTCGCCGCGCACCTCGATGGCGGCAACCGCGTCATTATGGGTTTCGACGCGCGTATAGAACGCGTTGGGCAGAGCGAATATCAGACCGGCGGCACAGACCAGCCAGATCAGTACCCGCTTCCAGAGATCGATGTAGAGCATTGCCCTGCCTTTTCAGATGGTTACAGAGCCGCGTTACTTCGCCGGTTCGGTCTTGGAGGTCACGTTGGCGATGGTCGATTTCACCACGCGCACTTTCACGCCCTCGGCGATTTCGACTTCGACTTCACCGTCTTCCTTGACCTTGGTGACCTTGCCGATGATCCCACCTTGCGTGATGATCTGGTCGCCCCGGCGCACGGCTTCGACCATGGCCTGATGCTCTTTCACCTTCTTCTGCTGAGGACGGATCAGCAGGAAATACATGATCGCGAAAATCAGGATCAGCGGGAGAAACTGGGCGATTGCGCCACCTTCCATGGGGTCTTCCTTTTGTTGTCTGGGCCGGGGACTCCCCCCGCGAATTTGGCCGGAACCTATGCGTTGAGGGGGGGCAATGCAAGGCGGGGAAACCGGGAAAACAGAGGGGTGACAACTGTACACACCCCGTACACCCCCTGTACACCGCCGCGGTGCGGCGAAATACGCGCGATTACGTCCCCTTTTGACCTGGGGGAACATCATTCGCCAGCCCAGAACGCGACTCCATTTCTCTGCATAAAACCCGCCTCAGCAAGTCCCGACGGATTGACGCTTTTCATCGCGCAACGGCTGTCCGAGCGCTTGTGCGATCTCGAAAAACCTTGATGGGAGGCAAAGGCAGGCCCTACACCTGTTACATATTGAACGATTTCCCTGCGCAAGAATTTGACCGGCGGTGCACTTGGCCCTGCCCTGATCCGGAAAGGAATTGAACAGTGTCCAAACGGGAGAAGATCATCCCTCTAGCGAGCCTTGCGCTCCTCGTTACGTTATTGGTCTTTTTGAGCGGGTTCGCCTTTCGCCATTACCACATCTGGCCCACCCGTGATCTTCTTTTGCTGCGCCAGCAGGTGGAGTTTTACCGCCGCTTCGGACATTGGGGCCGCGAGAACCAGTTCATGAAAGCGAATGTCACCAGCGGCGATCCCCGGGCCGTCATCAAGGACGCCGGTGAGGTCATGCCGGGCTATCGCGCAATCATGGGTTTTGACGTCGCGCTTGATACCTATTCCGTGCGGCTGCTCGACCCGTCCGGAGAACAGGTCCATGTCTGGCCGACGAGCTACCGCGCGCTTTCGGGCGACACCGAAGCCACGCATGAAATCAACCCGCATGGCATGCAGATGATGCCCGATGGCAGCATCGTGGTGAATTTCGCCAAGGGTGGGCCCCTGATGGCGCGGATCGATGCCTGCGGAGAACCGCTCTGGACGCGCGAGGGGGTCTATCATCATTCCATCGACATCGACGATGACGGGACTCTCTGGACATGGTTCAGCCCGGATACCGTCAGCAGCCCGCTGCAGAGCATTCTGCAGATGGACGCGGACACCGGCGAACACTTGAGCGAGATTTCGATGGAGGAGGTACAGGCCGCGTCCCAGCGCAACGCGGTCATGCTCGCCCTGCCCGACGGTTACAGGCTGTCTCCGGTCCGTGAGATCCGGCGCGGGCTGGAGGACGATATTTTTCACCCCAATGACGTCGAGCCGCTGCGCCGTGAATTTGCACCGGCCTTCCCGGATTTCAGCCCGGGCGATCTGCTGATCAGCCTGCGCGAGCTGGACCTCGTCGCCGTGCTCGACCCCGAAAGCCTTGCCTTCAAATGGGCCGCCTACGGGCCGTGGATCCGCCAGCACGATCCGGATTTCACCGCCTTAGGCCGGATCGAGGTCTATGACAATGCGACCGGGCGCGGGCGGTCGGGGATCATCTCGGTCGACCCGGCAAGCGGCGATATCCGGCGTTTCCATACGCCGCCGGATTCCGCGTGGTACAGCCCGTGGCAGGGAAAACAGCAGCGCCTCCCCTCGGGCGCGCACCTGATCACCGTCCCGACGCAGGGCCGTGTGGTGGAGATTTCCAAGAACGGGGAGATCGTGTTCGAGTTCAACAATATCGCGGGCGACGGGGTGAACGCGAGCGTGTTCAACGCGGTGTGGCTGCCGGAGGATTATTACGAAACGGTACCGAATTGTGTAGCAGAGTGAACGGGGCGGACTCCTGACATTCCGGGCTTGGCAGTGATGCGGCTTGGCGTCATGTTACTAGTTAGGGGGAATTATCGTTAAATGTCAAAGGCGCTCGAAAAACAAAGGGAGAGGCTTCGCGTTCGTTTGGATTCGCACCGATTAGACCACTCTCGGCAAGAAATCAGCATCAAGCGGGTCAATGAAACGACACGCGCCTCAAGAGGTATCTGGGTTGGGTTGCTCGCCTACATGGCGTTTGTTGGTGTCACATTGGTGGGTATCGAGGACGTTGATTTCTTCGTCCCCGAGCGCCAGACTACTCTACCATTAGTAAACGTCACTGTGCCGACATTTCTATTCATGGCAATCGCGCCATGTCTGGGAGCGCTTATTTATGTGTATCTTCATATGCACCTCATGAAACATTGGGAAGCGTTGGCAAAATTACCGCATAGATATGAAGGCGATTCGGCTTCTGACCGCATAACACCCTGGCTAGTTAGCGATTTTGCGTTGGCAAAACCTAAAACAACACACCTGCCGCAAGACCGGTTACATATTTTATGTAATTGGGTTAATATTATCCTCGCGTTTTTCGGCACACCAGCGATATTGTTCGTTTTTTGGTATCGCTCTGCGGTGTTTCATTCTGGAACTCTTACTCACCTCTGCAATTTAATTCCTCTTATTTTTTCAATACAGTTTGGGTTAGTGAGCTGGATGCGATTTGTCCATCTTATGAAACGCCGTAGCACCGCCTATAGCGTTTCGATATCTTTACTAAAACTCCTAAATATTATCGCGCTGCTCGCGTTCCCATTGTGGGGATGGTTGCGAACGGATGATACACTGACCCAATACGCATTCTCTATCGGCGCATTAAATCAGAAAATAAACTCCCAGAAACTATTTCAAAAACCCTTTCCCTGGCTCGTAAGTACTGCCAACTTAGAAGGCGCAAATTTCTCAAATGTGCCGTCAACTTGGCTGACTCCAGAATTAGATCGAATTTCCTATCGCTCCCGATGGTGCGGCAGTAGAAGCATGAACCCAAGTGTCTGCGGTGAGGCTACTTCAGACGACAACGAGACTTCTTTAGTTCTGACGATTGAACGCAAACAGTATTGCGAAAACATGGAAATTGGCAGAACTCAGGGTGTAGATTGCTACACTTTTTTTAGAGAACAAGAAGAAGAGTTCGCATCCAATTGGCAAAAGCAATGGGATATAAAACTCAACCATATTTCGCCGTTCAACTTTGCATCTGCAGATTTGAAGTATGCAAACCTTCGGTCATCGCAACTGCAAAGAGTCGATTTCAGGGAAGCAGAACTACAGGGTGCTAGCATTATTTTCGCCCATCTGCAGCGAAGCTACATGAGAGAGGCGCAACTACAGGGAGCTGATCTGTTGCTTGCTCAGATGCAGGGAGCAGATCTCAAGTGGGCGCAGTTACAAGGCGCGCGTCTTTGGGAAACTCAGTTGCAAGGAGCGAACCTCACTGGCGCTGGAATGCAGAACACAGATCTCAGAGAAGCACAATTGCAAGGCGCAAACTTAAGTGAGACACAACTCAGTGGTGCTGACCTCAGCGGAGCACAATTCAACAAATCATCATCTTTCAAAGCCGCCAATCTCCGAGGAGCGTCGTTAAGAGATGTTGATTTTACCATGATACCTGATTTTACGGTCGACCTCAGCGAGGTTTTTGGTGACTCAACCGTAAAATTTCCGGAAGGCGTCGAAGTGCCAGAGCATTTCCATCGCTCTTACAAAACCGAAAAAGAATTCATAGCCGCCTGGCACGCCTTCCAGAAAGAGATTGGGTTTGACCCGGACGACCCGTCTACATGGGACAAGCGCAAGGACTGAGCCTCCCCCTACCCTCCTCTTTCAACATGAGGCATAAGGCGGCGAACCGACTCATGGATCCGAGGACCAAGACATGCATGACATTCGTGCCATTCGCGAAAACCCCGAAGCTTTCGACGCCGCTCTGGCGCGGCGGGGGGATGCGGGGGTGTCGTCGGAGCTGCTTGCGCTTGATGGCGAGCGCCGGGCGCGGATACAGGCGGCCGAAGAGGCGCAGGCCGAGCAGAACCGGGCCTCGAAACTGGTAGGGGCGGCCAAGGCCAAGGGGGACGAGGCCGAGTTCGAGCGGCTGCGCGCGCTGGTCTCCGAGAAGAAATCGCAAGTGGCGGAGATGCAGGCCGAGGCCAAGGAGCTGGATGCCAGGCTGAGCGATATGCTGGCGCGCATCGCCAACCTCCCCGCGAGCGATGTGCCCGATGGCGGCGGCGAAGAGGATAATGTCGAGGTAAAGCGCTGGGGCGACCAGCCTGCGTTCGATTTCACGCCCAAGGAGCATTACGAGATCGCGGGCGTCGCGGCCTCGATGGATTTCGAGCTGGCGGCGAAGATTTCCGGCTCGCGTTTCGTGATGCTCAAGGGGGCGGTGGCGCGGATTCACCGGGCGCTTGCGCAGTTCATGATCGACACGCATGTGGATGAGAACGGGCTGGTCGAGATGAACTCGCCCGTGCTGGTGCGCGACGAGGCGATGTATGGCACGGACAAGCTGCCAAAATTCGGGGAGGACAGCTATCAGACGACGAATGGCTGGTGGCTGGTGCCGACCTCCGAGGTGCCGCTGACCTATACCGTGGCGGGCGATATCGTCGATGCTGGCGCGCTGCCGGTACGGATGACGGCGCATACGCTGTGCTTCCGGTCTGAGGCGGGGAGCGCGGGCAAGGATACGGCGGGGATGCTGCGCCAGCACCAGTTCGAGAAGGTCGAGATGGTGTCGGTGACCCATCCAGACGAGAGTGACGCCGAGCAGAAGCGGATGCTGGGCTGTGCCGAGGGTCTGCTGGAGAAGCTTGGCATTCCTTACCGCACGGTGATCCTCTGCACCGGCGACATGGGGTTCGGCGCCAAGCGGACCTATGATATCGAGGCGTGGCTGCCGGGTCAGGATGCCTATCGCGAGATCTCCTCGGTCTCGACGACGGGCGATTTCCAGGCGCGGCGGATGAACGCGCGGTTCCGTCCCGAGGGCGGTGGCAAGCCCGAGTTCGTGCATACACTGAACGGGTCCGGCCTTGCCGTCGGGCGCTGCCTGATCGCGGTGCTGGAAAACGGCCAGCAGGCGGATGGCTCGGTCAAGCTGCCCGAGGTTCTTGCGCCCTATCTGGGCGGCAAGACCATGCTGAGCGCCGAGGGCACCCTGTCATGAGACGCCTGCCCGAGCCGATGGCATGGGTGGTCGCGGCGGCCACGCTGGCATTTGTCGCCTCGCCGCTGCTGACGCCCGGGTTTCGCGGGTTCGAGTCCGGGCAGTTCCCGGTGCCGCAGGTCGATCCGATGGTGCAGCCCTCGGGCTATGCGTTTTCGATCTGGGGCGTGATCTATGCCTGGCTGCTGATCAGCGCGGTCTTTGGGCTGATCTGGCGCGGCAATGCGCCGGACTGGCTGGCGATGCGGCCTGCCCTCGCAGCCTCGGTCGGGGTGGGTGCCGTCTGGCTACCGGTGGCAGAGGTCGCTCCCCTGCCCGCGACGGTGCTGATCTGGATCATGCTGGGCACCGCGCTGGTGGCGCTGCGCCGGGCGCCGCTGCTTGATATCGGCTGGGCGCGTGCGCCGCTTGGGCTTTACGCAGGATGGCTGACTGCCGCGTCCTGCGTGGCGCTGGGGATCGTGCTGGCGGGCTATGGACTGACGAGCGAGCGGGAGGCGGCGATTGTCGCCCTCCTGCTGGCGTTGGTCATCGCCATCTTTGTGCTGCGGCGCACGGGAAGTTCACCCGCCTACGGGGTCGCCGTGGTCTGGGCGCTGATCGGGGTGGCGGTGTCGAACTGGGGCGGCAATCCGGCGGTGTTCTGGCTGGCGGCTATTGGCGCGCTGGTGATCGCTGTGCCAACGCTCTGGCGGCTGACGGGCTGAGCCGGTGACGACATTGGACCGCGCAATTCTTTATTGCCGTCAGGTTGAGAAGACCGCTGCCTTTTACGAGAGCCATTTCGGGTATCAGGTGTTGAACGATCCGACGGATCGGATCGTGGAATTGCGCCCTCCCGGCGATGGGTTGGTTCTGCTCTTGCACCCCGCTGGCAAGGGGCAAAAACAGGGTCAGGTGCAACTCAAGCTGGTCTTTGACGTAGCGGACGTGTCGGCGATGCGCGCTACACTTATTGAGAGCGGTGTCGAGGTCGGGCCTCTGCACCATGCGAATGGTTACGTCTTTGCCAATCTGAAAGACCCGAGCGGCAATGCTCTGTCGATTTCCGGACGGGCGTTTCGGTAGAGAAGCGGTCCGTGCGTCCTGACGAACGGACCAGTGCCATTTGCCCGATTACTTCGAGGTTTTTTTCTTCTTCGACGGTTTGGATTTCTTTGAGAGTTTCTTTTTAAGAGCCTTGAGCTTGTCCGACATCCTTTTCGCCGCTTTTTCCAGTTTCTTCTTGGCGTCTTTTTTATTGTCGGATTTTTCTTTCTCCGACTTCTTCTTTTCCGACTTCTTTACGTCAGACTTCTTTACGTCAGACTTTTTGGGTTCTGGCTTCGATTTCTTGTCCGACTTGGTCTTTTTGCTTTTCTTGTCGTCGGTCTTTTTCGACTTTTTGACCGGTTTCTTTTTCGCGGGTTTCGCTGCTGTCGGAATCTCCGGTTCCGGCTCGGCCTTTGGCTCGCCATTGTCTTTGGCCGGTTCGGCAAGAACGACAGGATCGGGAACGGGCGTCACGAGTTCCGGCTCGGGTGCGGGATCGAGCGCGGGGGCGTCGGTGCCACCTGCAACCTCTTTGGCGGCTTCGATCAGACGTGGCGCGCTGGCGGCGCCGATGCCCGGTACAGCGACCAGTGCTTCGGGCGTGGCGGCGGCGATGCTTTCGGCGCTGTCAAAGCCGTGCTTTACCAGTGCCTCCGCAAGAGAGGGGCCAATTCCGTTAACTTCATTCAATGCTGTCATGTTCAGTCCTTTTCTGTGGGGCGGACAAGTGAGCCCTGCGCCGCCCCGCAATCGCGCCGATCAGGCCGCTTTCTTAAGCGCTTTCTTGGCGGACTTGAGCTTGCTCTCTTGGCGGGCAACCTTCTTCTCGCGCTTTTTGACCTCGGCCTTCAGTTCCTTGATCTTAGCTTTCTTCGCCATGCGTATGTTCCTTAAATTTCAGTTTCATGCCAACAGCCATCTGCTGTGCGGCAAAGGCACATGTATCACAAAGCTATCTATTGTATATACAAAAGTTATACTTTTCTGAGCGGATTTCTGAGCCCCGCTCCTCAGGCGTTCAGCGGCGCGGCCTGACCCGAGGACGGGAAAGGCACCAGGCGCTGCTGATCCTCGTCCCATAGCTTGAGGTTGAGCGCACGCACCGCCTCGGGGAACTTGATGCGGCGGGGCGCGATGTCGTTAGGCAAGGCATAGTGGCAGGCGCGCAGGCGATAGCTGGGGATCCGCGCGTTGAAGTGGTGGATATCGTGCAGCGTGATGCAGGCGACGATATGGTCAAAGGCCCAGCCGAAATCGAGACAGGAAGACCCCTGTAACGCCGCGACTTGCGGGTCGAGATCAGGACGGCGATCCCAATAGGTGTCCTCGAAATTATGCTGGAGATAGACGAGGAAGACGCCGATCATGCCACCAAGAAAGCTCGCCCCCAGCCAGACCAGCACGCCGGTCCACCCGAAAAGAGCGTAGAGCGAGCCGATATAGGCCGCGATGACGAGGTTATGAAGCAGCACACCTTGGACACCGAAAAGGGTGGTGTTCTTGGGCCAGCGGTAGCGGATGAAATAGGTAAAGAGCGAGCCCAGCGGCACCAGCACGAAGGGATTGCGATAGAGCCGATATTGCAGGCGTTGCCAGAACCCGGCGTCGTTCCATTCACGCAAGGTCATCGTGTGGATTTCCCCGGTTTCGCGATGTTCGAGATTGCCGATATTGGCATGGTGCAGGTTGTGGTTCTGCTTCATCACTTCGAACGGCGCAAAGGTAAACGGCGACAGGCTGTGCCCGGCCCATTCGTTTTGCTGGCGGGTTTCGAACAGGGAATGGTGGCCGCAGTCATGCTGCAAAACGTAAAGCCGCACGGCCGAAAACGCATGGATCAGGATCATCGGCGCGGCGATATACCAGACCTCGATCTGCGTGATCGCGAAATAGAGCGAGGTGAAATAGACCGCGAATGTGCCGAAATAGCTTAGCGATGCCAGCCGGTTGTCCTTGTCACAATACTTGCGGGTGTGCTCTCGGAGATTCATGTCTTGCTTTGCCTGTCGCATCTGCGCGCAGAAATTTGCCGCGACTATACCTATGCGCGCAACTTAACACTTTCTTAATATTTTTCAATTTGATCGGACTTAAAATTGCGTGGCGCGGCGATCAGGCGCTTAGATTCAGGACACCCATGGTTTCGAGCCCGCTCAGGATTGAATCGACGGCCACCGTGGCAAGGATAATGCCCATCACGCGGCTTATGACGCTGGAGCCGGTGGAGCCGATCAGTTTCTGGATTCTGGTGGCCAAAAGCAACAGCACGAAGGTGAAGGCGAGAATGAGGATCAGCAGACCGGCAGTGATTGCCTGATCCTCGAGCGGCTGACGGTGATTGTCGGTCAGGATCACGACGGCGAGCATGGCGCCGGGCGAGGCGATCGAGGGAATGGCGAGCGGGAATACCGCGCCGGACAGGTCGTCATGGGCCGCCTCGTCGATTTCCCGCGCGGCCTTGGACTCGCCAAAGATCATGGTCAGCGCGAAGAGCATCAGCACGATGCCGCCCGCGATCTGGAACGTGCCAAGCCGCAGGCCAAGCGCCTCGAACAGGAACTGCCCGCCGACGAGGAAGCCGAGCAGTACCAGCATGGCGATCAGGATGGCGCGCAGCGCATAGGCACGATGCAGCCGATGGGGCACATTGGCGGTGGCGTAGAGAAAGACCGGAATCGACCCGATGGGGTCGATGACCACGAAAAGCGTGATGAATTCGCGTATGATATCGGTCCAGTTCACCGGATTTTTGTGCCTGACATAATAGTTTAGGGGACGTTGACCCTGTCTTGCCAAGGGTTTGTGCTGGATGCAAGGCGGCACAGGCGCGGAACAGTCGAGACCGGGGTTGGTCGCGGCGTTTTGGCACGGCGAAGCGTGCTTGGTTGCCTGAGTTTCGAGTGGGGTGGCTTGCGGCGCTGTGATCCCAGACGCCACCCATTGGGGAATAGCGATTACTCGATACGGGCCAGATTATCGGGCGGGAGGCCCATGGCTTTCGCAATGCAGCGCATGTCCTCGGGTGTGATCTTCCGCTTGGGGCCGCGCATCAGAAGCCCCCAGTTATCGATATGATCGCGCGTCAGGCTCAGGACACCAAGCAGGGGGCGGATCGGGGCGGGCGTCACGCCGGGGAAGTAATCGACATTCACTCGATAAGGGTTGAAGTCCATTGACTGAGCCGCGTGATAGGGCTCGTCCGATGTGACGCGGCCGATGGCCGTGAACGCCTGGACAGGCGCGCCTTTTCGCATGCCCTCGCGCGGAGAATAGTAGACGAGCCAGTCGCCCCGGTGCAGCGCCTTGACGGCATCGTGCCTGCCGTGTCCCAGTTGCGCAAAGCCACCTTCGACACCTGCGCTGACGTGATCCGCGGAGGCAACACCGATCCAGCAGGTCATGGGTTCAACCTTCCTGCGCAACGGTGTGGGCAGTGATCGTATATCCGAACGGATCCTCGAACGCGAAGTAGCGACCAAAGGGACCGTCCTTGGGCGCGAAGGCAATTGTCACGCCCTTTGCCTCGAGATGATCATGCAGCGTATCGGCGTCATCGCAGCCGAACCACAGGGAAATCCCGTGACCGAGAGGGCGCGTTGCCTCGAGTTCAACCACCGGGGTGCGGACGGCGAAAGGGATCGGCCTGGTGTCGAACACAACCGCACCCGGAGGCGCGAAAGATGCGGGAGTGAGACCGACAGTATCGGTGTAAAAGGCGCGAGCGGAGTCGAGATCTGCGACCTGCAAGCCGATGAAGTCAGGGCCGATGAGATGGGGCATGTGGATTGTCTTTCTCGGGGGGGAACGCTAGTATCAGGGACCTGATATAATATAAGCCTGCTGATATGAAAAGCGCCAAAACACCAACATCGCCAGAAGACACCCCATTCGTACCACAGGAGTCGCTCGGCTATGCGATCAAGCGGGCGCAACAGGCGCTGCGCCTGCATATGGACCGGCAGCTAAAGGGTTTTGGTCTCACGGCGCCGCAATATAATGTTCTGTGCAGCCTCGAGGACGAGCCGGGCGCCTCGAACGCGCGTCTGGCGCGGCGGGCTTTCGTTACTCCGCAGACCATGCAATCGATGCTGGTCAAACTTGACAGATCGGGCCTTATCGAGCGGAGCCCGGATGCGGAGCATGGCCGTATCCAGCGCACGCAGCTTACGGAAAAAGGACAGGACGTGCTGTCAAAGGCGCATCGCTCGGTTCTTGAAACGGAGAAGATCGCCCGCGAAGCGGCATCGCCGGACGCCGCCGCGATGCTGCTGAGGATCGCCGATGCGCTATCCTAGATCATGGATACCGGGCTGCATCGCAGTTAATTTCAGCCGCAAACCGGTGGCTTGACCGAATTTATGGCGGCCAAGGTTCATCGTTGGTGATCGCGGCAAAGTCAGCCGCGATTACCAACACATGGCAAGCAAAGTATCAGGCGCAGCGCTACTTGCGCCGCCCTTCGGTATGCTTGCGCAGCTTGCTGGGCGCGGCTTTTTTGCGGCCTTTGTAGGGGTTCTTGTCGTTCTGCGAGCGGATGTGCAGGCGGATCGGGGTGCCCGGCATGTCAAAGTCCTGCCGCAACCCGTTGACCAGATAGCGCGAATAGCTTTCCGGCATCTTGTCTGGGTGCGAGCACATGACAACGAATCCCGGTGGCCTTGTCTTGGCCTGTGTCATGTAGCGCAGCTTGATCCGTTTGCCTTGCGGGGCCGGGGGCGGGTGCTGCTCGAGCATACCCGTTAGCCAGCGGTTTAGCTGTGCGGTGGTCACGCGGCGGTTCCAGACATCATAGGCGCGCAGGATCGCATCGTGCAGGCGGTCGAGCCCCCTGCCCGTCTTGGCCGAGACCGTGATCAGCGGGGCACCGCGCAGCTGCGGCAGCAGGCGTTCGAAGCTTTCCTTGAGGTCGCGCAGTTTTTCCTGCTTTTCCTCTTCGATGTCCCATTTGTTGACGGCGATGATCACCGCGCGGCCTTCGCGCTCGGCAAGGTCGGCGATGCGGAGATCCTGCTGTTCGAAGGGGATCGCGGCGTCAAGGAGAACCACGACGACTTCGGCGAATTTCACTGCGCGCAGACCATCGGAGACGGAGAGTTTTTCGAGCTTTTCCTGCACCTTGGCCTTGCGGCGCATGCCAGCCGTGTCGAACAGGCGGATGTGGGTGCCGTTCCAGTCGACCTGAAGCGAGATCGAGTCGCGGGTGATGCCCGCCTCGGGACCTGTGAGCAGGCGATCTTCGCCGATGATCTTGTTGATGAGCGTGGATTTACCCGCGTTGGGACGTCCCACTACGGCCACTTGCAGCGGCTTGGTCTTGGTGGGCTTGGGCGCGCCGATGGCGGCCTCGTCCTCGTCCACTTCGTCCGAGAGGGTCACGTCGGTTTCGGGCGCGTCCTGCTCGGCCTGTTCCTCGAAGGCGTCGGCCAGCGGCATCAACTGGGCATAGAGGTCGTTCAGACCTTCGTTATGCTCGGCGGAGAGCCGGATCGGTTCGCCAAGGCCAAGGCCCCAGGCGTCGATAACGCCCGCGTCGGCGGCGGACCCTTCGGCCTTGTTGGCGGCAAGAATGACGTGGGCCGAGCGCTTGCGCAGGATTTCCGCGAACATCTGGTCGGTCGGCGTCACCCCGGCGCGGGCGTCGATCATGAAAAGGCAGATATCGGCCATATCAACCGCGCGTTCGGTCAGACGGCGCATCCGGCCCTGAAGACTGTCGTCGTTGACCTCTTCAAGACCGGCGGTGTCGATCACCGTGAACTTGAGGTCACCAAGACGCGCCGCGCCTTCGCGCAGGTCGCGGGTCACACCGGGCTGGTCATCGACCAGCGCAAGACGCTTGCCGACGAGGCGGTTGAAAAGGGTGGACTTGCCCACGTTGGGACGGCCCACGATGGCGAGAGTAAAGGACATGGCCTTGAGCACTTTCGAGTAAGACGAATGCGCCCTTTAGCGCATATCGAGCCTAACGGAAAGCGTGCAATTTTCCGTCGGAGCTGACCACGTAGAGCGTATTGCCCGCAACGACCGGTCCGGTGGTGGCCCCGCCTTCGATCGGCACGGTTGCGACAAGCGCGCCGTTGTCGGGTGCGTAGAAGCGCAGGTAGCCGTCACCCGAGGCCACGACAAGCCGTCCGCCCGCGAGGACGGGGCCGTAGTTGCCGTAGACGGGGCCGCGTTTCTTGGGTCTTTCCTTGACGTTGGCAGGCAGGTCACGGACCCAGATCGTGTCGCCGCTGTTGGCGTCGAGCCGCGCAAGCTGGTTGAGGTCGGTCACCGCGAAGACGCTGCCACCTACCGGCCAGACCGGGCTCATCGCGCCCTGACGGGCAGTCCAGCGGATCGCGCCGCTGTTAATGTCGATGGCTGCGGTACGGCCCGATTTGTTGCCCGCGTAAAGTGTGTTGCCCGAAACGACCGGCGCACCGGTGATGTCGCCGATACGGCTCGCGGCGCTGCCGATGCGTTTCCCGGCGACGGTGGCGCTCCAGCGCTGGGTGCCACCCTTGCGGAAGGCGGCGATCAGTTCGCCCGAGCCGAACCCGAAGACCACGTAGGGCCCCGCTATGACGGGTGCGGGGGCGCCGAGAACGTTCGCCACGCTGGGCACGGCCTTGATTTCCCATGCAATTCTGCCATCCGAGGTACGGATTGCCATGCCGGTGTCGTCGCCTGCCACCAGATAGATCAGCCCACCGTCGATCAGCGGCGTGCCGCTGCCGGTGGCGCCGAGTTTCTGCTGCCAGCGGATCGCGCCCGTTTTGGCATCGAGCGCGGTCAGGCGGCCATAGCCGGAAGAAACATAGAGTGTACCGTTGTCATAAGCGATGCCGCCGCCAGTGCCCTGCTCTTCCTTGTCGGTGGCAGGAATCAGGTTGGTCTGCCATGCCACCTGCCCCGAGGGCGTCACGCCGGAAACCAGCGCGCCGCTGTCGAGCGTGTAGATCAGACCGCCCGCGACCACAGGGTCGGCGGTGATGCGCACGCGACGACCGTCACCCGAGCCGATGCTGGTAGACCAGACCTGCTGCGGCGCAACGCGCAGACGCGCGTTGGAAACTCGGTTCGACTGGGTGCCGACCGCCTGCTGCCAGCTTGCATTGCCCACCTGCCCCGGAATGGAGATGGCACGCGAAACATTGTCGATTTCATCGGGCTTCGGGGTGAGCGGACCGTCCTGAACCTCGGGGCGGATGGTTTCACGCTCACCGGGCAGGATGACTTCCTTTTCGCCGCAAGCCGACAGGGTCAGCAGGGCAACCGCACAGAGACCAAGACCGCGCTGCGCGAGCCTGCGGTTCTGGCGAGGCGGAATCGCGATGGAAGAATGCAGCGCCCGCGAGAAATTAAACGGTCCAATCATAACGTCTTGCCTGTCCTGTCACTTCCATCCGCCGATAGGGTCAGTCTGACCCGGGCGTCTGCCTTCAATGTGCGTTAACCCTGTTGCGTCTCGGGGCGGCGTTCCGGCGTGCCGCCGAGCGCCACAATTGCTTGCGCGGCGCGTTGTTGCAAGTCGGCAGTCGCCTCGGCGTCCTGAAGAATCGACTGGAACCGGTCAATTGCGGCCTGCGCATCCCCGGATTCAACCGAGAGTAGCGCCAGTTGTTCCTCGGCGAGAAGCCGCAGCGGCGCACCGGCCACGGCGAGAGCTTCGAATCCGATCCGGCGTTCTTCGACCGGGAGCGTTTCCGTCTGCAGCGTCAGCGCCTTGAAGGCCGCGATCTGGCGGTAGATTTCGGGAAGATCGCCCTGCGTCGCGATATTGTTGAGCGCGGCAACGGCCGCATCGGTCTGGCCCGACTCGGCTTGGGCCGCCGCCAGCGAGAATTCCACGATCGCGTTGCCACCGGGCGTGTCGGCGGTAATCAGCGACAGGTCGGCGGCGCGTTGCTCGGCCTCGTTCTGGCGCATCGCGTTCAGCAGGTCATCGCCAAGCGCCTGTGCCTGCGCTTCGGCTTCGTTCTTGCGGTATTCGTTCCAGGCGGCGCCCCCGACGACGGCGATGATCACGACCAGCGCAATCCAGCCATAGCGGCGGAAATACGCATAAAGACGGTCGCGGCGGACCTCTTCGTTCACTTCGTCGATGAAACTGTCGGTATCGCTCATGCCTGTTCGCTTTTCCTGTGCCGTTCATCCCGCCGCTGTCAAAGCTGCGACAATGGCGGCCAACCCCTTGTTTTCCCAATCCCGGCGGCCGCAGAAAGTGCCTATGCTCCGAGCAGATTGCCCCCTATTAACCTGCATGAACGCGCAAGCCAAGTGCATGCGGGGCAACGGGCGTGCCTGCCCTTGCGAACGTAAGGGAAAAATCGTAAAGTGAACCGATCAGTTTAGTCCGCCGTATATCTCTTAAAAGCAATCATAGCCGCGTCACAGGAAGAGCCTCTGTCGCGCAAGTATCTTGAGGAAGACCTAGATGCGCCTCATTCCGGTTCTTACAGCGCTGCTGGTGACCTTTGCGCTTTATGCGATCGTATTCGAGCGGGACGCGCTGCTGGCTTTTGCGCGCGGATCGGAATCGACTGAGGCCGCGAGCCCGGAAGCCGGAGAGAAAACGGCAGCAGAGAGCGAGGCCGCGTCCGAGACACAAGAAAAGCGTATCCGGGTTGTGGTTCAGCATTCCACAGCCAAGACCATCGACAACGCGGTGATTCTGCGTGGCGAGACGGCGGCGGTACGCGAGGTCGAGGTGCGTGCGGAAACCGCCGCGACGGTGATTTCGGAACCTCTGCGCAAGGGGACGTTTGTCGAGGCGGGAGATGTGCTTTGCGAGCTTGATCCCGGCACGCGGGAGGCGGCGCTTGGTGAGGCGCGCGCCCGGTTGAAGGAGGCCCGCGCAAGAGTGCCCGAAACCGATGCGCGGTTGGAAGAAGCCCGCGCCCGGCTGGACGAGGCGATGATCAACTATCGCGCGTCAGAAAAGCTCAGCACCGAGGGATATGCGTCTGAAACGAAACTGAAATCCGCCCGTGCCTCAGTCCGGTCGGCCGAAGCGGGAATCGCAAGTGCCACCACGGCGCAGGAAACCACGCAGGCGGGTATCGAATCCGCGGCCGCCGCGGTTGCCGCAGCGGAACGCGAGATTGATCGGCTGACGATCAAGGCGCCCTTTGCCGGTGTGCTGGAATCGGATACCGCAGAGCTGGGCAGCTTGATGCAGGCCGGGTCGCTTTGTGCGAGCGTCATCCAGCTCGACCCGATCAAGCTGGTCGGATACGTGCCCGAAACCGAGGTCGACCGGGTGTCGGTTGGCGCGCAGGCCGGGGCCGAGCTGATCGACGGACGGCAGGTGACCGGCAAGGTCACCTTTCTGAGCCGTTCCGCCGATCCGACGACTCGGACCTTTCTGACCGAGATCACCCTGCCCAACGAAGAGCTGAGCATTCGTGACGGTCAAACGGCGACCATCGCCATTGCCGCAAAGGGGGCAAAGGCACACAAGCTGCCGCAATCGGCACTGACGCTGAACAATGACGGCCAGCTTGGTGTGCGCGTTGTGAACGAGGGCGATATTGTCGCCTTTGTGCCTGTAAAGTTGTTGCGCGACGAAACCGGCGGCGCCTGGGTGTCGGGCCTGCCGGAGGAGACCGACGTGATCACCGTGGGAACGGATTTTGTCACGGATGGTGTTCACGTGCAGCCGAGCTTTCAGGAGCCGCTTTGATGATCGGGGTCGTCAACTGGGCGGCTGACCGTGCCCGCATGGTCATCGCCTTTATCGTCCTGTCGCTGGTAATCGGCGGGTTTGCCTATTGGAGCCTGCCCAAGGAGGGCGAGCCCGATATCGAAATCCCTGCGCTGATCGTGTCGGTGCAGTTCCCGGGCATCTCGGCGGAAGACAGCGAGAAGATGCTGGTCAAGCCGATGGAGACCGAGCTGGCCGATCTGGACGGGCTCGACAAGATGACATCCACCGCGGCGGAGAATTACGCCAACGTCGTCATGGAGTTCGAGTTCGGCTGGGACAAGACGGCGATCATGGCCGACGTGCGCGATGCGATGAACGCGGCGCAGGCCAAGTTCCCCGAAGGCGCCGAGCAGTATTCCATCGCCGAGATCAACTTTTCCGAATTCCCCATCGTCATCGTCAGCCTGACGGGCGAAGTGCCGGAACGCACGATGGCGCGTGTCGCCAAGGAGTTGCAAGACGACCTTGAAGCGCTCGAGCCGGTGCTTGAGGCCGGGATCGCGGGCAACCGTGACGAGATGCTCGAGGTCATCATCGATCCGCTGCGGCTGGAATCCTACAATGTGACGGCCATCGAGCTGATCAACACGGTGCAGAACAACAACCAGCTGATCGCGGCCGGCGAGGTCGAAACCGCGCAAGGTACTTTCAGCGTCAAGATCCCATCTTCCTTCGATGAGCCGCGCGATGTTTATGCGCTGCCAGTCAAGACGAATGGCAACCGAGTTGTGACGCTGGGCGATCTGGCCGAGATCAATTTCACCTTCGAGGACCGCATTGGCACGGCGCGTTTCGACGGCGAGAGCACAGTTGCGTTGCAGGTGGTAAAGCGCAAGGGGTTCAACCTGATCGACACGGTGGATCTGGTGAAGGAAACGCTGGAGGCGTCACGGGCGAAATGGCCGGCGGAATTGCAGGCAGCCATCGACATCGGCACATCGAACGACCAGAGCCGCGTAGTCGGGTCCATGGTCGCGCAGCTGGAAGGTTCGGTTCTGACGGCGGTCGCGCTGGTGATGATCGTGGTGCTCGCCGCGCTTGGCAGCCGGGCGGCGCTGCTAGTCGGGTTCGCGATCCCCACGTCGTTCCTGCTCTGCTTTGCCTTCCTTGCCGTGATGGGCGTGTCGATTTCGAACATCGTGATGTTCGGCCTGATCCTTGCGGTGGGGATGCTGGTCGACGGGGCCATCGTGATCGTCGAATACGCGGACAAGCGCATCAAGGACGGGATCGGCCCGATGCATGCCTATGTCGAGGCGGCGCAGCGGATGTTCTGGCCGGTGGTGTCCTCGACCGCGACGACGCTTTGCGCCTTTCTGCCGATGCTGTTCTGGCCCGGTGTACCGGGAGAGTTCATGGGCATGTTGCCGGTGACACTGATATTCGTCCTGTCTGCCTCGCTGATCGTGGCGCTGATCTATCTGCCGGTGATGGGGGGCGTCACGGGGCGGATGTCGCGTGTTTTCAACGGTATATCCGAGTTTCTTCGGGCGAAACTGCCTTGGGTCGTGCGGGCGCTGCTGGTGCCGCCCTCGCTTTACCTGATGTTCCTGGGCGCGATGCAGGTGCTGAACCCCACCTATCTTTTGCCTGCCGGTACGCCAGATGTGGCGGGGTCGCTTTTCGGCGCCGCGGTCTTCCTGTTCGGAGCGTTCGCGGCCTCGGTCACGCTGGGGGCGGCGCGGATAGAGCGGCGCGAGAAACGCGTGCGCTCGGGTCACCGGCTTTCGCCCTTCGGCTGGGTCATCAAGCTGATCGCGGGCAACCCGATCATGCCGATCGTCGCCATCGGATCGGTATTTGCGGGGGTGATCTATGTCGCCTTCGTGCTGTTCCCGGCCAATTCGCGCGGCGTCGAGTTCTTTGTCGAAACCGAGCCGGAGCAGGCCTCGGTTTATGTCCGCGCGCGCGGCAATATCTCGCTGTCGGAATCGGACGCGCTGGTGCGGCAGGTCGAGGACGTCATCAAGGCGCATCCGGCGGTCACCAACGTGTTTTCCTTTGCCGGGGATGGCGGGTTGAACGTGGGCGGACCGGCGGCGGGCCAGCAGCCTGCGGACACCGTGGGTCAGGTCCAGTTCGAGATCGTCCCGTGGGAAGACCGCCCCACCGTCAACGAACCGATCCTTGGCGGGCGGTTCGAGAAACATGTCACCGCGCCCGAATTTGACGGCAACACCGTGATCGAAGAGTTGAACGCGCAACTGGCCAAGCTGCCGGGGTTCGAGGCCGAGATCAAACCGCTGGAACAGGGTCCGGGCTCGGGCAAGCCGGTGCATCTGCGCCTGATGGGCGATAATTGGGACGAGCTGACCGAAGCGGCCAAGATGGCGCGGGCGCAGTTTGAGGGCACGCCCGGCCTGATCCAGATCGAAGACACGCTGCCCCTGCCCGGTATCGACTGGCAGATCGACGTGGACGTGGAAAAGGCAGGCCGGTTCGGCGCCGACGTGGCGACCGTGGGCGCGATGGTACAGCTGATCACGCGGGGTCTGCTGCTTGACACGATGCCAAGCGACACCTCGGACGAAGAGATCGAGATCCGCCTGCGCCTGCCCCAGCAGGACCGGGTGCTGTCCACGCTGGATACGCTCAAGGTGCGTACCAGCGACGGTCTTGTGCCGCTGTCGAACTTTATCACGCGCAAACCGGTGGCCAAGCTGGCCTCGATCAGCCGTTTTGACCAGCAGCGCTATTTCGATGTCAAAGCCGATGTCGCGCCGGGTCTGTCGCGGATTACCGGCACGGACAATGCCGTGCTGGCGGTGGTACACGAGGTTCCCGAAGGCACCACGACCGACCGCCCCACTCTCGAAAATGCCGGTGGCAACAGCTTTACGCTGGTGTCGCTGGGCGAGGCAGGCAGTCTGGACGCGGTGCGCGAAGCGCTGGCCTCGGGTGAGGCCCGCTTTGTACCGATCAATCCCAACGAACGGATCGCGGCGCTGACCGAATGGCTGGAGACCAATCCGCTGCCCTCTTCGGTCAGCACCCAGTGGACCGGCGATCAGGAAGAACAGGCGGAATCTGGTGCCTTCCTGCAAAACGCCTTTCTGGGTGCACTGGGGCTGATGTTCATCATCCTGCTGGCGCAGTTCAACAGCTTTTACAACTCGGTACTGGTGCTCTTGGCGGTGGTGCTCTCCACCACCGGCGTGCTGATCGGGATGATGGTTATGAACCAGCCGTTCTCGATCATCATGACCGGGACCGGGATCGTCGCGCTGGCCGGGATCGTGGTGAACAACAACATCGTCCTGATCGATACCTATCAGGAATACGCGCAGTTCATGCCCCGTGTAGAGGCGATCATCCGCACGGCCGAGGATCGCATTCGACCGGTTCTGCTGACCACCATCACGACAATGGCGGGTCTGGCACCGATGATGTTCGGTCTCAGCCTCGATTTCATCGGTGGCGGCTATTCGATCAACTCGCCAACCTCGCTCTGGTGGAAGCAGCTCGCGACCGCGGTGGTGTTCGGCCTTGGGATCGCCACGGTGCTGACGCTGGTGGTCACCCCGTCCTTCCTTGCGCTGCGAGTCTGGATTTCGACCTATGCGCGCTGGATCGGCCAGTTGCTGGCGCGGCTTACCCTTGGCCGGTCAAGCCGGATCGCCCGCGACATGCGGCTACGCAAGACCGCCCGCAAGATGCCGGTGGGCGACCTGATCTGGGACGATATGAAAAGCAACTTTGCCCCGGTCTCCGATGATGCCGAGCGCGCGCCCCCCGATCTGAGCAAGCCGATGCGGGCCGCCGAATAGCGCGGCCTCTCAGGCCGCGCTTTCGTCTGCCAGTTGCCGGTTCCAGAGCTGCGCATAGCGACCGCGACGCGCCAGCAGCATAGCATGGCTGCCCTGCTCGACGATCTCGCCCGCCTCGAGCACCACGATCAGGTCGGATTCAGCGATGGTCGAGAGCCGGTGCGCGATGGTAATCACCGTGCGCCCCTGCCCGGCCCGGTCGAGCGCGTATTTGATTTCCTGCTCGGTATCCGTATCCAGCGCGCTTGTGGCCTCGTCCAGCAGCAGGATCGGCGGGTCTTTCAACAGGGTACGCGCAATGCCAACGCGCTGTTTCTCACCGCCCGAGAGCTTGAGCCCCCGTTCCCCCACCTGCGTCTCATATCCTTCCGGCAGCGAGCGGATGAAGTCGTGGATCTGGGCAGCGCGGGCGACCTCTTCGATCTGCTCCTGCGTCGCGTCGTCCAGCCCGTAGGCAATGTTGTAGCGGATCGTGTCGTTGAACAGCACCGTATCCTGCGGCACCACGCCAATGGCGCTGTGCAGGCTTTCCTGCGTGACCTCGCGGATATCCTGACCGTCGATCCGGATCGCCCCGCCGGTCACATCGTAGAACCGGAACAACAACCGCCCCACGGTAGATTTGCCCGATCCGGTCGCCCCGACAATGGCAACACGCTGCCCCGCACCGACGCTCAGCGACACGCCGCGCAGGATCTCGCGCGCCGGGTCATAGCTGAAACTCACCTTGTCAAAGGTGATCTCGCCACCGGAAACCTGCAAATCGGACGCGCCGGGCTTGTCCTCCACCTCGGGCGGCTGTTCCAACAGGTCGAACATCTCTCCCATATCAATCAGCGCCTGCCGGATCTCGCGATAGACAGTGCCAAGGAAATTCAGGGGCACGGTGATCTGAATCATATAGGCGTTCACCATGACGAAATCGCCCACGGTCAGGGTACCGGCCTGCACCCCGATGGCCGCAAGCACCATGACACCGACCAGACCAGAAGTGATCAGGACCGACTGGCCGAAATTCAGGAAGGACAAAGAGTAAGAGGTCTTGAGCGCCGCCCGCTCGTACCCCCGCATCGCCCCGTCATAGCGCTGCGCCTCGCGCTCTTCGGCGCCGAAATATTTGACGGTCTCGAAATTCAGCAGGCTGTCGATGGCCTTCTGGTTGGCATCCGTATCCTGCGTGTTCATCTCGCGGCGCAGTTTGACGCGCCATTCGGTGACGGCAAAGGTGAACCAGACATAGGATACCAGCACCCCGACGACGATCACCAGATACCACCAGTCGAACATTACCGTCAGGATGATGGCGATCAGGATCAGCTCAAGAAGCAAGGGCCCGATGCTGAACAACAGAAAACGCAGCAGGAAATCGACGCCCTTGACCCCGCGCTCGATGATCCGAGAAAGCCCCCCGGTCTTGCGCGTCAGGTGATAGCGCAGCGAGAGCTGGTGCATATGCCGGAATGTCTCGAGCGCCAGCCGCCGCAGGGCCCGCTGGGCAACCGGCGCGAAAAGCGCATCCCGCAGCTGCTGAAACCCGACATTCAACGCCCGCGCGACGCCATAGGCAACGGTCAGACCGACCGCCCCAAGCGCAAGCGGTGGCACACCTTCCCCTGCAAGCGCATCCACGGCTCCTTTGTACAGAACCGGCGTGGACACGGCGATCAGCTTGGCACTGACCAGCATGACCATCGCCAGCACAACCCGGATGCGCAGGGTCCGGTCATCCGCGGGCCAGAGATAAGGGGCGACGGCCCGGATGATGCGAATTCCCGAACGCCGGGTTTCGTTGGGCGCACCCGAATTGGCTTGAGACATGAACGATCCTTGTCAGCTGGCCCGAAAATAGGATCTCGGGCCGTAAATGACCATAGCGTCTACCAATTACGCTTGGTCCCGCCACAGAGGTTCACAGCTTTCGCAGAAAGCAGACCGCAAAGCGATCAACAGACGCCGCCCAGCGACAGGAAATCGCTTATCACCTTCTTCGGGTCAGAATATCTTCTTTGGGTCAAAAATATCCCGGGGGTGAATTGGCCCGAAGGGCCAAGAGGGGGCTGGCCCCCTTTCTCCACGGCGGTCACCACACCCCAACGATCAGGTTTTCGTCCCGTGCCCTAGTCTGGAATGGTAAAAATCTGCCCCGGATAGATGAGATCAGGATCACGGATCGAGTCGCGGTTTGCCTCGAAAACCCGCACATAGAGCGTACCCTCGCCATAGCGGTCCTCGGAAATCGCCCAGAGGGTATCGCCCTGCTGAACGGTAACCGCGCGGATCGGCGGCTGCGGGGCGCCGGTTTCAGAACTGTCGCGCGCGGGCGGGTTGAGCACGGCAGGCGGTTCCCGCTTGAACGGCGTCTCCACGCGGCTGAGCACACGACCTTCGCGGGTCAGTTCGTCAAGGCGCAACGTGTAGACCCCCGGACGGATGTCCTGCAATTCGCCGCGCCACGCCCCTTGTGTGTCGGTATCGATATCGGCGACCGCTCGGTTGTCGAGATAGACCCGGACGACGGAGGAATCGCGGGCACGCCCGCTCAGCTGTACATCCCCCGCTGCGGAATAGCTGATCGTATCCAGTGCCATGGTTGTCATGGCATCGGACCGGTCCGGGATTGCCGGTTGCAGCAGTTCGATCCCGTCACTCCCCGCCCGCAGAACCGCCACTGCGCCTGATGGAGCTTCCACCACCGGGACCGCCGATACCGGGTTGCCTTCCGCATTCTCAGTGTCCACTGCGGCGCTCTGCTTAGTCGTGCTGGTGCTTGCCGTGGCGGATTCTGACACGGTGCTGGCATCGACACTAGCGGTTTGCTCTTCGACCCTTGGCTCTACCGCCGGGACAGTCTCTGCGGTGACCGTATCAGTCGTGGTCGTTGGGATTGCCTCGGGGGCCGGATTTACGTCCGCGGTGGCTGGCGCAGCGGTTTGCGTTCCGCCCGTTTCGGTCGAGGCCGTTTCGGAAGGGGTCGGGTGTGCCGTTGCGACCTGCTGCGTAGTATCCTGCGAGGCGCCTTCGCCCGGCGCTGCGCTCGCGTCCGGTTGCCCGGCGGCAGAGGGTGCTTCCTCACTTGCCGTTGGTTCGCTTGCCGGGTTGTTGGTCTGCGCATTCTCCGCAATTGCCACCTCGGTCGAAGCGGCGTCATCGGCTGGTGTGTCTCGGGAAGTTTCGGCCTCTGCGGTTGTGGTGGTTGCCTCTCCGTCATCGGACCCGTTTTCGCCCGACGAAACCTGCGCATCTCCTGCTTCCGGAGCTGCGTTGCCGGATTCCGGCGTTTTGTCTGTTTCGTTTGTTGCTAGGGTGGTCGGGGCGAGGATCAGGCGGTCGGTAGATGCGACCTCCTGCTCGTCGACTTCGGACATCAGGGTCAGCAGGCGCGGTGCGCTACCGAGGTCGAGATCGAGAAAGGCCGCGAATTTGCCATCTGCCCCGGCGGTGGTTCGCCCTACCTCTTCTCCATCGAGACGAACGATTACTTCGGCCCCCGGCTCTGCTGATCCGGCAATCAGGGCGCTGCCATCGGGTTCGACACGGGCGATATCGACGGCGGGCGCGGTTGGTTCCGGTGTGGATGGAGCCTCTTCGACCGTGGCGGTCTCTGTGGTTTCAGCGTTATCGCGTTCTGCTGTGTCCTGATTTGGATCAGGAGTGGCAGGCTCTGCCGACGCGGTTTCCGGCGCTGCGGCTGCGTCAGTGCTCTCACCGGTATCAGGTTGCGTCTGAACGGCAGTTGTCGTTTTGGGGTCGGCTTGGTCCGCGGGTTCGGAGGTTCCGACAACCGCTGCAAATTCACCACGGCGTGGCTGTTCAAAAAGCAGATAGTACAAGCCACCGCCACAGGCGGCGATCAGAACGCAGCCCAGCACGATCATTACCCTGCGGCCGGTCGGCCCGCTCGTTTCAGTCATCTTGTATCCCCAAAAGCGTGCCCCCGCACGCCATCGTCCCAGATGCGGCAAATTGCGCCGCTGCATTGAGCAAGCCTAGCAACCGGGATATCAGGGGTCAAAACCCGAATATCGGTTCCCCTCCTGAAAGGTTCATTCATGTCGGTAAAGTCAGTTTGTGTGTATTGCGGATCACGCTCCGGCGCAATTCCCGTGTATGCCGAGCACGCGCGCGAGCTGGGAACCGCCATTGCAGCGGCTGATTGGCGGCTGGTTTATGGCGCCGGGGACGTGGGGCTGATGGGTGAAGTGGCCCGCGCCACGCAAAGCGCGGGGGGCGATACCTTTGGCGTTATTCCTACCCATCTTGTGGCATGGGAAGTCGGCAAAACCGATCTGACCCGCTATATCGTCACCGAGACGATGCACGAGCGCAAGAAGGTCATGTTCATGAACGCCAATGCGGTGGTTGTGCTGCCGGGCGGTGCCGGGTCGCTGGACGAGCTGTTCGAGGTGCTCACCTGGGCGCAGCTTGGGTTGCACGAGAAACCGATCCTGCTGCTGAACACCGCCGGGTATTGGGACCCGCTGCTGGTGCTGATCGACCATGTGATCGAACAGGGATTTGCCGATTCCTCGCTGCGCGATCACATCAGGGTCGTGGATTCTCCGGCGGCAGCCATGGAAGACCTGCGCGCTGCCCTGTCCTGACGGATAGCCGCGACCGAATAGATGATGAGCGCCGACCAGATCAGCGCGAAAGCGACCGCGTGCACCGATGTGAACGGTTCACTGAAGAGCACGAAGGCGCAGATGAACTGGAGCGTCGGGTTGATGTATTGCATCACGCCCACAGTCGACATCGAGATGCGCCGGGCCGCGTAGCTGAAAAAGATCAGCGGCATGCCGGTAAGCGGGCCTGCGAAAATTAGCAGAAGAGTATCCTGCCACGACTGCCCGAACGCGCCCGGACGCTGAGTGTAGATGGACAACAGGATCGCGATCACGATGGGCATGAAGAGTAACACTTCGCAGGTGACCGATACCATCGGGCCGACCGGTAGTGTTTTCTTGATCGCACCGTAGATCGCAAAGGAAATCGCCAGCGCAAGCGAGATCCACGGCACCGCGCCCAGCGCCCATGTCAGGATCGAGACCGCCAGTATCGCCATCGCGATGGCGACGATCTGCGATCTACCGAGCTTTTCTCCGAACACGAACCGCCCGCAGAGGACAGCCATCAGCGGGAACATGTAATAGCCAAGGCTGGTTTCGGCGTTGCGGTTGATCTGGGTGGCGTAGATGAAGAGGAACCAGTTGACCGAGATCATCCCCGAGGCGATGGCGATGATCCCCACCCGGCGCGGTGAACTCAGCGCCTCTGGTATAGCGCGCAGCCGTCCCTGTATCGCGAGAATGCCGACGAAGAACACCAGCGACCATAACAGGCGGTGACAGAGCACCTCGGTCGCGGGCACGTGGCTCAGGGGTTTGTAATAAATCGGAGACAGCCCCCAGATGGAGCAGGCGGCGACCATCGCCAGAAGTCCCTTGTATGTCTCGCTCATCCCGATCCCCTCGTCCGACACTCCTGCGCTTGAACCGGGACGGTTGCAAGAGGCGGGCGGAACGATGTGGGAAAATACATATCAAGTTAATGATGATCCGGTTACTGACCGGGGAGACGGCATGAGTTCAGCCAGTCGGAGGCGACCGTTTCCGCTGTCAGGTTATTCTGCCCGCAGCGCCTGCTCCATCTCAAAGATCGTTGCGAACAGCTCGCTTTGTTCGACCCTGATAAAGCCCTGATAGCCCCTGCGGATGTCTGCAACCATGTAGAGCACGAGCCCCGTCAGCATTGAAAAGGCGAAAGTGCGCCATGTCAGGGACCGCCCCAGCATGCCAGTGCGGTTGGCAAGCAGGAACACCGCCGTGATCGTCGCGATCAGCACAACCATCTGTGAAAACGGCGCGATGGGTACAGCCTGTGTCGCGACGCGGTAGAGATGCGCATCGAGCGCGTCGTTGACCGCGCTTGCCACGAATGCCTGAATGGGTGGTGGCGTCGGTTCTTTCGTGGCCTCGAGGGTGGCGGGCCAGAGCCGGGACTGCGCGATCAGGCTGGCCTCGAGCCACGTATCGAATTTTTCGCGGGTGTCGATCTGCTGATGGGCAGGCACGATGCGCGTATTTGCATAGTCGAAAATCGCGGTCTTCAGCTCTGTCCGGCCGGGGTCAGCCAGATAGTCCGCCCTGAGAAAAGCGGTGCCGATGGCGGCGGCTTCGTCGGTGGCGGCGGCTTTCATCGATTGCGATATGGACAGCGCGTTGCCAAAGGTGAAGGCAAGCAGAAGGCCAAGGAGCGCCAGGAACGCGCCCTGCGTGGTTTCGCCAAGGTGGCTTTCCACCTGCTGTCCCTTTGCCATCAGACGACGCCGCCCGGTAACGCCAAGCCAGTATCCCCCGACAAGCGCAATAGGTAGACCGATGACGACAATAATCGCGATGCTGGTGAGGCTGAACGTCGCGAGGGTGACGTCGGTGTATTCCGCTGCCGCTGTGGGTTGCATCGCTTTGTACCGCAAAGGGAAAACGAGAACTGATGCTCCAGTTAAGACCAGAAATTATGTACTTGCACCAATTTTCGAACAAGTCTTAGCAGGATAGACCCATTTTTTGGGGGTCGGCAAACCGTGTTAGTCCCTTGCGGACCTTTCCCGACATTCACGGCCCGAGCAGGGAGGACAGCGTTTTCCAATCCGAACCACTGGGAAGAACGGCACCTAAGTTTTTGCTTCCGCGAAATTATGCGGAAAAACCAGCCTGTGGCGGGTGCCCGTTTCATCACTATGCGTTGTCATCTTTCCACCAAGCTGAGTGGTAAAGGCTTCGGTGAGTTTCTGGCCCAACCCGGAATCCACGCGTGCGTTGGGATCAATGCCGCCACCGTTGTCAGAGATTGACAGCTGGAACATGTCGTTTTCGACCCCAAGGAGAACGGACAAATGACCACCCCCCTCTTCGCTGAATGCATATTTCAGGCTATTCGTGGCAAGCTCGTTCACGATAAGCCCCAAGGGAATGGCGACCCGTGTTGACAGGGGCAGTTCAACAATGTCGACCTTTAATTCCGGCGGCTTCGCATGACCCGAGGATATGATAAGGTCCTCAATCAGCGAAGATAGATATTGCCGCGTATTCACCTGATCGACGGCTCCGGCACGGGATAACGTCTTGTAGAGCTTACCAACAGCGTCCACTCGTGCTCTCATGCGTGTGAAGGCTGCTTTGCAATCCTCATCGCTAAGGTTGCGCGCTTCCATCGCTATGATGCCCCCGATCATGGACAAGCTGTTCATGACACGGTGGTTGAGCTCTTCCAGAAGGCGTTCAGCGTGATCCAGTGCCGCTGCACGCTCTGCCTCCAGGCGGCGACGTTCGGTAATGTCCTGCATGGCCAGCAGCAACATATGGGTGTGGTTGCCCTCACGATGGACTTTGCGCGCGTTTAGCAGAATGTTCCTTTCGCCGATCTTGGGAAAGACGTGCTTGACCTCGAAGTCTTCGACGGAGGTATTTCGTGGCACGACGTCGGTGAGCAGTTCAAGGAGAGCGGGGATTGCCCATTGTCCGTTGCCCAAATCGTCCAATTTGCGCCCGACGGTTTCACCAGGTTCTACATGAAACGTGGCGTAAAAAGCTCGACTGGCACTGATAATTCCGAGCTGCTCATCAAGAACCAAGAGAGGTTCGCGGACAGTATCGACAATACCCTTGGATAACAATCGCTCCCGCTCGAGCGCTGCGGCCGCGTCGCTTTCGGCCGTCACGTCCTCTATGGCCAGGAGAATACGCCGCGACCCATTGCCGGGACGGATCGTCTTGCGCGCGTTGAGCCGCATGACACGACGACCGATGTGCGGGAAGACGTGATCCACCTCAACATCTTCAACTTTGTGACCTTCGTCCAGAATGCGGTCCAGCGCGCCGATCAGCGTCGGAATATTCCACTGCCCATTGCCAAGCGACGACAGGTTTGCTCCGATCGTTTCATCGCGGTCGACCTCGAAGGTAGCGAAGAACCGGTCATTGGCGTACTCAACCACCAAATCCTCGGTCAGAACCAAAAGGCTTTCTCTCAGGCTCGCAACAATTTCTGCAGGATCAATCTGGCCTAGCGTGTCAACGTGAATGATACTCGCTCCTTAAGGGCGAAACGTTTCGACGTCCCGCATCAGATAGCCACACCTATCAAAAGCAACCTAAGTAGTTAAGGGGCACCACTACCTTTGTGGTCCACCTTATCGATTCCGGACAGTCGCGTGCCCGTGGAAGGTCGATATATTGGGCTCAGTTCGACCTTTGCAGCAGTTTTCCAGAACAATCCGGTCTGTTTTACACTGGCAATCAAATTTCGCCTGATTGAGCCGCAAACTCCACCCATGAAAAAAGGCGCCCCGAGGGACGCCTTCTTACGAGATATCCGTAGCGGATCACATGCGCGAAGCGACGTTTTCCCAGTTGACCAAGTTGTCGAGGAAGTTGGTCAGGTAGGCCGGACGCTTGTTGCGGAAGTCGATGTAGTAGGAATGTTCCCACACGTCGCAGCCCAGCAACGCGGTCTGGCCGAAGCAGACGGGGTTCACGCCGTTTTCGGTCTTGGTGACCTTGAGCGAACCGTCGGTGTCCTTGACGAGCCATGCCCAGCCTGAGCCGAACTGACCGGCACCGGCTGCCGAGAAGTCTTCCTTGAACTTGTCGACCGAGCCAAACGCTTCGGTGAGCGCTTTTTCAAGGTCGCCCGGCATCTTGCTTTCGCCCGGGCCCATCATTTCCCAGAACTGGTTGTGGTTCCAGAGCTGGCTGATGTTGTTGAAGATACCCGACTGAGCCACGGCAGAGCTGTCATAGGTGCCCTTGATGATCTCTTCGAGGCTCTTGCCTTCCCACTCGGTCCCGGCAATCGCCTTGTTGCCGTTGTCGACATAGGCCTTGTGGTGGATGTCGTGGTGGAATTCGAGGGTTTCAGCGGACATGCCGTTCGATGCAAGTGCGTCGTGAGCATATGGAAGATCAGGTAGTTCAAAAGCCATTTCGGCCTCCCTTGGTCATGGTGAATGTCCTGAGACGTAACTGAGCGCGTTGGCCCCTATCGTCAAGGCTCAATCTAAAACGCGAGGCAACCCTCTAGGTTCCGGATTCGCGCCAAGCCCTTGCAATACGCGCATTTAATGTTCCGGCCAAATGGAAGTCAGCCCGAATGGGTGCGCGCCGGAGGTGTTGGTATCAAGCCGGATCATCGGCCTTATGAAACCCGACAGCGGAACCGGCGGCTGCGGCCACCTTGAGCACGTCATAGGCATATTGCGCGACCGAGCGGAAACAGATCAGGCGGAAGGTGTCGTCATCCTCCATCCAGATAGCGGCAGCGATCTGTGCAAGTCGGGTGCGGCGGATCTCTCCGGGTTTGAACACCTCGGGGTGGAGATCGACCGGGCAGAGCTTGGCCATCACGTCGCGGGCATCCTCGCCCGAGATTGCGAATATCGCCCGGGCGTCCGAAACATCGACCGCCAGTGCATTCGTATTGCCAAGAGACTTGGTCATCTTGGCCAGCCGGTCGGAGACTTCCTCATACGGGCAGAGAATGAGCAGCTCATCCGGCGACATCCATGCGAGCGCACCGGTGTCGGAGACGGTGATCTGGCGCTGTCCCGGGAAGGTCGCGCCGGAAGCGGTTGTCGCCACCTTCTTGACGGTGGTCAGCGACAGGTCCCCGCGCAGGGTTATCATGCCCTGCAGGCCGGTTTCATCGATGCGGACGAGTCCGGAATAGCCCGCGTTGTTCAGGGCGCTGATCGTCTCAGACATTCTGCTTCTCCCCGTCCTTGTCATAGAAGACTGGATCGACGATCCGGGCCTGATAGGTCTTGCCGTCGGTGCCGGGGAATTCCAGCACCTCGTCCATGCGGTCTGGCCCGTGCAGGACCAGCCCCATCGCGATGCCCTTGGACAGGGTTGGCGAATGATAGGTCGAGGTCACCCGGCCCTGCGTGTTGCGCTGGCCGTTGGCATTCGTGCCCTCGGCCACGGCATAGGCCCCGTCGGGCAGCACCGATCCGTCGAGCGTTTCGAGACCGACGAGCTTCCATCGCGTCGGGTCCGTCATATGGTCGCGCTGCTGTGCGCGTTTGCCAAGATAGTCCTCTTTCTTCTTGGATATCGCCCAGTTCAGGCCAAGATCTTGCGGAATCACGGTGCCGTCGGTTTCGTCGCCGATCATGATAAATCCCTTTTCGGCCCGCATGATATGCAACGCCTCAGTGCCATAAGGCATGACACCAAGCCCCTGCCCCGCTTTCATGAGTTCCGACCAGAAGGCCAGCCCCTGCGAGGCCGGAACGGCAATTTCGAAACTCAGCTCGCCCGAGAAGGAGATACGGTAGACGCGCGCGCTGAAATCGCCGATCTGGCCATCCTGCCATTCCATGAACTTGAGGCTATCCGCAGAGAGATCCATGCCGCCCATCTTGTCGAGAAGCTCGCGCGCCTTGGGGCCTACCACGGCGATTTGTGCGAATTGTTCGGTCAGGTTCGCGGTATAGACTTTCCAGTCCCACCATTCGGTCTGCAGCCATTCCTCCATATGCGCGTGGATGCGATCGGCGCCGCCGGTGGTCGTATGGCAGAGGAATGTGTCATCGTCGATGCGGGCAACCACGCCGTCGTCTATGAGAAAGCCGTTTTCGGAGCACATCAGCCCATATCGGCATTTGCCCGGTTTCAGGGTCGAGATCATGTTCGTGTAGAGCATGTCGAGGAATTTGCCCGCGTCCGGCCCCTTGACGAGGATCTTGCCAAGCGTCGACGCATCGAGCAGGCCGACATTCTGCCGGGTATTGCTGACCTCGCGCATCACCGCGTCATGGGTCGTCTCGCCCGTGCGCGGATAGGCATAGGGACGACGCCAGTGGCCGACCGGTTCCCATTCGGCGTTATGTTGGCGGTGCCATTCATGCATCGGCGTGCGGCGCAGGGGCTGGAAGACCGATCCGCGCGCCTCGCCCGCGATGGCGCCCATGGAGATCGGCGCATAGGGCGGGCGAAAGGTGGTCGTTCCGACGGCCGGGATCGGCGCGCCGAGCGCATTGGCCAGCGTGGCGAGACCGTTGATATTGCTCAGCTTGCCCTGATCTGTCGCCATGCCAAGGGTCGTGTAGCGCTTGGTATGTTCGACGCTTTCATAACCTTCCTGCGCGGCCAGTTGCACATCGCTGACCTTGACGTCGTTCTGGAAATCCAACCACGCTTTTGTTCTCAGACCGACGCGGGCCTCTTGCGGCATAAGCCAGACCGGTTCGAGCGGGGCTTCGGAGTTTTGAACAACGGAAAACTCCGGCGCTTTGCGGAGCCGGAACCCGGCCGCTTTGGCGGCCTCGCGCCCGGTCTGGATCGCATCCGGCACGATACCGTCGAGGGACAGGATGCCATTGGCACTGCCTGCAGGCAGGACGAACCCCTTGCCATCCGCGCCGGTCGGCGGACGCTCGGGATCGGGGCGGAAATGTGCATGGGTATCATCCCACAGCAGCTTGCCGCCACAATGGGACCAGAGATGAACCGCGGGAGACCAGCCACCGGACATCGCGACCGCATCACAGCCGACCTCTTCTAGCGCGCCGCCTGCGCCGATCTGGGCGCATATCTGCACCTTGCGGACCCGTTTGCCGCCGGACACCTTGGCAATCGCGCGTCCGCAATCAATGCGGATACCAAGCTGACGGGCCTGATTCATAAGGGCGCCGCCGCCTGTTTCGCGTGCATCGAGGATACGCAGCACATCCATCCCGGCCTTTTTCAGTTCGATGGCTGTGCGATACGCATCGTCGTTATTGGTGGCGACGATGATGCGCTGGCCGGGGGCGACGCCGTAATTCACGAGATAGTCGCGCATCGCTGAGGCGAGCATCACGCCTGGCACGTCATTTCCCGCAAAGGCAAGGGGGCGTTCGATGGCCCCGGTTGCGGTGATGATCTGCTTGGCGCGGATCCGCCAAAGCCGGTGACGCGGTCCGTTGCTGTCGGGCGCATGATCGCTGAGCCGCTCATATCCCAGTGCATAGCCGTGATCGTAGACGCCCGCGCCCATACAGCGCGTGCGCAGCGTGACATTGGCGCGCGCGCTTAGATCGCTTACCAAAGTTTCCACGAAGTTATCCACAGGACGGTCGTCGATACGGCCGCCGTCAACCGGGCCCCTGCCCCCCCAATGAGCGGATTGTTCCAGAACCAGCACCCGGGCGCCGGTTTCGGCAGCTGCGCGGGCCGCGACCAAGCCCGCCACACCGCCGCCGATCACCAGTACATCGGTGAAGGCGTGGAAATGCTCGTATGTATCCGCGTCGGCCTCTTTGGGGGCCTGACCCAGACCGGCCGACTGGCGGATGAAGGGTTCGTAGACATGTTTCCAGAAGGCCCGTGGATACATGAACATCTTATAGTAGAACCCCGCCGGGAGCAGCCGCGAAAGGCTGGCATTGATCCCGCCCACGTCAAAGTCGAGCGTCGGCCAATGGTTCTGCGAACGTGCCACCAGCCCGTCGAAAAGTTCGGTCGTCGTGGCGCGCTGGTTCGGCTCGAACCGGGTGCCCTCGCCCATGTTTACAAGAGCGTTGGGTTCCTCGGTCCCGCTGGCCACGATGCCGCGCGGACGATGATATTTAAACGACCGTCCGACCAACATCTGGTCATTGGCAAGCAAGGCCGAGGCGAGCGTGTCGCCCTTAAAGCCGCGCAGGGTCTTACCATTGAAAGTAAAGGATATTTCCCTGTTCTCGTCAATCAGGCGACCGGATTTGGAGTGGCGGTGACTCATGAGGAACTCCTTTCCGGTTCAGATATTTTGACGGTCCGGTTCATCCCAGGAACCTCCATGTCCAGCCCGGCGCGACCCCGGAAATCCGCTTGCGGATGTCCGCCGGGGGTTCGGTGGTCTGCGCGGGATAGGTACCATAGACTTCAAGCGTCACGGTATTGCGCGCGGCATGAAACCACTTGCCGCAGCCATAGGAGTGCCGCCAGCGCTCGAAGTGTACGCCAAAGGGATTCTCCCGCGCGAACAGATATTCTTCAAACGCCTCGTCCGAAGAACCGGGACCGTGCCGTTCAATATGCGTCTCGCCGCCAGCACTCAGTTCCGTCTCATCGGCCTGAACGCCGCAATAGGGACATTGAAGGATCAGCATAGGCGTATCTCCTGACTTTGACGGCCGCGGACAAGAGAACCGATAGCGCGACTGAATGCTGATCCGGAGAACCAGCAGCGATCAGTGGGTACCTTGTACGGGTAGGAATGGGGAAAGGGGCCGAACAAGGCCCAACGTTTCAAAATGGAAACGGGAAAAACTCCGGTTTCGATTGATTTGTCAACCGTTTGAAACGAGAAGTTAACGAAGCTGCGAAATTTTATCCACAGACGCAGAAACCCGGCGAAATGCCACCCTAAGCTGTGTCGGGCGTCGGCTTCTGCACCCCTGACATGAAAAAAGATGGGCACGAGGCAAGCCCATCTTAAACTCTTTAATATTACCAGAGCCGCATCAGCGCGGCAGTACTCAGTCTCCTGAGACCTCTCCTTCGATCGCTTGCCCGTTGGGCAGTTCGATCCGGACGTCGGGCTGATCCGCGGTAGGAATACCGCCGCCAAATACGATCCAGCCGAGAACACCCAGCGCCACCACGACGCCGCCAAGAATGAATGCGAGCGCGCCGTTCGACGACCGTCCCGTTTCTGATGAATGAGCCATTTCGGCCCTCCTGTGCTTGTTTTCGCTAGCATAACGATTTTTGAATTCGTCCGGTTCCCGGAAGCTTCAAAATTTATGCGGCCGTGCTTGGCGGAAAAGTGCGGCGCCGAGTGCCTCTGTTGGATGCGGCACTTGGCGAAATTCGCGAGTTGAGGGATTTCCCCGTTTTCAGAACGTGTGCAAGAGGTATGCGAGGACCGCGACGAACACGAATTCTGACAGGAGTAGCCACATAGCCTTGTTGGCGATCGAACGACTGTACTGTCGCGCTCTCCACTGGGGTCCGCGACGGTACGGATTGACCTTTTTGAGCAGTATCGGTCCAAACATTTGCTTGTCCTATTGCTTCGCCCCGACGAGCTAACGTGAGTTTCGATAGCAAAGTTCCATTGTTCCGCATCAGAAGCGCCAATCCCGCAGGCGGAATATGCGTGCTGAGGCATCAATGGGCCACTCCGGCGGCAACGCTTTCGTCAATGAACTTCCCGACGCGGAACCTGTCGAGAGAGAATTCTTCCGCCAGCGTGGACTGTCCTGCAGCCATGAGTTCAGCCATGGCCCAGCCGGAGCCGGGAATGGCTTTGAATCCCCCGGTGCCCCATCCGCAATTGATGAAACATCCGTGAAGCGGTGTTTTGGAAATGATCGGAGAACGGTCGCCGGTCACATCAACGATCCCGCCCCACTGGCGCAGCATCTTGAGCCGGGAGATCATGGGGAAGGTTTCGATGAGGGCACGGACGGTTTCCTCGATATGATGGAAACTGCCGCGCTGCGTGTAGTTGTTGAAACTGTCGGTGCCGCCGCCGATCACCATTTCGCCCTTGTCGGACTGGCTCATGTAGCCATGCACGGTGTTGGCCATTACAACCACGTCCATGCAGGGCTTAATCGGTTCGGAGACCAGCGCCTGAAGGGCGACGGATTCCAGCGGCAGTCTGAAACCGGCCATGTCCGCCAGACGACCGGAATGGCCCGCGACGACGATGCCCAGCTTGGAACAGTCGATGGGGCCTTTCGATGTGTCGACCCCGCGCACCTGCCCTTCTTCCTGACGGATGCCGGTCACTTCACATTTCTGGATGATGTCCATGCCCATGTCGGAACAGGCGCGGGCATATCCCCAGGCGACCGCGTCGTGGCGCGCGGTCCCCCCGCGCGGCTGCCAGAGCGCGCCCAGAACAGGATAGCGCGGCCCGTCGATATTCATGATCGGGCAGAGCTCTTTAACCTCGCGGGCGGAGATAAACCGCGTATCCACGCCTTGCAGCGCGTTGGCGTGGGCGGTTCTTTGGTAGCCGCGTATCTCGTGCTGGGTCTGCGCCAGCATCATCACGCCGCGCGGGCTGAACATGACGTTGTAGTTCAGATCCTGGCTGAGCGTTTCATAGAGGCTGCGCGACTTTTCATAGATCGCAGCCGAAGGATCCTGAAGGTAATTCGAGCGGATGATCGTCGTGTTGCGCCCGGTGTTACCGCCGCCGAGCCAGCCCTTTTCAATCACCGCGACATTGGTGATGCCGAAATTCTTGCCAAGATAATAGGCCGTTGCCAGCCCGTGTCCCCCTGCCCCGATGATGACCACATCGTACCGGCGGCGAGGTTCCGGGCTTTTCCAGGCGCGTTCCCAACCGGAATGAAATCGAAGAGCTTCGCGGGCGATGGCAAAAGCAGAGTAACGTTTCATTCAGAAGCTCCCGGACTGGATTCGAATGCTGGTCGCTCCATTCTTGCGTCTGCGGGCCGGGAACGAAAGACCCGAGGTCACGCAAATTTGCCGGAGCGACACTTTGCCAAGCATAATTCGGCGTGATCAATTGGAACATGTGCCGCTTTGTCCCTTTTTCGCCGGTCGTCAGGGGTCTAGATAGACGTCAGAGCAGGAGAACGCATGACATTCTGGATCATCACCTTGTTGCTGGCGCTGAGCGTCTCGCTTTTACTGGCTTTGGCCTTGCTGCGCGGATCGCGGATACGGTCGGCCGCGGAGAGCGAAGGCTATGACGTGCAGGTCTATCGCGATCAGCTGGCCGAGGTGGAACGCGACCTGGCGCGCGGCGTGATCGGTCCCGAGGATGCAGAGCGCGTCCGCACCGAGGTATCCCGGCGCATTCTTGCTGCCGATGCCGAGAAACGGGGCGAGCCTGCGGAAAGCGAGGCCGCGCCGACCCTGTCGTGGGCCATGGCGGCGGTGCTGGTGGCGGTTGTCGTGGCGGGGAGCTTTTTCCTTTACAGCGATCTTGGCGCGCCGGGATATGGAGACCTGAGCCTTGAGCGCCGCGTTGCCATGGCCGAGGAGTTGCGCGCATCGCGGCCCGATCAGGCCACCGCCGAAGCGAGTGTGCCCGACCAGCCTGCGCCTGCGAACCTGACCGAGGAATACAAGAACCTTGTGGCAGAGCTGCGCGAAACCGTTGCGACCCGCCCCGACGACCTGACCGGGCAGTCCCTTTTGGCGCGTCACGAGGCCGCCAGCGGAAATTTTGAAGCAGCCTATGCGGCGCAAAAGCGTGTCATCGCGCTTAAAGGCGAAGATGCCAGGTCGGAGGATTTCACCTATCTTGCGGATATGCTGATCCTCGCGGCGGGCGGTTACGTGTCACCCGAGGCGGAAGACGCGTTGAAAAAGGCGCTCTCGCTTGCCCCGCGAAATGGCGCGGCTCAGTATTACTGGGGTCTGATGATGGTGCAGACCGGCCGTCCCGATCAGGCCTTCCGTATCTGGAACAACCTGCTCACACAGAGCCCGTCAGATGCGCCTTGGATCCCGCCGATCCGCGAGCAGATCACCCGCGTTGCGCGAGAAGCGGGTGTGAACTTTACCCTGCCGCCCGAGCCGCAGACAGGCGGCACCCAACTGCGCGGCCCCAGCGCGGAAGATGTCGAGGCGACAAAAGATATGACGCCCGAAGACCGTCAGGCGATGATCGAAGGCATGGTGCAGGGTCTGGCCACGCGGCTTGCCGATGAGGGCGGACCGCCCGAGGAATGGGCGCGGCTGATTTCAGCCCTTGGCGTTCTGGGCGATCTCGATCAGGCGCGGGCGATCTATGATAATGCCCGGTCGGCCTTTGCCGGAGAAGATGCGGCGCTTGCACAGATCGAAGCTGCGGCGGAAAGAGCGGGGATTGCCGAATGATCTATGACGAGTTCGAGGAATTCGCTGCCGCCTGCCCGCAGATGCGCGGGCTGATGGGTCTGGACCTTGGCGACAAGACCATCGGTGTTGCGGTGTCCGATCTGTTCGGCTCCGTCGCGACGCCGCTTGAGACGGTGAAGCGGCGCAAGTTCACGCTGGACGCCGCCCGGCTTGTCGAACTGGTCGAGGCACGGCAGATAGGCGCCATCGTGCTTGGCCTACCCCGCAACATGGATGGCACCGAGGGGCCGCGCTGCCAGTCGACCCGCGCCTTTGCCCGCAACCTCGTGCGGTTGATCGAGATGCCCATCGGCTTTTGGGATGAACGTCTGAGCACAGTGGCAGCCGAGCGCGCGCTGCTCGAGGCGGATACGTCTCGAAAGCGCCGGGCCGAGGTTATCGATCACGTCGCCGCCAGCTATATCCTGCAGGGCGCGCTGGACCGGATCGGGCATCTGAAGCGGGAGAATGCATCGTGAAACCGCCGGTCTGGACACGCAACGAGATCGAAAGCCCCTGCGTGCAGATCTGCGTCATCCATCCGGCAGAGCGGATTTGCACCGGCTGCTATCGCACGATTGACGAAATCGCTCGCTGGTCGCGGATGGAACCGGAAGAACGCCGGACGATCATGCAGGAATTGCCGTCACGCGCGCCAAAGCTTGCAAAACGGCGCGGCGGGCGGGCTGCCCGGCTGAAACGCTAGTTCGGTTCGAGCCACGCGGAGACACCGCCCGGCATCGGCGGGCGGAAGTAGGCGATCATACGGCCGTCTGCCGACGCTTTGGCGCCCTGCTGCCACGGCGTCACGCCGTGCAGCGCCAGACGGTGCAACAAAACCGCCTGCCCCGGTTTCATGGGCAGTTCGACTCGCGGACAAGTCTCGAAAACCTCGCGCCGGGCAGATTGGTAGGCTTCGGTCACGTCGATGCTCTCCCATTGGGTTGGCGGATAAGGCGAGAGCGCCTCAAGCAATCCACGCCTAATAATCGCGGGACTGCCCGACCAGACCACGAGCGGCGCGGCAGTCGCATCGGCCTCGGTCAGCGCAATGCCCAAGATCCACGCGTGAGGTTCGCTGATAAAGCGACGGCGTTGAGGCCCCGAGGCAATGATCCCGTCGATATGCGCCGCATCCCGCTTGAGGCGATAACGGAAGGCAGCTGGCGTTTCGCCATCTCGCGGCTTCGGATAGCCGGGATAGGTCACCGAGATTTGCGCAGGGTGAAGGTCTGACCAGCCCTCGGCGCTGCGCAGGAAGTCTACGGCAGTGCCCTGCAGCGGACCTGAACCGTCGATGCGCCCCTCGGGATCATTCGGCAAGGCATCCAAGCCAACGAACCATGTACCTTCGCACTGAAACTGATGAGCAAGGGCCGGATCGCTTATGGCAAGTCGAGCTGAAGGCAGAGCAGCCAAAGCCCAGTCGACCAACTTGGGATCATGGTCAAACAGGCACCACCCCAGATCTGCGAGCTCTTGCGACGTCGTCAAAGATTATGTTCCCGTAAAGATACGCAGATCGGACAGGTAACCGGCCGCGTCATCCTGCATTTGCGAGTTCGACGGCTTCTTCGACCTGCGCAAGCGCTGCAATGACCAGATCGCCATTCGCTCCGGGCTTATGCGCGCCTTCGGAGAGCGTCCTCCGCCATGCCCGCGCACCGGGTCGCCCCGCGAACATGCCGAGCATGTGGCGCGTAACCTGATGGAGCTTGCCCCCGTCGGCAAGGTGGGAGGCGATGTAGGGAAGCATGGCACTCACGACCTCTTCGGGTGAACGCGCGGGCCCGTCCCCGTAGATTTCAGCGTCGGCCGTGCTTAGCACCGTGGTCGGGTCGTGATAGGCCGCGCGCCCGATCATCACGCCGTCAAGGCCCGCGTCGAGGAAAGAGATCGCCTCTTTCAGTGTCTTGATGCCGCCGTTGACCGAAATGTGCAGGTCGGGAAACTGTTCGGCCATGCGCAGGACAAGCGGATAATCCAAAGGCGGAATATCGCGGTTTTCTTTTGGGCTCAGCCCCTGAAGCCAGGCCTTGCGGGCGTGGATGGTGACCCTTGAGCAGCCAGCCGCCTCTATCCGGGACAGGAAGTCGGGGAGGACTTTTTCCGGGTCCTGATCGTCAACACCAATGCGGCATTTGACCGTCACATCGACATCCACCGCATCTTTCATGGCTGTCACGCAACTGGCGACCAGATCGGGGCTTTCCATCAGAACCGCGCCGAAACTGCCCGACTGGACGCGATCCGACGGGCAGCCGCAGTTCAGGTTGATCTCGTCATAGCCTGCCTCCGCCCCCATCACGGCCGCCTCGGCCAGTTCGGCCGGATCGGAGCCACCAAGCTGCAGCGCCACGGGATGTTCGGAGTCGTGATGTGTCAGCAGGTGCAGCGCCTGTCCCCGGACCAGCGCCGGTGACGTCACCATTTCAGTATAAAGCAGGGTATGCTGGCTATACTGGCGATGAAGAAACCGGCAATGCCGATCGGTCCAGTCCATCATCGGGGCGACGGAGAGGCGGGAAGCTGATCTGGCGTCTTTACTCATTTCGGCATCGGACTCCGGTTTTTCCTGCCCCGTTTGCCCATGGCGTCAAGGCGACGGATACTGGCGTTTGAAGCGGGATCATCTCTCAAAAATACGGCCAAAAGGCAACCGGTTTGCAACCGAAGGCCAGTGAGCGGCGACCGCTGGCAGCCAGCGTTGGTGAAAATGCCGGCCCTGAGGCATCCGCATTGGGAAACGAGCAGAGACGGTGGTTTTGACTTTGTGCTAGCTGACAAGTGCCTTACGATCACATCAATCGAGGCATTTTTTACTTACTTGATTTTTACGAAGCCGCCAGATCGGCTTACATTTCTAAGGGGAGGCAGACGTGGCCCCAAATGCGGAAATCGCCGTTATTATCGCGGCTTATAACGCAAGCGATACTATTCTTCGTGCGATACATTCGGCACTGGCGCAGACGGCAGAGGTTGAAGTGATCGTCGTCGACGATTGCTCGCAGGACGATACGGTGGCGATTGCGAAATCTGTCCAAGATCCACGGTTGAAGGTCATTTCCCAGTCAAAGAATATGGGCGCAGCATCGACCCGCAACAATGGTATCGAGACCAGTACGGCGCCTTGGTTGGCGGTGCTCGATTCCGATGACTTCATGGCGCCGGACCGTCTGGAACGGCTCTTGGCTGAAGCGACGGCTTGCGGCGCGGATTTTCTGGCCGATGATATCTATCGAGTCACCAACAGCGATCTGAACTCGACGCAAAGCCCGTTGTGGCAGGTAAACAGCACGGTCCCCGAGCGGATCACATTTGAGATATTCGTCGACGGAAACCGCCGCAATCGCCGCGGGAACAGGGGCGAGCTTGGGTTCGTCAAACCGCTCATGAACAGGAGTTTTTTAGAACGCAACGGATTGCGCTATGCAGAGGGCATGCGGCTTGCAGAGGATTACCTGTTGTACGCCGAAGCGCTGGCGGCGGGCTGCAACTTTCAGCTTGTTGGGCCAAAGGGGTACTTTGCCGTGCATCGCGACGATTCACTGAGTTCAAACCATACGACGGCAGACCTTGGCGCCATTGTCGCGGTCGACCGCGCGCTTTTGACCCGCCCCGACCTTTCGCAACGGGATAAGGCAGCGCTGCGGCGACACCTGACAGATATACGCAAGGAATGGGCATGGCGCAGGACGATTGACGCGGTCAAGGCGCGGGACCTTTCCGATATTGCCTCTCTTGCCGTCGAACCACCGGCGGTTTCGCTTTCAGTCATGGGAAAGCTGCTTGAACAGGTCTGGTTGCGCGGGCGGCGGCGATTGACGGGCGAGACCTAGGGGTTGCCGGCCGTCAGCATCTCAGCAACGAAAGCCCGCGTGTCGGCGACAGTCTCCAGGTAGATTGAATTGGGCAGCGCAAGCAGCGCTTCGCTTTTCCGCGTGATCGCTTCGGGATGGTCGAGAAGGTGCTGGACAAGCTCTGGCACCGTTGCTTCGGGCGGGTCGTCAAAACACCACCCTGCCTGGTTTCTTTTGATCCATGCCCCGGTTTCGGTTCCCGAGGGTGCCAGCGCCGGGGTTGCGTAATATCCGCCTTCGTAGATCCGGTTCGGCAGCAGCCAGACCGAGTTATGCCCCGCTTCGTACCAGTCGGCGGCCCAGACGACGTCGAGCTTTTCGTAGATCTGCGGCAGGTCCTGCGCTCCGTTGTAGCGCCCGAAATAAGTCATGCGTTCCGCACCGGCGACGTCGGCCTCGAAATTTGGAAAGACACCGGAGGCCGGATAGCCATGGAGCCGGATATCGACACGATCCCGGAAGGTTTTGCCGACCATGGCCAGCAAATCAAAAGAGCGGCGGCAGCGCAGATTACCCACCCAGCCGATACGCAAGGGCTTATGCGGCTGCTTGGCACTGGCGGGGCGCGGCCCAGCATCCTCTGCCAGCAATCGGTTTTCCAGCAGACGGCCGCGATAGAGGCCCGGATGACGCTGGCCAAAATAAGCGCTTTCAAAACGCGGCGATGAATAGACGAGCATATCGCTGCGCTTGATCAGCGCGCCCTCAACGCGGCGCAAAAGGCGCGAGGCTTTGCCATCGCCGATCAGCTTGGTGTGAATGTCGAGGCATTCGTAGATGATCGGCACCTCAAGCCGGTTGCGGCTGGCAAAGGCATGGGCGCAGGCGAGCATATCGAGATTGCGGGCATAGATCAGGTCGACCGCACCCAATTCGGGATGGCTTTGGTGCGACAGGGCAAAGCTTTTCAGCAATAGCCGAAGGCGACCCGCATAGTCATTGTCGCGTGTTTCACCGAGCGAAATCCATTGAAATTCCGCTTCTTTTGCGGCTCCGCGATGAGGCATGATTCCGATAACCTCGCATCCGGCCTGCATAAAGGCCGATGCCCGTTTTCGAACGGCAGGTTCATTCAGGTTGTGGCCGAAGAAGGCGATCCGTGTCATCGCTCCCTGCCCCGAACAAATCGCGAGAGAAAGCCCATTCCCCAGGAAACATGCATGATGCCGGCGGCGACACCGGCCAGCAGACCCTTGGAGGAGTCATGAGAATAAGCGACGCGGGCGCTTACGAACATCAGGCCGAGCAGATAGATGACAGAGGGCAGCAGCAACCACGGCTGACCGAGTATCGCCCCCAGCAGACCGATCAGAAGGGCCAGCACGATCAGAACTGGCGCGAGTTGTCGTAGCTTTGGCCTTTGACCGTGACGCAAACAGGTCGTCGCACGCCCGTAGCCATAGCGAAAATACTGCTGCCAGAGACGGTGCGGTTTGTCGCGCGGAAAATACGTGACGCGGTTATCGCAATCGAGCCAGATCCGCCCGCCTTTGCCGGTAATCCGTCGATCCAGCTCGGCATCTTCGTTGGCGACCATGGTTTCGTCGTAGCCGCCAACAGCGCGAAAATCATCAAGCCGGAAGGCGGCGTGGTGGCCGTGATCGACATATCCTGAAACTCGCCCGGCCCGGTGCGCGGAACCTCCGGTGCCGAACGGCGTGTTGGAAACCCAAGCGACCGCGGTGGCAAATGCCGCCGGGCTTGCCGGTTCGGAATCCAGCGGCACGACGACCGAGGCGGCATCCTTGGCATGAAGAACGGCAATCAACCGCGAGACGTAGCCCGCAGGATACACGGCGTGGCAATCACAGCGGACCAGTATGTCGCGATCGTCCCACATGGGATCGAGGGCCAGGTTCATGGCGGCCGACTGAAGACGTTTGGGATTGTCCAGCAGCTGGATATTCGGGAACTCGGCACTCAATTTGGTGACGATACCCCGCGTCGCATCCGTGCTGCCGCCGTCGGCGACACAAACGGCTGCCGTTCTGGCCAGTTCGTCATGCGTGAGGATAGACCGCAGGCAAAGCTCGATATGCGCTTCTTCGTTCAGGGCGGGGATGAGAACCAGAACCTTTGTACCTTGGGCAACAGTGGTATCTAGCACAGGTAGGCCTCGGCTGGCAGTTCCCGCCTTTCCTGCACCTTTGAACCTTCGGGGTCGGGCTTGAGCGACAGGCCGGTTTTCTTGAGCAGACCGATCAACCGCAAGATCTCTGCCGGCTGCGCCTCGGTTGCCGCGACGCGCATGCGCCACGTCAGACCCCGCCCGAGAGATTGCGATATTTGCCGCCCGATATCCGAGCGTTCCTTAAGCCTGCCAAGACGCAGGATTTCTTCGGGTTCGGGCCATACCCCATGTTTGCCCGACATCGCGCGGCGGCAAATCGTCATCTCGGTCGCGCCCAGTGGCATGTCTGTCGCGATGGTGGCCGCGACTTCGAAATCGTCCAGCGCGTTATTCCAGTCATTGCGCCGCCCATAGACACAGCCGCGCTGCATCAAACCCGCCCGTTCGGCCAGTTCCGGCCGTTCATCGCAATACATCGCAACATAGAAGGACAGCGGGATTTTTTCGCGCAGGTTTCGGAATACCTTCCTGTCCTGCGCGCTCCAGACCTTTTCGGAGTCGCTGGCAGAGTGGCGATGTTTCGAAGATCCCCTGTCGCCGTCGTGCTTTCTCTGCTGAAACAGGATGTCTTCGGTCATGCGGATGGGCGTGCTGACGACCAGCCGGGCGATCATGTCGTAGTCGATCGACCGGTGCAGGTTTTCATTGAAGGGCCCCACCTTTTCATAACATTCCCGGCGCACCATCATAGCGGGCTGGAAAAGGAAGATATCCTCGAGAAGGCTTCTTGCAGGCGTGCCCTGCGCCAAGTCCGGCCAGTAACCCGCATCGGTCACAACACGGCCCGACGGACCTTCCGAAAACCGCGCATAGCAGCCGCCGGCGACACCAATGGAAGGGTCGGCATCGAGGATACCGGCCAGCGTTTCGGCTGCATGGGGCAAAAGCAGATCGTCATCGTCACAAATCCAGACGTAATCCCCTTGGACGAATTTCATTGCCTGATTGAGCGCCGAGGATTTCCCGGCATTCGGCGCACGATGGTACGTGAGATTGTCGCGCCGGAGAGATTTTACAGCATCTTCGGTGCCATCGACGGAACCGTCATCCCAAACGATGATCTGTTCCACGGGTCGAGTCTGACCGAACAGCGACTGCAACGTATCAACAAGATAATCTTTCCTGTTATACGTTGGAACAATAGCGGCAATGGTCGACAAAACTAACCCCACCTTAAAATTCAAAAATAATATCTTAACAGAATCTGACGATTCGCGAATTTTGACAACAGACCATGATGTTAGAAGTCAATCAGCCGCACGATGGCAAGAAATTCGGGCAACAAAGCCACAGATGAGCGATTTGGGGCGTTTCTGGCCTGTCTATGCGCTGTCAACCGGCCGCGTGCGAATTGTTCGTTGCCTGAAAAGCCATCAGCGCCTATCATAATGAAAATTTGTTATTGATTAAAAACTTAGTCCGGATCCAGCGATTTTCAGCTTCCGGACCCTGTAGAGTATAATTCTTTGGCTCAATTGGCTGCGCTTCACCCTGAATCCGAACTGCGCAATACTGCGTCGCAGCAAAGGTTGCCCGACTTCATTATTGGCGGTGCGCCTAAATGCGGAACGACCTCACTTCACTTTATTCTGGATCAGCATCCGGATATCGGTATTCCCGACGAAGAGGTGCATTATTTCGATGCGGACGATCCAATCACCCACCCGGATTTCCTTTACGAGGAAAAGGGGTCGCTGAAATGGTGGGATCCAAGGCCGCCTGCTCTGGACAATCTCAAATGGTATGCAGACCGGTTTTCCGCATTGGGAAATCCGCAATTTCTGGGTGAGGATTCAACAACCTACCTGATGTCCGAAGTGGCAGCTGCCCGGATCAACGCTTTGTTGCCCGAAGCCAAGGTCATTTTCATGCTGCGGCATCCGGTAGAACGTGCCTATTCCCAGTACTGGCATCTGATGAAGACTTCGCGGGCGACGGATTCATTCGAGACGGCCCTGACGAAACACCCGAATATTTTGCTCGGTTCCAGCTTTTGCTCGGGTATCCGGCGGTTCCAGCAGGTTCTGGGAGAAGAGCGGGTCAAGGTGTGCCTGTTCGAAGACTTTCGGGCCGATATGCAAGGTTGCGTGGATTCCGTGACCGATTTCATCGGTGCCCCCAGAATGAAAGTGGATCCCGAGCGATCATGGTTCAATCGCACGAGGTACCCGTCGAATATCGGTCTTCAGCGTCAGGCGAACCGTATTGGCCGACATCTGGTGAAAGGCCGCTATCACCGGCACATGGGCGGCGAACGGGGATTACAGCGACGCGTTGAGGACAAGCTGCACTACTGGTGGTTTGCCCATGTCAATCCGCGACTGCTCAGGGCTGAAAGACCGCTCCCGATGAAAGAGGACACGCGCGCCTTTCTCGTCCAGCATTTGTCGACAAGGAACGCCGGGCTATCAGAGCTGCTGGGCCGTGACCTCTCGAACGTGTGGAAAGATATGACATGCTGAGTTTAATGCCTGCGACAAGAATATACACCCTGAGGTTGTTTTTTGTTACCGTAGTGTGAATTGCTTAGAAAACCGGCTCGTGCCTTAATCATAGGAAGGGGTGAGAGAGAACGAATGGGAGCAGGACGAGTTTGAACCGCCAGTCTAATGCATTTTCCCTGATGATCGACGACCCGATCGACGCAACGCCGGTCGCCGCCCCCCTCGGATTCAACGAACTCTACCGCTTCTTCCGGCGTCGCTGGTTGTTGATCTGCTTGATCGCGACCATGACCGTCATTCTGGCCGCGATGTTGCTGTCGAGCGTGACGCCCCGCTACACCGCTACCGCCGAACTTACCCTGATCGACCAGCGTCAACAGACGACCCCGATTACCGATCTCCTGTCCGGTGTGCCGCTAAGCCGACAACTTGTAGAGCAGGAAATCACCACGATGAATTCCAAGGCTTTCATGATCAACGTCGTCAAAACGTTGGGGATCGACGAAAGCTCGCCCATTATAAATTCCGAGGCGGCACCGTCCCTGCCCCGCCGGGTGATTTCAAGCATCAAAGGCTTTGTCGGGTCGATCCTCGCACCTTCCCGGCCCGAACCGGCTGTCGAGAATGAAGAGCAGACTGCCGAGGATGACACTGTCGTCGGTGCCGAGGAGATGACTCCGTCGCAGGCCGAGGCTTTTCGGGGCCTCGCCGAGGACATCCGGCTCTACGGTCCGGCCGCAGACAAGCTTGCCAGCAATCTCAACATCGCCCAGCGCGGTAATGGTTACGTGATCGAGGTTTCTTCGACCTCGGACGATCCGAATACCGCCGCGCAGATCGCCAACGTCACGGCCACCGAATACGCCCGCTTCAGCCTCGATATCCGGGGGCAGTCCATCGAGGATCAGGTTCAACTACTGAGCGCGAGGGTCGAAGACCTTGGGCGTGATCTCGCCCGTGCCGAAAATTCGGTTGTCGACTTCCAGGAACAGTCCGTGGGCGCGGATAACGACAGCGTTAACCTGTTGAACCAGCAATTGCAGGACCTGTTCCGCCGTCTGGTCGAAGTACGCTCGGAAATTCTGCGCGCCGAAGCCCGCCACGACCTGATCGAGGAAATCATCCAGGAGTCAGGGGCGCTGAAGGCTTCGGAATTCCAGAATTCGCCGATCCTCATCCAGCTTCGCTCACAACTGTCCAGCCGACGCATCGAGTTGAGCCGTGCAAGCGAGCAGTTCGGACCGAATAGCGGTCAGGTCTCTGCCATTCTGGCCAACAGTGAACGCATCGAAGAAGAAATCGAGATCGAGACCCAGCGGATTGTGGCGGAACTTGCCACCGAGGCCGAAGTCGGTCACGCGACCGCGCGCCTGATCGAGCGCGAAATCGACGCTCTGGAAGAGACAGTCATCAGCCGATCGCGGAGCATGGTCGAGTTGGGCAACCTGCGACGGATCGCTGACGCGAACCGCATTGCTTATGAACAGTTTCTAAACCTCGCGACGGAATCCGCGCAGTACCGGGCCCTTCAGCAGCCGACCATCCGGGTCCTATCCTATGCGGAAGTTCCTGAAAGCCCCAGCTCGCCCCGCTCGCTCATGACCATCGCGGTCGCTGGACTGGCCGGCTTGATTATCGGCGTCAGCGTCGCGATCCTTTTGGAGATCCTGAACAATCGCGTCCAGACCGTCGGGCAGTTGCGCCGGGTTTCGGGTCTGCCGGTCATCGGCAGTTTCTCCCGCATTCGCGCTTTCAACCCATTCGCGCGTCACAAGAAATCGGACGTGTATCACGCGGCGGGCGGTCGTCACCTGCTTAGCGAGGCGCGAAAGACCGCCTTGTTCCTGACAAGTTCGCTGGACCGCGATTCAGGGACCATATTGGTGACCTCCGCCGTCGAAGGCGAAGGCCGCACCGCCGTTTCCATCGCCATTGCGACCGCGCTCGCTCTGGACGGAGAGAGTGTCCTCCTCGTCAAGTCCGGCTCCGATGAGGCAACCTTTGGCCGTGGTGGCACATCTGACGGGGAACCCACCGCATTCAGCATGCCGGTTACCAGCAAAACGGGATATGATTATCTTCAATTTCCCGACCAATTGAATTCGTCAGAGGGCGGCCATCTGCGGCGCAAAATCAACGAGTTTCTCGAAGACCTTTCGTCGACTTACAATTACATCATCATCGCGGCGCCACCGGTGCTGTCATCGGGTGGCGGACTGGGTTTCGTCAAGGAATCCGATGCTGTCGTACTGGCCACGAAATGGAATGCAACGGCCGAACAGACGGTCGAGTCCTGCGTCGAGCGGCTGCGCGATCTGGGAACCAAGAACATGTACATGGTTCTGACGATGGTTAACCGCCGCAAGGAAGCCCAGTATGAGTACCGCGGTTTCAAGAACACACAAGTAGCACGTACATGATCAGACCTGGGCTGAAAAATTCCGTCAAGGCATGGGCTCTCGCCCTGCTGGCCGCAACATCGGTCACGGCAGAAGAATACCTTCTGGGGCCGCTGGACGTGCTGTCGCTACGGGTCGTGCTCTGGGACGAAAACGCGTCGACCTACATGCCCATGGAGGCCTTGAACGGCGAGTACCGGGTTTCCCCGGAGGGCACCATTTCTGTTCCCGTTCTGGGTATCGTTCCGGTTGAAGATCGCTCTCCGGATGAGCTGAGCGCCGAATTGGCAACGTCACTCAAGGAAACGGCAGGTCTGTACCAGCCGCCGACGGTGTCGCTGCAGATATCGCAATATCGTCCGTTCTACGTGGGCGGCGACGTGGTGCGTCCCGGCGAGTTCATCTGGCGCCCCGGTCTGACGTCAAGCAAGGCGCTTGCGCTGGCTGGCGGTACGATGCGGCTGAGCAACGGATCGGACATGGACACGGTGCGCGACATCGCCTCGCTGCGCAGCGTGCAGGTCGAACTTGCCCGCTTTCTCGCAAGAGAAGCACGGCTGGAAGCCGAGCTTGCGGGCCTGAATTCGATCGAATTCAGGACGGATGTGTCGCACCCGGACGGGAATGCGTCCCTTGAGAGGATATTCGACGAAGAGCGCGCGATCCTGGAAATCCGCGCTGAATCCTTTGAGCGTGAGACGGAATCCAACAAATCGTTGCTGGCGCTCTATCACACCGAGCTTGAAGGGCTTGAAGCGAAGCAAGAGGGACATAAGACGCAAATGGCACTTTTGCAGGAACAGGCTGACCGGATCAGGCAACTGGCCGAGCGCGGCACTGTTCCCCTCACCCGGTTGGACAGCATCGAAAGCAGCCTGTTGTCGCAAAGCGCCGAAGAGTTGGATCTGAACACAGCGATCTACCGAGCGCGCCAAAGGATCGGAGAAACCGAAAGAGCACAGTTGCAGCTTGCCGATAACCGACAGCGGGACATCGTGAACCAGCTACAGGAAACCCGCAGATCCATCGAGCTATCGACCAAACGAGAGTCCATGTTGATGACGCTCGCGGCGACCAGCGGGGCGATGTCGCCCGAACTTCGTGTAGGTGTCACATCGAGAGTGCGCCGCGAAAAGGATGGCGAGGTCGTTGTGCTGGAGGTGGGTCCGGATGACGCGATCTATCCTGGAGACATGATCGAATTCAGCATGGATCTGGCTCCGATAAGCCAATAGCCGGAACGCTACCGCACACTGACATTCCAGCCAGCCAGATCACTGCATTGCGGCGTATCGGCGCCAAGTTCCGCGTAAGAGACACACTGGTAAAGCGCATCGCTCTCATCTTTTTCTTCGGAAACTGCGCCAGACCAATCCGCCTGACGGGGACCACCAGCCCATAGATCGAAATAGATTTTCGCGGGCGGGCTCGGCACATTCTCTGCACCATCCGCGCGGTAAATTTCCTTACCGTCGACATACCAGACGACGGCATCTGGCGTCCACTCGAAGGCATAAAGGTGAGCTTCTTTTGCCGCATCGAATCCAAGGTCGGCCCAGACGAGATCTTCAAAAGGTTCACCTTCGACAAACCGGTTCAGGAAGACTTTTTCGGTATCACGCCCCAGAAACTCGAAATCGATTTCTTCATGCGTGTGGCCAAAGTAGGGGCCGGTGTAGACGTAGAATGACGAAATCATTCCGTACCCCGCGCCTGCCCGCATGACGACCTCATACCTGCCGTATCCAAACCACCCGCGCCGCTGCATCTGTCCGCTGACATAGGGTTTAAAGGTCTTACCCGCCTTCAGAAGCGTCCCGTCATCCGCGTCCATCTCTTCCCGGCTGACGATATTTTCACTGGCCGTGGGCTTGAGTTGAAGCTTGACGCCGTCCGGCCCAACAACAGTTCCTTCTTTGCGCCAGCCCGTCTGGAAAAGATCCGCGGGATGGTCGTATTCGGCGACCCACCAATCTTCATTCAGGCCGACCACGGGAAACACGCTAAGGAAAGGCTCTCCCATGCGTTTCTGCGCAGATGTCATCTGGGCGTTCGCGACAATCGCGGTGGTCACTACGAGCGCACGGAAGAAGGGTACTTGAAACGTCATTGGTCAGAACTTCCAATTGAACAGAGCAATTTCGTGCGAAAATTCCTTTTGAATTCTTTCGCGCTGAGCGTCGGTGAAGACCTCCCGGTAGGACCGCTTGTCGGTGCGGATGCCTGCCTTTGCGTTGGGTAGTCCTTCGTATTTCATCCCGAGTTCATCGTACAAGGCGCTAAGATCAGCGTCCAGTTGGTCGTAGCGCAAGACGCGATCGACTATCACCCTGCCGTGGGCGTCGCAATAGAACCGGGCGTTGTGACAGAAAATTCCGCGTTCGAGGTATTTGTCCAGTGTCAGCGTCGGGTCATAGCGTTGATGCCAGTCTGCATGCCTGAACATGTGGAAATGCGAAAGCGTCTTATCCCACGGATTTCTCTCGACACAGATTTTCAGATAGCTGTCCCAGATTTCCCTTGGCAGCCGGGCCCGGGCAAAACGGGCGGGAATGTGATTGTAAAATTTCTCACGGCGCCGGAACTCGACGAGGTTTTTCCGCAAGTCCTCTCGCGAGCGAACCTCGCGCCACGGCGGGAACCATCCCCGAAAGTTCCGGGGTTGATGTCCATGCACTTCTGGAAAGATCGGTGTCACGATGGCGTTGGGGCCACACGACTTGGCCAGCATCGCTTCGACACTGGTGCCCGCTGTCTTGAGCGTCTTGATGAAAATCAGCTTATGTTCATGCGATACGATCATGTTTTCAGGCGACAGTCGGCACCGGGCGTTGCAACCAGGCGACATCGAATTTCAGCGCGCGACTGGTCAGCGCTGCGGTGATCAGCACAGCGGCGAGCATTTCGGCGATGACAATTGCGGCCAGCAGAACCTGGCTTTGGATTTCAGGAGCGATCCAGATGAGGTGTGTCAGGCATACGGCAACCCCGACGAGAGTCGGGATGATCAGCGTGCGCACTTCCTGCATCAGGCGGACGGGAACGCAGCGGTTGATGAAGGTCCAGTAGCGGAGAAGATAGGCAACCGCGAAAAGGCTTCTGACAATAATCGCGGCCTCGAGACCAAATGGCAGCGCGGCGAGAAACAGCACGGTCCCGATCGCGAAGCGCTCGACAGACATGCGAAGACGCATGCCAGTCCGGTTCGTGACCATAAAAACCCGCCCTCCCGGCGAGATCAGCGCTTCGACAATCAGAGCAGGAACCGCCAGTCCGAAAATGACAGAAACCGACGCCCAGTCTTTGGACAGAAGCACGACAAACACCGGAAGACCGGCGGCAGCCAATATCGCAAAGGGCGGTATGATCAAGGTCGCGAGCAGCCGGGTCGACGCGATATAGGACCGTCCGACATCCGTGTCGCCTGCGCCATTGTGATACTGTCTTGACATCAGAACCATTACGACTTGCGACAAGGGGCCAGCGATGGCCAGCCGTGGCAACCGCGCCACCCTTTCGGTCATCGCCCATAACGACACGGCCGTATTGCCGAACGTCTGCCCAAAAGCGACTACGGGGATTTGTTTGTCCAACGTCATCACGAACGAGAAAAGCAGCGTATCACGGCCGAACCGGACATGAGGCTTAAGAAGCGAAGTCCTGAAAACCATTCGGGGCATAAAGCCCGACAGGTACCAGCTTCCGATGGCCTTTGTACCAAGCAAGGTGACCTGTTGCGCCACCAGCGCCCAGTAACCGGCCCCCATGAATGCCATGACGACCGCCACAATCGCGCTGACCAGACCAGAGAGTACGATCAGTATGGATATCAGACCAAAGCGGTTGCCCCATTCGATCGAAGCCTGCGGCACAGATGTCAGCGCTTGCAGGAACGGCAGAAGCGCCAGGCAGACGATGACACCGGTAAGCCGTGGCTCATCCATGAAACCGGCATAGAGCGGCGCGACAAAAGCGAGGCAGCCTGAAATCAGGATCCCGACAAAGGTGAGAAACCAGAACACGGTGCTCCATTCATCCGGGTCGATTTTGCCAACCCGTACAAGCGATCTCCCGATACCCGCATCGCTGACGATATTTGCAAAAACCACAACCACCATGCCCAGCGCCATGATGGCGAAATCATCAAAGCTAAGCAGCCGGGCAAGAACGGGCAGGCTCAGGAATTGAAGCAAGACAGAAGCACCGCGCGCCGCCACAAGAAAACGGGTGCTCGCGAAAAAGCCCGAAGTCTCGTCCCTGGACGCCTTTGACTTGCGGTTGGAATACCACACCCGAACAGATCTCATGACAGATTTCCGCCTTCCCCGGTGGAAATATGCAGTTTCGCGCCTATCTTATCGCCCAACATGACAACAGCAGACGACATGGTGCTTGCGCTACGTTGATCTCCGGGAGGCCGACGGGCAGATACGAACAATGTGGATTTTACGCCCATTTGCGATAGTACTTCTGTTTGTGGCGGTGGCGGCAGTCACGGCCTACGCCGTGGAGTCCGATCACGTCATTCTGTGGACCCTTGCGGGCTGGATTGCATCCGGACCTGTCGTTTTGATCGACGCTGTACTCCGCAGGAAATTCAAAACGCAAAAAGGCGAAGACGACCTCGAGGAAAATGCTGCCGAGACCGTCAGTAAGCGCCACGCTGGTTAAAGCTCAGAAGTTTCCAGACTGTTTTCGCGACTATTGACAGATCCCGCCGAAGCGAGCCGGTGCGGATATAGTCAAGATCCAGCGCGACACGTTCGTCATACGAGGTGTCTGATCGCGCTCCCGCTTGCCAAGGACCCGTCAGCCCCGGACGCACAGACAGATAAGCGACGCGCTGAGCGCCATAGTACTTCAGCTCGTCCTTCACGATGGGTCTGGGTCCGACGACGCTCATATCTCCGAACATCACATTGAAAATCTGCGGCAACTCATCAAGGCTGCTCGAGCGCAGAATGTGTCCAATGCCGGGGACAATTCGCGGGTCATCCTTCAATTTGCGCGTGGCCAGCCATTCAAGGCGCATTTCCGGGGAGTCCCTTAGGACGGCCTCAAGAACCTTGTCCGCATCCATTATCATGGTACGGAATTTGTAGCACTTGAACTCGCGCCCGTTCTTGCCAATTCGCTTATGCGCAAAAATGACCGGCCCGTTGTCCATGATTTTCAGCAAGATAACGATAGTGAAAAATAAAGGTGCAAAAGCAACCATCATGGAAATAGAAAAAAGCAAATCAAAAAGACGCTTGTGAAATGCGCCGGTCGTCCAATTGCTAAAATCCTGGGAAGCTTCGGAGAAGAAATACTCTCCATCTGGCACGCGTGCGAACTCGTCCTTCATTGCAATACCCCCAACAACATTATAAAAAATCAGCTTGCCGCCTCCCGCACACGGTAGGCAACATATTCATTAACGACGATGCGTCCTGAAATACAGACGCCTACTAGAATCTCTTAATCTTTTATTAACTTACGCCAGCAGATACCTCCGACCAAGCCCAATTTTGCCACATTTCCATATTTTAAGGAAATGTCAGTAAGAATTATGCTGGATAAACAGCGGTTCGATCACTTTTTTTGCGCATGCGGCATTGGATGCTCATCATAAATTGTTATCCCGAAGTCCGAAATGATTCGTGACATGCGTTGAACCTGCTTGTCAGTGAAAACTTCCTGCCACTTGCGAACCTGACGCTCCGGACTGTGGCTGAGGCTTTCGCCCTGCGTCATGCGGCTGGCTTTCTGAACCTGTTCTTTGGCGATGCCAGGAACGGCTTCACCCCATGAACCGAACAGTCGCGCAACTTCCGTGGCAGGGTCCAGCGATAAAGTCTCATAATGCATTCGAACGTAGTTTGCGTCATAGTCGGGATCGTCGAGACAAGGCTTTTGCGTTCTACACCACATCGCGACAATACGCTCTTCGTCGTTTTCCAGCCCTTTTATGTAATTCGTACTTTCGGAAAGTTCCCGAGAATACCTGTCTGAATTCAATGTCTCCAACATCTTCTCAGTCCCAAAGTTCCCCATCCTTAATTGCGAGGCCGCAATTGCGAAGGGGTGGCGAAGAAAATGAATTGGCGGGCGACGAAATTGTATCTTTCGCACCATCCACGGCAGGAACGCATTCGCGCGGCAGCATTTGACAATCAACTGCTGCGCAGAAATGAACTCGCGGACCGGGTTGGCCCAGCCCGTCCATTCATTGATCACCTGCCCCGTAAGAACATCGCGGATGAACCGCTCGGCCTCGGGCCAGTCGGCATCCACCGGGATATACTGACGCCACGAAAGTCCGACTTCTCTTGCACGGGGCACCTTGTCGAGGTGGAACGGCTCCCAGATCACGGCACTTGGCGTGGTCGAGACGAGCAACTCGCTTAACCATGTCGAGCCGCTGCGCGGGTCGCAGGACAGCACGATGGCGTCTTCCGGTCTGAAACCCCGCATTTTAAAGCTGGACGATATCAGTGCAGAGCGAATGACGTGTTTCATGACCGCTCCAGGCTCCGGAAATGCCAGAAATCAACGCGCCAAGGCGTTTTGCAAAGATCGTTCAATTCAATCCTCACCGCCCTACTCCAAGATCCGACCGCAGGTACTCTCGTCGGCGCATCATACCGATGGTTTTACGCACGACAGTCACAGGTGAGGCAAAGGCCTTGGAGGCGGGGGCTATCTCCCCTCTGCCGGAGGTCAAAGCGGCCAAACGATCCGTGACCGAACGAATGTCATGGCGTTTCGCGATAGCCTCGCGGGCACGCCGGGCGAGCGCCCGAGCCTCTTGGGGATTGCGACGCAGATTTTCGATGACAGCGGCCGTTTCCTCCGGCTCACAATAGATGGCCAGATCACCGAAAGTGGCCTTGATACGCGGATCAAGTACGCAGACACACCCGGACAGCATGGCTTCGGCAACCGTCCTGCCAAACGTTTCGCTCCAGTCCGGGTGGAAATGATAGACAAAAACATCGAGACGGTTGAGGAACGCGGGCACCGGTTCCTGATCGAAATCGAGGAGCGTCCAGTCGGAAAGCTCGACGCCCATGGCAAGCAATCTATCCTTGGGGCATCCCATCACGGCGATCTGAGTGTCCTGCAGGACGGGCAGGCTCGCGCGGATTTTCGCGGCGCTGTCCGGCCATTTCAGTGGATCAGCCCGCCCGTGGCGACCTATCGTTATATTTTTGCTTTCAAAAACTTCACGTTCCGACCCCCACTCGGTGACGTCGAAAAGGTTCGGCCAGTCGGTCGGCGACAGTCGTATCAAAGGATGAAAAGACTGAAGATGCTTTCGGCACAGGCCGGAGACCGGTAGCCAAACCGGGGCTAGGCCGGTGTCACGCTGTACACGATGTGACGTTGTTACCGGTTCATATTGCAGCGATCCGTCACCCCGGAACGGCATATGGTGCGCAACGAGAAACGCGCGGTCCGATTTGATGCGAACCTTGGTTTCAAGCCCGTAAAAAAACGTCATCGGATGATGCAGAAAGACAGTATTCGCCTCTATTTCCTGCTGTGAACCCGCCGGAAAGACGTGCAGGCGCCGGTCCTGAACCAGTTTTTCCATCACCTTGCTGCGCGGGCCCGGGTCCTTGGCGAGATAGGGGCTTTGAACTTCGCACAGGCCGACCGACAGCCCGGCATCAAGCATGGCACCGATATCCGTTGCCACGGCCGATGCGGTGCCGCCCGCAAACCTTGGGTCCATGAGACAAAGAACATCAAGCATCATGGCATTGCATTCCTCGTTGCCGGAGCGGCTGACGCAGTCTTTCCGGTTTCGATGATCTTGTCGATGCTTTCGCCGAACAGCCTAGCCCCGACCGAGCTCAGGTGATCGTCGTCATGATAAAGCGGCTCGCCGTTCCGGCTGGCCCGGCAAAGCACCGCATCGCAAAGGATTTCGTCTGAGCGGATTGGAATGACACCGTGACGCTCGGCGATATCATCAAGCCCCTTGATGATCTTTTCGTTGCGGGCGTCATAGAGCGCCCGGTCCACGCCAAAATCCTTGAGCTCCCGATGCTGTAACGCCAGTTTTGCCAGCGTTTCCGGCACGCGATAGCCCATTTCGGGAATCGGATAAATCAGCGCGACTCGCTTACCGTTGGAACGCAGGGCTGATACCGTCTCCTCGATCTTGTACAACAGTTTTGAAAGACGGTCCGCTTCCGGCCAAGCACCTGTTAGCGCGTCGGAATACCTGGTTGGCGGCCAGTCCCGCTCTGCCAGTCCGTAATCCGATAGATACCCTGTTGTGGCGAGAGCATAGCGGGCGACGATGAAAACCGTATCGACCTCCGGCGTGTTCAACAAAAACGCCATCGCGCCATCGCCATACTCCTCACAGCCGCCATTGCCCCCATCCGCCCGTTCCGTATCGGTCACGGGCAGACAGCCCGCTCGCGAAAGATAGCCGATAGTGCTGCCCGTGCGCCTTGCTGCGGCTTCAATTTCCGGCATGAGCGCCGCTGCGTGGCTGTCGCCCCAGATCATGACCGTCGGGATTTGCCCCGGTGTTCCGAAGACACAAGGGTCGTCGGGCGCACGCCATTCCTCAAACCGCCCCGTACATTCACGCAGCTTGGGGTGTTTATCGAGTTCGAAAGCTGCAAGGCGGACAGTTTCCTTCGGCAAGCGCCATTCCCACCCGTGTCCGACGACAATCATCGAAGCAACAAATGAGACCGCGACCATACCCGTAGCCGATCCCGCAAAAATGGCGCGACGGGAGACATGCCTGTGTTTGCGGGCGCCCGGAACACGGCTGCCCCGGAATGGCGCCTCAATATATGCCCAGGAAAGCCAGGCGAGAAAGATCGACAGCCCAACGACGAGCACACAGCCGAGCGCATCGGGGCGGTCCAGCGTAAACTGTTGGTAAAAAACGATAACCGGCCAATGCCAAAGGTACAAAGAATAGGAAATGAGACCGATAAACACCATGACTGGCAGCGACAGGAACTTCTCGAACATGGTGTCGCCATGCCCGCCAAAGGCAATCACCAGCCCTGCCCCAAGACAGGGCAGCAGGGCGGCGTAGCCCGGGAACACGGTCGCTTCATCGAAGGTCACGACGGCCAACAGGATCATGGCCAGACCGGCAAGACCAAGCACCTCTCTCAACGGTCGGCTGGCGGACACTCGCGGCATCCAGAGCGCGATCAGCGCGCCGATACCCAGTTCCCACGCACGCCATGGCAGGAGGTAATAAGCCATGTCCGGTTTGCTGGCGGTGGTAAAAGCGCTCAGCGCCATGGATATCAGCGTCAGAACCGCGATAATGACGCCGGGGCGTCGACCCAACGCAGCCAGCAGCATCATCAGCGGCGGGAAAAAGATGTAAAACTGCTCCTCGATTGCCAGCGACCATGTATGAAGAAGCGGCCTTTCGTAAATGCCCGGGCTGAAATAGCCGGTGTCTGAATAAAACAGCAGGTTCGAAACAAAGAGCATCGCGGCCGCGGCCGACTTTGCGGTTTGCTCGAACTCGCGCGGCATGAACAGGAAGAACGCCGCGATCAAGGTCGCAACGACAACTGCGATGAGGGCGGGAAGAATACGCCGGGCGCGCCGCTCGTAAAACCGGAGGATCGAGAACTCGCCTCGTTCGACCTCGCGATGGATGATGGACGTGATCAGAAATCCGGAAATGACAAAGAACACGTCGACACCGACATAGCCACCCGACACGCCCGAGACATCAGCGTGGAACAGCACGACGGGCATCACCGCGATGGTACGCAACCCGTCAATATCAGGTCGGTAGGCTTTCAAGACCGGTCTCTTCCTTCAAGCTGGCTGTGATCCATGATCGGCATTTGTCGACAAGCCTGATGTTCCTTGTGACTTTGGAAAACCGACTGCCCGGGATCAGGTTGGGCAAGTGCGGCGATAATAGGTAAAAACAATCGGATCTCCTGGACGTCCTGAACTACGCATATCCTCGGGGACCGGCAGTTGCTGGGTCGCTTTCTCGTAGCAGGTCTGAAACTCGGGATCGCCGCGAAGCTCGACCCCAGTCAGGAACCACTTTTCCGCATCGACGATGTCGATGCCTTCGGACCCACCGAAGATGATGTAATCGGGTTTGCGGGACAGCACATATGCGCCGTCCCCCTTGGCATGGCCGGGCATCCGTTGGCGTCGTGCCAGAACAGGCACATCCTCGCGCTTGGCGATCGTCCGGTCGTTGAGGCCAAGCATATCGATGTAGACGTGATTGTCGGCGTAAAAAGGCGTCGAACCGGCGGTGTTCAATCCAACGAGCGATCCGGCAGGCCACGCTGTCGCGATGTACCTGCCGACGATGGCACCATTGAACGCGGCCCAGTCCATTTTGAAGGATCTCGCGTTAATTGCTGACAGGGCGAACAGGCACAGGCTGCCGAGGATGGCATAGGTCCGCAGTCTCTCGGGCAATGCCCGGATCGAAACGACCAGCAAGATTGCCGCGAACCCGACAATCGGCAGGATGACCCGAGACGCCGCCATGTGATCCCCGCCCGACCATGTGACGTAAAGTAGGAACCCGAGAATTGTGAAAACAAGCCCGGAGGCAAGCCTTGAGGTTTGCCGGTGAAACGCGGCGGCAAAGAACGCCAGACCTGCGAGGCTGAGCACAGGCAGATACAACGCACCAGTAACCACTAGATACTCGCTCACCTTCTGAAGCCGGTGGCCCAGCTCAAGCCCGACCTTGGCGTGGAACGTGTTTGGCAGGAAATCGCCATAATAGTCCAAACGCCAGATCATGTGGACAAGCACGGCCAGCAGGGGAATGCCGCCCGCAACGATCATCCGGGCAAAACGTTTCGACGCCCGCCCGGCCCCAAAGAAGAAAAGCGCCAGCGAAAAAGCCGCTATGACGATCACTGCGTCCGGCCGCACAAGGGCCGCGGCTGCGAAGAAGACCCCGGTAAGAGCCGCCAGGCCATTTGTCTGCGGACGGTTCTGGCGCTGAAAATAGCAAACTGACAGGGCCATGCCCCAAGCCAGGAATGCTGCAACGACAGGTGCCTCGAGCCCTCCGAAAACCCAGACGGACAGGGAGACATTGCAGACGACGGCCGCATAGGCCAAGGCCTGTAGATGCGGTGCCTCGGGCATGATCCGCCGCGCGGCAAAGACCACGGCGGCGACCAAAGCGATAGCGGACAGGATGTTGATCAGCTGGATCGCCAGTATGGGTGTGATGCCCATTTCCATCATGAAAGAGGTCATGATCACGTAGAGGAAATTCGTATACCCTTCGACGCGGTCGCCAAGGTTCCACGACAGATCCCCATGCTCGACAAAATGCTTCGCATATCGCAGCGAGATGAAGGCGTCATCGTGAACAAACAGGTGATTGCGCCAGATATTGACCGCCGCAATCAAGGTGCCGAACCCGGCAATCACATAGGCCGCAGTCTCTTCGCTCAACCTGAGGAAAGACGGTATCATACGGTCTCGCGCGCTATCGTTCACGAGACCAGAAGACATGTCATGCGGCTTTGTCACGCCCCAAACCAATCCGAGAACTCGATCCAGTCTGCTCCGGCGACCGAAGCATAGGACAAATCACCCGCTGTTTCCGCATTGCCAGTCGAGTCGATGACGAACGTATCGTCATCAAACTGGTAATAACGAAGCAGGTCTTCGGCATTCGAGGCGACTTCCTGGTTCATGTAGGTCGCGATTTCTGAGGCGCTTCGCGCATCATCCCAGACCCGGAATTCGTCCAGCGTGCCGGAGAGAGCTCTTGTCGCGCGCACGTTCGTCGCCAGTTGCTCGATCACCAGATCTCCGTCCAGCGCAAGGGTGGAGGTACTGTCCAGAACGCCGTTCATGTAGATGCTGAAATCGTTGCCCTCTCGAACAAGCGCCACATGGTTTGCGACTCCATTCGAGGTGAGCGCCGTGTTGGCCACGATGGCATCACCGCCATTGACGATCTCGGTCGAATACAGACGCGCGAGACCGGCATGGAAGTTGAAGTCGTTGCCAAAGACACCGTCCGTCGACGGATCATCGCCCGGCGTGTCGTCATAGACTCCGCCGGCAAAGGCTGAATCATACTTGTTGGTGTTGGTGCCCGGATTGAAGGCGATCCAGAATTCGACCGTGAAATCGCCTGCGACCGAGATATCCTGAATATCCAGACCTGATCCGCTGTTGACCGATGCCAACGCACCGCCCGGGTTTGACGGCGCAGTCTGCACGTTGATCTCTGCGGTCACGATGTTCGACCACGTGCCTTCATTGTCCTGAACGCGATAGGTAAAGCTGTCCGTGCCTTCGAAATTTGGATCGAACGTCGCGTACTCGGCATGGCCATAATGACCGGCAGGCAGGCCACGGTCCGCCAGTTCCTGCGCCGTATCCATAATCTCGACCGTACCGAAACTCGGCCCGCTGACAATCTCGACGACCTGCATGTTCAACGATCCGTCCGGATCATAGTCGTTGTCGAGAATATGCAGATGGTTCGCCACCGGATCAAAGCCGACCGGCAGCGTAAAGCTATCAGCAACGGCGACCGGCGGCGCATTGCCCACGTCGATGGAGACTTCGTTGAACACCGTCTCGGCGCCCAGCTCATCGGTCACGGTGAGCGACACGTTGTAGAAACCAATCGAGCCATAGGTGTGCTCGGGGGCCGCGAGCGTCGAGGTCGTCCCGTCCCCGAAGTCCCAGAGATAGCTGAGCGTATGACCCTCGGCATCGGTCACGTCCGACTCGAAGGTCACCGTATGAGGCGCGCTGGCCGAACTGTCCTCGCCCGGATCGAGCAGGATGCCCGCGCCGGTCGGCGCGGTGTTCACATTGCCCGATCCATTGATCGTCAATGAGATAAAGGCCGCATCCGTATCGGTTCCATCTCCGATGGTGTAACCGATGGTCGTTGTTGCACTCTCGCTGGAACCAAGGCCCGTAAAGTCGAAATCCCGGTCCTTGAATTCGATACTGCCATCCGATCCGATGCGAAAGAAACCACCATTGTCGGCCCGTATCTTGAGCCGCCCCTGAGAGTCGAAACTCGTGGTGCTATCCGGTACGTCGAAAGGTTTGAAGCCGTCCAGTTGCAAGAGGTTCAGGGCACCGTCGCTCGTATCGTTGTCAAATACATTGCCCGATATTTGAACCCAGCTGCCGCTGGCGATATCCGCCACCAAAGCCGAATAGCCGTCATCAACCGCGTCCAGCGTCAGAACAGGCTCGTTCTGAACAAAGATCTCTGCGGTCACGATGTTCGACCACGTGCCTTCATTGTCCTGAACGCGATAGGTAAAGCTGTCTGTTCCCTCGAAATTCGGATCGAAAGCGGTGTATTCGGCCTGACCATACTGCCCGGCGGGCAGTCCACGGTCAGACAGTTCCTGCGCGGTATCCAAAATCTCGACCGTGCCGAAACTCGGACCGCTGACGATCTCGACGACCTGCATGTTCAGCGATCCATCCGGATCGTAATCGTTGTCGAGGATGTTCAACTGGTTCGCCATCGGATCAAAGCCGATTGGCAGAACAAAGCTATCGGCGACCGCCACCGGCGGCGCATTGCCCACCTCGATGGAGACCTCGTTAAACACCGTCTCGGCGCCCAGCTCATCGGTCACGGTGAGCGACACGTTGTAGAAACCAATCGAGCCATAGGTGTGCTCGGGGGACGCGAGCGTCGAGGTCGTCCCGTCGCCGAAGTCCCAGAAATAGCTGAGTGTATGGCCCTCGGCATCGGTCACGTCCGAGTCGAAGGTCACCGTATGAGGCGCGCTGGCCGAACTGTCCTCGCCCGGATCGAGCAGGATGCCCGCGCCGGTCGGCGCGGTGTTCCCCGTCCCTTCCCCGGTGATTGTCAGAGAAAGAGAAGCCTCATCCATGTCATCGCCATCGGCGATCAAATAGCTGATGCTTGTCGTGATGCTCTGACCGGCGGTCAGACCAGCAAATTGCAGATCACGGTCGCGGAATTCGACGGTACCATCGGCATTGACGCGGAACTGTCCACCCTGATCGCCCCAGATCCACCCGAACTTGTTGCTTGAATCGATAGTGTCGTCGGTTTTCGGATCACCGGTGATTTTGTATCCGTTCAGGCCAACAACGCTGAACGGATCACCGGTCGGGTTGTCGTCATTCAGCAGTACATTGCCGATGGTCTGGATCTGGTTACCGTTTAGCGATGCGAGATCCCGCGCGAACGTATCGTCTTCGGCATTGACCGGCCCAACCACATCCGTCTGTGCGTAAACGGGCCGCAGAACGCTATCCGTCTCGGGTACGATGAATTGACGTGATGTGCTGGTCAGCGACGGGTCATCCTCCCAATGGGAGAATTCCCAAAGAAAACCCGCATCTATATAGGACGCCTGAACCGAAACCGTATGTTCAAATCCAATGATGTTGTCGCGAACCTGATCGCCCGAATACCCGATACCGTCGATAAAGAAGTTGAAGCCAGAGACATCGGGCATGTCGTAGGTCGTGTTCGATTCTTCCGGGAAGATCGTCACGGATTTCGTGGTACGCAGGCCACTGCTGTCAATAGCGGTCAGGGAAACCTGATAACCGACGTTTTCATAATAGTCATGCCCGTCGGTAGGGACCACGAAGCTGAAGCCGCCCGGCGTATTTTCAACAGCTGAAACTTCGGGGTGGAAATGCTCGTTATGGGCGAGGTTCACCGACCAGAAAACATCCTCACCGGTCAGCACGCCATCGTTGGCATCAAAGGCTGACCCGGTGAAGGTAATTGTTTCGCCAGCCCGGAACGTCTGTCCCTGGGTGGGCGCGTTGATGGTCACAACCGGCGCTTCGCCAACCGTGATGACCTTGGGATTGTAGACCGTCTGCGCGCCATTGGCATCCGTTACGATGAGTTCAACAGTGTACTGGCCTTCGGAGGTGTAGGTATAGGTGGGGTTCATATCGGTTGAAGTCGCCCCGTCTCCGATCCCGTCCCCGTCAATATCCGGCCCGTCGCCAAACGACCATTCATAGGTGATCGCATCGCCATCTGGATCGAAAGCATCAGTTTCGAAGGTAACTGTATGCGGGGCGGTCAGACTGGCTTCCTCGCCCGGATCGAGAATGATCCCGGTTCCCCCCGGCGCGGTATTGGTCGAACTGTACTCAAGCCGGTTCACGGCACCTTCAAAGTTAAAGATGTTACCGGTCTGGAACGTGGTGATGTAATACAGCGTCCCGTCCGGCGCTTCGGCAAACGTCAGGACCTGACCGGTCGCGTTCTTGAAGTGATTGTCCGACACGACAACCGGTTCGCCAGAGGAATAATCAACCTCGAGATAACGGATCCAGTTCCGTACCCAGTCGCCATAAAAATAAGCGCCTTGGAATTCTTCGGGAAAGTCCGAGCCGCGATAGACGACACCACCCGAGATGGACGAGCCAGAGTCACCGTAGCTGGGCAACTGATCCTGCCCCGGAGCGGAGGCATGAATGTAACTGTGGACCGGGTTGCCCGGATCATCGGGATCGGACAGATAACCTTCCTCGCTCGGCCATCCCATATTTGCACCGGGATAAGCGATATGCACATCTTCGCTGGCATAGCGGCCGTTGCCCCCAACCTCGCCGATCCAGAGCGTGCCGCTGTCCTGATCGTATTCCGCTCGGAACGGGTTTCGCAAACCATAGCTGTATACGGTTGTCAGAACGCCTTCGGGGTCGATCGCCGTGTTTGCCGCACTGGTCGAAATAGCGGTCTGTGTATTGATCCAGGGCGTATAGGTCGCCGCGACGGCCGGATCGTAATACGGGTTATCGGTCGGGATCGACCCGTCCGTCAGGTTGATCCTGTGAACCTTGCCGTCATCATGGGTCAGGTCGGCCGCGTTCTCGCCCTCGAATTCCTCGCCAACAGTGATGTAGAGCTTGTACGGGCTGGGATCGTTCGCATCGATGGGTTCATAGGCCACGGCAAGGCCACCGCCCTGATGGTCCTTTTCAGAATAGGTATCGAATTCCCGCCAAAGCACGGTTTCCGAGGAGATATCGCCGGTGCTTGTCGATCCTCCCGCGTTTTCCTGATGCTGAAACCGCGAAACCGTTGTCCGCTGTTCATCGAGGTTTGTGTAAAGCAGGTAGAAATAGCCGTTGTCGTCAAAGTTCGGATCGACCACGACGTTCAGCAGACCTGCCTCGCGCGAGTTTTCGACCTGTGCGCTGAGGTCCATGTAAAGCGTCTTGGTGCTGTTCGCGACGCTCGGGTCCTCGATCAAAAGCACTTCCCCGCTCTTCTGGATGACAAGGGCGCGCCCATCCGGCAGGAAGGCAAGGTCAGTCGGCAGTACTAGCCCGGTCACGACCTTGGTGTCTATGAAGCCACCGACATCGCCGACGGGTGTGTCAAAAACCGTATCGTCCTGAACGATCGACGTGCCGGTCGGCGGATGCAGATCATGACCCGTTTCGGCGTTGCCGGTCGCGTCGACAATATGCCCGATATCATCGTCAAAGCGATAATATCGTTCAAGGCCGACCGGCACCCCGCCAGAGAGGTTCAGCGCCCCGTCGGCATTGGCCAGAACTTCGGCACCGGGCCGGGCCAGCGACCATATCCGGACCTCGTCCAGCCGACCTTCAAGCGCTCCGGCCACGCTGGTGGCCAAAGTCGAGATATTGAAGACGTCCGTATAATTCGTGGTGGTCGAATTCGCGTCGTTCACGCCATTGACGTAAAGACGGACGACACCGCCTTCGCGAACAAAGGCAACGTGGTTCCACTCGCCCGTGTTCAGCGCGCTTGTACCAACAACGACATCCCCCCAATTGGCGTCATAAAGCCGTGGAATGCCGCCGAAAAAGTTGATGTCATTGCCACCATCGATGTTCGATGAAACGATACCGTCGTTTTTGGCAATCTCCGAGCCCGGCTCGAAGTACACGTTGAATTCGATTGTGAAGTCGCCGCTAAGCGCGATATCTTCAATATTTACACCGACATTATCGGTTTCCAAAACATAATTCATTTAACATCCGCCACCAAAAATGTCGCAAGAAATTATACGCTGAACATGCGCACGAAAGCCGCTCAACGCCAATATCGAAATTTTTCTTCAATTCGGCTCACCCAAGCGCTCCCTTAAAACGGAGCAAAGATGAGCGTAGTCCCACCACGGCTAACAATACAGCCAATTTACGTGGTGTCAGGCTATACAACACCAGCAACCGAGTCAACGAAACCTTGATCAACTTATACGTGTGCAAGTCCTTGAAAGCGGGGCGTTTCCAAAATGAAAAGTCGATTTTGAAGGACACCTTTAACGCACTCAGAAGGCTTGCGCCTTGCAGGTCACCAACAGTACGCTTCCCATATTTAAAGCCGTGATCATTCAAGGACCATCCATTTTATGTCCCGATTCCGTTTAACTATTTTTCCCGTATCAATAATTCTGACCGCAGTTATGTCAGTCATTGCTTGGTTTCTTTCCGGGCAGCCGCCCCTTGTCGGAATCGATGATGCTGCAATAACGCGATCCTATTCCGAAAATATCGCGAACGGGCATGGGTTCGTTTATAATATAGGCGGTGAAAGGGTCGAAGGAGCGACCTCGTTTCTTTGGACCCTGATCGTGAGTCTCGCCTATCTCCTGCCCTTCAAGGTCGAATTCACGATTATCGCGATAAACTACGTCGTAACGGTTTGCGGAGTCACTTTCTCGCTCTGGACCGCCGCGAGCATTGCGCGGCATTTTTCCATTTCCCGCAAAGGCTTAATGGGACTACTTATCGCCATCTACATATCCATGCCGGGCTATTTCATGTGGTCGGTCGTATCCATGATGGAAATAGCGATCTGGTCAGCCGCCATCTCCTTTCTTGTATGGCGGATCGTACGGCATCTCGACGCAACGCCCCCTGCCCGATGGCTCGACGGCGGGCTTTTATTCGGGGCCATGGTCCTTCCACTGATCCGTCCAGAGGGTGTCGCGATTGCGGTCGGCTTACTTACTCTTGCACTTATCATTGCGCCGCGGCGCTCCCTGCCGCCTCTGATCGCAATCGGCGCAGCCCTGGCTTCGCTCGCGGCGCTTGTCCTGTTCCGGCTCAGCTACTTTGGGTATCCGTTTCCGAACACCTATTACGCCAAGGTGTCCTCGGACCGGGTTCAGGATATCGTCGATGGTCTCAAGTACTTGGTTCGGTTTCTCAACCAGCAACCCTTCGCGGATTTTTTCTTACTCTGCTGGGCCGGCCTTACCGTGCTCGCCATTGCCAATCTCATCCGCAAAAGCAGAACCAACACCGCTGGCCTCCTAGTTGTTGCCGCCACGGTCTTTGGCATGCTGTCGATTTATGCTGTTCTTGGCGGCGACCATTTCGCACAATGGCGTTTCTACCAACCCTTGCTTCCGCTCTTTGCAATCGGACCGGCTCTGCTGGTTCTATTGGGTTTCGATCTGATCCGTCCCTACTTGGCCAGTTCCTTAGCAACCTTTGCCGCTCTCTCCGCCTCGTTTCTTATGCTGCTTGGATGCAGCTGGCTCCCCTTCTATCAGGCGCGCTTCGAAGTTCAGGTAGAATACATTCTGACATATCGCGGCGAAGAATTCGGAGAATACCTGAACACGGTAACGCCTCTTCCGCGTCTGGGCGTCGTTGCCGCAGGCGGCATCGCCCTAAGCTACAAAGGTTGGCTTCTCGACCTGATGGGCCTGAACTGGACAAGAATGGCCCATGCCAATCCCGTCAAAGTTGGCTACAGGAACCACGCGAGTTTCGACAAGGGCGTCTTCTGGGATGAGACGCCGGACCTGATCGCGAACTTTACCAGTGGGATCTGCCAGAAAACGGACTGGATCGAACCGAACGCGGCAGAGGGCCCTCTCAAAGGTTTGATAGCGGATACTGACTTCCAAAAAAGCTTTTCGCCAGTTCGGCTATGGGCAGATGACGAAAACTGTTGGAATGGCTTTGCAAAACGGGAATGGCTTGCCATACTCAGCGACAGCCGTATCGAACGTGTCCCTTGGTCCGCGCTGGTATTGCACTCCTATTAAAGACGACTCCACCTACCAAATCGATTAAGTCATTTTTCTGCGCCAACCGCATAAATCCATTCTAAGAATTTGTCCGATCGGTATCTGAATATTTAGTTTCAACGCATTGACGCGAGCTTTTTAGACTATTGTAGAAGGTAAATTTTTGATGCCCTTCGTAAGCTGCGATAAAGCTTCGCAAAAGCACTATGAAGTTTGCGTCGTCGGAGCCGGTCCCGCAGGGCTGGCAGTCGCATTCTCCCTGAACAAGAGCGGCATTTCGGTGCTTGTCTTGGAATGTGGCACGGAGAACCCCGCCAGTTGCAGCTTTGACGCGACGGGCCCTTTCGGCCAGACACATGCGCCCCTCAAGGAAGTTTCGGCCAATGCACTCGGTGGAACGTCTTGGAAATGGGGCGGCCGCATCATGCCGATCGCCTCGGCGGATTTCAAGGATTACGAATGGCCGCTAGCCTACGAGGAATACACCGATTTCCTTGAGGAAGCTGCCTGTTTCCTCAAAGGGCCAAAAGACCATGCAAAAGTAGAATCCTATTTCAAAGATGTGCCTGCCGACCTTGATGCCGTCGAGAAAATGACTGCGTTCACATCGGTATCGCAGGCCTATCAGGACGAGCTCAAGGACGAAACCGGCCCGGACATCGCCCTGTCCATCGAGGTGACCGGCCTTGAAGTAAAGAACGACGACCAAACCGGTAAGCCGCGATGTGTTGGGGTAAAAGCGCGCGTGGTTGGAGAAGACAAACCGATTACAATTCAGGCGCAAACCATCGTTCTGTCAGCGGGCGGCATTTCCACCACGAGGTTAATGCTGGCAGCGCAAGCACGAGCCCCGGAGCATTTTGGTCATCTAAGCGAACTTGGCGCATATTATTCCGGCCATCTGACAGGCAGCATCGCGTCCATCGAATTTCCTCGGACATGCGACATTGGTGAGTTCGGCTGGAGCGTCCGACCGGACGGATCTTTCCGCCGCAGGGTTTTTCATTATTCCCGGGCGAGGAATTGTGGGGCGGGCATGATCTTCTGGGCAAAGAACAAGCCGCTGGGGGACGCATCGCACGGATCGGCAATTCTCTCTGCCAAGCATATCGTTTCGAAACTGCGCACTTACAGAAATAAGACCGACGATCCAGATGCCCCGCGCATCGTGAACAAGCGCAAGGCGACCCCGGTGCCAGGCCATGTAATGAACATCCTGCTCGACGGCCCTTCGGCGATTGGCGTGACGAACAAGATGCTGAAAGCACGCCGCGCAACCAACCGCCCGCGTATGGACTACCTAGTGCCGAACCGCACAAACACCTATCGGCTCTGCTACCATTCCGAACATGCCCTCATCCGCAGCAACCGGATATCGCTTTCGGAATGTGTTCAGCCCGACAGGCTGCCCGCGATCCACATCGATTTTAATTTCTCCGATGCCGATATCGAATCCGTCCTCGAAGGCCACCGCCAGCTTGCAAGTGATCTTGAGGCTTCAAAGATAGCAAAGATCGCGTACACTACCGATCAAAGCAATATGGCTCGTGAGATCCGCCGCAGCGCCATGGATGGCTACCACCAAATCGGGACAACACGCATGGGCAGATGCGCCTCGGACAGTGTCGTTGATCCCAACTGCCGTGTTCATGGCCTGCAGGGCCTCTATATCGCAAGCTCGAGCATATTCCGTAGCTCTGCTGCCGTGCCTCCGACGTTGTCGATCGTCGCTTTTGCCCTGAGGCTCGCAAATCATCTGAAAACTGTGCGCGGAAAAGGTTGACCATGGCCTACGCGAGCACAGAAACATTCAGCCAACCCATCGGTCGGCCGCCGCACACGCTCAAACGTGCAAACGCTATACAAAACCTGCTGATCGTTCTTTGGTTTCTGGTGACCTTCACGACATTTCCGCGCGATGAACTTTTGCTCTACCCTCTCGCCGGGTACTTCTTTCTGTCCTTTCTGCTTGATCGGCAGGTCACCTTTCCCTTGATGGCCAAGTGCTGGCCCCTGCTCTTGTTTCCTCTCTGGCAGATCGTCACCGTTCCATTCGTGGAAGTCCCGGCCGAGGCGCTACGCAGCGCGATCTTGCTGTTCTTGACGGTCACGCTGGCCGTCCTCCTTGCGGCGAGGTTCACGCCGCGCCAGATCGTGCTCGCCGTTCTGGCCGCGTCAGGCCTATGCGCCATCCTCAGCCTCTTCATCACGTCCTATCATGATGGCGCAATGACAGGGATATTCGCTCATAAAAACATGCTGGGCGCGAAAATGCTTTTGCTGGTCAGCGCATCGGTCTGCACGATGCTCGACAGGCACATTCGACGGGGATTAAGGATCTTCGCGGCCGCCCTATTGGGATTGGCCTTCTTGCTGATCCTCGCCAGTCACTCGGCAACCGCACTTGTCCTTGCACTCGGGATCTTCTGTGTCACGCTGGGCGCCCATTTCGTAGCCGGTCAGGGTGCACGCACGCCCCCGGATCGTATTGTCTTTGTCTTTCTACTTGCCGGGGTGCTGGGTGCTGCGGCACCGGTGATCCTGAGCAGTTTGCCCGGCTCGCCCTTCGCCCTATTGCTGGAAAGCCTCGGAAAGAGCAGCACCCTGACAGGTCGAACGCAGCTGTGGAGCTACGCCGAGGACGTCATTCGGCAACGCCCCTACATCGGCTTTGGCGAACGGGGCTTCTGGCGCTATTCCGATAACGATCTGGTGCGCGAAATTTTTGCTGAATTTCACAAGAACCCGAACCAGATTTTTTCGTTTCACAATTCTTTCTATGAAATCGCGGTGCACCAAGGGCTGATCGGGCTGGCGATCGCCCTACCCGTGGCACTCTGGTCGATCGTCCGGATCATTACGCTGGTCTTCAGGCACGGTGGAATGCCCTTTATCTTTTTCCTGACCGTGGTTGTGGTCGAGACCATTCGCGCGATGGTCGAAAGCGAAATGATGAAACCTCTGCTGCTCGCCAACATTCTGATCTGGATCGGCGCGATCTACGCTTCGAAATATCCGGGCCGCCACAGGGTAAGACACGGCGCGCGATGAACTTTTTAGCATTTCATCAAATTGAAAAACCGCGACAGGGCAACCCGTCGCGGTCTTTCGTTTTGCACTCCCCTTCCTAAGAAGGGGAAGGGAGCGAGCCGCTACAGACCTTAGAAAAGATCGAAAGTCCCGGTGTCTGCGAACATCCAGTCGACATCCTCGCCGACATGGCGGACTTCTGAATCCTTCGACTGTTCTTCCTGAACAAAGATGTCAGCAACGCCATTGCCCAGGCTGCTCAGGCGCATCGTCGAGGTGTCGTTGCCATTGGTCGACGCCATGGTGGCGAAAAATGCCTCGGCATCCAGCTCGGTGTCGCCGTAGACGGAGGTGACCTTGCTACCGATACCGCTCGTCGAACCGGCGATCAGACCAGACGCGGCATCCCCGCCTTCCTGGATCGCGATGTACGAAAGCTGTTCAGGTGACCAGTTGGCCGACACGGCTTCCTCGGACTGCAGGGCAATATCGTAAGTTCCGTTGCCCTTGTCGTCCATCCGGGCCACCACAGGCGTGCCGGAATTCTGTGTCAGCACCTGCGAGAAGACCGAAACATCGCTACCCATGCCGCTGAGGTTGAGGCTCGTTTGCCCCTGAAGACCCGTATCCATGGTGCCTGCGGTGATCTGACGCCCATCGCCAAGTGTGTAGGTACCTTCGCTCATCGCCATCCACGAGATGGTTTCCTCACCGTGAGTACCATCCTGATAAGCCCATTCCTCGATCTGGAATTCAAAGCCCTCTGAGGTCACGTTGCGAACCGCTGCGAAGGCCGGCTTTTCAAACCCGAATGAGACAGGCCCCATGACCACGGTCGCATTTTCGATCTGCGAACTGAACGAGACATGCATCCAGCCGTCTGCCGTCGTTTGCGCCGTTGTGACCGAACCGACTTCAAGGAAAGGGCCAGTCTCTTCGGCGGGCTCTCCGACAAACACGATACTGTCGCTGACCGACGTGGTATCGTTGCCCATGCTCTGACCATCATCAAAACTGAACGCCGTTGACAGGCCATCAATCTCGCTCGCGTCCATGCTGTAATACATGCTGCTGGTGATTTCGGCCGGGCTGCGCGCCTCATCCCACATCCGCACCTCGTCCAGCGCGCCCATCAAGCCACGGGACATGGTAAGACCGTCACCAAGCGTGTCGATAGAGATTGAATCGTTCCACGGGCCGCTCGATTGGCCGGACAACTTGCCGTCCACGTAGATTTTGACATCGCCCGCTTCGCGCACCACGGCGTAATGGGCCCAGACCCCATCGACCGCCGGAACACTGGCCGAGGCGATTTCAATCGAACCGGACATCACCGACAGGATGCCGTTATGGAAGCTGATGTCGAAGTTCGGCCCGCCTACGATTGCATCCGCTGCGTTGATATTCTTGCCTTCGGCCAGTTTGACCCAGGATTCGATGGTAAAATCGCCGTCGAGTTTGACCGGGCCCACATCCACGCCCTTGCTGTCGAAGAACAGCGAAGAGCCGTATTCCGAGCCGCTCGGAGGCGTTACCGGAGGATCGACAGGCTCAGACCCGCCGTTGCCCTCTTCGGGATCGGTGCCGCCCTCTCCGGGTTCCTCACCGCCGGTGTCGGGATTTTCACCGCCGGTGTCAGGAATCTCGCCCCCCGTGTCGGGGTTTTCTCCGCCGGTATCGGGATCTTCGCCGCCCATGTCAGGGTCTTCACCGCCCATATCCGGGTCGGTGCCACCGCCATGGTGACCACCGCCCATGCCGCCGTTACCCGAACTGACCGATGAATCAATGATGTTCAGATCGCCGTCGGGCATCACGAATTCGGAGATTTCGTACTGCGACAGGAACTCGTTCGTGTACCCGACTAGATCGATGTCGATCCGGAAAGCAAAATGCTCGCCGGTTACCCGGTCGGTGATCCAGATCGCAATCGGCATCACCCAGCCGCCGTCAACCTGCAGCGCGCCGTGAATGGCCAGCAGATCCTCCGGTGTCGGGTGCCCCATCATGTTGTCGTCGGTGGTGATCCCCTCGCGTTCATGCGCGTCCTTGTCACCCCATTTGTTCGACCCGAGACGCAACTGACCCGCGCTGTCCGTGATCGTCCCAGTAATGGTCACTTCGTGATCACGGGGGCCCATCGTCAGGTCCGAGCTCGCGTCGATTTCAAGCTTCACCCGGCTGACCGGATTGATATCGCTGTGCGCCCACAGGCGTTCTTCGCCATAAAAGGTCGACTCTACCTTGTCGCCGACATTGGTGAACGTATTGCCGACATAGACGCCTTCGTGGTTCAGGCCGACATCCGAGATCGCGACACGGAAGTTCTCGAAATGCGTGTCGATGATCGACGTGGATTCGTGCTTGGTCGGCATTCGGATCGCACGGCCCGCGCCTGCCGCCGCGCCGATGAACAGGCCATCCTTGATGACGTATTCACCGGTGTAGCTGAAGATATCGAAAACACGGTCAACTTCCCAAGCCGTGAGACCGTCGATGTTGCTCCGTAAATCCGTCGTGATCGAGATTTCCTGCCGGTGTCCGGTATCGATGACCGTGCCGACGGCAATTGCCGTGTTGTCGTTGAAATCGATGATCGCGGGTTCTTCGTTATTAAGAACCCCCTTGAGCGGCGCCGGATCATAGGCCAGCGCATCCCGGTCAGGGTTGTCGACACTTGTCTCCGCGCCCCGGAAGGTCCAGCCAAAGTTCGAGTTCGCCGCGATATTGTCCTGCTGCGTGATCTGGCGAGCCTGGTTTTCATAGGCAACCCCGGCATGGCCGAAATCGGCGTTCAACTCGTCACGCTGGATCGAGAACTTGGTCCCGTCGCCATAAACACCGGTGACAAAGTTGCCGATCCACTGACCGGTCTCGTTCCCGTCCTCAGACACGATACCCGCGCCCTTGATGTCGTAGACAAAATTGAAATCCACCGCTGCGGCGCTCGAGTGCTGAACGATGCCCCAGCCCGGCGAGCCATGGACAGAGTTACCATAGAGTACGGCCATGTCGGCGCCGGCTTCGGTTCCTGTCTCATGCAGGTGCAGCGAATAGCGCGATGCGACGTTACCGTTTTCGTCCAGGGGAAGAGACTTGTCCGTACGGCCAAGTTCATCAAATTCCGCGTAACGGACCTCGACATCCGGAGTGTGCATCATCATCACGTGGCCGCGCACACCTTCGGGATTTTCCGAGGTCAGCACGACATTGCGGCTCGAGTTGCCGACATAGACGGAAAGATCGTGCCCCTCCGGCACGGTGTGATCGTAAGTCAGCGCCTTGTCGAAGGTCAGCTTGAGACCGGCCGAGGTCTGCTCGACCGCGACGACCTTGCGCTCTTCATCCTGGAACTTGCCCAGCGTCGTGCCCATCACGACGACATCGTCACCAACGGCCCAGCCGTTGCCATCCGCAACCACGATGGATTTGGCGCCTGCCTGCGCTTCGCCGATCATTGCGGAATAAGGTGCTTTTTCAGCGCCGACGATTTCCACATGCCCTTCGGCAATAAGCCCGTGGCTCAATTGTCCCGGGTCGATGTTAAGATCGATCGGCCCGTCCGCGAATACGATTTTGGTCGTGACATTGGCATCGACCGGATTGTCGTTGGTGCCAATCGTCAGTCGGGAATTCACACCTGTTAGCAGGGTCTCGACGCGCATGTGCGTGTCGATGGACGTCGCGAAATCCAGAGCACCGTCAACACGCACCATCTCGAGCCGTGCATTGGAGGTGGAATTGTATTTCACCTCGATCCCTTCCGGGACATAAACCTTGGCATCGTCTCCGGGGACCCTGCCGTTTTTCCATGTCGACGGATCTGTCCAGCTGCCCGACGAAACCGCTACATGTGTGGCCTCCGCAGGATCGAATAGGAATAGCGTCATGCTCTCGCCATGACCCATATGCGATGTCATGCTCGCGTCCATAGCACCGCCGGAATCCATAGTCTCATCCGTGTTCATCTATCTCTCTTTCTCTGTCCCGATGACGTACCCAATTGGCCGTAGGTCATTTGCCTCGACTCGCGCTGAAACTGGGTTCGACTGATGAATAAGTTACTAATGCTACCGTTAACCATCTTTGTGCCTATTAGTGAAACAGGGCAAAAAATGGGCAAATTTCGGATCAAAAGTAGCTGCAATTCTGGCAATTAATGGTCTATTAATTTTCTATTTGAAAGTGGCGGCTCAATGCCGATCAACCAAAAATAATCTTGCCAAATTTTCTATTAACTTTCATACAATTATACACATCGCTCTGAAATTTTTCGAATTGAAAAATTCACGTCAACGGAATTTCGCTCACGCCTGGATCGGCGATTTTTCGACATGTAAAAAAACACAGCGGAATTAGATGCTGTCTTACGAGCAACAATCCGCTTGATTGCCTAAACTTTAAAAACTGACCCTTCGTAATCGGCGGAAATTTGACTCAAATTGAATCCAAAATCGCAAGCTTCTGCTGAGAATTCGTTAGGTGCCCCAGCGGTAACCTGCGGGACTCAGACCTCGTCGGGCGTGAATTGCCGAATCAACTCGTTTTTAGGGAGGTTCAAGCCTGGGAAACCGGGATTTATCTGTCGCTGACTAGCGTCAGAGCCGGGTCAAGCGACTCGATCAGCGAGTCGTTCGACAGACGTGCACGTACCGCCGAGGCGCCTTCCGACAGCCTTGTGCGAAGGTCTTCGTCGTCAAGCAGTTCCAGGATTGCCGCCGCGCATCCCTGTAGATCTTTGGGCTCAAGCAGCAATCCATCCAGCGCGCCGCCAAAGGACGCCAATGCGCCTGACGTGGCAACCACTGGCATCCTGAGCGCAAGGTAGTCGACGATCTTGATCGGTATGCCACTACCGAGATCCATGGGCGCCAGACCGATGGCATTCTCTCCGCCAATTTCCGACAGATCATCAACCGGCCCAATCAACACCAGACCTTCGCGCTCCGCCTCTTCGCGATCAACGAGCGAGGCAATCGTACCGACGATGTGCATTCTGGCTTCTGGTTTCTCTGCACGCACCAGTGGCCAGACTTTCCGGCGCAAGAAATCTAGCGCCGCGATATTACCCTGATGAAGCGATCCCATGAATACCGCGTGTGGCTTCCCGCCGCCGCTGACGTCAAAGTCCCGGACATTCACGGTGGGCCGCATCCATACATGCTCGACCTGCGGAAACACGGCCTTCATCGCGGTATATTCACTGCAACTCGCGTGGATCAGAAGATCGGCCGCGCGGCAGCGGTTAACCTCTTCTTCCATCGTAATCACGTGATGATCGGGCTGACCGCCGCTCGACAGGAAACTTTCAGCTCTCAGGGAAAACAGGTCGTGCAGAAAGACGACGCGAAAGGCATCTCCTGCGCCGGACAATAGCGGGCCGAGACTACTGTATTCCGCAGTCACGATATTCGCCCGCAACGGCGCAAGCAGATCCATGACCTCTTGCGCTTCGTCCTCGCTCAGTTCTTTCCCCAACAGGCTCGGCACCCTTTCACTCTCACCCGAGGACATCCGGCGGCGCATTTCAAAAAGGGCGCGACGCAGAAACCTTCCCCATACCTTGGGCGAAGTCGAAATGAACAGATCGCCAAACCGCGCGGCTTGTGGCCAGACGATATCGTCCACGACGTCTGCGAAATCGGGGTGGACCCGCGCCCATGCAAGGTTTCCAAAAGAGCGCCTTGGGGTAAATACCAGCGTTGTCGACAAGCCGGCATCGCGACAAAGCTTCAGATAGCCATAGATATACTGGCTGCTTCCCGATTGCATCGTATCCAGACGACGCGCCACGATAAGCGCGCCACGACCTTCTCTCGCTAGGTTCTGAATGGTGCCATCCCTCGCTTTACAGCCATCGCGGCAAACGTTTGGTAACTGCCTCTCGTGCGTGACTGAAAATCCGGGGCGTGGCGCGCGGGTTTCGCATCAATTCGCTGAACACCGTGGCCGCATTTGCCGCCTTGATCGCGCCAAAGACCCGCTCGCTTGTCATCAGGCTTTCAAGATTGCGGCGCCGGTCACGCATGAATGCAAGGGCTTCGCTTTCACCCATGGCATTCAGCCGGACCTCCGCTGCCCGGTCCGCGACCAGAAGCGCGCACAAATGATCGTCCTGCGCGCGGCGAGATACCGACCCCAAGCGCCGCGTATAGTAATAGCCGGGTGTCGCCGAAAACCACACCCTTGCGCCCGCGTTCATGGCGGCGAGGACAAGGTGGAAATCCTCTCCGTTTCTCAGGCTCTCATCGTACCGCAGTGAATGCGCCTCGATGAAGTCTCGTCTTATAACCGGTTTGGCATAGCCAAAGCTGACTTCTCCATGAGCGACCCGGTTCAATCCGATCCAGTCCGTGATGGTCAGCGTACCGGGGCCCCGAATATCGCTCAGGCTGCGCTCATCCAGCGGCACACCGTTTTCATCCTGCGCGATGAAATCATCCAGTATGATATCGACGGCCTGCTTTTCCGCCTCGTCACAAAGCATGGCCAGCCGGCCCGGCGCATACCGGTCATCTGAATCCAGTACGGCGACCCATTGCCCCTTGGCCAAGTTCAAAGCGGTATTACGCGCCGCCCCGGGTCCGCCATTTAGCGCGCATCTAATGGCAGTCACCCGCGGGTCGCCTTCGGCAAGCTTCTTGGCCACGTCGAATGTATCGTCCGTCGATTGATCGTCCGCGATCAGGACGTCAACCTCGACACCTTCTTGCGACAATGCACTGTCGACCGAGTGTTTGAGCCACGCAGAGGCATTATACGCAGCGATGACAACCGAAACGGTCGGGAGGCCGGACTTCTCACCACTGGTCTGCCCGACACTGTTCCCTGTATCAGTCACCGCGCGTGCCCATCCCTACTATACCGATTGCGTTTCAAACCGGGCGATAAACTCGAAATCCATCTGGTACCGATCCTTCAGAACTTCACCAAGATTCTCACCCAGCAGGCTGGCATCATCCGGTAAGACACGCCTTTGCGCATAATGCTCGCGCAACGCCTCTACCAGCATGACGTCAGCCCCCTCCATTTCCACGTGCTCGACATCAGATGTACGGTTCACCGGTCTGCGAAAGTACCTGTCGGCCATCGACTGACCAACCACTCCGATCATCCGGTCGTAAATCTTTTCAACGGGCATGACATCGGTATAGACCGCCCGTCTCAGATGGTAGCGCTGCGGTAGCGTATGCCGGTCCAGCGCCGCCCATGGCTGATGCAGGTAATCCGTGACAAAGCTGCGGAAACTTGCATCGAGAGGCGCAGTCCCGGTCACCTGTTCGTAATTGGCAAGGAGATCATCGGCACCGCTGCACAGGATGAATTTGTTGCGGAACAGAGAGAGCATCCGCTTGACCGGGTCGCGATAGACCAGAACCACATGATCGCAAGCCGCGAAGTCATTGTCCTTCATCACATGGTTCATACGGATGAAATCGATCGGGCGCGTCTGGCTTGCCGGGTCATAGCCATGCGGCGACTGGTCCAGAAACATCTTCTTGAAGCTCGAACAGCCGTTTTTCCGGATGTAGCAATACCCGATTTTCTTGCCGTTCACGACAAGGCAGAAATGATTGCGCCCGAGCCCCATGAACTTGTCGAGGCCGTTCTGCAAACGGGAGAGGCCATTGCGGTTCAGCGAGGTGCGCGTATCGAGGACGCGGTTTGCGTCAAGACTGGCCGGGTCTGCGGTAATGTCGATCATTACTTGCCTCACAATTGAAGCCCCTCAACTGACCTTATCCGTTCTCTTATCGTCAGAATTGCGACATGCAGCATATACAGGCCCCATGTGTCCCCAAAATTCGAAGAAACCTGGCGTGTCTGTCTATTTATTATGCAATCTAACATGTTTTAGCGCGTCTGAGAACGAATCTTCCCGCTGAGTCCGGCAGCCTATGTCGTCATCCTGGGGTCAGAAAATGAGAGTGAGGCCTGTCTGTTAGAGCCACATCTCGGTAATTTAATGAAGTCAGCGAAATGCTATTCGGTAAAAGTGTTCAAGAAGTCAAAAGTGGTCAGAAAATCTATTGATACAAAGTAAGTCTTTCTTTGTTAATAAAACTTGCCCGTAAAATCAATTCATTTGTCGTTGGAAGAATTGGCGGAGATGACCGCAACTTGGCCGCAGAAGAGCCGTATCCGATCAAGCAAGAGATCTTTCCTAGTTAGTTCAAACAATATCAGGGCCTTAACCTTCTTCGCCCAGCATAGGGGCGCACCTCAGGTCGTATTTGCGGTACAAATCATCCCCTGCCTGAGATCTGAGATGGGCAAATGAGTGCGGCGCCAGATCACTGGCGCCGGAAACCATTCGGGAGGGCATGCCCCAACGACCACAGATAATTAACTGTGATCGCTGTCAAACGTCGTGATCAGCCCATCCGTTCGGACGCGTAGGAACCGGGGCTTGCCGGGAAGACAATCGTCTTGGTGCCGTTCAGGAAGACGCGATGGTGGATATGGGCGTGGATCGCGCGCGCCAGCACCTGGCTTTCCACATCGCGCCCAAGGCTGACGTAATCATCGGCAGACTGGGCGTGGGTGACGCGCACGGTATCCTGTTCGATGATCGGGCCTTCGTCGAGGTCCGCCGTAACATAATGCGAGGTTGCGCCGATAAGCTTAACGCCGCGTTCGAAGGCCTGCTTGTAGGGGTTCGCGCCCTTGAAGCTGGGCAGGAAGGAGTGGTGAATGTTGATGATCCGTCCCGACATCTTCTGGCACAGGGAATCCGACAGGATCTGCATGTAACGGGCAAGCACTACGAGATCGGCGTCGGTATCTTCGACCACGCCCAGCAGTCGCGCTTCGGCCTCGGCCTTGTTCTCCTTGGTCACCTTGATGTGGTGGAAAGGGATATCGTGGTTTACCACGACCTTCTGGTAATCGAGGTGGTTCGAAATCACCGCGACAATCTCGACCGGCAGCGCGCCGATCCGCCAACGGTAGAGCAGATCGTTCAGACAGTGTCCGAAACGCGAGACCATCAGCACGACCTTCATCTTCTTGGAAGGGTCGTGGAAATCCCAGGTCATCCCGAATGTCTCGGCAATCGGGCCGAACCCTTCGCGCAACGCGTCGATCGTGGTGCCGGTTTCGCTGTCAAAACTGATGCGCGAAAAGAAATGCCCGGTCTCGGTGTCATCGAACTGATGCAGGTCCCGGATGTTGCATCCCTTATCCGCAAGATAGGTCGAGATCTCGGCAACGATGCCGCGTCGGGTGGGGCAGTGGACGGTCAGGATGTAGTCGTTCATTCTGGTATTCCTTGGATCCGGCCCTGACGGGCTTTGCGGGAGGGTTCAAACCGATGGCTGGCGCATGTGTTGGCGCGAAGAAAGGCATCGGTCAAGGAAAAGAAAACGCCAAAAAACACCCGTTTAGCGCTTATTTTACACGCTTCGGCAAAAGCGTCACCCTATCGCGCGAGAACGACGCGAAAGCCAAGCGGGCTTGACCGAAAAAGCATCGCTAAGAGGCTCATCGAGCGGGCTTTGAGGCGTTTTCGGGAGCGGCTTTCAGACCGCCAGGTGACTCGCGCGGGGGGCGGTCACTGCGGATAGCATATGACCGACAGATAGCGGATGGGAAATTCCAGCAGCATTTCCGGCCCATGCGGCGCGTCGGCGTCGAAAAGCAGCGTATCTCCCGGCTCAAGCCGGTAGAGCTGATCCCCGTGCCGGTAGTCAAGCTGGCCTTCGAGCATGTAGATGAATTCGATGCCCTCGTGCTGGAACACCGGGAAGACGTCGCTCTTGCTGGTGAGGGTCAGCAGGTAGGGTTCGACCACCACGCCAGAATCTGTCGCGCCGATATGTCCCAGCAGGTTGTACTGGTGGCCCGCCCGGCTGCCCTGCCGTTCGATCTCGACCCCCTGCCCGGCCTTGACATGCATCGCGCCACGCGGCTGGTCGTATCCCGAGAACAGGTTCACGATGGGCACGCCCAGCGCATGCGAAAATGCCTGCAGCGTATTCAGCGAAGGCGAGATCAGCCCGTTTTCGATCTTGGAAAGCGCGCCGACGGAAATACCGGTTTTGGCGGCAAGATCCGTGCCGGTCATGCGCTGGCGTTTGCGCAATTCGCGGATCTGGCGCCCGATGGCCAGTTCGAGGTTCTTCTCGCGCGTCTCTCCGACCGCGTGGGGGTCCTGACGCAGCGGTTTCGGACCCTGCCTCTCGTCCACTTCGCTCATTTTTCCACGCCACGTTGGCAGTCGCGAGAGGTCGAAAAAATGGGGGTGATATCGATGCACAAGCTGTACACCCCCTGTACACCCCCCGCGTACACCGGCGGCTCTGCCAGAGGGTCAGATATCAAGCGTATTGTCCCTCTCCCAGCTCGAGAAGTGCGAGACATAGGAATGCCATTCCTGATGTTTCATCTTGATGAAGGAGGCCGAGAATTCTGCTCCGAGCATCTCCTTCAGGCCCGCGTCCCCATCGAATGCGCGGATCGCATCCAGCAGGTTCAGCGGCAGTTTCGGCGCGTCGGTCACGGTGTGGCCCTCGGCATACATGTCGATGTCGTGCCGCATGCCGGGATCGGCTTTGGTCCGGATGCCGGACAGACCGGCCGCGATGATGACCGCTTGCAGCAGGTAGGGGTTGGTCGCCCCATCGGGCAGGCGCAGCTCGAACCGGCCCGGGCCAGGGACGCGCACCATGTGGGTCCGGTTGTTGCCTGTCCATGTCACGCTGTTGGGCGCCCATGTCGCGCCGGAGGCGGTGCGCGGCGCGTTGATGCGTTTATAGCTGTTGACCGTCGGATTGGTGATCGCGGCCATGGCGATTGCGTGTTTCATGATCCCGCCAAGGAACTGGGCGCCCTGCTCGGACAGGCCAAGTTCGCCCGTCGAGCCGCTGCCCTTTTCGGTGGCAAAGACGTTCTTTTTGCCCTTGGCATCCCAGACCGAGATATGGGCGTGGCAGCCATTGCCGGTCAGCCCTTCGATGGGTTTGGGCATGAAGGTGGCGCGCAGCCCGTGTTTCTCGGCCACGGATTTCACCATGAACTTGAAAAAGGAGTGCCGGTCCGCCGTCACCAGCGCGTCGGCAAACTCCCAGTTCATCTCGAACTGGCCGTTCGCGTCCTCGTGGTCGTTCTGATACGGACCCCAGCCGAGATCGAGCATGTAGTCGCAGATTTCCGAGATCACGTCATAGCGCCGCATCACCGCCTGCTGGTCGTAGCAGGGCTTTTCCGCCGTATCGGCAGGGTCGGAGATTTCGGTGCCCTCGGGTGTGAGCAGAAAGAATTCGGCCTCGATGCCCGTCTTGACATGCAGTCCTTCGGAGGCGGCCTCGACCACCAGTTTGCGCAACACGTTGCGTGGGGCCTGCGCGACCTCTTCGCCCTCCATCACGCAATTCGCCGCCACCCATGCAACCTCGGGTTTCCACGGCAGCTGGATCACGGTTTCAGGATCGGGCACCGCCAGCATGTCGGGATAGGCCGGGGTCATGTCGAGCCATGTGGCAAAGCCCGCAAACCCCGCGCCTTCGCTCTGCATCTCCTTGATGGCCTGTGCCGGTACCAGCTTGGCCCGCTGCCCCCCGAACAGGTCGGTATAGGAGATCATGAAATACTTGACGCCCTTGTCCTTGGCGAATTTGGCGAGATCCTTCATTTGCGGTCCTTTTTCCCTGTTGGAGGCTGCGGGCGGTCTGACGCCACCCGTCATGATGTTTCAGAAACCCTTTTTACCCGGATACCAGTCCGTCCCGGCGAGCGGGATCTGTGCCATGGCGGCGGCCTCCATGGTGAGGGCGCAAAGATCCTCGGGTTCGAGATTGTGCACGTGGTTCTTGCCACAGGCGCGCGCGATGGTCTGGCATTCCAGCGTCATCACATTGAGGTAGTTGCGCAGACGGCGACCCGCCTCGATGGGGTCGAGCCGGGCCATCAGCTCCGGGTCCTGCGTGGTGATGCCTGCCGGGTCGCGGCCTTCGTGCCAGTCGTCATAAGCGCCGGTGGTCGAACCGAGTTTCTGGTACTCGGCCTCCCATTTCGGATCGTTGTCGCCAATCGCGACCAGCGCGGCGGTGCCGATGGAAACCGCATCCGCCCCAAGCGCGAGCGCCTTGGCCACATCGGCGCCGGATCGTATACCGCCGGAGACGACAAGTTGCACCTTGCGGTGCATCCCGAGATCCTGAAGCGCCTGCACAGCGGGCCGGATACAAGCGAGGATCGGCTGGCCGACATGTTCGATGAACACGTCCTGCGTCGCGGCGGTGCCGCCCTGCATCCCGTCGAGAACCACCACATCTGCGCCCGCCTTTACCGCCAGCGCGGTGTCGTAATAGGGGCGCGAGCCGCCGACCTTGATATAGATCGGTTTTTCCCAGCCGGTGATTTCACGCAGCTCGAGTATCTTGATTTCGAGATCGTCCGGCCCGGTCCAGTCCGGATGGCGGCAGGAAGAACGCTGGTCGATTCCGACCGGCAGATCGCGCATTCCGGCCACCCTCTCGGTGATTTTCTGGCCGAGCAGCATGCCGCCGCCGCCGGGCTTGGCGCCCTGCCCGACGACGATTTCAATCGCATCGGCGCGGCGCAGGTCATCGGGGTTCATCCCGTAGCGGCTCGGCAGGTATTGATAGACCAACATCTCGGAATGGCCGCGTTCCTCATCGGTCATGCCGCCATCGCCCGTGGTGGTCGAGGTACCCGCAAGCGTCGCGCCCCGGCCCAGCGCCTCTTTGGCATTGGCCGATAGTGCGCCAAAGGACATGCCCGCGATGGTGATCGGGATTTTCAGCTCGATGGGTTTCTTGGCAAAGCGCGTGCCCAGCGTGACCGAGGTTTCGCATTTCTCGCGGTAACCTTCGAGCGGGTAGCGCGAGACCGAGGCACCAAGGAACAGCAGGTCGTCGAAATGCGGCACGCGACGCTTGGCCCCGCCACCGCGAATGTCATAGATGCCCGTCGCCGCCGCACGGCGGATTTCCGAGTTGATCTCGTTCGAAAAGGTCCAGGACTGCCGGGGCATGGTCCGGGGTGTGTGCTGGTCGCTCATCAATAGGCCCCCGCATTGTCGACTTTGAAATGATAGAGTTCGCGGGCTGAGCCATAGCGGCGGAACTCTTCGGGTTTGGCGTCCATCCCGGCGCGGCTCAGCAGATCGACCAGCAGGTCGAGATGTTCGGGGCGCATTTCCTTTTCGACGCAATCCGCGCCAAGCGATTTGACGGAACCGCGCACGAAAAGCCGCGCCTCGTAAAGGCTGTCGCCCAGCGCATCGCCCGCGTCGCCCAGCACCACAAGGTTACCCTTTTGCGCCATGAAAGCGCTCATATGACCGATGTTGCCGCCGACGACGATGTCGATGCCCTTCATGGAGATGCCGCAGCGCGACGAGGCATTGCCTTTGATCACGAGCAGGCCGCCATGTCCGGTGGCCCCGGCGTATTGCGAGGCGTCGCCATCGACGATGACCTCGCCCGACATCATGTTTTCGGCGGCCCCCGGCCCGACCGAGCCTTTGACCGTGATCTTTGCCTGCTTGTTCATACCGGCACAGTAATAGCCGGCAGAGCCGTGCAGCGTGACGTCGATGGGCGCATCAAGGCCAACGGCAACGGCGTGAGAGCCGCGCAGGTTCAGCACCTCGAATTCCGTATCGTTTCCGGCCGCGCCCTGAAGGGTGGCGTTGACCGCGCGCAGGTCGATGTCGTTCATGTCGAGGGTCTGCATTCAACGCTCCCAGAAATAGACAGTGGCGGGCTCGGGTTCCCAGATGCGGGCGGAGTCGATCCCGGGCAGATCGGCGAAAGCACGGTATTCGCTGGCAAAGGCCACGTAATCATCGGTTTCCGCCATCACGGCGGGTTTGCAGGCAATCGGGTCGCGGACCACGCCGAACCCGTTCTTGGTGCCCATCACAAAGGTAAAGAACCCGTCGAGATCTTTCAGCGTGCCTTCCAGAGCCTCGCCCAGCGTGTCGCCCTTGGCAATGCGCGAGGAGATATAGGCGGCGCCGACCTCGGTGTCGTTCTCGGTCTTGGTGACGAACCCGTCTCGGGCCAGTTGGCGGCGCATCTGGTTGTGGTTGGACAGCGAGCCGTTATGCACAAGGCACTGGTCATCTGCCGTGGAAAACGGGTGCGCACCAAGCGTGGTGACGGCGGATTCGGTCGCCATTCGGGTATGGCCGATGCCGTGGCTGCCCTGCATCGCACGGATGCCGAAACGATCGGCCACGTCTTTGGGCAGACCGACTTCCTTGAAAATCTCCATCGCATCGCCGACGCCCATGATCCGCAGGCTGCGCTCTTCGAGACAGGCAAGCCCTTCGTCCCGCTTGTCGCGCGGCAGGGTGATGATCGCATGAGTATCGAGCACCTTGACCGGGACCGACGTGCCAAGCCGGTTGGTCAGGTCGTCCTGCAACCCGTCAAAGGCGGAGGCCGCGTCATCCGATTGCACGGTCACCTTGAGACCGTCGGTTTCATCGCCATAGATCGCGATTCCGGCAGAGTCGGGGCCGCGATCGGTCATCGTTATCAGCATATCCGTCAGCATGTCGCCAAGCCGGGGGCGCAGATTTTCCTGTTTCAGGAAGAGCCCGACAATACCACACATGGTGTTCTCCATTCTGTCGCGCAGCAGCGCGGTCAATCCGGACATATGGGAAAATAATTTTACCTGCAAGAATATCCCCGTCGGGTGCCAGCGCAGAGGCGGCCAATTGCGTAATTCGCCCGAGCTTTGTGCAAAGCGCTCTACCGGTTGGGTTTGGCGAGGCCAATTGCCGCGGCAGTAAGCCCGGTTTCGGCAAGGTTTCGCATTTCACGGGATTTCTCGATTCTCTGCGAAAAGAGTGGCTTGACTAACCCGACTAAAAAAGTCAGATTTTAAACATGTCCAGCCATCCCGGGCTTGCTCCTGGGTCAGCCCGATACCGCAAAAGCAGGAGCATGAAACGATGCATACGCAAACCCAGACGCGCGACACGCAATACGGTGTTGCCCCTCTTCCCGTTCATGATGCGGCAGAGCTGACCGATGGCGGATCGCTGGCCCATATCCGGCTGGACGACCAGCTTTACACGCTGCGGATCACCCGCGCGGGCAAGCTGATCCTCACGAAATGACATCTGAAAACCTGAGCGGCAGCGCCGCCGAAACTCGCGCCCGTAACCGGGGCGGCGTGGCGGTAGGACATGTCGGCGACCTCGATCCGGTCGAAGCCGGGGCGGTGCTTTACCTGCGGCTGTGGAACAGCGGCCCCGATGCGCAGGCCCGGGTCTGGAATGAATTCGCCCGGACGCTGGGTGCTGTTCAGGGGCGGCAGGCCCTCAAGGCGCTTGAGAACATCATGCGGCTTTGCGCCCACCATGCGCGACGCCCGATTGTCCGGCACGATCTGAAATGCGCCTGCCTTGGCGCGGATGAAGCCTGTTTTGCCAATTTCATCGCGGCGGCCGGGCGCGGCGATCGCGAAGATGCGATGCTGATCGCAACTCTGATCGTGCGGGCCGACATGGCACCGTCGCTGACCGGGCTGGCGGAATCGCTGGGCCTTGCGCTGATGCGGATCGCCGCCTTTGAAGGGCTGACGGCGGAACCGGACGACCCGTTCCATTCGATGGAGATGGCTGCGGGCGCGCGCATCCATTGAATTGAACAGACTTTTGAATTGAAAAAGGCGTGGGCTGAATCGCACTCCACGCCTTTTTCATGTCTGGCGCTCACTACCGAAACACCAAGGTTCCGCGGCCCCTGCCCCTTTTCCGGTGCGGCCCCGCCGGATTAACCGGCGAGACTTGGCAGATAGAGAACGATGGCCGGGAAAGCCACGAGCAAGCCGATTGTCACCGCATCCGCGAGGAAGAAGGGCATCACACCCTTGAAAACATCCTGAACGCTCAAGTCGTCGCGTACCCCGGCCACAACAAAGCAGTTGAGACCAATGGGCGGTGTGATCAGGCAGAATTCGGCCATTTTCACCACGAGGATCCCGAACCAGATCGCGCACATGGTGCCGTTCATGCCAAAGGCACTGTCAGACGCCGAAACCATCTCGCCACCGTTCAGGGCCATGACCGCCGGATAGACCACCGGCAGGGTCAGCAGCAGCATTCCGATGGCGTCCATGAACATGCCCAGCACCGCATAGGCCAGCAGGATGCAGATCAGGATCAGCATCGGTGACATTTGCAGAGAGGTGATCCAGTCGGCAAAGGCGGCAGGCAATTCGGCAAAGCCAAGGAAGCGCACATAAATCAGCACGCCCCAGATGATCGTAAAGATCATCACCGTGAGCTTGGCCGTTTCCAGCAGCGCCGCCTTCAATTCACCCCAGCGCATGCCGCGATAGAGCGCCATCAGGAAGACGATGAACGCGCCGATGGCCCCGCCCTCGGTCGGTGTGCCCCAGGCATCGCCGAACGGGTTGTAGACAAAGAAGATAATGATCACGACCACGGCAAGGATCGGCAGAGCCGGTGGCAGTGAGGCGAACCTCTGCCCCCAAGTAAAGCCGCGCACCGGCGGGCCGACGGACTTGAAAGTGACGGCGATGCCGATGATCAGGACGGCATAGACGATAGCCGAGAAGACGCCGGGCAGAAAGCCTGCAAGCAGCAGCTTGCCCACGTCCTGTTCCACGATGATCGCGTAGATCACGAGGATCGCCGAAGGTGGGATCAGCGAGGCAAGCGTGCCCCCTGCCGCGACGACGCCGGCGGCGAATTTCTTGTCATACCCGACCTTGAGCATTTCCGGGATGGCGATACGGGCAAAGACCGCTGCCGTGGCGACGGAGGCGCCCGAAACGGCGGCAAAACCGGCCGTGGCAAAGACGGTCGACACCGCCAGCCCGCCCGGCACCCATGCGATCCAGCGCTTGGCAGCCTCGAACAGCGCGGTCGTAAGACGCGCGTAATAGGCGAGGTAGCCGATAAGGATAAAGACCGGGATCAGGCTGAGCACCTGTGCCGAGACCTTGGAATGCGGCGTCAGACCGGCGATGCGGACAGAGATTTCAAGCGCCTTGCCGAACCGTGCGGGGTCGTAATCCATCCCGTTCCAGCGCAGCCAGACAAGGCCGACGAATCCGGCCATACCGGCGGCAAAGGCCACGCGCATACCCAGAAGGACCATGACCAGCAGCCCGCCGGTGGTCCAGAGACCGATATCGATAGGCTCCATCAGTCGTGCCCTTCCATAAGTTCCGCTTCGTGCATGGCCTGTTCCGCCACGCTGAGGTTGAGGGGCACCGCGACGGGGCGGTCGATGTTATAGATAAACGCCCGGCCATAGCCGACGATCTGCAACAAAAGCCGCAGCACCAGCACCGCGAAAGCGATTGGCACGACCAGTTTCGAGGGCCACGTGGGCAGGCCGATGTCGATAGAACTGTCCCGGCTGCAGAACGGGCGCGAGCAATCGAAGGAACGCGCGAAATGGTCCCATGCCCCCCATGTCAGCGCGACGATCAGCACGAGGATCAGGATCACCGAGATCAGCTCGAACAGCCAGAGCACCCGGCCGCTGAGGTTGCCCACCAGCATGTCCATGCGGATATGGGTGCCGTCGCGCTGAACGTAGGAAATGCCCATGATCGCGATGATCGGCATCGCCGCTTCGATGTAGTCGATATAGCCCATCATCGGCGCGCCGAAGAATTTGCGGCTGATCACCGAATAAGCGGCAAGGAACATCAGCGAAAAGATTGCGAGACCGCTCAGCAAGGCGCAGAACCGTTCGACAGGCAGCAACGCCCTGTCCAGACGGCTCAAAAGGCTGGAGTCTTCAAGTACGGCGGCGCCACCGGCCATATCTCTGCCCCCTTATATTATCTGTGTTGAAAGCCATGTACCCGAGAGGTCATCACCACTCGGGTACTGGATTTGGAGACGCCCTGTTAAAGGCACAGCCCCCCGTTCGCAAGAGCGGGGAGACGAGGTTTAGTTGGTGCCTTTGGCTTTCGCCAGTTCGGCCTTGACCAGATCGAGAAGCTCTTGACCCGGCAGGCCCTGCGCTTCGATATCCTCGACCCAAGCGGCTGCAATCGGATCGGCGGCCTGTTCGCGGAAGGCGGCAAGCTCGTCTTCGCTGATCATGACCTTTTCAACGCCTTTTTCCTCGAGCACGGTATCCCAGCGCTTGAGCAGCTCACCGTAGTTTTCGAGATAGTAATCAATCGCCTCGGGAACGCTTTCGTCCAGCGCGGTGCGCTCTTCGTCCGAGAGCATTTCATAGGCGTCGATGTTGACCACCACCGGGCAGTTCACCGTGCCGGGGTTAAGGTTCGCGGTCCACCAGTCAGCCTGGTTGATCGTGCCAAAGGACAGGTGCGCGTGCTGAGCGAAAGCGACCGTGTCGACAACACCGGATTCCATCGCCTGATAGGCTTCGGAAGAGGTCACCGAGGTCGGCACCGCGCCGACTTTTTCAAAGGCTTCGCCAAGACCGCCGGTCGCACGGATACGCATGCCTTCGAATTCGGACAGCGTGGTGCGAGGCTCGCCGGTGCCGACAATGTTGTACTGAGGCATGGGCGAGGTCATCAGCAGCTTGGCATTCCACTGGGCCATTTCGTCCTGCACCGCCTGATTGGCGTAGACCGCGTTGGAAACCGCGACTTCCTGCTCAAGGTTCTCGACCCCGAGGAAGGGCAGTTCGAGCACGGTGATCAGGCGGTTCTTGTCCGGGTGATAACCGGCACAGAACTGTGCCATCTCGAAGGCACCGATCGAGATGCCGTCGAGGTTTTCGCGGTTCTTGGAGAGACCGCCGTAGCTGATGTTCATGGTGAACTCGCCATCGGTCTTTTCGCTGACCAGTTCCGCGAGCTTTTCGATATGCTCGGTAAAGGCGCGACGCTTGCCCCAGACCGACACATTCCATTCGGTCGCGGCCGCTTCGGTTGCAATTCCCATACCCAGCGCCGCCATTACGGCGCTTGTCATGAACTTGTTCATTGATTTTTCTCCCTTTTTCGCGGTCCTAAGATATCTCACATGCCGCTTGCGAGCGAAACTAGCTTGCACATCTCCGGTTGCCAAGCCCGAAGCACCGGGTTTTGTTGGATGAATGTCTTGCGTTAAGACGCTGAGTTGACGTGGCGGCGTGCGGAATCCCGGCCAACCGACCTTGGGGCACGAAATGCCGCACCCCTGCGGATCGACCCTGCCCCCTGTCGCATCAGGGATTTACGTAGCAAACGGAGAATTCATTTACAGCCTTTGCCCTGTTAAAATTGGGAATTGAACGAAATTTTAGCAAAAAGTTTACAAATACTGCACTGCAGAAAAAAATCCTTTACTGACAAATCGTTTCAGAACCGCCGCTTATTCCATTCTTTTCCAAGCAGGCTTATGATCCCCGCGAGGGGAGACGGCGCAGCCCGCGCGGGCGCGCAGGATCACACGAAGGCAGGATCACACGAAGATTGCTGGCCGGAAAACGCGACAGCCAAAGGGAGGAGCTTTGAATGAGCGATACAATCCAAGCCGAACAAACGAAGTCCACGACCTATCCACCGTCCGACGAGATCGTCGCCAAAGCTCATGTGGATGCGGACAAATATGACGCCATGTACAAGGCCTCGGTCGAGGATCCGGATGTCTTCTGGCGCGAGCAGGCACAGCGGATCGACTGGATCAAGCCATTCAGCACGGTCAAAGACATCGATTTCACGCTGGGTCAGGTCAAGATCAACTGGTTCGCCGATGGCGCGCTGAACGTATCGGCCAACTGCGTCGACCGGCATCTTGAGACGCGCGGCGATCAGACCGCGATCATCTGGGAGCCCGACGATCCCAAGGACGAGGCGCTGCATATCTCTTACCGGGAGCTGCACGAGCATGTCGGCAAGATGGCCAACGTGCTGAAATCGCTGGGTGTCGGCAAGGGCGACCGGGTTGTGCTTTACCTGCCGATGATCCCCGAGGCCGCCTATGCGATGCTGGCCTGCGCACGGATTGGCGCGATCCATTCCATTGTTTTCGCAGGTTTTTCGCCGGATGCGCTTGGCGCGCGGGTGAATGGCTGCGACGCCAAGCTGGTTATCACATCTGATGGCGCGCCGCGTGGCGGCCGGGTGACCAACCTCAAGGACAACGTGAACCAGGCGCTGCGCAACGACTTCGACGATGTGAAATGCCTGGTCGTCCGCCGCACCGGGCAGCAGATCGCTTTCCGCTCGGACCTGGATTTCTGGTACCATGAAGAGGTCGAGAAGGTCTCGGCCGACTGCCCGCCAGAAGAGATGAACGCCGAAGATCCGCTGTTCATCCTCTATACCTCCGGCTCGACCGGGCAACCCAAGGGCGTGGTGCACACGACTGGCGGTTACCTCGTTTATGCCGCGCTGACCCATGAGACGACGTTCGATTACCATGACGGTGATATCTACTGGTGCGGTGCCGATGTGGGCTGGGTCACCGGCCATACCTATATCGTCTACGGCCCGCTCGCCAATGGAGCGACCACGGTGATGTTCGAAGGCGTGCCGACCTATCCGGATGCCTCACGGTTCTGGCAGGTGATCGAAAAGCACAAGATCAACCAGTTTTACACCGCCCCCACCGCACTACGGGCGCTGATGGGTCAGGGCAATGACTATGTGACGAAATGCGACCGGTCCTCGCTGCGCATTCTTGGCACCGTGGGCGAGCCGATCAACCCCGAGGCATGGAACTGGTATTACAATGTGGTCGGTGACGGGCGCTGCCCGATTGTCGATACGTGGTGGCAGACCGAAACCGGTGGCCACATGATGACCCCCCTGCCCGGCGCCCATGCGCTGAAACCCGGCGCGGCGCAGCGACCGTTCTTTGGCGTGCAGCCCGTGGTGCTGGACCCGACCAGTGGCGAAATCGTCGAGGGCAACGGGGTCGAGGGCGTTCTTGCGATCCGCGACAGCTGGCCCGGACAGATGCGCACGGTCTGGGGCGATCATGAGCGGTTCGAAAAGACCTATTTCGCGGATTACAAAGGCTATTACTTCTCGGGCGACGGCTGCAAACGCGACGAGGACGGCGATTACTGGATCACCGGCCGGGTCGATGACGTGATCAACGTCTCGGGGCACCGGATGGGCACGGCCGAGGTCGAATCCGCGCTTGTCGCCCATTCCAAAGTCGCCGAGGCGGCGGTGGTCGGATACCCGCATGACATCAAGGGTCAGGGCATCTATTGCTACGTGACGCTGATGAACGGGGTCGAACCTTCGGACGAGCTGCGCGTGGAACTGCGCAACTGGGTCCGTCAGGAGATCGGCCCGATTGCGAGTCCGGACGTGCTGCAATGGGCGCCGGGCCTGCCCAAGACGCGCTCGGGCAAGATCATGCGGCGCATCCTTCGCAAGATCGCGGAAAACGATTTCGGCTCGCTTGGGGATACCTCGACACTGGCCGATCCGGCGGTGGTCGATGACCTGATCGAAAACCGACCGAACAAGGGATAGGCCGGATGGATACAGCAACCCTGACCCGCCCCGCCGTTCTGATTCTGCTGGGGCCTCCGGGCGCCGGCAAGGGCACGCAGGCCCGCATGCTGGAAGACCGTTTCGGCCTTGTGCAGCTATCGACCGGCGACCTGCTGCGCGAAGCCGTGGCCCAAGGGACCGAGGCGGGCAAGGCCGCCAAAGCCGTGATGGAAGCCGGGGAGCTTGTGTCGGATGAGATCGTCATCAATATCCTGCGCGACCGGCTTAAAGCGCCGGACGTGTCGCGCGGGGTGATCCTTGACGGGTTTCCGCGCACCACGATGCAGGCCGAAGCGCTTGATCATCTGCTGGCGGAGACCGGACAGAAGATCGACGCGGCGATCAGCCTTGAGGTGGACGATGCGGCGATGGTCGAGCGGATTTCGGGCCGTTACACCTGCGCGAACTGCGGTGAAGGCTATCACGACAGCTTCAAGACGCCCGAGGTCGATGGAGTCTGCGACGAATGCGGCGGCACCGAGATGAAGCGCCGCGCGGATGACAAGGCGGAAACCGTGGCAAGCAGGCTTGAGGCCTACCACGCCCAGACCGCACCGCTGATCGGATATTACCGCGACCGTGGCGTGCTGCAGGAAGTCGATGCGATGAAACCGATCAAGGACGTGGCGGGTACGGTGCAGTCGCTGACGGCCGACGTGATTTCCTGAATGGATGGCCGCGCCTTGCCTGGCGCGGCCTTTTCCCTAATGCCAGCTATTTTCCGGCGGTCTTGCGCGTCGGCGAGAACTTCATGCCCGGCGCTGACAGACGTTCTGCCGGACCGACCCAGGCATAGGCCAGCAGGCAGGGATCGTATTCGCCGGTGGTGATCCGGTGCTTTTCGTCCGTGCGATTCAGGATCAGCGACCCCGGTGCATAGACAGCCGTGTCGTTTTCCGACCACGCGCCGGCGATCGAAATATAGCTTTCCTCGATCTCCTGGTGGCTGTGCTGTGGATAGGTCGTTTTCGGCGCAAAGAGAACAAAGCCGAGGATCAGCGTATCGCTGACGATCGGCCCCTTGGGTCCAACCACTTCGCAATAGGCGTATTTCTTTTCCAGCGTTTTGGGCAGACGTTCATAGCCGTATTCCCATGTCAGCTGGTGCGAAACCCGGGACAGCGCCCTGCTCAGCCCCCGCATGACAGTGTTTTCGCCAAGGTCGAAAGCACGGCCAAGGTGTTCCACCACCGGCTTGGATTCCGGTTCGCGATGACAAAACGGCGGATCCCTTTCAAGGAGGCCGGCGATCTTCTCCCGCACCCGTTTGCGATGGCTGCGCACAGGACGGCTACCGCCCGCCGAGCCATAACGGTATAGCGCGTCGAATTCGCGTAGCAGATAGGTCCAGTTCGGGGCGTTGTGCAATTGATCTGTCATGCCCGGCACTATTCGAAGACATGTTCAGCGGCTCTTTTCCGGTTGCGTCACGCAATGCCCGTCCGCGACAGATTGAAGGTCAAAAAGTGTTAAAATCAGCGCTATTTGCGCGGGAAAATTTAGAATTAGGGGCGCCAATGAAAATTAGGGGCGCCAATGAAAACGACCGGCCGCAAGCGACCGGTCGTTGGAAAAAATCCGTCAGTGCAGGTATTCGAACCTGGCTTACATCTCGTGATGTTCCAATGTCAGATCGGCGATACCCACTGCGAGGTTCAGACCGTTCTGCGCATTCACGCTGATCGGCTGCAGAGCGATGGTTTCGTCCGAACCGCCAATCAGGACGTTTGCGCCAGCGCCGATACCGACCGTCGCTTCGGCCGAGACACCACCGTAGGAACCGGTCAGGGCACCTTTGCCGTAATCTTCGGTCGGGGCGAGCACCAGCCAGCTCATGACGCCATTCTGGGTCTTACCGATGTCGATGCCATACCGGTTGATCCTGCCGATGTAATGTTCGTCTTCGGCACCTTCATCAACCGGGTTAAAGGTGCAGTCGAGCTCCTTCGAGGACCCGAACACATAGCCGGTGCCGTCGCCCACATCACAGCTCAGCGAGCCTATTTCGGTGTGGTCGTTGTCTTGTGCCAGCGCAGACGTGCCTGCGAGCAGTGCAGCCGAAAGACCGATAGCGGGGATAAGTACCTTATTGAACATATTCTTACCTTTCACTTCTTCAGATGAAACTGCGGGATCACACACCCCGCTTGCTTCCTGTCCCAATCAACTCGGAACCTGCGGCGAGGTTCCACCGTTGATGAAAAGCGACGGGGGAGGTGGACAATGGCGCGTAGGCATGGCACCTCCGGGCGGTACTTTTGTAATGCAGGCAGCCCGCCGTCATGGCCCAACCCGACTTTGTTCCCGGCCCCGAGACCGAGGCTGCCTATCGCGAGGCGCTAAGCGCCTTTGGCACGGGTGTGACCGTTGTCACCACCATGACGGAAACCGGGCCTGTCGCGATGACGGCCAATTCCTTTGCCTCGGTATCGCTCGATCCGCCGCTGGTACTCTGGTGCCCGGCTAAATCGTCCAAGCGCCATGCGGTCTTTACGGCGGCAAAGCATTACGTGATCCATATCATCGCCGAGGACCAGAAAGAGATCGCGACGCATTTCGCCCGCACCGGCGACGATTTTTCCGGCGTCAACTGGCATCAGGGCGAAAACGACCTGCCGATCCTGTCAGGTTGCCTTGCGCGGTTCGACTGTCTTCGGCGCGATGTTCATGACGGGGGCGATCATTCCATTGTCGTCGGTCAGGTCGAACGGGCGTGGCACCGCCCGGGGCTGGGTCTGCTTTACAAGCGCGGCAAATACGGCGGATTCCTGCGCGAGGATTAATCGTCGAGCGAGCCATGCACCGCGAGCAGGTCGATCTCGGCCCCTCTTGCGGTGATCGTGCGATAGGCTTCGCGCACGCCGTCATCGTCCAGCTCACGCGCGACAGTAAGCAACGTATTCGGATCGTGCTCAGAGCACAGATCGGCCATATGTGCCAGTTCATCGCGCGCAACCATCAGGGCAGCTTCCCTTGACGGCGCGCCATAGAGTTCGACGAAATGCCGGGCTAGCGCCTCTTCGAGCCTCGCCATTTCCTCGGGCTGGATCTGGGTGACGGCGACAAAGGTTACCCGGCCAAAGGTCTCGAGCCCGAGCCAGCCATTTGCAAAGGCCTGACGCGCCTTGCCGGTCAGATCGGCCTCGCCCCAGTTGGAAAACTCGAACCCGCCCGAGATGCACCATTCCCCGGTCCGGGCCGGGGCGTGAAAGACGTTCATGTCGCTTTCGTCGAAATGAATGGCGCGGGCCAGTTTCATGTATCTGTCTCCAGCAGTGTCGTCAGCGGCAGCAGTTGCGTGGTTTCATCGTCGCGGATCAACATGCCGAATTTTTCGTCCACGCCAAGAAATTCCCCCTGATAGCCGCCCTGCGTGACCGGCTTGCCGACGCCTTCCAGCAGCGGCACCCAGTCGGCATGAACCGGCGCGTTGCCTTCCTCCGTCCAGCGATTGATCCAGACCAGCGTATGACGGGCCCATGCCTCGCAGAGGAGGACCGGATCGATATCGGCGCAGCCTTCTTCGTAGAGCGAAGTCTTGTCGGGGGAGAGGCCGGGATCATCGGCACCCAGTTGAATGGTCAGATCGAGCCCGACGATCAGCCAGTCGGGCACGGCATTGGGGTCCTGCGTCGCCCCCGCGACCCGGAACGCGCCGCAACACGCGCCATTGACCAGAATGTCACCCGCCCATGTCAGATGCACCGCCACTTCGGGCGGGGCCAATGCGCCAAGCGCGTTCTGGAACCCGACCGCGCAGATCGGCAGCATCGCCATGGCATCGGCAAGCGGCACCTCTGGCGCGACGATCAGCGCCGCGCGCAGCCGGTCGGGCTGGATGTCATGGACCAGCGTGCCGCCATCGCAGCCTTGTGCCGCCAAAGCGCGGGCGCGCACCATCGGGTCGGCGCCCGAAGCGGGCTCGCCCACCAGCAGCGGCGGCAGGCTGAGCCCTTGGTTCACGCGAGGCCCCGCGCCACCAAATCCCGTGCCACGACGCGGAATGCTGCGGCCTGCGCACTGTCGGGGCTGGTCGCCACGATCGGTGCGCCGCTGTCGGCAGCAGTGCGGATATCAAGATGCAACGGGATTTCCGCGAGCAGCGGCACGCCCAGCTTTTCAGCCTCGGCCTTGACGCCTCCATGACCAAAGACGTGTTCCTCATGCCCGCAGTTCGAGCAGATATGCGTGCTCATGTTCTCGATCATGCCAAGGATCGGCGTCTTGAGCTGGCGGAACATGTCGATCCCTTTGCGCGCATCCAGCAGCGCGACGTCCTGCGGTGTCGAGACGATGATCGCGCCGTCGATCTCAAACTTCTGGCTGAGGGTCAGCTGCACGTCCCCGGTGCCGGGCGGCAGGTCGATGATCAGGATGTCGAGGGCACCCCATTGCACCTGGTTCATCATCTGCTGCAGCGCGCCCATCAGCATCGGCCCGCGCCAGACCACCGCCTGATCCTCGTTAGTCATCAGGCCCATCGACATCATGGTGACGCCATGGTTGCGCAGCGGCAGGATGATCTTTCCATCGGGCGACGCGGGACGGCCGCTCACCCCCAGCATGCGGGGTTGGGACGGTCCGTAGACGTCGGCATCGAGCAGCCCGACGCGGCGGCCTTCGGCGGCCAGCGCCACGGCGAGGTTCGCGGCGACGGTGGATTTGCCCACCCCGCCCTTGCCGCTGGCGATGGCGATGATGTGATCCACCCCGGCCACCCGCTGCGGCGGTGTCGCCGAAGGCTTGGGCTTGGGTTTCAGCTCGGGCGGCGCCTTCTGGCTATGGGCCGTCATCATGACCGAGGCCTTTTCGACCCCGGGCAATGCCTTGACGCGGGCTTCGGCCTCGGCGCGCACCGGTTCCATTGCCTCGGCCCGGGCCGGGTCGATTTCCAGCACGAAACGCACCTGCCCGTCCTCGACATTCAACGCCCGCACGATACCGGCGGCGACGATGTCACTGCCGCTGACCGGATCCTTGATATTCTTCAGTTCCGCGAGAACCGCGTCCCGGCTTGCCATGTCTTACTCGTTCCCTTTGATCGTCCCGGTGACCTCGTGATGGACATCGAGCCCGTCAACCGTCAGCACCACCTTGGCCGTGAAACTGTCACCCGGCTTGGCATCCTTTTTGCGCAGCCCTTCCTCGATGGCCTGCTGGCTAGTCACGCCAACCTGTTTCAGGAACTTGCGCATCGACATGTTGAAATCGTCGCTCATCACCCGTTCTCCTTTATCGTGATCAGGTACGTTCTGCCTGAGAGGCGCAGCCTCCGCCAGCCCCCAGTTGGTTTAGTGATCCCGGCGCGCGTTCAGATAATCGTCCGTGGTGCGCGGCCGTGGCCGTTCCTTGCCCTTGAACGGATTGTCATCGCTGTGGAATTGCGCGTTCACCCGGCAATTGTCGCACATCTGGATCATCCGCGCCTGCGCCGTCGTGGCAAACATCGGATGGGTGCCCGAGAGCTTTTCCATCACCCGCTCGATGGTGGATTTCACGCCAAATAGCGATCCGCATTCGATGCAGGCAAAAGGTTCTTCCTCGTTCAGGATTTTCTGAGTCAGCGCGGCTTCGCTCAGGTCCAGACGGGGTTCGAGCGTGATCGCATCCTCGGGGCAGATGTTGCGGCAGAGGCCACATTGCAGGCAGGCATCCTCCTGAAACCGGAGCTGCGGCATGTCGGGGTTGTCCATCAGCGCCCCGGACGGGCACAGCGATACGCAGCTAAGGCAAAGTGTGCAGGCATCCGTATCCACCAGCACCGCGCCATAGGGCGCGTTTTCCGGCAGGGGCAGCGGTGCCTCGGCGCTGCGATTCAACGCCTGCGCCGAGAGCCTGGCGACCTGGCGACGATTGCCAAGCGGCAGGATGGGTTTGCCGATATTTGCCTGTTTTTCAGCGGCGTAGAGCGCGTCGCTCATCCGGTCAGGGTCGCTTTCGTCGAGCAGCGTGACGCGGCCAGAACCCGCAATGGCCTCGCAAAGCGCGCTTTCGCGCCTCAGGGCGTCGCGTTCAGTTGTCGGGGCAAGCAGGATGGTGACATCGCTGAACCCGAGTGCCAGCGCCGCCAGCATCTCGGCATGACCAAAGCCCGAGATCACCTCGAGCTCAAACGGGATGACATCCGCCGGAAGCCCGCGGCCGAAACGCGCCGCAAGGCGGATCATCTCGGCCCCGTGTTTTTCATGCACGAAGAGCCGGGGCGCATTGTCTGCCGCAGATGAATAGGTGCCCGCAAGCACCTGAAGACGCGAGACAAGATTCGAGAGCGGCGGGTCGTCATAGGTGATCGCCGTCGAGGGGCACAGGGCCGCGCAGGCACCACAACCCGCGCAGATTGACGGATCGATCGCCACGTGATCGCCATCGGGCAGGATTGCCCCCGTCGGGCAGATATCAAGGCAGTTGGAGCAGCCGGTCTGGCCAGCGCGGGAATGGGCGCAAAGCGATTGGTCGAGCCGCACGTAAAGCGGTTTTTCAAAAGTCCCGACAAGTTGCACCGCATCGAAAGCCAAACGCGACAGCGCCAGCGGATCATGCGGATCGGCCCGCAGATAGCCGTCGCGTTTCTGCGGCGCGGGGACGAGGGGCGTATCGCCTGTCACGTCGATGACGATATCGCATTCCGATTCCGCCCCGTCGCGGGGCGGGGCAAAGGTGAATTCGCCACGCCCGCCCGGCTCAAGTTCTTGGAAACCATCGATTTCCACCCTGAAACCCCCCAGAGCGCCGCTCAGACGCCGGATACGGCCACGGACGCAGTCAAACCGCCGGTCCATTGGCGGTTCCGCCTCGTCGGTCAGCACCACAGTGACGGCGAGCGACTCTGCCAGCATCTCGGCCATGGGGAGCGCGGCGCGGGCCGGGCCGGTGACAAGGCAGACGCCTTCGCTGATCACATCGAAACTTTGCGACCGGGCCGAGGGCAGCTGGGATTCGGCGACGAGAGCTGCCATTTTCGGCCCGGCCTTTGCGCCCTCTTCGGACCAGCCTGCGCGGTCGCGCAGATCTACGAAACCGGGCGCATCGACGCCGAGCTCTGCCGCGAGATCCTCGAACACCGCCTGTTCCTGCCCGCAGGCGATGGTCATGTCAGGTTCCATCAGAAAGCGTGCCGCCTTGGTTATTTCGCGGGTACAAAGCGCCGTATGGACGCGGGAACAGGTCAGCCCGCCTGCCTCGATCGCATCCACATCAAGACGCTGACTTCCCGCGCAATCGCACAGAATTATCTTGCCTGTCATTCCCTGCTCTCCCCTCGGGTCAGCGCGGAACAGTGTACCGCTGTGCGGTCATTTTTCCTGCCACGCTGCTTCTGGACGACACTAGCGCGATCCGGGCCGCCGCTGCCACCCCGAACTGGTCAGAAAATCTGATCACTTTCCGCGAATGAGGCTTGGCCATCGGGACGAAAAGTTACATAGTCGGACCAGTTGCACAGATCATAAGCCAACGAAAGCATAGCCTTGATCGAAACGACGACCATTCGCGCGGAGATGCCGCTGGGCATCGTCATTCGCAGAATGCCTGGTGTGACCCGCTGGGCAAAATGGCACTGGCGTGCGGTCGCCGTGCTGCCGGGCGCGCGTCCGGCAGATTGGGCAGAGCTGCGCCGCGATGGCGAAACGGTCGAGTATCACGCGGCAACAAAGGTGCTGACGCTCTGGGCCACGGATACCGAAGCATACCTCACGAACCTCGCGGACAAGGTGCCATCGATCTACGTGGTTTTGCGCGAAAGCACTGATCGCAACAAGCCGCTGGAGGTTCTTCTGGTGACCGCTTCGCCCTATGAGGGGCAGGATTACGCGGATAACGGCGAGGATATCGTCGAAAAGGTGGCGATGCCTGACGGTCTGGCCGCGTGGGTGCGCCGCTTTGCGCAGGAGCATCACGAAGATGAAGCTTTTGTTAAGCGTCGGCGCGATAAAAAACGCGTGGACCTGACCGAAGACGGAAAGGGCGATGCGCGCATCCGGCAGGTTTCCGATGTGTATCGCGCGCCGCGAAGGATGATGCCATGACCGAGCGGAAAGATTTCTGGAGCCGCCGAAAGGCAGCCGTCAGGGCCGAGGAAAGTGCTGCGCAAGTAATGACCGAGGCGCAGATCCGCGAGGGTGTGGTAGCCGAAAAGGACGACGCCACCCTGCTGGCGGAACTGGACCTGCCCCACCCGGAAACCCTGCAAGCGGGCGACGATATCCGCGCCTTCATGGCCAAGGCCGTGCCGGAGCATCTGCGGCGCATGGCCCTGCGCCGGTTGTGGAAAGTCAATCCGGTGCTGGCGAATGTAGACGGCCTTGTCGAATACGGCGAGGATTTCACCGACAGCGCCACGGTAGTCGAAAATCTGCAGACGACCTATCAGGTCGGCAAGGGAATGTTGTCGCATATCAAGGCGATGGCGCGCGACGCTGACGTGGAAGAGATCGAAGAGACGCCTGAAGAACTGGTGGCAGAGACCGAAGCCGAACCCGAACCAGCACCAGCGGTACAAGCCGAGACCACGGCGCGACCGGCAGAGGTTGTCGAAGACCGACGCCCCCGGCGCATGCGGTTCCGTTTTACTGAAGCGACGCCACAGGATACCTGGGTGGAAAGCGCATGAACGACACGTCTGAAATGATTGAAATCCCAGAAGAAGACCGGATGCGCGCCGATCTTTACGATTTTCTCGGGCTATTGCTTGCCCGTCCTCCATCTCAGACGGTCCTGACGCGGACGGCGGCGCTTTCGGGCGATGACACCGCGCTTGGCCAGTCCATCAGCGGGCTGGCGCGGGTCGCCCACGTGACCAAGCCCGCCGCGGCGGAACGGGAGTTCAACGCGCTGTTCATCGGGCTCGGGCGCGGCGAACTGCTCCCGTACGCCAGTTATTACCTGACCGGGTTCCTGAACGAAAAACCCCTGGCCCAGTTGCGGTCAGACATGGCGGCGCGCGGCATCACCCGCGCCCCGAACGTTTATGAACCCGAAGACAACATCGCCTCGCTGATGGAGATGATGGGCGGCATGATCGCCGGTCGCTTTGGTCAGCCGGCAGGCCTCGCGACACAGCAGGAATTCTGGAATCGGCACATCGGCCCCTGGGCCGCGCATTTCTTTGCCGATCTCGAAGCAGCGAAGAATTCGGTGTTTTACGCCTCGGTCGGGGCAATCGGACGCAATTACATGGAAATCGAAAAAGAAGGTTTCCGCATGGCCGCAGCCTGACCGGCGCGGTACCTGCCACGATGAACGGGGCGGGATAAAGGAAGAAGAAAAGGAAGGGAGGAGACCCCGATGACCAAGAAAAACGAAGACGGTGCAAGCCGCCGCGATTTTCTGAAACTTGCCGGAACTGCGGCCCCTGCCGCCGTGGCTGCCGCCGCGATGAGCGGGACCGAGGCACAGGCCGCCGAAGCCCCCGTCAACGAGACGCGGCTACAGGATACCGAACATACCCGGGCCTATTACGAAAGCGCCCGCTTCTAGTTTCATGACGGGCACCGAGGCGCCAGCGACTGGTGTCGCGGATGATCGGTGACGGAGATCGCCCCCGCAGTGGCTTGGTTTGGCCATCACGCGGGAGGAGAAGAACAGGAACCATGCCAGCCGAGCGAAACGGCGAGCTTTGGAGGACAAGAAGATGCTGAGGAAAAAGACCAATGGGGTGGCGCGACGCCCGCAGCGGACAAGTGTTCTTTCCCGTGTCGGGGAAAGTACTGTTGACCGCCGCGCCTTTCTGCGCGGCTCGGGGCTGGCCATCGGTGGCCTCGCCGCGGTCGGCGCAACCGGCGGTACAGTCACCCGCGCCACGGCGCAATCTGCGGCACAGACGGCGGTTGAAACCATCAAATCGGTCTGCACCCATTGCTCGGTCGGCTGCACGGTGATTGCCGAGGTCGAAAACGGCGTCTGGACCGGACAGGAACCCGGCTGGGACAGCCCGTTCAACCTTGGCGCCCATTGCGCGAAAGGCGCATCGGTGCGCGAGCACGCCCATGGCGAGCGGCGGCTCAAGTATCCGATGAAGAAAGTCGGCGGCGAATGGACCCGGATCAGCTGGGAAGACGCGATCAACGAGATCGGCGACCAGATGAACGTGATCCGCGAGGAGAGCGGTCCCGACAGCGTCTACTGGCTCGGCTCGGCCAAGCATTCCAATGAACAGGCCTACCTCTTCCGCAAGTTCGCCGCCTACTGGGGCACGAACAACGTCGACCACCAGGCGCGGATCTGCCACTCCACCACCGTTGCGGGGGTGGCGAACACATGGGGCTACGGCGCCATGACCAACAGCTACAACGATATCCATAACTCCAAGGCGATCTTCATCATTGGCGGCAACCCCGCCGAGGCGCATCCGGTCTCGCTCCAGCACCTGCTGAAGGCGAAAGAGCAGAACAACGCGCCGCTGATCGTCTGCGATCCGCGTTTCACGCGTACGGCGGCCCATGCGGACGAATTCGTCCGGTTGCGCCCGGGCAGCGACGTGGCGCTGGTCTGGGGCATCCTCTGGCATCTTTTCGAGAACGGATGGGAGGACAAGGAATTCATCCGCACCCGTGTCTGGGGCATGGACCAGATCCGCGACGAGGTGAAAAAATGGACGCCCGAGGAAACCGAGCGCGTGACCGGCGTACCCGGCAGCCAGCTCAAGCGCGTGGCGCGGACGCTGGCGAACAACCGCCCCGGCACGGTGATCTGGTGCATGGGCGGCACCCAGCACACGACGGGCAACAACAACACTCGCGCCTATTGCATCCTGCAGCTGGCGCTGGGGAATATGGGCACCGCAGGCGGCGGCACCAATATCTTCCGCGGCCATGACAACGTGCAGGGCGCAACCGACCTTGGTGTGTTGTCGCACACCCTGCCCGGCTATTACGGGCTGTCCGATGGCGCCTGGGCGCATTGGGCACGCGTCTGGGGCGAAGACCTGGACTGGCTGAAAGGCCAGTTCGCCACCGTCAAGGGCGAGGGTGGCGAGGATCAGAACCTGTGCACCCTGACCGGCATCCCGGTCAGCCGCTGGATCGACGGCGTGCTGGAAGATCCGGCCAACACAGATCAGCCGAACCCGGTCCGGGCGATGGTCCTTTGGGGTCACGCGCCGAACTCGCAGACGCGGATGAAGGAAATGAAGACGGCGATGGAAAAGCTCGACATGCTTGTCGTGATCGATCCCTATCCGACCGTTTCCGCCGTGATGAACGACCGCACCGATGGCGTCTATCTGCTGCCGGCCGCGACCCAGTTCGAAACGCGTGGCTCGGTGACTGCTTCGAACCGGTCGCTTCAGTGGCGCGAACAGGTGGTACAGCCGCTGTTCGAATCCAAGCCTGACCATGAGATCATCGGCCTGTTCGCGAACAAGTTCGGCTTTGCCGACCGCCTGTTCCGCAACATCGAGATGGACGATGCGAACACGCCCAACGTCGAAAGCACGCTGCGCGAGATCAACAAGGGCATGTGGACCATCGGCTATACCGGGCAGACGCCTGAACGGCTCAAGATGCACATGGAGAACCAGCAGACCTTTGACCGCACCACGCTGCAGGCGGTCGGCGGTCCTGCCGATGGCGACTATTACGGTCTGCCATGGCCCTGCTGGGGCACGGCCGAGATCAACCACCCCGGCACGCCGAACCTTTACGACATGTCGAAACCTGTGGCCGAAGGCGGCCTGACCTTCCGCGCCCGTTTCGGGGTGGAACGCGATGGTGAAAACCTGCTGGCCGAAGGTGTTTATTCGGTCGGATCGGAAATCCAGGACGGCTATCCCGAGTTCACCTACCAGATGCTGATGGATCTGGGCTGGGACGGCGATCTGACCCGCGAGGAAAAGATCGTCATGGGCGGCATCGTCGGTTTCGAGGGGCTTGATGCCACGGTCGGCGAAAGCGATGACGGCGACGATGGCACCACCTCGCCCAGCGGCGATCAGGCCTCGAACGAGGAGGTCGGCGAACAGTCGATGTCCCCCTTCCCGTCCGACTATGACGAGAAGGTCGCCGCGATCAACTGGAAGACCGACCTCTCGGGCGGTATCCAGCGGGTTGCGATTGCCCATGGCTGCGCGCCCTTTGGCAATGCCAAGGCCCGAGCCGTGGTCTGGACCTTCCCCGATCCGGTGCCTGTCCACCGCGAGCCGCTTTATTCGAACCGGCGCGATCTGGTGGCGGATTACCCGACCTACGAAGACCGCAAGTTCTACCGTCTGCCGACCATGTACGAGTCGATCCAGAAGAACGACTTTTCCGAAGAATATCCGATCATCCTGACCTCGGGTCGTCTGGTCGAATACGAAGGCGGCGGGGACGAGACACGGTCCAACCCGTGGCTGGCGGAATTGCAGCAGGACATGTTTGTCGAGATCAATACCCGCGACGCCAACAACCTTGGGGTCCGGGACGGCACGCAGGTCTGGGTCGAAGGCCCGGAAGGCGGCAAGGTCAAGGTGATGGCGATGGTCACCAACCGGGTAGGCGCGGGCGTAGCCTTTATGCCCTTCCACTTTGGCGGCCATTTCGAGGGTGTCGACCTGCGGGACAAGTACCCGGATGGCGCGGACCCTTATGTTCTGGGCGAAAGTACCAACGTCGCGCAGACCTATGGCTATGACTCGGTGACCCAGATGCAAGAGACCAAGGCGACTCTCTGCAAGATCTGGGCAGCGTAAGGAGGAGAACGATATGGCTAGAGCAAAATTTCTCTGCGATGCCGAACGCTGCATCGAGTGCAATGCCTGCGTCACCGCATGCAAGAACGAACACGAAGTGCCCTGGGGCATCAACCGCCGCCGGGTGGTGACAATTAATGACGGCGATCCGGGCGAACGCTCGATCTCGGTTGCCTGCATGCATTGCTCGGACGCGCCCTGCATGGCGGTCTGCCCGGTGGACTGTTTCTACCAGAACGAGGAAGGCATCGTCCTGCATTCCAAGGATCTCTGCATCGGCTGTGGCTATTGCTTTTACGCCTGCCCCTTTGGCGCGCCGCAATACCCGCAGGCGGGCAATTTCGGATCGCGCGGCAAGATGGACAAATGCACCTTCTGCGCCGGCGGCCCCGAGGAAAACAACTCGGCAGCCGAATTCGCCAAATACGGGCGCAACCGGATCGCCGAGGGCAAACTGCCGATCTGCGCCGAGATGTGTTCGACCAAGGCACTGCTTGCAGGCGATGGCGACACAGTTTCGGCAATCTACCGCGAACGCGTCGTGGCACGCGGCTTTGGCTCGGGCGCATGGGGCTGGGGCACAGCCTATGACCAAAAGGGCAACTAAGCCCCTTTGATTTATGACTAAACGCAAAGCCCCGGCCCTGTGCCGGGGCTTTTTGCATCTGATCCGCATCCGCCTGTCACAACTCAGCCGCGCGCGCATCGAAATGGCGCATTGTCCGGGACGGCGGGGTTAGGGTAAAATTCCCGTTATCCGATTTCCTGATTTCTATTTTCCTTCATCCCCTTTCACGAGGTAATCCTCATGGCTACCGTTACCTTTTTTCCTGTCGGGTCGGGCAATTCGACCTATTACAACCTGCTGGATGCCCTGCGAGTCGATGGCGCGGTCAGCGCCGATGCGACGACGATTGTCGGCGTGACGACTCTCTACGCCTACCAGTTCTATGACCCCTACTACCCCTATCCGCCCTATGGCGGGGACGAGATCGCGGATGTCACCATCGCGGGCAGCTTTACCTATGGCGATCTTGCGACCGTTTCGGGCACGATTTCTTCGATCACGGTAAGCGTTGATGGCGAAGACCTGATGGAGATCACCGGTATCAATGGCGACGCAAGCCGGATCTGGGCCTTGCTGAACGGCGGTTCAGGATATCAGGTCGAAGTCTTCAGCGGAAACGACACGTTCAACGGCACCGATGAATCCGACTACTTTCAAGGCTATGACGGGCGGGACAAGCTGTTTGGCATGGCGGGCTACGACAGCCTGTACGGGGGCGACAACAATGACCGGATACGCGGCGGCGATGGTGGCGACTATCTTTACGGCGGCAAGGGCAGCGACCGGATGTTCGGAAATGCCGGGCGCGACAACCTTTATGGCGGCGGCGGTGACGACCATATGTCCGGCGGTGCCGGGCGCGACTGGATCGTCGGCGGGCGTGGTGACAACATCATGGATGGCGGCGCCAAGAACGACACCCTGATTTCCGACAATGCCAGCAATGCCCTGACCGGCGGCAGCGGCAACGACACCTTCATCTTCAAGAAATTCGGCGAGGACGACCTGACGATCGCGCACACGATCATGGATTTCGAAGAGGGAGACACGCTGCTTTTCACCGAATTCCGCCGCAATATGGAGCTGGAATTCACCCAGGACGGCAATGATGTCGTCATCACTTTTAACAACAATATGGTCACCGTTCTCGACGCTGTGCTGGCCGAGGTGGAAAGCGCCGTGGATACCGTGCGCTACGACTATTACTACTAAGCGACGCCACCGGGCCGGTTTCCCGACCGGCCCGGGCACCCCAAGACTTGGAATGAGGGAGGGCTTGCTCGGTTCTGTCAGGAAACTGTAACTGTCCGGCCAAGCGCCCACCTTCCACCAGCACATTAACCTTCCTTAACATGAGACTGTAAATGTTAAGATTTCCGGATTGAAAACCTTACCCCACATCCCGGGATAAACCTGACTTTCATCCGCATTTTCTTTGCAAATCCCCCGGAAAGAGCTAGGTTTGAGGCAATTGATTACGGGGAGGTTTCAATGTCCTATCTGCGCTGTTTTCTTGTCATCCTTGCAATGGTGCTGACACCCTGGCCGATGATCTCGCAGGCGCAGGAAACCACAGCTCCCCCCGTTGACCGCAGCGCAACCGGCGGTGCCCAGACGCTCGAGGATATCCTCGCCCGTCAGCGTGGTCAGGAAATCGACGATAGTTTCCGCCGCGATGCAACCGGCAGCGCCGATAACGCGGCGGGCATCGCCAACCAGCTTGGGACGCTTGGTGGCGCCTCGGATTCCGAGATGTACCGGGCGATCCGCTATGGCAGCGCGGATGTGACCGTTTCGAATAACGGTCCTGCCTCGAACGTGCTGATACAGGACGGCGGCATGTGGTGGCTGGAATTCCGCCGTGGCCCGCTGGCAACCTATGGCGCCTGGCTGCTTGGCGGCACGCTTGTCGTGTTGGCGCTGTTCTACCTGATCCGGGGCCGCATCCGTATCGAGGGCCGGAAAACCGGGCGCAAGCTGCTGCGTTTCACCGGCTTTGAACGCTTCGGCCACTGGCTTTTCGCGGGGTCCTTTCTGCTGCTGGCGCTAACCGGTCTGATATCGCTCTTCGGCCGTATGGTGCTGATCCCCGCCTTTGGACATCAGGCGTTTTCGACCCTCGCGATCGCCTCGAAATGGGTGCATAACAACGTCGCCTGGGCCTTTATGCTGGGGCTTGTCATCGTCACGGTGAACTGGATCTGGCATAACCTGCCCGACAAGACCGATCTGAAATGGCTGGCGCAGGGCGGCGGGTTGTTCTCCAAGCACACGCACCCGCCCGCCAAGAAATTCAATGCAGGTCAAAAGCTTATCTTCTGGGCCTGCATCGTCCTGGGCCTGTCGATCAGCGCCTCGGGCCTGTCGCTGCTGTTTCCCTTCCAGCTGCCCATGTTCGCCTCGACCTTTGCGCATCTGAACGACTGGGGCCTGCCGCAGCTTGTCGGCCTTGGGCCGCTGCCCGACCAGATGGCCCCGCATGAAGAGATGCAGTATTCGCAGCTCTGGCACTCGATTGTCGCCTTCGTCTTCATCGCCATCATCTTTGCCCATATCTACCTTGGCACGCTGGGCATGGAGGGGGCGTTCGACGCGATGGGCACCGGCCGCGTCGAGGAACAATGGGCGCGCGAGCACCACAGTCTCTGGGTCGATGAGGTTAAATCCCGCGAGGCCGGTAAAGGTGTCGCAACCCCGGCCGAGTAACATGGCCCTTTGCGCGATGCGCCTGTCACTTGCCTTATGTCTTGCGCCGCTGGGCGCTCACTCACAAGAGGTACAGGCGTTGTCCGGCCATGGCGGGCCGGTCATGGCCATCGAAGCCCTGCCCGATGGGCGCTTGGCCACCGCAAGCTTCGATAACGCGGTCGGTCTTTGGGAAGATACGACCCCTATCTGGCTCGACGGACACGAAGCCGCCGTGAACACGGTGCTGTATGCCCATGACACCCTCTGGTCCGGCGGCGACGATTTCACCCTGCGCCGCTGGCCCACGGGCAAGGTCATCGGCCGCCATGAGGGCAAGATCACCGCCCTCGCCGCCCTCCCCGGTCTGATCGCCTCGGCAAGCTGGGACGGATCCATCGGGCTCTGGCCGCTGGATGGTGCCGCCCCGACCCGCCTCACGGGAAAAGGCGGCGGAGTCAACGCGCTGGCCGCCAGTGCCGATGGCGCAACGCTGTATTCGGCTGCAAGCGACGGGACGATCCGGGCTTGGAACATTGGCGATAAAAGCGAGAGCCGGCAGCTCCTCCAGCACGGGTTTGGCATCAACAGGCTGGCGCTGAACGAAGAGGCTGGCTGGCTTGCCTATGGTACGGTAGATGGATCGACCAAGGTTGTCGACTTAAGCACTGACGAGGAAATCGCCGATTTCACGCTGGAACGCCGTCCGATCCTTGCCCTTGCCCAAAGTCCCGATGGCGCCCGGCTCGCCATTGGCGATGGCATGGGGTTCATCACCGTGGTCGACACGGGTCAATGGCAGATCGAAAGCGACCGGCGCGCCGCCAGCAAAGGCCCGGTCTGGACGCTTGCCTTCTCAGCCGATGGCACATGGCTGTACGCGGGCGGCCTCGACAGCACGTTCTACGGCTGGCCGGTCGCACAGGCTGGCGAAGGTTCTCCCATCGCCGTCGCCGAAAACAGCTTTCAGCGCGCCCCGGAAGAGATGGAAAACGGCGAGCGCCAGTTCGCCCGGAAATGCTCGATCTGCCACACCCTGACCCCCGGCAGCAACCGCCGCGCCGGCCCGACGCTGCATGCGCTTTTCGGGCGCCGGGCCGGAACGGTCGCCGGCTACAGCTATTCCGAGAGGCTTGACGGATCGGATATCGTCTGGAATGACAAGAGCATAGACGCCCTGTTCGACCTCGGCCCCGATCATTACATCCCCGGCTCGAAAATGCCGATGCAGCGGATCGCCGACCCCGATGACCGGGCTGACCTGATCGATTATCTGCGCCGCGCCACCACCCCGTAACATCAGAGGGAACCCGACAGAATGAAAGCCGCGATTCTCGCCTTTGCCGCCATCGCCGTGATCTCCGTAGCCGCCTGGTACGGGCTGCACGAAATCGGCTTCAGCTCGGCCCAGGCCACCAGCAGCCCCGACGTGCGGCTCGACTAGGTTTGCCCGACTACCTGACCACCCGCGAACTGGCCGATCTGCTGCGCATCGGCGAGCGCAAGGTCTATGACCTCGCCGCCAACGGCGAGGTGCCCTGCGTCCGCGCCGTCGGCAAACTGCTCTTTCCACAGGCTGAGATCACCGCATGGCTCTCCGCCTCGCGCAGCGGTCCCGAAACTGCCGACCAGTCCCTGCCCCCGATCCTCGCCGGCAGCCACGACCCCCTGCTCGACTGGGCGCTGCGCGAAAGCGGCTCGGGTCTGGCAAGCTATTACGATGGCTCTTTCGACGGTATCGAAAGGCTTGCCAGGCGCGAGGCACAGGCCGCCGGGCTGCATATCCGAGAAGGCGATGGCTGGAACCGCGGCGCACTCAGGGCAAAGCTCGGCGAAGCCCCCCTCGTACTGGTCGAAATCGCCCGGCGTCAGCGCGGCCTTCTGCTCGCCCCCGGTGTCACCGGCATCGAGAGTTTCGCCGATCTGAAAGGCCGCCGCGTCGTGTTGCGGCAGGACAATGCCGCCTCCCAGCGCGAATTCGACACCCGCCTCACAGAGGCAGGTCTCACCCCCGCCGACATCGCGCCGCTCGATACCCGCGCCCGCACCGAAGAAGAACTCGCCATCGCCCTGCATGACGGCAAGGCCGAGGCGGGCTTTGGCCTCGGCGCGCTCTCGGGCCTCTACGGGCTCGGGTTCACACCACTCACCGAAGAACGCTTCGACCTCGCTCTCTGGCGTCGCGCATGGTTCGAACCGCCGCTTCAGAAACTGATGGCCTTCCTCGCCAGCCCCGCCTGTGCAGACCGGGCCCGAGAACTCGGCGGCTACGACCTTGCCGGCCTCGGAACAGTGCACCACAACGGCGCCCGCGCCTGATCGCCCTCGCCCACATAATGCAAGGGCGCGGCCATATAGCCACGCCCCTGCTTCTTTGGGTCAAAAAATATCCCCGCCGGAGGCATGCCCGGCAGGGCATTCGTTTTACTCGGCGTTCGGGAAAAACAACTGCTGCCCGTCAACCTGATACCCGGCAATCGCGGCCTGACCTTCCTCCCCGGTCAGCCAGTCAATAAACGCCTGCCCGGCATCGGCCTTAACGCCCGGATGTTTCTCGGGGTTCACAAGGATCACGCCATACTGGTTGAACAGCCGTTCATCGCCTTCGACCATTATCTCCATTCCGTCCTTGTTGCCGAACGAGATCCAGGTCGCACGGTCGGTCAGCACATAGGCGCCCATACCCTGCGCAGCATTAAGGGTTGCGCCCATGCCGCTGCCGGTTTCGCGGTACCAGTCGCCCGAGACGGCAGCCACATCTACGTCCGCCGCCTGCCAGTGACGCAGCTCGGCCTTGTGGGTCCCGCTGTCATCCCCGCGCGAAGCAAAGACCGCGCCCGCTTCGGCCACGTCCTGCAGGGCCGCGACAATGTCGGACCCGGCCTTGATGCCCGCCGGATCTTCCTCCGGGCCGACCAGCACGAAATCGTTATACATCACGTCAAACCGCTGCACGCCCCAGCCATCGGCGACGAATTTCTCCTCAGCCGGTTTTGCATGAACAAGCAGCACATCGCCGTCGCCATTGATCGCGTTCTTGATCGCCTGACCGGTGCCAACAGCGACGACCCGCACTTCGATGCCCGAAGCTTCGGTGAATTCCGGCAGCATCGCGTCGAGCAGGCCCGAATTCGCGGTCGACGTGGTCGACTGAACCACGATGAACTCATCCGCGGCCCAAGCGCCCCCGGGAACGCTCATCTGCAATCCAGCCGCCAGCGCCCCCGCCAGCCAGAGGCCGCGGTTCATATTTACAGTCATCGTCTTACTCCACTTCCCTTTAGTCAAATTTCAGATCACCAGACCGCCCGACAGGAAGCGTCGCGCCGCCTGGCTTTCCGGATTGGTGAAAAATGCGGTGGCCTCGGCTTGTTCGGCCACCTTCCCCCCCTGCATCAGCAGGATATCCTGACCCAGCCGCCGGGCTTGCCCGATGTCATGGGTTACCATGATGATGCGCACCCCGCGCCGTGCCGCCGCCGCGATCAGCGCTTCGATGGCCTGCGTGGCCTGCGGATCAAGCGCGCTGGTCGGCTCGTCCAGAAAAAGCAACTCTGGTTCAGTGGCCAGCGCCCGCAGGATCGCCAGCCGCTGCGCTTCACCGCCTGACAGGGACCGCGCCGGTTGCCGCGCCTTTCCCTCAAGCCCGCCTTCAGCCAATAGCTCGGCCACCCGCGCGCCCCGCAGATGCCGGTCAAACCCCTGTCGCCGCAGCACGAAATTCAGGTTCCCCGCCACCGAGCGCCGCAATAAGACGGGGCGTTGAAACACCATCGCCTGCTGCAGCCGGTCGGCGGGCCCCATTTCCTGCCCGTCCTGCCGGACCACCCCGCCATCTGGCTGGATCAGCCCGTGCAGATAGCGCAGCAGCAGGCTTTTGCCCGCCCCGTTCGGCCCAAGGATCATCAAAGGCCCCGGCCCGTTCAGCACAAGCCGGTCGATATCCAGCAGCCGTTTGCCATCACGTTCGATCCGCAGACCGGAAACCTCGATTTCGGGATGCAGCTGCTCGGCAAAGTCACGCATGATGAAGCCCCTCAACATCGCTGCGCTGGATCAGCAAACTCACACAGGCCGTCATGCTGACCGCCAGCGCGATCAGAATCACACCAAGCGCCAGCGCCAGCGCAAGATTGCCCTTGGAAGTCTCGAGCGCGATCGTCGTCGTCATGACGCGCGTCACATGGTTGATATTGCCGCCCACCATGATCACCGCTCCGACCTCGGCAATCGCGCGCCCGAACCCGGCCAGAAGCGCCGTCAAAAGCGACAGTCGCCCGTCCCAGAGCAGGGTCGGCACAGAAGCCAGCCGCGATACCCCCAGTGAACGCAGCTGTTCGGCATATTCCGCGTTCAGCGTCTCGACCGTCTGCCGGGTCAGTGCCGTGATGATCGGCGTCACCAGAACCACCTGCGCGATGATCATGGCGGTCGGCGTATAAAGCAGTTGCAGCACCCCAAGCGGCCCCGAGCGCGACAGGCACAGGTAGACCAGCAATCCGACGACTACGGGGGGCAAGCCCATCAGCGCATTCACAAGAATGATAACGCCGCGCCGCCCCGGAAAACGCCCGACCGCCAATGCCGCGCCAAGCGGCATCCCCAGAATTGCCGCGATCAGAACCGCAAAGACCGAGACCCGCAAGGAAAGCAGGACAATTTCCCACAAATCCCTGTCGCCTGACAGGATCAGCACCATCGCATGGCGGAGTTCTTCTGCAAAATTCTGCAATTTTTACGAAACGCTCCTCAATTCCGTATGACGTACAGTATATTGCATAAGACCGACGAAAGGTCACCCTGAAATCATGCAAGCTTCTTGACGCCCCGGGACCGCTCCTGCTCTTGTGGCCCTGTCATCCCGGAGCCTGTCTGCCTTGAACGACCAATCCTCCCCCTTTGCCGCGATCCGCGCTATCGACTACACCGTCATCCTGACCCGCGACATGCCGGCGATGCGCCGATTTTACGAGGGCGTTCTGGGCTTTGCGCTGGAACGGGAATTATCCGCCAGCTGGATCGAATACCGCGTGGGCTCGAATATCCTCGCGCTCTCAAAGCCCGGTCTTACCGCAAAAGACGCTCCGCTTCCCCAGGGCAGCGCCGCCCTGCAATTGGCCTTCCGCGTCCCGCCCGGCCATGTGGATCTCTGCGCCGAAGCGCTTGAGCGCAGTGGCATAACACCCGTCGCGCCCCCCACCGACCAGAGCTTTGGCCATCGTACGCTGTTCTTCCGCGACCCCGACGGCAACCTGCTGGAAATCTACGCCGAGATCTGAACGAAAAACGCGGCCCCCGGTCCGGGAGCCGCGCCTTTTTCATCGCAAAACCGTAAACTTAGTTTAGCGCTTCGTCGGTGATTTCATGGGTCCAGGCCCCTTCCGGCGCCTTGGAGATCACCGGATCGGAACCGCCCGCCAGCAGGGTATCGACCGTGCGCTGGTAATCGGCTTCATCCAGCGCACCGTTGGAACCAGCGGTCAGCTTGGCGATCTCGCCCATCATCCGCACCTGATGCGCTTCGGTCTGGGCGCCGGTCGCATCGTTGTCGAGCACGATCATCGCCGCCTCTTCCGGATTCTCCTCGGCGTATTTCCATCCCTTCATCGAAGCGCGGACAAAACGCACCATCTTGTCGACGAACACCGGATCCTCGAGGTTTTCCTCAAGCGCCCAGATCCCGTCTTCCAGCGTGGCAACGCCCTGATCTTCGTATTTGAAGGTCACCAACTCGTCCTCGGAAACGCCCGCATCCAGCACCTGACCATATTCGTTATAGGTCATGGTGGAAATGCAGTCGGCCTGACGCTGGATCAGCGGATCGACGTTAAAGCCCTGCTTGAGCACGGTCACACCATCCTCGCCGCCATCGGTCGAGATGCCTTCCTGGCTCATCCAGCTGAGGAACGGGTATTCATTGCCAAAGAACCAGACGCCGATAGTCTTGCCCTTGAAATCCTGCGGGCTGGTGATGCCGGTGTCCTTCCAGCAGGTCAGCATCAGACCCGAAGACTTGAATGGCTGCGCGATGTTCACAACCGGCAGGCCCTTTTCACGTGCCGCCAGCGCCGAGGGCATCCAGTTCAGCATGACATCCGCGCCACCACCGGCAAGCACCTGCGGCGGGGCAATATCCGGCCCGCCGGGCAGGATTTCGACGTCGAGGTTCTCTTCCTCATAATAGCCCTTGTCGAGCGCCACGTAATAGCCCGCGAACTGCGCCTGCGTGACCCATTGAAGCTGCAGTTTCACGCTGTTCGGATCGGTCTCCGCCGTCACCGAGCCACCGGCCATCGCCAGTCCCAGCGCCATCCCTGTCATCAGTTTCTTCATATTCTACACTCCTTGTTTACACTTCACCCCGGTTTATCCGGAATTCTTCTGTCGTTATGGGCCTCAGGCCCGCTGCGACGGGTGCCAGAAGGTCACCGCCTTCTCCACCAGCGCCACAACCCCGTAAAACGCCGACCCGGCAAGCGCCGCCACCACAATCTCGGCCCAGACCATGTCCAGCGCAAGCTGCCCCACCGAGGTCGAGATGCGAAACCCCATCCCCAGCGTTGGCGAGCCGAAAAATTCGGCAACAATCGCCCCGATCAGGGCCAGCGTCGTCGATATCTTCAATCCGTTGAAAATGAACGGCATCGCCGCCGGCAGGCGCAGTTTGAAAAACGCCTGGCTATAGCTGGCCCCGTAGGTCTGCATCAGGTCGCGCTGCATCGCGCTCGCCTCGCGCAGACCGGCCACCGTGTTCACCAGCATCGGAAAGAACACCATGACCACGACCACCGCCGCCTTTGACTGCCAGTCGAAACCGAACCACATCACCAGGATCGGCGCGGTTCCCACAATTGGCAGGGCCGCCACGAAATTTCCGACCGGCAACAGCCCGCGCCGCAGGAAATCGAACCGGTCCACAAGGATCGCCACCAGAAAGGCCGCCGCGCAGCCGATGACATAGCCACCCAGCGCCCCCTTCAGAAAGGTCTGCACGAAATCGACCCAAAGGATCGGCAGGCTCGAGGCAAAGCGCATCGCGATGACCGAGGGCGCCGGCAGGATCACCATCGGCACATTCAGCCCCCGCACCACCATTTCCCAGACCAGCACAAGCGTCGCGCCAAAGATGAAGGGCACAAGGAATTTCACAACCCGCGTCTCCGAGGCCGCGCTCCGGGCCAGCCATGCATTCAGCCCCCAGCCGGCGGCCCAGATCACGAGTGCCAGCACCAGTTCCGTCATGCTGCGTTCCCCTGCTTCTTTGGGTCAAAAATATCCCGGGGAGGTCGCGCCTGCGCGACCGGGGCAGAGCCCCTCCGACATAGCCTCATGCGACCACCCCCATGCGGCGCAGCAACAGCCGCTCGATCATGCCCAGTATCCCGACCAGCAAGGCCGCGAGTATGGCCGCCGCAAACAGCGCCGACCAGATCTGGATCGTCTGCCCGTAATAGCTCCCGGCCAACAGCCGCGCGCCAAGGCCCGACACCGCGCCGGTCGGCAACTCGCCCACGATGGCGCCAACCAGCGAGGCGGCAATCGCCACCTTCAGCGATGCAAAGAGATAGGGCAGCGACGATGGCAGCCGCAGCTTCCAGAAGCCCTGCGAGGTGCTCGCATTATAGGTCCGTAGCAGGTCAAGCTGCATGGAATCCGGGCTGCGCAGCCCTTTCACCATGCCGACCACCACCGGGAAGAAACTCAGGTAGGCCGAGATAATCGCCTTGGGGATGATCCCCTGTACCCCGACCGAATACAGCACCACGATGATCATCGGCGCCAGCGCGATGATCGGGATGGTCTGGCTCACGATGGCCCAGGGCATCACGCTCATGTCCATCACCCGGCTGTGCACGATCCCGACCGCGAGCAGGATGCCCAGCACCGTGCCAATCCCGAACCCAAGCAGCGTCGCGCTCAGCGTCACCCAGCCGTGAAACAGCAGGCTGCGCTTGGAAAAGGCACGGCCCTTGAGCACCATCGCGCCGCTGGTCTGCCAGAGTTCCACCGCCACCTGGTCCGGCGTCGGCAGGCGCGGCTTGTCCTGCACCAGCGTATCCCCCCATTGGGCAGGGTTCGCCAGCGCCAGCGCAATCGCGCTCATGTCGCGTCGCGCCGCCGCGCCTTCGGGAGAGATCACGGCCCCCTCGCGCTCGGCCTGCGTCAGCGCGGTCTTGATATTCATCGGCACCGCCGCCGCGTACCAGAACAGTACGATCGCGGCGACCACCACCAGCACGGCCCAGAACGTCCGCATCATGCCGCCCTCGCATCAAGGTCAGCCTGCAAGCACATGACATCACTCATCAAGATGCCCCGCCCGCAGACCTTCCCGCACCCGGTGCGCGATCTCGATGAATTCCGGCGTATCCCGGATTTCAAGCGGACGCTCTTTCGGCAACGGGCTTTCGATCACATCGGTGATCCGGCCCGGCCGCGGACTCATCACCACGATCCGCGTCGACAGGTACACTGCTTCGGGTATCGAATGGGTTACGAAACCGATCGTCTTCTCCGTTCGCGCCCAGAGCGCGAGCAGCTGTTCGTTCAGGTGATCGCGCACGATCTCGTCCAGCGCGCCGAAGGGTTCGTCCATCAACAGGATATCGGCATCGAACCCAAGCGCCCGCGCGATGCTCGCGCGCTGTTGCATACCGCCTGAAAGCTGCCAGGGGTATTTACCGCCAAACCCTTCCAGATCAACCAGTTGCAGCACGTCCTTGACGCGCTTTTCCTGCTCTTCCTTGGAAAAGCCCATGATCTCGAGCGGCAGCTTGATATTGCCTGCGATGGTCCGCCACGGGTAAAGGCCCGCCGCCTGGAACACATAGCCATAGGCCCGCGCCTGGCGTGCCTGTTCCGGCGACACACCGTTCACGGTGATCTCGCCCCCGGTCGGGTGTTCAAGCGCCGCCATGCAGCGCAGAAAGGTCGTCTTGCCACAGCCCGAGGGGCCGATAAAGCTGACAAAGTCTCCCTTTTCGATGGAAAGGTTCACGTCCTTGAGCGCATGAACCGGACCGTCATTGGTCTGAAAGGTCAGCTCGAGATTTCTGGCTTCAATGACCGGCATTAAGGCTCTCTTCTTGTTCATAAAAACTTAAGGCACCCGATTTCAGGCGATGCACAAGCGGTGCACATCCTGTACACCCCCTGTACATCGCAACGGTGCCAGAGACGGTCAGACACCGGTTGCCGGAATGCCGGTACGCTGCACCGGGCGCGGCGAGGTCAGCTCTTTCCACTGGGACAGCGCGGTGTTGACCGGTGTGTTCGGCGCGCGTTCGACAAACTTGCCATGGCCTTCCTCGACCCGCATTTCACCGTCATAAACCGCGACCTGCCCGCGGGTCAGGGTAAAGCGCGGCAGACCCGTGACCTCTTGCCCCTCGAACACGTTGTAATCGATCGAGGACTGCTGCGTGGCGGCCGAGATCGTCTTGCCCTTTTTCGGGTCAAGCACGACGATATCCGCATCCGCGCCGACAAGGATCGCGCCCTTCTTGGGGTAGCAATTCAGGATCTTGGCGATATTGGTCGAGGTCACGGCGACGAATTCGTTCGGCGTGAGCCGCCCGGTCGCAACGCCATGGGTCCAGAGCATCGGCAGGCGATCTTCTAGACCGCCGGTCCCGTTCGGGATCTTGGTGAAATCGCCGACGCCATAGCGTTTCTGTTCGGTGGTAAAGGCGCAGTGGTCCGTCGCCACGACCGACAGAGAGCCAGACATCAGCCCGTGCCAGAGGCTTTCCTGGTGCTTCTTGTTGCGGAACGGCGGGCTCATCACGCGACGGGCGGCATGATCCCAGTCCTGGTTGAAATACTCGCTCTCATCCAGCGTCAGGTGCTGGATCAGCGGCTCGCCCCAGACGCGTTTGCCCTGCTGGCGCGCGCGGCGGATCGCTTCGTGGCTTTCCTCGCAGGAGGTATGCACCACGTAAAGCGGCACGCCAGCCATGTCGGCGATCATGATCGCGCGGTTGGTGGCCTCGCCCTCGACCTGCGTGGGCCGGGAATAGGCATGGCCCTCGGGGCCGTTATTGCCCTCGGCCAGCAGACGCGCAGAGAGATCCGCGACCACGTCGCCGTTTTCCGCATGAACCATCGCGATGGCACCCAGTTCGGACAGGCGCTGGAACGAGGCATACATTTCGTCATCCTGCACCATCAGCGCGCCCTTGTAGGCCATGAAATGCTTGAACGTATTGATGCCGCGTTCCTTGACGACGGTTTCCATCTCATTGAAGACCTGCTCGCCCCACCATGTGACGGCCATGTGGAAGGAATAATCGCAATGCGCGCGGGTGGATTTGTTATCCCAGCGCTTCAGCGCGTCGAGCAGCCCCTGACCGGGATCAGGCAGCGCGAAATCGACCACCATCGTGGTGCCGCCTGCCAGTGCCGCACGGGTACCGCTTTCGAAATCGTCGGAACTGTAGGTGCCCATGAAGGGCATTTCGAGATGGGTATGCGGATCGATCCCGCCCGGCATCACGTAACAGCCGCTTGCATCAAGTTCCTCGTCGCCCCGCAGCCCCTTGCCGATCTCGATGATCTGGCCGTTCTCGATCAGCACATCCGCTTCATAGCTGAGGTCCGCCGTGACGATGGTCCCGTTCTTGATGACTGTACTCATGTGTCTCTCCTGTTGTCAGACCGAGGCATAACACCCGATCGCCTTTCCATGCACGCCGATGTCCAGAGGTCCGAAATCGCTTTCGACGCAAAGCGAAAAGTACCCTGCCGTCGGCAGATATATGACCCGGTAGGGTCCGTTGGGGCGGGTGACCGACCAGCATTTCTGGGTGATCCCGCCCGAAAAATTCACCGTCACCTCGCGCGGTTCGCGCAGCGCGGCGCGAAAGGCTTCGATCGTCGGAGCCGCTTCGCGCGCGGACATGTCGTAATCCTCGATCTCGGCTTGGATCAGCGCCTTGATCCGTTCCGGTGTTGCGGTGTCACTCATGCCGTCACCGCTGTGCGTATGATTGGTGTATGTGCCATCATGCCCCGCCTGGAACCGGGGCGCGGCGGCGCGACAGCATTGAAAACAATGGCTTTTCGACAAACAGATGCACGATGGCCCCTGCCGCCACGGCATAGATCGTCATAACCGCCATCATGCCCAGCGGCGGCAGACCCCAGGGTGCGCCGAGCTTGACCAGAACGATACCGGCAAAGCTGATCGCGGGGATGTGGACGAGGTAGATCGAATAGGAGGCATCGCCGAGAAAGGACAGCCATTTTGGTGGCTGGATGGCTCCGGCGGCAAGCCCCATCACCGCAAGGCAGGCCCCGATCCCATAGCACCACGTCCGCACAGCCTTGCTCCAGTCGACAAGGGCCAGCAGTTCGCTGATGCCCACGGCAAAGAAGGCCAACGCCCCGACGAGAAGCACCCAACGCGCACGCGGCAGGTCGAGCCGCCGGAAACTGAGGGCTGCAAGGATGCCAAAGGCAAAAAGCGGGTTGTAGAAGGACAGCAGGAAATTGAACGGATAGCTGTCAAACCGGGCCATAGAGGCCCAGACGCAGGCCAGCGTCCAGAGCACGAAAACCACCGCACCAATGCGCAGGTTCAGCACCAGCAGGGTGAAGACGAGGTAAAACAGCATCTCGTACTGAAGCGACCATGCCACACTTAGCACTGGCAATTCGGGCATGGGCCAGAGCAACGCCGAGGTCAGGATCGCAATCGGATCACGCGCGTTTTCGGGCCCCGCGCTGGGGACAGCGAAATAGGCCAGCGTCAGCAACCCGTAGATGACCCAGTAGATCGGATAGATCCGCACGATACGCTTTTCGAGAAAGCGCGGCGCGCGGTCGGGGACACCAAAGTCGCGCAGATGCACGAACACCATGATGAACCCCGACAGCACAAAGAAGAACTCGACCCCCGCGTAGCCCATCCTGAAGAGGCCAGGCCCGACTTTTGCCCCGCCATAGTAATGCTCCGGCAGGAAATAGACCGTCAGGTGGTACAGAACGACCATCACGGCGGCCACGGCACGGCCCGCCTGAAGTCCGTCCAGCCTTGTGCTGACGGGGGTCACTGTTTCACTCCACGACCTCGGCCGTTTCGAGCACAGCATGAAGAAGCACATCCGCACCGGCGGCGGCCCAGTCCTTGCTGATCTCCTCGGCCTCGTTATGGCTAAGACCGTCGACACAGGGGCACATCACCATCGCGGTCGGCGCCACCTGGTTGATCCAGCAGGCATCATGCCCGGCGCCCGAGATGATGTCGCGATGGGAATAGCCCAGCCGTTCGGCGGCCGAGCGGATCGCGCCCACGCAGGTTTCGTCAAAGGCAACGGGGTCGAAACCGCCCACGTTCTCGAATTCGATCTCCATGCCCATGTCATCGCAGATCGCCTGCGCGTCGGTCTTGAGCCGCGCGACCATATCCTCGATCACCGCGAGACTGGGCGAGCGGAAATCGACGGTAAAGACCACCTTGCCGGGGATCACGTTGCGCGAGTTCGGATAGACATCGATATGACCGGCCGCACCGACCGCATCCGGCGCGTGCGACAGGGCGATCTCTTCGACTTTTTCCAGCACGCGGGCCATCGCGAGACCGGCGTTCTTGCGCATCGGCATCGGGGTCGACCCGGTATGCGAGTCCTTGCCGGTGATCGTCACCTGCGTCCAGCTCAGGCCCTGACCATGGGTCACCACGCCGATGTCCTTGCCTTCGGCTTCGAGGATCGGACCCTGTTCGATATGCAGTTCAAAGAAGGCATGCATCTTGCGCGCGCCGACTTCTTCCTCGCCACGCCAGCCGATACGTTTCAGCTCATCGCCGAATGTCTTGCCCTTGGCGTCCTCGCGCTCATATGCCCAGTCCTGCGTGTGAACGCCCGCGAAAACGCCAGACGACAGCATGGCGGGGGCAAAGCGCGTGCCTTCCTCGTTCGTCCAGTTGGTGGCGACGACCGGGTGTTTCGTCTTGATCCCCAGATCGTTCATCGAGCGGATCACCTCGAGCGCGCCGAGCACGCCGAGAACACCGTCATACTTGCCGCCGGTGGGCTGGGTATCGAGGTGGCTGCCAACATAGACCGGCAGCGCGTCCGGGTCGGTACCTTCACGCCGGGCGAACATGTTGCCCATCTGGTCGAGCCCCATGGTGCAGCCTGCCTCTTCGCACCATTTCTGGAACAGGGCGCGGCCTTCGGCATCTTCGTCGGTCAGGGTCTGGCGGTTGTTGCCGCCCGCGATCCCGGGGCCGATCCTGGCCATCTCCATCAGGCTGTCCCACAGCCTTTCACCATTGATCTTGAGGTTTTCGCCCGGTGCTGCGGCCATGGGTGGTTCTCCTATTTCAATTCTACTTCGACAAAGGCCATGGGCTGGTCCCCGCCATTGATCACGTTGTGATGCACGCCGGAGGAGCGACGATAGCTGGTGCCCGCCGCCATCTCGACCACGCGCGAGATGCCATCGGGATCTTCAAGTTCCATGGTACAGTCGGTCAGCGTCGTGACAACGTAATCCATGCCGTGCTTATGCCAGCCGGTTTCCGCACCGGGTTCGAAATCGAAACGAGTGACGCGGACGCGCTCATCATCGATCATTTGCGTGGCTTTGGCGGCAGCGCGCATGGCTGGATCCCCTTGGCTATTATCTTTTTGACCATCTGGTCAAAGCGACGCTATCACGACAGGGTGATACGTCAAGAAGTTGACACGAAACCCTCTTGCGTTGGGCGTCGGGAACGACGCGAATTTAGGCAGACGAAGGAGCCCCGATGAACGAAGCCCGCCCCGTGACCCGTATCCAGCAGAAAAACCGCGCAACCATCCTTGATGCGGCGCTCGATGTTTTTTCGCAGCGGGGATTCGGCGGCGCGACGGTGGACCAGATCGCGGCGACGGCGGGGCTGAGCAAGCCCAACCTGCTATACTATTTCCCGACAAAGGAGACGATCTACGAGGCGCTTCTTGGCGGGCTTCTGGACACATGGCTCGACCCGCTTCGGGCCATGAGACCAAGCGGCGAACCGCTGCCGGAAATCCTTGCCTACGTACAGCGAAAGCTGGAAATGAGCCGGGATTTCCCGCGCGAAAGCCGGCTGTTTGCCAATGAGATCATCCAGGGCGCGCCGCTGATTGAAAGTGAGCTGAGCGGCGCCCTGCGCAGCCTCGTCGACGAGAAGGCAGAGATCATAAACCAGTGGGCGGATGAGGGCCGCATTGCCCGCGTGAACCCGCATCACCTGTTCTTTTCGATCTGGTCCCTGACCCAGCATTACGCCGATTTCGACGTGCAGGTGCGCGCCGTTCTTGGCGAAGGCGTGGACGACCCCTTCCCCGAGGCAGAGATCTATCTGACCACCCTTTTCACCCGCATGCTGACCCCGTCCTGAGCGAGAGATTCGCCCTCTGAATGGCTGGCCTGCGCGTCGCCGCAGGGCGGTTGGCCGCAGGCAACCGGTTGTTTCTGCACAATTTGCGGGCACTGGCAGTGGCTCCCGCGCAATTTTCTTGAAAGGATGCGCAACGGCATCCTTAGGTTTTTGGCTCGTCCGCCGCTTTGGTTTCCGGCATCGCGCTGCCTGGCCGGTCATGGTTCTGTGGCACGTCCCCGGTTTGCGCAGCCTCGGGTTCGACGGGCGCGCTTTCGCCCTCACCATAAGCCAGCGCGGCGGTTTCCGGTGTCGACCCGCGACCGGCAGGCGTGATGACAAAGCTGCCCTTTTCAGCCTCGGCCACGGGGGCACGGGTCCGGATGCGCAGGATCGCGAAGCAGATCAGCAGGACATGCGCCGCAAGAGTCGTAAGGAAGAGTCCGAAAGAGCCGAACTGGGCCATGCCAAAACCAGCGACCGTGGGCCCGATGATCGATCCGACGCCGTAGATCATCAAAAGGCCACCGCTGACCTGAATACCCGTGCCGGGCGGCGCGTGGTCATTCGCATGGGCCACGATGATCGGGTACATGGCAAAAACCGTCGCGCCAAAGGCCGCGGCCAGCAGAAGGTTGATGCTGAGCGTTTCGGGTTGCAGCAGGATAAAGGCGAGGTCGGCCAGCAGGGCTGCGATGGCCACCGCGATCAACACCTTGCGCCGGTCGAGGCGGTCCGAGGCCATGCCGATGGGCACTTGCGATATCGCCCCGGCAAGCACCGGCAAGCTCGCAAAAAGCGCAACGGAACCGAGCATGAGCCCAACCCTGTCGGCATAGACCGCCGAGAGCGTGCCGAAGGCGCTGTTGGAGACACCGACGCAGAACACCGCAACCACCGCAACCGGGGAGTTGCGCCAGAGCGCGCCGGGATCGAGGCGGACGCTGACCAGCGGTTTGGGCGTGGCGCTGGAAGAGATCGACAGCGGCACCAGCGCGAGGCAATAAAAAATCGCGGCGAAGACGAAGAAGGTAAAACCGCCCGAATCCCCCAGCGCCAGCGACATCTGGCCGCCGGTGGAGGCCAGCAGATTCACCATCGTGTAGATGCCAAAGATCCGACCGCGGGATTCGGGCTCGGCCCTTTCGCTGAGCCAGCTTTCGACGATCATCGCGGCCCCGGCGAAACAGAACCCCGACAGCCCGCGCAGTGGCACCCAGACCCAGGTTTTCATGTAGAGCAGCGAAAAGAGGACCGAGATGGCGGCAAAAGCGGCCATGACGCCGAAAGACCGGATATGACCGACCTTGCCCACGAGCCTTGGGCAAAAGATGCAGCCGAGCACGTAGCCAATCGCCCAACCGGTGCCGAGCAGGCCGAGGGAGGCGGCGCTGAACCCTTCGGCAGAGCCCCGGATCGGCAGGATCAAAGCATTGATTCCGCCCGCAAAGATCAGCAGGGCGGAGCCGAAAAGTAGAGCGCTGATGGGAAGAAACTGTTTCATGTCCCGCCCTTATGTGACCGCGCCCAAATTTCTTTCAAGAAATTTTACAAGAAAATGAGATTTTCTTGGGCGCGGTCGGGAGGGATCATTCCGCCGCTTGCGCTGCGGGATTGTTCGGGTGGGTCGTCCAGTTCGCGTATTCCGGCTGGACAACTTTCTGCGTGCGTTTGTCGATCTCGCCGGGTTGCAGCTCGATCATCGTGATGCAGTTCTCGACCGGGCAGACATCGACGCAGAGATTGCAGGCCACGCATTCGTCATCCTGCACTTCGAACACCCGGTCCGCCGACATGGAAATCGCCTGATGCGAGGTATCCTCGCAGGCGGCATAGCAGCGGCCGCATTTGATGCAGGCGTCCTGATCGATGCGCGCCTTGGTGATGTAGTTCAGGTTGAGATACTGCCAGTCCGTTACGTTCGGCACGCCCGCCCCGACGAATTCGGCTGTCGAGGCATAGCCCTTTTCATCCATCCACTGGCTGAGGCCCGAGATCATCTCTTGCACGATCTTGAAGCCGTAGGTCATCGCCGCCGTGCAGACCTGCACGTTGCCTGCGCCCATCACCATGAATTCCGCCGCGTCGCGCCATGTGGTGATGCCGCCGATCGCGCTGATCGGTTTGCCGTGGGTTTCGGGCTCGCGGGCGATCTCGGCCACCATGTTCAGCGCGATGGGCTTGACCGCGGGGCCACAATAGCCGCCATGGGTGCCCTTGCCATCGATGGTCGGCTGGGGTGCCAGCAGGTCGAGGTCAACCGAGGTGATCGAGTTGATTGTGTTGATCAGCGAGACCGCGTCGGCATTTCCTTTGAATGCGGCCTGCGCCGGTTTGCGGATATCGGTGATGTTCGGCGTCAGCTTAACGATCACTGGCTTGGAGTAGTATTTCTTGCACCATTCCGTGACCATCGTGATGTACTCCGGCACCTGGCCAACGGCCGAACCCATGCCGCGTTCAGCCATGCCGTGCGGGCAGCCGAAGTTCAGCTCGATCCCGTCCGCGCCCGTGGCCTCAACCCGGGGCAGGATGTCTTTCCAGGCCTCTTCCTCGCAGGGCACCATGATCGAGACGATGATCGCGCGGTCGGGGTAGTCTTTTTTGACGCGGGTGATTTCATCAAGATTGGTCTGCAGCGGCCGGTCGGTGATCAGCTCGATATTGTTGAGCCCGAGCAGACGGCGGTCGGCGCCGTAAATCGCGCCATAGCGCGGGCCGTTCACGTTCACCACCGGCGGGCCTTCGGCGCCGAGGGTTTTCCACACGACCCCGCCCCAGCCGGCCTCAAAGGCGCGGCGGACGTTATATTCCTTGTCGGTGGGCGGCGCCGAGGCCAGCCAGAACGGGTTGGGGCTCTTGATGCCGAGGAATTCTGTTGTCAGATCAGCCATTTGGCGTATCTCCCATGAAACGGAAACTTGGATTGGCTTTGCTGGTCTTGTCTTTGTCGAACATGGGTCAGCCCACCAGTGTGGCGTGAATGTCCATTGCGGCGTCGCGGCCTTCGGCCACGGCGGTCACGGTGAGGTCATCGCCGCCGCTGGCGCAGTCGCCCCCGGCCCAGACACCATCAAGCGAGGTGCGACCCGTGTCGTTCACGGCGATCTTGCGACCCTCGAGCGTGATGCCCTCGGGCGTGTCGCCGAGCGTCTGACCGATGGCTTTGAACACCTGATCCGCAGCCAGTCGGACGGTTTCGCCGGTGCCGGTCAGTCCGCTGCCGGTGTCGGTGGTGTATTCCAGCTCGATCTCGACCGCGCGGCCATTGCCGTGGACGGCGACGGGCTGGACGTTGAACATCAGGCGCACGCCGTTCTGGGCCGCAAGATCCTGTTCATACCGGCTTGCGCCCATCGCTTCCTGCCCGCGCCGATAGGCGATGGTCACGTTTTCCGCGCCCAGCAGTTTCGACTGAACCGCCGCGTCCACGGCTGTCATGCCGCCGCCGATCACGACCACGTTGCGGCCCACCGGGAGGGTGGTCAGGTCGCTCGTCTGGCGCAGCTCGGCAATGAAGGAGACCGCGTCTTCGACGCCTTCGCGGTCTTCGCCCTCGGCCCGCAGGGCATTGACGCCGCTGAGACCGATGGAGAGGAACACCGCGTCATGGGAGTCTTTCAGGCCCGACAGCGTGATCTGGTCGCCCAGCGCCTGCCCTTCCTGAATGGTGATGCCGCCGATCTGCATCAGCCACTCGACCTCGGCCGTGGCAAAACCGTTAGGTGCCTTATAGGCGGCAATGCCGAATTCGTTGAGCCCGCCCGCCTTGGGGCGCGCTTCGTAGATCACGACGTCATGGCCCAGCATCGCGAGCCGGTGCGCACAGGAAAGACCCGCAGGCCCTGCCCCGACCACCGCGACGCTTTTGCCCGTGGGCGCGGCGCGGGTGAACGGGTGCTTTCCCGCCTCCATCAGCGTATCGGTGGCATAGCGTTGCAGACGCCCGATCTCGACCGGTTTACCCTCGGCCACTTCACGAACGCAGACCTCTTCGCAGAGCGTTTCCGTCGGGCAGACGCGGGCGCACATGCCGCCAAGGATGTTCTGATTCAGGATCGTCTTGGCCGCCGCCTCGGGCGTGCCGGTGGCGATCTGGCGGATAAAGAGCGGGATGTCGATGCTGGTCGGGCACGCCGTCATGCAGGGCGCGTCGTGACAGAAATAGCACCGGTCCGCGGCCACCGCCGCTTCGTGCGGTGCGTAGGCCGGATGCAGATCGTCGAAATTTTCTTGTATTCGGTCGGCTGGAAGGCGCCCGGCCACGATGCCCGGGGTCGTCTGGCTATTGCCCATCATCATCTCCCTGATGATCGTTTCGCTTTATTGTTACATCCACCCTGCCACAGCTTTGCCACTTGGCAATAATTTTTTTACCGAAAGGTCAAAATATTCATCTGAGCGCCCAAAATGCCTTTCCCTTGGGCAGGAAAGCCGCCTTAGCCCGGTAAAAAGAGATATTTCATGTGCAGATATTTTATACTTGAAATAAATTCTGGAGACTGCCACTCTTTCCCGGAGGAAGCCCGAAAGCGGAGCGTATCATGAAAGTTGTTTGTCTGGGTGGCGGTCCTGCGGGGCTGTATTTTTCGATCAGTATGAAACTGCGCAATCCCGAGCATGAAATCACCCTGCTTGAACGGAATCGCCCTGACGATACCTTTGGCTGGGGCGTGGTGTTGTCGGATGAGACACTGACCAACCTGCGCGAAAACGATCCCAAAAGCGCCGATGCGATCCACGCGCATTTTGCCTATTGGGATGACATTTCAGTCATCCACAAGGGGGTGAACACCGTTTCCACCGGGCATGGGTTCTGCGGTATCGGACGGATGCGGCTGCTGCTCTTGTTGCAGGAACGGGCGCGCGAACTGGGCGTCGACCTGCAGTTTGAAACCGACGTGACCGACATCGACGCGCTCTCCAAGGAATACGACCTTGTGGTCGCCGCCGACGGGATCAATTCGCGGGTGCGCAGCCATTACGCGGAACATTTCAAACCCGAGATCGACACCCGCGCCTGTAAATTCGTCTGGCTGGGCACCCATGCCAAGTTCGACAACGCGTTCACCTTCATCTTTGAAAAGACGAAGCATGGCTGGGTCTGGGCCCATGCCTACCAATTCGACAGCGACACGGCGACGTTCATCGTCGAATGCTCGGAAGAGACGTTCGACGCTTGGGGCTTTGGCAATATGACCCAGGAGGAAAGCATCGCGGCCTGCGAGGAAATCTTCCGCGACCATCTGGACGGTCATGCGCTGATGACCAATGCGAAACATATTCGCGGTTCGGCATGGATCAATTTCAACCGGGTGCTCTGCGAAAAATGGCACCACGAGAATGTCGTGCTGCTGGGCGACAGTTCTGCCACGGCGCATTTCTCGATCGGGTCGGGATCGAAACTGGCACTGGAATCGGCGATTGCGCTGGCGGATCTGATCGAGAGCCAACCGACGCTGGAAGACGCCTTTACCCGCTATCAGGAAGACCGGCGGCTGGACGTGCTGCGCCTGCAATCGGCGGCGCGTAACTCGACTGAATGGTTCGAGGAAGTCGAGCGTTACCTGGATCTGGACCCAGTACAGTTCAACTATTCGCTGCTGACGCGATCGCAGCGGATCAGTCACGAAAACCTGCGTCTGCGCGACCCGGAATGGCTGCGCTCGGCCGAGGAATGGTTTCAGACGCAGGCCGGGGCGAACGGGGTACATCGTGCACCGATGTTCGCGCCTTTCCAGCTGCGCGACATGCGGCTGGTCAACCGGGTCGTGGTTTCGCCCATGGCGCAGTACAAGGCGGTCGACGGCTGCCCGACGGACTGGCATTTTGCCCATTACGCGGAACGGGCCAAGGGCGGCGCGGGGCTGGTCTATACCGAGATGACCTGTGTGTCGCCCGAAGGGCGGATCACGCCGGGCTGTCCGGGGCTTTATGCGCCTGAACACGAGGCGGCGTGGAAGCGGCTTTGTGACTTTGTGCATGCCGAGACCGAGGCGAAGCTGTGTATGCAGATCGGCCATTCCGGGCGCAAAGGGTCAACCCAGCTGGGCTGGGAGGTGATGGACGCGCCGCTGAAGGATGGCAACTGGGAACTGCTTTCGGCCTCCTCGGTGCCGTGGTCCGATAACAACGCCGCGCCGCGCGAGATGACGCGCGCCGATATGGATGAAATCCGGGACCAGTTCGTCGCGTCGACGGAAATGGCTGACCGCGCCGGGTTCGACATGGTCGAACTGCACGCGGCGCACGGGTACCTGATTTCCTCGTTCATCTCACCGCTGTCGAACCGGCGCACGGATGGATATGGCGGATCGCTGGAAAACCGGATGCGCTATCCGCTGGAGGTCTTTGCCGCGATGCGCGCGGTCTGGCCCGAGGAAAAGCCGATGTCGGTGCGGATTTCCGCAACGGACTGGGCCGAGGGCGGCGTCGGTGCCGAGGAAGCGGTCGAGATCGCTGCCATGTTCCGCGATGCGGGTGTCGATATCGTCGATGTCTCGGCCGGGCAGACCAGCACCGAGGCGCAACCGATCTACGGGCGCATGTTCCAGACGCCGTTTTCGGATCGCATCCGTAACGAGCTGGAGATGTCGACGATGACCGTGGGCAATATCTATGAGCCCGATCACGTCAATTCGATCCTGATGGCGGGCCGTGCCGATCTGGTCTGCCTTGCCCGTCCGCATCTGGCCGATCCCTACTGGACACTGCACGCGGCGGCGGCGCTTGGCGATACAGCGACACAATGGCCCCTGCCCTACCTGCCCGGCCGCGACCAGATGCAACGTCTGGCCGAGCGCGGCGAAGGCATGGGGATCAAGGTATGAGCGGCATCAAAGGCAAGACGGTTCTGATTACCGGCGGCGGCACCGGGTTGGGCGCGGATATGGCGGCCCGCTTTGCCGCCGAGGGCGCGCGGGTCTGGGTTTCCGGACGGACGGCGGCGACGCTGGAACAGGTGGCGGGCCAGCATGGCGACATCCACATGGTCGAGGCGGATGTGACCGACGAGACCTCGGTCGCGGCGATGTTCGATTTCATCGACACGCCCGATATCGTGATCGCCAATGCCGGGGCGTCGTCGAGCGGGCCACTGGTGCGCACCGAACTGGCTGAATGGGAATCGATGCTGTCGGTGAACCTGACCGGTGTTTTCCTGACCTTCCGCGAAGGTCTGCGTCGGATGAAGGACAGCCCGTGGGGGCGGTTGATTGCCGTGGCCTCGACCGCCGGGCTTAAGGGTTATCCTTATGTCGCGCCCTACGCGGCGGCGAAACACGGGGTGATCGGGCTGGTAAAATCGCTCGCGCTCGAGACGGCGAAGTCGGGTGTGACGGTCAACGCGCTTTGCCCAGGGTTTCTTGATACGGAAATGACAGTGCGCAGTGTCGACAATATCGTGCAGAAGACCGGGATGAGCGCCGAGGACGCCCATGCCAGCCTTGCGCGCATGTCGCCGCAGAACCGGCTAATCAAGCCCGAAGAGGTCAGCGCGGCGGCGTTCTGGCTTTGCGGCGCGGGCTCCGAAGGGGTCACGGGACAGGCCATTTCAATCTCGGGAGGCGAGGTTTGAGCCGCCCGCTGCCGAAGCAGCGGCTGCGGGTCTGGCTGCGGATGCTGGCGGCCCAGCGCGAGATTGAAACCGGTCTGCGCGAGGCGCTGCGGCTGAAGTTCGACAGCACCCTGCCCCGGTTCGACGTGCTCTCGGCGCTGGATCGCTATCGCGACGGGCTGCGAATGAGCGAACTGTCGGCCAAGCTGAAGGTATCGAACGGGAACGTGACCGGCATCGTCGAGCGGCTGGCGGGCGAAGGGCTGGTCGAGCGTGTGGCCGTGGATGGCGATCGGCGCGCGATGCAGGTGCGGCTGACCCCGGCGGGCGCCGAGCGCTTTGCCGAGATGGCAACGGCCCACGAGGGCTGGATTGACGAGCAGCTGTCGGCATTCGACAGCGATGAGCTGGAACAATTGATCCGTCTGCTGGAGCGGATGGGAGGAGAAAACGCATGAGCGAGATGAGCGGATACGTCGCGGAACATTTTAAATTCGAAGCGGCGGAGGGCATCGCGAAGATTTGCCTGAACCGGCCCGAGCGCAAGAACCCGCTGACCTTCGAGAGCTATGCCGAGCTGCGCGACATGTTCCGCGCGCTGGCCTATGCGAGCGATATTCACGCGGTGGTCTTCACCTCGAACGGCGGCAATTTCAGCTCGGGCGGGGATGTGCATGACATCATAGGGCCGCTGGTGGCGATGGAAATGCCGGAACTGCTGCAATTCACCCGGATGACCGGCGATCTGGTCAAGGCGATGCTGCATTGCGGCAAGCCGATCATCGCCGCCGTGGACGGAATCGCCGCTGGCGCCGGGGCGATCATCACCATGGCCTCGGACCTGCGGCTGGCGACGCCGGAGGCCAAATGCGCCTTTCTGTTCAACCGCGTCGGCCTTGCGGGCTGTGACATGGGTGCCTGCGCGATCCTGCCGCGCATCATCGGTCAGGGCCGTGCGGCGGAGCTGCTTTACACCGGCCGCGCGATGAAGGCCGAGGAAGGGCTGGCATGGGGCTACTGGAACGCGCTGCACGAGGCCGACGCCTTGGAAAAAGCGGCGATGGAAATGGCGCGCCGGATCGTGGCGGGGCCGACCTTCGCCAACGCGATGACCAAGAACCAGCTGAACATGGAATGGGACATGAGCCTCGATCAGGCGATCGAAGCCGAGGCGCAGGCGCAGGCGATCTGCATGCAGACCGGCGATTTCGAACGCGCCTATCGCGCTTTTGTCGCCAAGGAAAAACCGGTGTTCGAAGGCAACTGAGCGCAGGGCGGGCCGAGGGGCCGGGATTTTCCGTATTTGGAACGAGAAGAAGGGGGAGTTGCGCATCATGGTGGACCGGACATTTCTGGACTGGCCGTTTTTCGAGGATCGGCATCGCGCGCTGGCGGCGGCGCTGGAGGAGTGGTGCGCGGCGAACCTGCCGGTGGATCACGGCGATGTGGACGGAGCCTGTCGCGGGCTGGTCTCGGCGCTGGGGGCGGCCGGGTTCCTGCAGCATTCCGGCGGCGAGGCACTTGATGTGCGCTCGCTGTGCCTGATCCGCGAAACTCTGGCGCGCCATGACGGGCTGGCGGATTTCGCCTTTGCCATGCAGGGGTTGGGCATGGGGGCGGTATCGCTCTTTGGCTCGGAGGAGCAGCGGGAGTGGCTGGGACGGACCCGCGCCGGGGAGGCGATTTCCGCCTTTGCGCTAAGCGAACCTGCCAGCGGCTCGGACGTGGCGCAGATTTCGACGACTGCCGTGGCGGATGGCGACGGCTATGTGCTGAATGGCGAGAAAACCTGGATTTCGAACGGCGGGATCGCGGATGTCTACACTGTGTTCGCGCGGACCGGCGAAGCGCCGGGCGCCAAGGGATTGTCGGCCTTTCTGGTTCCGGCCGATACGCCGGGGCTTGAGATTGCCGAGCGGCTTGAGGTGATCGCGCCGCACCCTCTGGCGCGGCTTCGGTTCAACGATATGCGCCTGCCGCGCGAGGCGCTGATCGGCACGGCGGGCAGCGGGTTCCGGATTGCCATGTCGGTGCTGGATGTGTTCCGCTCGACCGTGGGCGCGGCGGCGCTGGGGTTTGCGCGGCGTGCGCTTGACGAGAGCCTTGCCCGCACCGGGTCGCGGCAGTTGTTCGGCGCGCCGCTGAACGATCTGCAAATGGTACAGGGGCATCTGGCCGACATGGCGCTGGGGGTCGATGCCTCGGCCCTGCTGGTCTATCGCGCGGCCTGGACCAAGGACATGGGCGCACCGCGGGTCAGCCGCGAGGCGGCGATGGCCAAGCTGCATGCGACCGAGACCGCCCAGCAGGTGATCGACGCGGCGGTGCAGCTGCATGGCGGCGACGGGGTGCGCCACGGGCATATCGTCGAGAGCCTTTACCGCGAGATCAGGGCCTTGCGCATCTACGAAGGTGCCTCGGACGTGCAGAAGGTGGTGATTGCAAGACAGGTGATGGGAGCATGACCATGCTGGGACCAAGCGCGCATAGCGACACGTTTACGCGGGACAACCTGCCCGCGCCGGAGATGTGGCCCGAGATCGACCTCGGGGCGCATAGCTACCCCGAATATATCAACATCGGCGTCGAGCTGACCGACCGGCTGGTGGCGCAGGGGCACGGCGATCGCACCGCGCTGATCGGCAACGGGCGGCGGCGCAGCTACAAGGAGCTGACCGACTGGACCAATCGGATCGCGCGCACGCTGGTCGAGGATTACGGCGTCAAGCCGGGCAATCGCATCCTGATCCGCAGCGCGAACAACCCGGCGATGGTGGCCTGCTGGCTGGCCGCGACCAAGGCGGGCGCGGTGGTGGTGAACACCATGCCGATGCTGCGCGCCGGAGAACTGGCAAAGATCGTCGACAAGGCCGAGATCACCCATGCGCTTTGCGACACAAGGCTGATGGACGAGATGATCACCTGCGCCAAATCCAGCGCCACGCTCAAGACGGTGGTTGGCTTTGATGGCACCGCCAATCACGATGCCGAACTGGATCGCGCCGCCCTGAATAAGCCCGTCACCTTTGACGCGGTTGAGACCGGGCGGGACGATGTGGCGCTCTTGGGCTTTACCTCTGGCACCACGGGTGAGCCGAAGGCCACGATGCATTTCCATCGCGATCTGCTGATCATCGCCGATGGCTATGCGCGTGAGGTGCTGGGCGTCACCCCCGAGGATATCTTCGTCGGCTCTCCGCCGCTTGCCTTTACCTTTGGCCTTGGCGGGCTCGCGGTGTTCCCCTTGCGCTTTGGCGCCTGCGCAGTGCTGTTGGAGAATGCCTCGCCGCCGAACATGATCGAGATCATCGAGACATACCGCGCGACCGTAAGTTTCACCGCCCCCACAGCCTATCGCGTGATGCTGGCGGCGATGGAGGAAGGCGCGGATCTTTCCAGCCTTCGCGCCGCGGTTTCCGCCGGAGAAACTCTGCCCGCCCCGGTCTATCACGACTGGATCGAAAAGACCGGCAAGCCGATGCTCGACGGGATCGGGTCAACCGAGATGCTGCATATCTTCATTTCGAACCGCTTTGACGATCACCGCCCGGCCTGCACCGGCAAACCGGTGACCGGCTACGAGGCACGTATCCTGGATGAAAACGGCGCCGACGTCGAACCGGGCAAGGTCGGACGGCTGGCGGTGCGCGGCCCCACCGGCTGCCGCTACCTGAACGACAAGCGGCAGGCCGAATATGTCAAGGACGGCTGGAACCTCACCGGGGACAGCTTCTCGATGGATGCCGACGGCTATCTGCATTTCGCCGCCCGCTCTGACGACATGATCATCTCATCGGGCTATAATATCGCCGGCCCCGAGGTCGAAGCCGCGCTGCTCGCCCATCAGGACGTGTCGGAATGCGCCGTCATCGGGGTTCCGGACGACGCACGCGGTGAAATAGTGCAGGCCCATGTGGTGCTGAGGGATGGCGTCGAACCCGGCCCTCTGCAGGTGAAACTCCTGCAGGATTTCGTCAAGGCGCAGATCGCCCCCTATAAATACCCGCGTTCTGTCATCTTTACCGATGCCCTGCCGAAAACGGCGACCGGCAAGATCCAGCGCTTCCGCCTGCGCGACACCTAGGCAATCCGCCTGCGGCAGAGATCGCGCTCCTTGCGGTGTTCCTCTGAGACGGGAGCCTGTTCTTCCCGCGCGGCTTCAATCTCGCGCTCGTGAGGGCGCAGGCGTCGGGTCGGTGCCGCCCAGCGCCCCAGTTGCAGGGCCATGGCGACGGCGTGATCGTAATAGGACATGGGAAACTCCGTGATTGCAATTTCTTTCAATCACGTCTCTCCTGACATCCTGCTGTCAGCAGCCGCTGCTATTGTGTCAGCAGCACATCCAGAGGCCCACCCAATGAACCGTTCCAACCGCCTGTTCGAAATCATCCAGCTTCTGCGGGCCACCTCCCGGCCAGTGACCGCCCGCGCACTCTCCGAACAGCTCGAAGTCTCCGAACGTACGATCTACCGCGACATCGCCGCGCTTCAGGCAATGCGCACCCCGATCGAAGGCGAAGCGGGCATCGGCTATGTCATGCGGCGCGGCTATGACCTGCCACCGTTGAACTTCGATTCCGAGGAAATCGAAGCGCTGCACGTCGGTCTCGCCCTCCTCGCCCGCACCGGTGACAGCGCCCTGCAGGCCGCCGCCAGCCGCATCTGCGCCAAGATCGACGCGCTGCACTGTGCCGCCGACTGGCTGCAGGTCGCCCCTTGGGGGGCAAAAAAGGACGACCCGCTCAAGGGCTGCGTCTCCATCGCCCTGATGCGCGAAGCAGTGCGCGACGAACGCAAGCTGCGGATCACCTACCGGGATGCCGATGACCGTGAGACGGAAAGAACCGTACGTCCGGTGGGCGTCGTCTATCACCTCGACTGCGCCATGCTCGCGGGCTGGTGCGAGTTGCGCCAGTCATTCCGCCACTTCAGGGTCGACCGGATCTGGACCTGCACCGCGCTCGACAGCTATTTCAGCGGCGAAGGCAATGCGCTGCGCCGCCTCTGGCTGGAAAACAACCGCTACGCGACGCCCGCTGCAAGCTGAACGCCCTGAAGGATACGACACCCCCCTGCTTCTTTGGGTCAAAAATATCCCCGCCGGAGGCTCCTGCCCCATCAGCAGTCGCGCCGCTCGTTACGTCACGCAACCGCGCCTTAAGGAATCACGATACCCGCCCGATTGAAGCGCAGCTGCGCCGTTGTCATGTCATCATAGAGAAGATGCACCTCGATCAGCTGCACACTGCGCCGGGGAAAGCTGCGGTATGGCAGGCCATCGCCGTCAAGAACGGCTGCCGGGGCGGGCTGGTCGGGGCGGCATTCGGGCATGTCCCAGACTTCCGGCGCCGCACCGTTCACGCCGACCCGGATTTCATGCAGTCCGCAGCGCCATGCCCAGAGATGGCTGACATACAAAAGATCCTGCCCGCCGAATTCACGCACCGAAATCCAGTTGCCACGGGTGGCGTTCAGGATCGGGCGCACTTCAAGCGCCGTCAGGAAGCGGCCCGAGGCGATTTGCGGTTCTGCCACAAAGCCGGTCGCCGGCTTTGCATCTGCCCCGGGCGTCTCCGATGGCAGCGCTGCCGGATCATCCTCGCTTTCCGGCATGACGGCAATCTCCTCCCCGGTGTCGGACTCTTGACCGGCAGCAGACGTCCCCTTGTCCTCTTGCGGTGCCACGGCGACCGCTTCTTTTGTCTCTGTCTCTGGGCTGGTGGCAACGGCGTTTTCGGGTACCTCCGCCTCACCCGGGGCTTGGGCGACGTCCATCGGGGCCACCGCAAGCGCCGGCGCCGCGCTATCGGCCGCCACCTGATCGACGGTGGCAAGGGAATGCACCGAGGCGGAAAACATCAACAAGAACACTTCCAGCATGACCCTGGCCTTTCGCTTTTCCTGCGGGACTGCCATTCTCCGGGCAGCCTGCCCTTCCCGAATTTCAGGTTTTTTGTTTCAAAATTCATGCCTATAATCAGCGGCATCGGCTAATGCCGCAGACCAAATCAAGCGGCTGAATCGAGTATGGCAAAGAAACAGCACCCTCGCCAAGCCTTCAATATCCTGATCATCGGGCAATCGGGTCGGTTGCAATATGAATGCCTGCTGTTCGCGGCGACGTTGCGCCATACCAATCCGGAATTTGCCGGGCGGCTGTTCGTCGCCGTGCCCAATGACGGACCACTCTGGGACCGGGACCCCGCGATCCGAGACGGCGGCGTGCTCGACATGCTGGGCGAGCTTGGCGCGGAAATCCTGCCCTTTGACAATCATGTTTTTGGCCAGTCCTACCCGCAGGGCAACAAGATCGAAGCTCTGGCGGCCCTGCCCGAGGGGCAACCTTTTGTCTTTTTCGACAGCGATACCCTGATCACCGGCGATCTGAACGAGGTGCCGTTCGATTTCTCGTATCCCGGTGCCTCGCTGCGCCGGGAAGGCAGCTGGCCCACGCCCACGCTTTACGGCCCCGGCTATCACGGCATCTGGAAGTCGCTTTATGACCGCTTCGGGCTCGATTTTGCGTCGAGTCTCGCGACGGAGCATCCCGAGGAATACTGGGAACGCTACCTGTATTTCAACGCAGGCTATTTCTTTTACCGCTGCCCGAAAGAGTTTGGCGAGAGATACCTCGACTATGCGCGGTCGATCCGCGACGACCCGCCTGTCGAACTGACCTGTCAGAGCCTTGATCCGTGGCTTGACCAGATCGCGCTGCCGCTGGTCATTCACGGGCTTGGGGGCGGTCGGGATGCCCTGCCCGCCGGTCTGCTGGATGGGCGCGTCAGCTGTCATTACCGTATGTTTCCGCTGCTCTATGCGCGCGAAAGCGATGCGGTGATCGAAATGGTCGAAGCCTGCGCCGCGCCGAACCGGATCAAGAAAATCCTGAAACAACATGAACCGATCAAGCGGATGATCTACCAGGGGCGCGGCCAGAAGGTGCGCGCGCTCTTCGACCGATCGGCCCTGCCCCGGCGCGAACAGGCGATCCGCAACCGCATCAAGGCACATGGCTTCTGGATGCGCTGAACGTGTCGGGCGCGCCCGCGGTGAGGACGGGAGCCTCCGGCGGGGATATTTTATGACCCAAAGAAGCAGGGGCCGGTCGGTATCAGGAGCCGGGTCCGCCTGCGGCGACGGGATTATCGAAGAGAGGGAAACAGATGGCGGATGCATTCATTTTTGACTGCGAATTTCTGACGGCGGAGGGGGCGCCATCTCGGTTCTGGTGCGGGCCGTTCGACCCCGACCCCGTGGTGGCGCAGATCGGTATTGTCCGGCTGGGGCTGGAGGAGAATTATCCTGTTGCCGAGACCAAGCGGCTTTATGTTGTGCCACCGGACCGGGTGGGCGGTCGGCAGGCGCTTGATCCGCTGTTCACGCGACTGACCGGGATCGATGAGCAGGTGATTGATGCCGAGGGGCTGGTGCTGGAACAGGCGCTGGCCGAGGTCGAGACGTTTTGTGGTGGGGCGAAGCTCTGGTCCTGGGGCAAGGACGAGTTCAACATGCTGGCGATCAGCTGTTATGTGGCGGGGATCGTGCCGCCCATCCCGGTCACGCGGTTTGGGAATGCCTGCCAGTTGCTGCTGAAAGCAGGGATGCCCTATGAGGACCTCAAGGTGACCCGGAGCAATACGCTTTCGGCCTATTTCGGGATCGAACACCCGCCGCTAAGGGGGCATGACGCGCTGGATGATGCGCTTTCCGTGGCCTATACGACGCAGCATCTGCTGAATGACGGTCGATTAAAGCCGTCGGATTTTGACTGAGGCACCGGTTGTGGGGGAGATGACGGCGCAAGGCCTGCGACGTCTCTATCTTGACTATATCGAGTGCCTGAACCGACGGGACTGGGCGGCACTTGGAAACTTTGTGCATGCAGAGGCAGAACATAACGGCACCAGGATCGGACTGTCCGGCTATCGGGAGATGCTGAAGAGCGATGTGGCGGCCATTCCGGACCTGTTCTTCGATGTGCGGATGATCCTGTGCGACGCACCTGTCATCGCCAGTCGCATCCATTTCGACTGTACGCCGGTTGGGCTGCTCTTTGGCCTGCCGGTGAACGGGCAACGCGTGCGGTTTGACGAGAACGTGTTTTACGAGTTCGAAGCGGGCCGCATCCGGCGGGTCTGGTCTGTGATCGACAAGGATGCCGTGCGCCAACAGATCGACTGACATGCCCGGCGCGGGCCGAGGCCGGCGCGCCGGGATCAGTTGCTGTGTTCAGGCTTTTTCGAGCAGCGTGTAGGTGGTGATCAACTCATTCTGGATCTGGCCGCGCATGATCTTGCCATTCGCGTCGCGTTTGCTCCTCGCACCGGCGGCCCGCTTGATAAGGCGGCCCATCTGCTGGTTGATTGGCGCCTGCGCCCGGGCAAGCGCGCGGTCATCGGCGGTTTTGGCATCGACGGCGATTTCGTAGTTGTCGACGAATTCGATTTCGCTCGACGCCTTGCGGACAACGGTCAGAATGAAGTTTTCGTCGAAACCGCCCTCAGCATCGACTTCGCGGGCGAGTTCGACGGCGCGGTCGAGCACGGCACGTTTGGCCGCGATACGCCGCGCCATCGGATCCTCGGCCGGGGCGTTTTCGATCACGTAGGTTTCGGCCATCTTCTGCATGAAGGGGGCGATATCCATACCGGCGGCTTTTGCAGCCGCGCCGACGAACTTGCGCACCTCGGTATCGAGCAGGAAGGTAACGGTGTTCTGTTCGACCATCCGCTTGCGTTTCAGCGCGCGCTTTTGGGCGAGGGTCGGTTTTTCACCAATTTCGGCGGATGTCGCAGCGTCGGCGCGGGCGCCTGTTTTTGCCTTGCCGGCACGCTTTTTATTCGCTTTTTCAAGTGTCTCTACTGTTGCTGGCATTTCAGCCTCCATATTCAACATAGTTACCGACTATGTTATTCGCCTTCAAAAGTCAACATAGTCGCAGAGTATGTTCCGATCGTGACCGGCGGGTGACATTGCCGTGCAGCGCCATGGTTGTTGCCCTGATCGACGCGATGACCTAGGCATATGCGACACATCTGAACACGGGAGAGAGACAGATGAGCGACGCCCCCAGTTATGGTTTCGACACCTTGCAGATCCATGCCGGCGCTCGGCCCGATCCGGCCACCGGCGCGCGGCAGACGCCGATCTACCAGACCACCGCCTATGTCTTTCGCGACGCCGATCACGCGGCAGCTTTGTTCAATCTGCAGGAGGTCGGCTATATCTATTCCCGCCTGACCAACCCGACGGTGGCCGTGCTTCAGGAACGCATTGCCACGCTTGAGGGCGGGGTTGGCGCGGTCTGCTGTTCCTCGGGTCATGCGGCGCAGATCATGGCGCTGTTCCCGCTGATGGCACCGGGGCGCAACGTGGTCGTATCCACCCGTCTTTACGGCGGTACGGTCACGCAGATGTCGCAGACCATCAAACGGTTTGGCTGGAGCGCGAAATTCGTCGATTTCGACGATCTCGATGCGCTGGAGGCGGCGATTGACGACGACACCCGTGCGGTCTTCTGCGAGAGCGTCGCGAACCCCGGCGGCTATATCACCGATCTGGACGCGGTTTCGGCGGTGGCCGACAAAGCGGGGCTGCCGCTGATCGTGGATAACACCTCGGCTACGCCCTATCTGTGCCGGCCCATCGAACATGGGGCGACGCTGGTGGTGCATTCGACCACGAAGTACCTGACCGGCAACGGCACGGTAACGGGCGGCTGCATCGTGGATTCGGGTAAGTTCGACTGGGCGGCTTCGGGCAAGTTCCCGTCGCTGTCGGAACCGGAACCCGCCTATCACGGGCTGAAATTCGCGGAAACCTTTGGTCCGCTGGCCTTTACCTTTCACGGGATCGCTGTTGGTCTGCGCGATCTGGGCATGACGATGAACCCGCAAGGCGCGCATTACACGCTGATGGGGATCGAGACCCTGTCGCTGCGGATGGAACGTCATGTGGCCAATGCCGTGAAGGTCGCGACGTGGCTGGAACAGGACGAGCGGGTCGATTTCGTGACCTACGCGGGTCTGGAATCCTCGCCTTATTACGAACGTGTATCGCGCATCTGTCCCAAGGGCGCGGGCGGGCTTTTCACCTTTGCGCTCAAGGGCGGATACGAGGCCTGCGTGAAATTCGTCAATGCGCTCGAGATCTTTTCCCATGTGGCGAACCTTGGCGATACGCGGTCGCTGGTGATCCATTCCGCTTCGACCACGCACCGCCAGCTGACGGCAGACCAGCAGGAAGCGGCGGGCGCCGGGCCGAACATGGTGCGGATCTCCATCGGGATCGAAGACGCGGACGATCTGATTGCCGATCTGGATCAGGCGCTGGCCAAAGCTTCGGCCTGAGGCATCGCCTTCCCGAAAACGAAAGGCGCGCCGCTGCGAACGGCGCGCTTTTATTGTTCGATTTGAACGGTTTCAGGGGCTGACGATGTCAAAGACCATGCTGACCGAGGAACTGACAGTCACCTCGCCCGCCGCGATCGGCACACCACCCTTGCGCGCCGAAGCCGCCATTTCCATCATCATCGGGCGTCCGCCGCCCTGTTCGGTGATAGAACGCACCTGCCCCAGTTCGATACCGGCGGCATCTGCATAGAGCACCGCCTTGGCCATCGCGTCCTTGACGGCGGCCTTGCGGGCCTCGTCCATCAGCGGATCGGGGTTCTGCATGGAAAACTGCAAGCCATTGAAATCATTTGCACCGTCTTCGATCACCGCATCCAGAAGCGGGCCGAGGCCCTCAAGGTCGCGGACCCGGACGTAGATCGTGTTGCTCGCCACGAAACCGGTGATGACGTTCTGTTCCAGATCGGTCCGGCCATTGTCGGACCAGACCGGGTTGAGCGTCAGGTTACGGGTCTGCATGTCACTCTCGGCCACGCCAAGCGTCGCGAGACGTTCGAGAATCGCCGCGACATTATCCGATGTCATGTCCATTGCGGCCTTAGCCTCGTCTGCCCGATGGGTCACGCCAAGGGTGATCGTGGCCATATCAGGCGCGGCGGTGACTTCTCCTTCACCGTTGACGATAATTTGACGGGATTGGGTTAGCTCCTGTGCGGCAAGCAGGGCTGGCGCGGTGGTCGCGCAGAATGCAGCCAAAACACCGGCAAGAAGGATAGATGGTTTCATTACTCGTTTCCTTTGAACTATATCTCAAGATGAAAGCGTTGCCCGTGATATCGCAAGGTCTGCTGTGGTGTTTTTCTTTTCCTCGGCAGAGTCCTGCTTTAAACTGGGCCCGATCGGGATGGCACTGGCTATGCCGGATGCCGGGGTGGCAACATATTGAAAATGGGATGAATGGCCGCGGAATGAAACCCGATTTTGCCCTTTCCTTGACGTTCGACGGAATTACCCTGCTGCACCGGGCGGCCGGCGGATGGCGTCATGTGGGTGACGCCGCATTCGAGGCGCCCGATCTTGCCGCTGCCGTGTCCGAGCTGCGCGCCAGGGCAAAGAAGCTTGCCACCGGCAAACTGCGCACCAAGCTGATCCTGCCGAATGAGCAGATCAGGTATCTGAGCGTCGAAACCGGGGATGCGCGGGGCGATATCCGCGACAGTCTCGTGCGCGAGGCGCTTGCCGAGGCGACGCCCTATGACCTGAGCGAACTGGTCTATGACACCGCCAGCGACGGGCGCATGACCCATGTTGCGGCGGTCGCGCGCGAAACGCTTGAAGAAGCGGAAGCCTTTGCGGTTGAGCATGAGATGGGGCCGCTGTCCTTTGTGGCCATCCCCGGCGATGAGGCGTTTCTGGGCGAGCCGTGGTTTGGCCAGACCAAGGCCGCGACCCATGAGTTTGGCAAGAACACGGTAGAACCGGACGGAATCGCGGTCGTGGTCGTCGGCAAGGCGGTTTACCCCGAGCCGGAACCTGAACCGGTCGAAGAATCTCAAACTGTGGGAGAGCCTGAACCAGGCAACGACGAGCCCCCCGAAACGGAAGACACCGCCCCGCAGCCGACCACGCCCGCCGGGTTTTCCTCGCGCCGGGCACGACGGGAAGGCCCCGCCCCTGCCGAAGACATCCCTGCGACCGGCGAGTTGCTGACTGCCGAACGGCCGCGTTTCTCGCTGGCGCCCGGTCCTGTCGCCAGTGGCGTCGCCCCCGAGGTCGAACATACGCCGGTGGCTGCCGAAATCGCTGAAACCGTCACTCAACACGATGAGGACGAGCCGCAAGAAGAGGCCGAGGTCAGGGCCAAGAGCGAAACCGACCCCGACCCGGTCGTGGCCGCGCCTGAGTATCAAGAACCGGAGTATAAAGAGGCCGAACCGGATCTCACGTTGACGGCCCCCGAATTCCGCACGCAACCCGAAGAAGACCCGGTGCCGACGGCCACCGGGTTCAGCGCCTTTCTCAGCCGCAAGCGTGAAAAAGAAGACCCGCCCGTTACCACCAGACCGAAACAGACGACCAGCCGGATCGCGCCGCCGCCCCCCGCCGCCATGAGCGAAGCCGGTGACGAAGCCGCCAAGATGACCGTCTTTGGCGCCCGCGACAACAAGGTGGGCGGCAAACCCCGTCACCTTGGCCTGATCCTTACCGCCGGCCTGCTATTGTTCCTTGCGGCCGTCGCGATATGGGCCAGCCTGTTCCTGGATGACGGGATTGCCGGTCTCTTCGGCACCGACGATGCTCCGAGCGATCACGCGCTGACCCCTGCCGTAGTGCCAGCCCCCGATGTGCTGGACACGGACCCGGTTGTCACCGCTGTGGAACAAAGCGAAGGCGTGTTTCGCCCGGGCGCGGCGGATACCGACACCGACCCGAATGCCGCGCCGGATACGGACGTGGATCAGGGCCCGCAGATCGCGGCGGAACCCGGCGCGCCCGAGGCGCCGGCCGCGGATGACAGCCTGCAGAACCTTCCCGATGCGCCCGGTCTGAGCGAAACTGACATGGCGGTTCTTGACGCGCTGGACGAAGGTGAAAGTGACGCGATCCCTGCAGACGAGCTGCCCGCGATTGACGACGATTTGCCCGGGATCGACAGCGAAGTGCTGGATGACGAAGCCGTTGCCGATGCGCAGGATATGGAAACGGCCCCGGTTGAAGGCGAAGACACGGCTGTTGCGACAGAGGTCCCCGCCGAGCCGCAGACCGAGGCCGAGAAAGAGGCCCGCTATGCCGCGACCGGCATCTGGCCCGAAGCGCCCGAGGCCCCCGCCTCGCCCGCCGTGATCGGTCTTGACGACCTGTTCATCGCGTCGATCGACCGCACCGACATGTCTCAGGACGCGGTGGCCCTGCCCCAGCCCAAGGAATTTGAAACGGACGAGGCGCCGGATGTGGTGAGCTCGCCTGCCGCCGCCGGTACGCTTTTTGCGCTGGATGAAAACGGTCTTGTCGAGGCCACGCCCGAAGGCACGCTGAACCAGGAAGGGGTTCGGATCTATGCCGGTCTGCCGCCCATACGCCCCTCCTCTATTCCCGAACGGCTCGACGTGCAGGAAGAGGCGGAAAGCGATGCGCTGCGCGACCGTCTGGCCGAACTGCGCCCGCGCCTGCGCCCCGAGGATCTGGCCGAACGTCAGGAACGCACGCAGCTTGGCGGGCTGACCCGCGACGAACTCGCTACGCTGCGGCCCAAGCTGCGGCCTCGCTCGCTTCAGGAAGAGGCGGAAACCCTGCGCGCTGAACAGGCAACCCCCGCGCCGCCATCGGCACAGGCCGTCGCCGCGTCGCGGCGTCCCGATCCACGCCCTGCCGATTTCGCCAGCATCGTCAGCACTGCTCGGGCGGCACCCGAGGAAGAAGACGAACCCGAACCTGTCGCGCCTGTCCGTGTGCAGCCGACCATTCCATCCTCCGCTTCGGTGGCACGGCAGGCAACGCTCGACAATGCGATCAACTTGCGCCGCGTGAACCTCATCGGGGTCTATGGCACGCCGTCGAACCGGCGCGCGCTCGTGCGTCTGCCCAGCGGACGGTATAAAAAGGTTCAGGTCGGCGACAGCGTCGATGGCGGACGCATCGTGGCCATCGGCGACAGCGAGCTGCGCTATTCCAAGGGCGGGCGCAACCTGACCCTGAAGATTCCGAGCGGTTAAACGCCCCCTCTTCGCATTACGCAAAAAAACGGGCGGCTGGATGCCGCCCGTTCTCCTCCCCGTGGATCGCTTGCAAGCGGGAGACGTTACTCCGCCGCGATCTCACCATTATCGATCTGCTCCTGTTCGATGGACTCGAACAGCGCCTTAAAGTTGCCTTCGCCAAACCCGTCATCGCCCTTGCGCTGGATAAACTCGAAAAAGATCGGACCGATCACGGTTTTCGAGAAGATCTGCAGCAGGATGCGGGTTTCACCGCCATCGACGACGCCTTCGCCATCGATCAGGATACCGTGCTTTTTCATCCGCTCGATCGGTTCGTCATGGTCGACGACGCGATCCTTGGACATGTCGTAATAGGTATCCGGCGGACCGGGCATGAATTTCACGCCCTTGTCGGCAATCGCATCGGTGCTGTCATAGATATTGTCCGACCCGACCGCGATATGCTGGATACCTTCGCCATTGTACTTCTTGAGGTAGGACACGATCTGGCCGGTTTCTCCCCGGTCCTCGTTCAGCGGAATACGGATCCGGCCACAGGGCGAGGTTAGCGCGCGCGAGAACAGCCCGGTGAACTTGCCCTCGATGTCGAAAAAGCGGATTTCGCGGAAATTGAACAGATCGCCGTAAAACTTGAACCAAGTGTCCATGTTCCCCTTGAACACGTTATGGGTCAGGTGATCGAGGTAATAGAACCCGACACCGCGCGGCTTGGACTGCGCCAGCCATTCAAATTCCTCGTTATAAGGCGAGGTGTCGTAATACTGGTCGATGAAATAGATCAGCGATCCGCCAATCCCGAGGATTGCGGGCACGTCCATCGTCTTGTCATCGCCCGTGTAAGGCTCGGCACCATTCGCAACCGCGTGGTCGAACGCATGCTGCGCGTCCACGACGCGCCAGCCCATCGACGGTGCACAAGGACCGTGCAGATCGACAAAGCGTGAGGCAAAACTGTTCGGCTCGGCATTCAGGATATAGGTGATATCGCCCTGCTGCCAAAGTTCGACATTCTTGGACTTGTGGCGAGCGACGCATTCGTAGCCCATACGCGAGAAAACACCGCGCAGTTCTTCGGGATCGGGATGGGCGAACTCGACGAATTCGAACCCGTCCGTTCCGGCCGGGTTGGCCTCGGTGATTTCGGATTTCGGGGCGTCATGCGGGAAAGGACCCATGATTCGCTTCTCCTCTGGCTGTCATTTCTGGTTAGCCAAATCGTAACGCAAACTTCATGCTGAAGTTGCGCGTTTTTGATTAGGATCAAGGGTAGTTATGCGGGAAACATGCACTACGTAAGTAAGAATAAAGGATTCGCCGCATATGCTTGATGATACGGATACTCGCCTGCTCGCGGCGCTGCAGGGCAATGCGCATCTGACAGCGCAGGAATTGGGTGAGCTTCTGAACCTCTCGCCCAGCCAGGCCGGGCGCCGCCGCCAGCGGCTTGAGGCCGATGGCATTATCCAAGGCTATTCTGCGCGGCTCGACCCGCTGCGCCTCGGGCTCAGCGTGCAGGGATTCGTGCAGGTCCAGCTTGGCACCCACGGCCCCGAGCAATCGGCCTCTTTCGCGCGGCTGATCCGATCCCGGGCCGAGATCACAAGCGCATGGACCATGACCGGCGAAGCTGATTATCTGTTACGCGTCTATTGCAGTGATTTGCCCGCCCTGAATGCGCTGATACACGAAGTCATCCTGCCGCACCCCGCCGTGGCGCGCGTGCAAAGCCAGATCGTGATGGATCAGCTCAAACGCGACGCGCCGCTGCCGACGTAAACATGTACTTCGTCCCTCTCGGGAAGGAACCGACTGACAATGGATAGTTTCCTCTACCAAGCCTCGATCTATCTGGCGGCCGCAGTGATCGCTGTGCCGATTGCCGCGCGGCTTGGCCTTGGATCCGTGCTTGGCTATCTGGCCGCGGGCATCGTCATTGGTCCGGTGCTCCATCTGGTCGGCTCCGAAATGGAAGAACTGCGCCATTTCGCCGAATTCGGCGTCGTGATGATGCTGTTCCTGATCGGTCTCGAACTCGAACCGAGGGCGCTCTGGAACATGCGCCACAAGCTGATCGGTCTGGGCGGGTTGCAAGTCGTCCTCAGCACGCTGGTCATCATGGCCGCCGCCATTGCCGCCGGGCAGCCCTTTGCGACCGCCGTCGCCATCGGTCTTGCTCTGTCGCTCTCCTCGACCGCCATCGTGCTTCAGACCCTGTCGGAAAAGGGGCTAATGCAGACGGGCGGCGGGCGTTCCGCCTTTTCGGTGCTGCTGACGCAGGATATCGCGGTGATCCCGATCCTTGCCTTGCTGCCGCTGCTTGCCGTCAACGAAATCTACGGCGCGATCAATGACGACGGGTCGATTTCTCTTGCGATACACGAGGCCGCCGCCGAGGGGCATGGCCACGCGGTTTCGCTTGTCGAGGGCCTGCCGGGCTGGGCGGTCACGCTGGTGACGATCGGCGTGATCGGTCTGGTCATCCTTGCGGGCATCTACCTGACGCGGCCCGTGTTCCGGTTCATCCACGTGGCAGGCCTGCGCGAGATGTATACGGCGCTGGCGCTGCTGATCGTGGTCGGCATTTCCTTCCTGATGACGCTGGTGGGCCTGTCACCCGCGCTTGGCGCGTTCCTCGCGGGCGTGGTGCTGGCCAACAGCGAATTCAGACACGAGCTTGAAAGCGACCTTGAACCGTTCAAGGGCCTTTTGCTGGGGCTGTTCTTTATTACCGTGGGCGCGGGGATCAATTTCACCGCCTTTTTCGCGGATGCCGCCGACCTGATCGGGCTGGCCGTGCTGGTCATTCTGGTCAAGGGCATCGTGCTGTACCTGCTGGGACGCGCCTTCAAGCTCAAGGGACGCGACCGCTGGCTCTTTACCCTCTCGCTGGCACAGGCCGGGGAGTTCGGGTTCGTGCTGATCTCCTTTTCAACCCAGCAGAACGTCATCCCCGGCGATGTCGCGGAAAAACTCTTGCTGATCGTCGCCCTGACGATGCTGATCACGCCGCTCCTGTTCATCCTGTACGAGCTGATCTCGCGCCGGATGAGTGATGTGGCAGGCCCCAAGTACAAGCCCGACGAGATCGACGAGGAAGGCCCCGTTATCATCGCCGGGATTGGCCGTTTCGGACAGATCGTCAACCGGCTGGTGCAAGCCAGCGGGTTCAAGACCATCGTTCTTGACCACGACATGCAGACCATCCAGCTGATGCGCCGTTTCGGGTTCAAGGGCTTTCTTGGCGATCCAACCCGGCCCGAGCTGCTGCGCGCGGCGGGCTTGCAGAAGGCGCGCGTGCTGGTCGTGGCGATGGATGACAAGGACAAGGCCACGATGCTGGTGGCCTATGCGCGCCGCCAGCGCCCCGACCTGCATATCGTGGCCCGTGCTTATGACCGCCCGCATGTGTTCGAACTCTACAAGGCAGGCGCGAACGACATCGTGCGCGAGATGTTCGACAGCTCCCTGCGCGCCGGGCGCTACGTGCTCGAGAACATTGGTCTTTCGGAATACGAGGCAAGCGAGGCGGCTCAGACCTTCTATGCCCATGACCGGGTCACGGTCCGGCAACTGGCCGAGGTCTGGGATCCGAATATCCCGGCCAGCGAAAACGCGGCCTATATCGCCAAGGCCAAGGAGCTTGAGAAAGAGCTTGAAGCCGCGCTGCTGAACCGCGTTTACGAAAACGGCCGCAAATCAGCGTAAAGGATCGCCCGGTTTCGAGACCGGGCGATCACTCAGTTTCCAGCAGCAACGCCCGCCTCGGCGAATGTCGCCATGCCGCTGTGACAGGCCACCGCGCTCTTGAGGATATTGATCGCAAGCGCTGCGCCAGAGCCTTCGCCAAGCCGCAGTCCCAGCGACAGGATCGGATCCTTGCCCAGCCGTTGCAGCAGCGCGCCGTGGGCGCCCTCGGCGCTCTGATGGCCTGCAACCGCGTGATCGAGCGCACCTGCCGCCACATTCTGCAGGCAGGCCGCCGCCGCGCAGCAAATGAACCCGTCAAGGATCACCGGAATCCGCAGCACACGCGCCGCCGCGATGGCACCGGCCATCGCCGCGACTTCCCGTCCGCCAAGTCGGGCCAGCAGCGACAGGCCATCGCCCGCCCCGCCGTGCAGCCCTACGGCCCGTGCGACCACCTGCGTTTTGATCGAAAGCCCCGCCTCGTCGACACCGGTGCCACGCCCGGTCCAGTCAGCCGCATTGCCACCAAAGAGCGCATGGCAGAGTGCCGCTGCCGAAGTGGTATTGCCGATGCCCATCTCTCCGACCACCAGCAGATCGGCGGACAGATCCACCGCCGACCAGCCCCGGCGCAGTGCATCAAGACATTCTGCGTCGCTCATGGCGGCTTTTTCCGTGAAATCGCCGGTCGGACGGTCCAGATCGAGCGCATGCACATCCATCCGCGCGCCCGCCGCCTGTGCAAGCTGGTTGATTGCCGCGCCGCCATGCTGGAAATTCGCGACCATCTGCTCGGTCACTGCCGGCGGAAAGGCCGAAACGCCCTGCGCCGTGACCCCGTGGTTGCCTGCGAATACGATCACGTGCGGCGTCGCGATGCAGGGCCGCGCCTCGCCCCGCCAGCCCGCGTACCAGATCGCTAGATCTTCGAGACGCCCCAGCGCCCCCGGCGGCTTGGTCAGCTGGGCATTGCGTTCAGTCGCGGCGGCCCGCGCATCGACCCCGATCCCCGGGGCGGATCTCAGCAGATCGCGTAACGTGTCCATGTTTGTAAGATCGGGCAGCATTGAAAGCCTCATTGCATCGAAACTGACCCCGTTGTTTAACCGCTGGGCAGAGCATCACAACCCCAAGAAAGGGCGCCGCGCATGGAAGGTGGCAAAACAGCCGGTCGGATTTCACTTATGGACCCGTTGCTTGCCTGCGTTCTGCTGACGCGTCTGCCCCTGCCCACGCTTCCCGCGAGTGCCTTTCAACGTCAGGCCAGTGCCGCATGGGCCTTTCCGCTCGCCGGGCTGGCGGTCGCCGTCCCGGCGGCGTTTGCTGGCTGGGCAGCTCTTGGTTTGGGCATTGCGCCCCTGATCGCCGCCGGGCTGGTGCTCGCCGTACAGATCATGGTGACCGGCGCCATGCACGAGGATGGGCTGGCCGATACCGCCGACGGTCTCTGGGGCGGGTTCGACCGAGCCCGCAGGCTCGAGATCATGAAGGACAGCGCCATCGGCAGTTATGGCGTTCTGGCGCTGATCCTGTCGCTGGGCCTGCGCTGGATGGCGTTGGCGGCCATTCTCGAAACCGGAGTCGTGACGACCGTCGCCGTTGCCGCCCTGTCACGCGCTGTTCTACCTGCGATGATGACAGCCTTGCCCCATGCCCGCGCGGACGGTCTGTCGCATAGCGTCGGACGCCCCGGGTGGACCACCAGTATGGGCGCGCTTGGCCTTGGCCTTTTCATCGCGCTGTTGGCGAGCGGTCCTGCGGTAATCGGGCCATTCCTGCTGGCCCTTCTGGCCGTCGTCATCCTTGGCATGATCGCCAAACGCAAGATCGGCGGCCAAACCGGCGATATCCTTGGCGCCACCCAGCAGGTCAGCGAAATCATCCTGCTCATCGCATTGGCCGCCGCATGAAAAAAACCGGCCGCCCAAGGGACGACCGGTTTTTCAGAAAACTTGCTAGCCGTTATCAGGCGGCGCGCGACATCAGCACGTCATCGACCTGCTTGGCCGCAACGGTTTCATCGCCGCCGCTGACAGCCGCGACTTCGCGGGTCAGGCGTTCGAGAGCGGCTTCATAGAGCTGACGCTCGGAGTAGCTCTGCTCACGCTGATCATCGGTACGGTGCAGGTCGCGCACGACCTCGGCAATCGAGATCAGGTCGCCCGAGTTAATCTTCTGTTCATATTCCTGCGCGCGGCGCGACCACATGGCCCGCTTGACCTTGGCCTTGCCCTTGAGCGTCTTCATCGCCTGGCTGATCACATCGGGCGAGCTTAGCGAGCGCATGCCGATCTCGGTTGCCTTGTTCGTGGGCACCCGCAGGGTCATCTTGTCTTTTTCAAAGGAGATCACGAAGAGTTCAAGCGCGATACCCGCGACTTCCTGTTCCTCGATGGATACGATCTGACCGACGCCATGCGCCGGGTAAACAACATACTCGTTGGGACGAAATTCCAGCTTCTTTGATTTGGTCATTCAGCACTTCCTTGCAGACCGGGTGCTTTAGGCGACAAAGACACCGCAGCGGGCCACTTGTATGACCCGTCCAACAGCGTTCTCAATCTCCGATATGCCCATCCCGACGTGAGCGCGTCGCGGACGATCCGGTATTTTCCATCATCTGTAGGATAAATATATCACAAAAACTGCATGATTGGAAGATGACGTTGGGTCATCTTCGAAACCTCAGTGAATCACGGTATTTTTCGCACTGTGGCATGCCTTGCCGTGCAACGCAAAGGGCGAATCGATCAGCCGCCCTCGCCCGGCGCTTCCGAGAAGTATTTGTCGAGCTTGCCCTCTTCGCCATCGCGCTCCTCGGCCTCGGGCAGCGGATCCTTGCGGGTGATGATGACCGGCCAGAGCTCAGAGTACTTCCGGTTGAATTCCACCCATTTCTCAGCCTCGGGATCCGTGTCCGGGCGGATCGCATCCGCCGGGCATTCCGGTTCGCACACGCCGCAGTCGATGCATTCATCCGGGTGGATGACCAGCATGTTCTCGCCTTCGTAAAAGCAGTCCACGGGACAGACTTCGACGCAGTCGGTGTATTTGCAGGCAATGCAGTTGTCGTTGACGATATAGGTCATTAGGGCGGCTTTCCGTTGCACCGTTTGAGGTCTAGCTAGATCAGCCCCGCCAAGCATTCAAGCACCCGCGCGTCATAAAGACGTTAAGTTCCGCATGTCTGTGCCCAAGGGACGCATGTTCCGGCAATCGGCCCGCTCATGAAATGGCTGTCCTTGGCTGAAACGAAAATCGCCCGCCGAAGACGGCAGGCGATTCCCCTATTTCCGGAATGTCGTGTCGATCAGTTCTTCGGCACCGAGAAGACCGGGAACGCCGCGCTGCTTGCGCCGCCACCGCTGCCGCTCAGCGCTTCTTCGATAACGGCGACACGGTCAGGCGACTGGCCCATCACCGCCGCACCCGCGGTCGAAGAAACCGAGTCCATCGCGAGGTTCATCCATGCGGTCGACTTGGACGCATCCGCCTTGGATGTACCAAAGCCTTCGCGCATGTGGTGGCTCACTGCTTCGCCATAGCCAAGCTGACCGGCCGAGGCGAGCAGCACGGCCGACGCCAGCGCCATCTGTGCATCGTCGATACGGTAGCCAACACCCAGGCAGACCTTGCCGCCGGAGACAAGCTGATCCATCGGCTGGCCCGAGCTTTGCAGCACGGCCGACGCATCGCTGATCACCTGATCGGGACGCTTGGTCGACAGACCGTCAAGCTGCGGCGCGATAACCTGCGCAAGACCGCCGCACTGTGCCTCGATCTGCGAATCCGTCATGTTCGGGATTGTCGCGGTGATCGAGCTGCTTTCCGCCATCGCATGGGTCCGGGCAAGGCAGAACTGTTCGTTCAGCACGAATTCGGAATCCGACACGCGGCCCGGTGCGGTGATCCCGCCATTGGCGGCAGTCAGCACGTTGATCTCGTTGCAGTGCTCGTTGACCGAACGGTCGGTCTGCCCAAAGGTAAAGTTAGGCAGCGTTGCGGTTTCCGACCGGGTGGTGACAGGCTCTGTTGGGGCCGGCGCCGGTGCAGGCGCGGGAGCCGGTGCAGGCGCTGCTGCCGCCGCAACCGGTGCAGGGGCGGGCGCAGGAATCGGAGCCGGGGCCGGCGCGGGCTGAACCGCGGCTGTGGTCGAAATGCCAAGCTGTTCGTTGCGATAGGTCCGCAGCAGACCGGACGGCCCCTGCGACGCGATGATCTGGTTATAGGGCGCTACATGCGAGCTTGCGAGCGCACGCTGGTGGCTGCCCAGCAGGAAGTCCCGCTCGTAATCGTCAAGCCGACCGTCCGGGTTGAACCCCATCTGCGCCTGGTACTGCGAGATGCCCGCGCGCGAACGGCTGCCAAGCACCCCATCAGCGCTGCCGACGTTATAGCCGAAATAGTTGAGCGCAGTCTGAACCTGACGGTTCTGCTCGCGCTGCGCCGAATAAGCCGCCGAATTCGAACTTCTGGTGTAGGTCTGGCGACGCTTGTTCTTGTTGACTTCGTTCACGATGATGCCGCTAAGAAGCGCACCGCCCAAGAATGCCGCAGCCTCGTTGGCCTGAGCCCGCTGAACCGGCACCGCCACAAGGCTGGCAGCAACGAATGACGCACAAATGTGTTTTGTTTTAAACATGATAAAGAAACCCTCCGGTAGCAAACTTTGGTCAGCCACGCGCACGCAACATGATCGGTACGGTGGTCAATGACTCCCCGCCATGGAACAAGAGACGAACAAACATAGACTTGAAAGTCAAGCGTGCATACCGATCACCGCGATCAAATTAAGGGGAATTGGCGCAAATTCGCACCGCTCGGCCCCCCGCGCCGATCTCACTGAAGCGCGAGGTCGCGCAGCGCGTCGATTTCCAGATCCGGATGCGCACCGTAATACGCGAGGTCTTCCCAGAAACGCTCCAGCATCCGCGCCACCTGCCCGCGCCCGGCAAGCGACAATTCCTCGCTCAGCACGTTATAGGCCGCGATACGGGCCGGTTCCGGCACATCCGAGCTTAGCGTTTCAAGGGCGGCGCGGAACGACAGAAGGAACGTCGCCTGCTCGCGCCGCATCGCGTTGATCTCTTCGACATGCCGGTCAAGCTGACGGGCATAAACCGGCGTTTGGCTGCGGGCACGCTGCAGATCCACCAGCATCCGGATATTGGCCGCCTTTGCCGCGATATCTGCCGTTGTCTCGATAATGGAATCGACGAACACCGCCCCCGCCAGCAAAGTGGCCCGCGCCGATTGTTGCAGCGCGGTCTGGGCGCGGTCGGTCGCGCGACGGAATTCAAGATCGAGATCGGTGAGCGCGTCGCGCCGCGACGGGTCGATCTCCGCGTCGATCAGCCCGGACAGCAAGGTCTGCGGATCGGCATCGGTCTGCACATCCAGCGTATCGGCCAGCGCCTGCCACCTATCGCGGATCGCGCGCAGCCGCGCGTCGGAGGTGGTGATGTGGGTGGCGATGACCAGCCGCATGCCAAAGGTCTCGGCCCCCAGTGGCTGTCCGCTCGACAGGTCATAGGGCGGGTATTCGGTACGCACCGCGCTATAAATTTGCGCGGCCTGCGACAGGACCGATCCGCCGCGCGTGACGATACCGCCCACCTGCCCGCCCGCACGTCCCAGCGCGTTCAACCGGAACGGTTCCATCATCAACTCCTCGGCATTGCCGTAAACGTCGTAAAGCCCAAGCGGATTGGGTTTGCGCAGCCCCACCGCACCCAGCGTACCCCGCGACGATCCGGGCGCCTGATAGCGTGCATAGTCGCGCAGGTCGCCATCGCCAAAAAAGCGACGTCCCGGAAACAGAGTCGGTTCAATCCGCGCCCCGCCCCGGGTTGCATATTCCCATTCGGCCTCGGTCGGCAGGCGGACGAACCCCGGCACACCATCGGCCATCGGCAGTTCGGGCGGGCGCACAGACAGCAGCCAGCCGGAATAGGCCTGCGCGAGCGCCTGCGCGTCGAACCACGAAATCTCGCCCTGCGCGATACGATCCGCCCGCGTCGGTGCCTCGCAATCCCCGCTCAGCGCGCGGAACTGGCCCTGGGTCAACTCATACCGGGCGATGTAGTAGTAGGTCGCGCCTGAATTCTCATCGGTGAAGGAGCCACGCAGAAAGGCAGGGTGCAGGTAATCGGAATAGCCGCTTTCCTCCTGCGTCTGCCCAAGCCGGACCCGCCGGTCGGCCATCGGATCGGGGGCCTCCATCGGCACATTCACCCGTTGGAACGCCATCGCCCCGCCGCAGGGCATCGGCAGGATCAGGTCAGCGGGCGCCCCTTCAAAGGCCGGATCGTACAGCTCTTTCGGCCAGGGCGCGTCGCCGGTTTCCGTCTGGGCCGCCAGGGGCGTCGCCAGAGCGGCAAAACAGGCGATATTGATCCAAAATCGGCGCATCACGCGGCCTCGCGCAGCACGCTGGCGGGATCAAGCCGCAGCGCCGACCAGGCCGCCGCCCCGGCGGCCAGAACAACCAGCACCAGCACAGCGGCGGCGATGGTCAGCGCCTGCCCCGGCTGCAAGAGCACCAGTGGTGCCGCCCCGGGCAGCCCCTGCCCGAACAGCGCCTCGGCCCCCTGCCCGGCGACAAGAAAGATCGCAAAGGAAAGGATCAACCCGAGACAGGCGGTCAGCCCGGCCTGTATCACCGGGAACAGCGCAAGCTGGCGACTGGGCACGCCGATCAGCGCGATACCCGCCAGCACCCCCCGCTTGCGCGCCACATCCGACCAGAACCCCAGCACCAGCGCCGCGCCCAAGCCCAGCGCGGCCAGCACCGCGGTACCCGCCAGCGCCATGTTCAGCTTGCGCCCCAGACCCAGTAGGGATTCGACCGCGCGTGTATTGGCGGTGGTCCCCAGCCCCAGTTCGCTTTCGACACGGGACTGCAGCGCCGACAGATCCTCAAGCCGGTGCGCATAGATCCGTAGCCCGGCATAGGCCGCCACCCTGTCGGCCAGATCGCGGCTGCCTTCGATGCCATGCTCGGGCAGGCTGTAGCTGTCGTAAAACGCCTCGATCAAAGACAATGTATCGAAGGGCGCCAGCACCGTCCGCCCCGATGTCGCACCCGGGTCAAGTACCAGCCCGATCCGCTTGTCCAGCACCAGCTGACGTGGACGGTCCTCGGCCTGCGTGATGAGCTGCACCTCATCGCCCGCCTGCAACTCAAGCTGTTGGGCAAGCTGGGCGCTCACCGCGACCTCACCTTCGCCGAGCGTCGCGCCCTCAGGCAATGTCGGATCGCCCGCACCGGTCGGCACCATCAGCGCCGCGCGGATGCGCCGCCCGTCCACCGGGCGCAGGTTCACGTAATCGAACTGGCCGCGCACCTTGGGGGTCATAAAGGCGATCTCAGGCCAGTCGCGCAGCGGCGCGATATCCGCCTCGGACAGCGTCACGTTCCCCGCCGTATCAATCTGCAAATTCGCCGGATCGGCGAGCATTTCCCCGATCAGCGCCGTATAGACCCCGTTTTTGACCCCGAAAAGCACAAGCAGCGGCACCAGAATCCCGACCATCACCGCCGCGTTGCAGAACAGGAAGAACCGGTCGCGGATCATATCCGCCCATGCCAGCCGCAGGATCAGCATGCCAAAGGCTCCAGCCGACTGACCACGGGGTCATTGCTGACAACCAGCCCGTGACGCTCAAGCCCGAAACGCGCGACCCGGTCGAGGTCATGCGACGACAGGATCACGCCGGTCTTTTGCGCCTCGGCGGTCTCCAGCAACAGCGTCAGCACCCGGTCCGCCGCCTCGGGGTCCAGCGCGGCGGTCGGTTCATCGGCAACGACAAAGGGCGGGCGATGCGCAAGGGCGCGGGCTATCGCGGTGCGCTGGCGCTGACCGATGGACAGGGCCGCTGGGCGCAGCCCGGCGACATCCGCGATTTCCAGCCGCTCGATCAGTTCATGGACCCGGTTGGCGTCGAGCCGTCCGGTAACCTTCTGCGGCAGCGCGATGTTTTCAGACACGGTCAGGAACGGGACCAGCCCGCCGGTCTGCGGCACGAACCCGAACAGTCCACCGCGCATCCGGGCAAGCTCTACCCCGCGTGGTCCTTTCGCCCAAAGCGCCGCAAGATCGCGCGATCTCTTCTCACCATACCAATGGTACACGGCGCCCAGAGAAGGCGCGCGCAGCAGGCCAAGCAGTTCCAGCAACAGGGTCTTCCCCGATCCGCTCGCCCCGGTCAGCGCCACCGCCTGCCCGGGCACCAGCCGGAAATCGTCGACTTCCAGCCGAAAGGACCGCTCGCCATCGGCAAGCTCGATCCGTCCAGATTGCAGGTGCAGGCCCCGGTCCATAAGCTGTCAGGGAAGAACGTCGAACGGCATCGCAAAGACATATTCCCCATCCGGCGCACCGGGATAAAGCCGGGTCCAGACCGACGGATCCAGAAGCCACTTGCGATATTGCACAAGCTTCTGGCGCATCGCGTCTAGGATCTGCCGCCGGTTCATCGCGCTTTGCGACCAGCGTTCCTCGGTCGTCAGCATCAACTGGCTTTCATACGGAAGGTCTTCGAGAAATTCGAGCGCGCCGCCCAGCGTTTCCACATCCGTATTGACCAGCCGGTCCGGGTTCTGCGCCATCCGCGCCACCACGTCGCGCACCTGCGCGAAAAAGCTCGCCGCGTCCTCGGCGCTGCGGCTCTGCTCGCCCAGATCGAGCAGGTTCGACAGCAGATCGGCCATCGTCGCCATCTCGTTCTTGGTCACCAGAAGACGCGGCTCGATCGCCAGCCGCGACGGGTCTTCGATTGCCTTCTCCGAAACCCAGCCCCGGATCACGTCCGGCACCTGCGCGCCCTGCTTGCGGCCAAGATAGGCAAGCTGCATCGCCAGCCCAAGGTTCACCAGCTCCTCGCCGGTCTCTTCCGAACTCAGCACCGGCGTTTCATCCTGCGCCCGGCGGATCACGTCGCTCATCGCCGTGACGAGCCGTTTAACCGTCGCCTCCAGCGCCTGTGGCGAGCCATTTTCGATCCCGTAGTAATAGGTGTCGTCCTGAAACCGTGACAGGCTGCGATAGGAATCCGCCGCATAGGCATGCTGCGCCTCGCCCCCGGCGGTGGTCTTGAGGTGCAGCGTCATCACCGCGATCCCCTTGTCCTGCGCGGCGCGTTGCAATTCCTTGGTACCGATGGCCGAGCGCGCATTCGGGTCGCGCGCATCCTTGGGACCGGCATCGGTGATCAGGATGACGATCCGTGCATCGAAAGGATCGCCGCCGCCGTTCCAGTCGGTCAGGTCAATGGCATCCTCCACCCCGGCAAGGCTGTCCTCGTTGAACCCGGGGCTGTCGGCCTGCGCCACACGCGTCGCGGCGCGGATCGTGGCCAGCACCTCGGTCTGGTCCTGTCGCCGTTGCAGCGGCAACAGCGTCCGGGTGCGGTATTCAAGCGCGGGCGCGGCCTCGATACTGTCGCGGAACCCGACCACGCCGAATTGCACGTGATCCCCGATATCCGAGCCGCGCATGTCGCGCACCACCTGCTCAACCGCGCTCTGAGTGCGCGAGATATACGGCTCCATCGACTGGGTCGTATCAAAGACAAACACGATCCCCACGTCGAAATCATCCGTCCCGCCAGATGGCGCGGCAGTCTCGCCCTCGGCGCGCAGCGGTACCGAGGCCACCTCCATCAGCAGGTTCTCGTCATAGTTCAGAGGATGCAGGTCCTGCGTGAAATCGAGGATCGGCATGAGGTAGAGCTGATCGACAATATTGACGTAGACCGGCGGTTCGGCGGCGACGACGCCACGCTCATCCGGCACCTCGCCTGTCTCGATCTCCTGCAGGATCTGGTCCTGCATCTCGCGCAGCGCCTCGTGCTCCATCAGATCGCGCAGCCGCTCCTCGCTTTCGAACAGGATCTGGCGCTCTCGACCCGCCGGGTTGGTAAAGGCCGCGACGATATTCTGTTTCCATTCGACAACCGAGTCCTCGGTAACCCAGCCTTCGGGAGGCGCGGAAACCGACGGGCCCACCTGCACCCAACCCGGTTCTGCCGCGAATACATAAAGCGGTTGAAATGCCGGGTAGACTCGGAGCTCTTCCCCGTCGCGCGCATCCAGAAGCGTCGCACCGGGGCGCGTCAGCACCCGCTGATAGACAGTTTCGCGCCCCTCGCGCAGCAGCGGACGGTCGCCGTCCTGTGCCGCAACCGCCCCCGCACTCAACCCAAGCCCCAGCAGAGCCGACAGAAACAGGGTTTTACCGGCAGTAATCATCAAAAGCCCCTCTCGCCAATGTATCGCCCGATCCGGACAGTCTTTCGCAGGTCGCCTCAAGCGTCGCGGTCGCCCGGTCCGACCCGGCTTCAACGGCGCGGGCGTAATATTCCGCCGCTTTTGCATCGTCGGGTTCAAAGCTCAGACCGATCAGGTTCTCGATCCGCGCCTCAAGCGTTTCACCATCATAAAGCGCGCCAAAGAGATAAAGCGCCGCCGGATCGTCCACCCCGGCATAGGTCTCGACCAGCGCCAATGCTGTATCGGCAGAAACCTCCGATCCGCATTCCCGCAACCTCTGATCGACCCCTTCAAAACCGCCGGAAATCGCCCGCAACGCTTCACGCGAACATGGATTTTCCGGCACGACCTCTTGCGTGATGACTTCTTCCTCGGTGGTGTTCTGAACAGGTTCTTCGGTCGCAAGCAGGGTCAACGGATCGAAATACCACCAAAGCAGCCCGCCCACCAGAAGCAGCAGGATAACCAAAAGCGCCAGCAGCAGCCTGCGCAAACGCCGCCGCCGTCGCGGCGATCTGCGCACCGCTTCTGCAACCGCTGCTGTTTCGACCGGCGCGTGCTCCGGCATCGTCTTCGGTCTTTCGGCCTCTACCGGCTCGGGTTCATTCTGAACCCGGCCCACAAGCTGCGAAACCGATTCCTCCGCCTGCGCGCGCGCCACCGGCTGCAACCCGCCGCGCACCGCCGCACCGGCGCGGGGCGGCACGTCATCGGGCCAGTTCACATCATAGTCGCGCCCGGCGACGCGGATTTTCAGCGGTGCATATTCCTCGATCTGGTCGACGATCTCGGGGCCAATCCGCAGCCAGTCCGCGCCTTCGTGGCGATAAACCTTGTAGGGACCGAATTCATGCGGATCGGCCTGCCATTGCCCCTCCCCTTCGGCCAGCCAGCGTTCGCCGTAGGCGTCAAAGATCGCGACCGTCTCCTCCTCGCCCGTCAGCCTTCCTTCCGGCAGTTCGAAAAAGGCGAAACCGCCAGCCGGTTGCTGCGGATCGGGATGGACGATCAGGCTCATGCCGCGCGCTGCTCCCCAAGCGCCGTCAGAATGCGTCCAAGCGCAAGGTTCTGCTCGACATTGATCTCGCCGCCAACGCCGTCCTTGGCATTGGCAAGCGCAATCGCATCCAGCGCAAAAACCCAGTCGCTCCAGACCTCTTCGGCAAGGTTGCGGGGCTGTTCAGGCAACCCGTCGACATGATCCGCCGCCTCGCGCAGGGCAAAGATCGGGCGCGAGCCGCCCTCGGGCAATTCAACCTGTGGCCGTTCCGACAGGGGCACATCCTCCATGCCAAGGGTCGCGACAAAGCCGTTGATGCTCTCGGCGCCCAGAATGGCGGCGGGCTGGGCCTGCTTTTCGACACTGAGGCCGAAATTGACCGCCCGCAGCGCCTCGGCCGTGCGCCGCGACAGCCCGACACGCCGCGCCGCGTGGATCAATTCGGTCACCAGATCGGCGGTTGTGGTTTCGCCGAGACCATAGGCATTGCGTCGCACCGGGTCGTCACGCAGGGATTTCAGCCGGTCGATCCATGTCTCGATCGCCGTCTCCGCCTGAAACTGTTCCAGCGTCAGCGTGCGGATCTCGGCTTTTTCAACCGGACGCACCGGGCGGGGCCGCGCTGGACGGCCGGGCCGCGCCGGGCCCTTGGCCACGGTTTCCGCCGCCGAGGCCGAAGCCGCGCTGACCGCGCTGGTGATCCGCACGGAACTTGGCACCCGCGCGATGCGGGTTTCGATCTCGTCCTGATCGACCATCAGCGCTGCCATCACCGCGCCGAACCGATGCCGCCCCAGCGCCTGTTCCAGATCGTCGATCACCCGCGTCACCGCTTCCTGTTTCTCGGCGATGCGCTGTTCCACATCGTCCGACACATGGAACGGCGCCATCGCGCGGGTCAGATCGGCGGCGATCTGGTCAAGCTGCACCCGGATCTGGCGCAGCTTGCTGTCGGGTTTGCAGACCTTCGCAAGTTGTTCCATCAGGTAGGTCACGCCACCGTCGTTCAGCGTCAGCGCCGCGTCCCATGCCGCCTCAGGGTCGGCAAAATGACGGCGCACCGGCGCGGCGGCCAGGCTGCCCGCTTTCAACTCGGCAATCCGCGCCTCCTTATCGGGCCGGATCTGAATCTCGCGCCGGTTCTCGTCGTAGTCGATCAAGCCATCGACAAAATAATTCGGGTTGCGCAGCCAATAGCAATTGTCAAACGGCCTGCCCGGCTCCCATTCCTCGACCCAGCTGTCCTGTCCGCGACCGAACCGCTCCAGAAGCGAGGCTTTCATACGCCGTTCAAACCGCGTCATCGCGCCCCCATCGGCGGCGGAATCGCCAAGCTGCATGTCGAATTTGGTCAGTACGAAGAACAGCGCGGTCTCCGTCTGCGCCCGCAGCTCGGGCGTGGCGCCATGGGTCAGCGCGATCCACTGATCGACCAGCCCCGGCAGGTCGAGCGTTTCCATATTGCTGCCCGGCACGCAAAGCAGCATCGAGGTGATTTCCTGATTTTCCACATAGCGATCAAAGAGATAGGCCACCTTGCCGCGCAACAGCAGCTCGGGCAGGTTCTTGTCGAGATTGCCCAGCGTTTTCGACAACGGTTCCTCGAACCGGTTGCGTGCACCGGGGAAATCCAGCAGGTCGGTACGCCCGAAAAGCTCCGAGGGCTGCTCGGCCATCGGAAAGACCAGTTCCGCCGCCAGTGCGCAAATCTCGGCCCGTGGCAGGCGCAGATCGCGCCCACCCGCATGTACCCGCAGATCCGGCCCCACGTCGCCGCCGCGCAGCCCGCGCAGGGTTTTCACGTCGATGATCGATTGCTCGCGCGGGATCAGCGCGGCCATCTCCACATGGATCTCCTCGGCATGGCCCAGCCGCGCCAGCGCCCCGGCCAGTTGCTGGTACATCTCGCCCAGCGCCTCGTGCCCGCCCCAGAGAATCGAAAAGAACCCGGCCCGATCCGCCAGCGACAGACCCGGCGCGATTTCAGAGGCCTCATCCCAGAACGGGCGCAGCGCCGCCGCATAGGCGCTCTTGCGAAAGACATTCTCGACATATTCGCCGATTTCCTGCACCCCGTCCGCATCCAGACCGGGCTGCGCCGCCCCGGCGCGTGCCTTGTAGGCATCCAGATGCGCGGCCAGTTCGCCCGCGTCGGGCGGCACTTCGGATTCATCGCCATCGTTGAAGAAAGAATTGAGGATCGTGCGGATGATGTCCGCCTCGCTCAACAGGGTCAGGCGGATCGGAAACCCGTCAGGGCACGGTTCGCGGCGCATGGTGAACCGTGTCACCAGCCCGGTGCTTTCGCCCTCTCCCTCGGGATTGACCTCGCTGATGTAGTCAAGCTGCCGGTCCGGGAAATCGCCGACCAGACGCCTATTTTCGGGGCGCGCCAGAACCGAGACCAGAAAGGATTTCCCCGCCTGCGAGGGTCCGAAAACGCTGACCGACATCGGCGTGACCGCCGCCCGCCCCAGCCGCCGTGACCGCCGCGCCGCACGTCGCATCATCTTGGTGAGCGAACGCGCCTCGGCCCCGACCAGTTCGGCGTTCTCCGGGTCGTTCACCCATGCAAGCGCCTGCCCGCTCAGATCGGTCAGCGCCGCGCAGTCCTGCGCCAGTTGTTCCTGTTCCTGCGTCATGCCTGTTTCATCCCTCACAGCCGGAACAGTCCCGTATCAATCCAGTAGTCATCTTCGAATCCCAACGTGTGCAGACGTAGCCTGACCTCACCCTTTTTCATCGCCGTGCCCTCGTTATCCTCGAGTTCCACGACGTCGAACGCCTCGCGCATGGCTTCACGGCGCAGCACGGATTCCGGCGTCTCGCGCTCGGGATCGTCATCCGCCTCGGTCCGCTCGAACGTCACGCGCAGCGGTGCGCGCGTCTCGGCGGCGGGGGTCGCGAAATCCAGCCGGTAAAGCGGCGTGGTCGTCCAGCGTTCCAGCGGCAGTTGCCGCGACCCAAGGTAAACCGGCGCATACATGGTCAGGCTCGACACCATATCCGCCTCGCTCTTGCGTGCATCCAGATCGACATCGCTGAACAGGATACGGTCGGACATGATCTGCCCCGAGCTGTCCATTTCACCGATATAGCGCGCGGTCGACTGCATCCGGAACGCCTGTGTCGTGACCTTGAAATTCGGGATGCGCGATTCCGATAGCGCGATCAGCATACCACCCACCGCCACGGTCGATTTCGGATCGCCGATGCGCTGGGTCACCGGATCGCGGAACGGATACCAGCGCCCGGTCTTGTAGGCATGCATCGAGATCAGCCGATGCGGTGGCACCACCATCATTTCCTCAAGGATAGAACGCACCGCCGGCAGCCGCGATGGCCGCCCCGTCAGCAGCACCACATCCACGCCCAGATGCTCAATCACCTCGGCCATGTTGCTCAGCACCTGCTGGAACACCTCGCGCGCGGCCGCATCCACATCCTCGCGGTTGAAACTCAGCGTCACATCCGCCAGCCGGAAATCCGTCGCACCAAGCCCGGCCGCCGCATCCTCGATATAGGCGACAAGGGCGGCAGGCAGGTCGTTGTCCTCTTCGCCCAGCGGCAGCACATCGCTCAGGTTGACATTCAGCGGCTCATAGGGATCGGCGGTTTCGCAGATGTTCAGGATCGCCACTGCCACGGGCATCAGCACCCGCAGCGCGAACTGGCGGCGTTTCTGGACGCTCTGCTGATCGAGACCGCCGATATCGCCAGTGAATAATTCGCGCAGCTTCTCGCCGACAAAACGGCCACCCATCGCCTCGATCCCGGCCTGCAAACCGGGGAGTATCACAGTCGCAATCACGCGCTGCATCAGCTCGTCCCCGGCGACCCGGAACCCTTCGCGGAAATTCTGCTCGGGGTGCAGCACCCGCCCGGCCTCACCCCGATAGGTCGTCACCATCAGGTCTGTCGTGCCGCCGCCGATATCGACACAGGCCAGCCGCAGCGATGGCTCCCCGCCCCGCTCGCGCCCCTTGAGCGACAGGAACCGGTCGATCCGCCCGTCGAATTTCTGGGTCAGCTCGGAATAGAGGTAAACCAGCTGCGTACAGCTCGCCTCGTCCCATTCCACCACCAGCTCGGGCATCCGCGAAATCGTGCTCTCGCCATCCTTCAGCCCCAGCATAGTCCAGACCAGCGCAAGCGCACCCTTGGCCTTGGACCGGATGATCGCCTGCTCCTGCGCCGTGGTCGCGGTCGGCAGGGTCAGGATGATCCGGTCCAGCCGCCGGGGCAGCTCTGACTGCGGCCGCCGCGCCCGGCTTGCCGGCGCGTTCACCTGGATCAGCGCATGGGCAATGATCTCGGCCAGCATGAAACCGAACAACGAGGCCCGGGCGAAACGCGGCCGGATGGCGGGGCTCAGCGGAGTCTTGCCACGCGGGCGCAGCTTGGCCTGCTCATCCGCGCGGATCTGCGACAGCACATCGCCCCCCTCGTTCAGATGCCGCATCGCCGCCCGCAGGGATTTCGGCAGGTTGTTCGGATCGGAATGATGATGGAACCGCCAGTCCTGCTGCACCGGCGCATCGTCCCAAAGGTATCGCTTCGGTGAAGACAGGCCCGAGGCGGTCTCGGTGCCTTCTTCCCCGGCCACCAGTCGAAGCGCCTCGGGGCCGATCCGCACGATTGACGGCCAGAGAAACCCGTTGCGCCGCCCCGAGCGCGAGGCATAGCGTTCATCGCCCATTTTGTGCTCGGAAAACTCGACCCGGCTGTCGAACAGCCCGGAATAAAGGAATTCGGGCCGCGACAGATCGCGGATCTCAAGCGGGAAGGACCGCGCCAGATCCAGCCGAGTTTCACCGGGGAACCGTTCGATCAGGATGCCGCAGGTACGCGAATTGCCCACGTCCAACACCAGTTCCACCTCGACCGGCGACACGCTTTCCCTCTCACTCACCGTATTGGCGAGCCGGATCTTGGGCACCTCGACCGCGTGGTCGATCAGCCGCAAGAAGGCAAGGTAGCGCGCCCAGTGTTCAAACCGGTGCGGCAACGTCTCATGGGTGATCTTGCGCCCAGGTCGTTCCGCCCGCTTATGCGCCATGAACAGATCGTCCAGCCAGTCCGAGACCCATTTCTGCAAGTCGAGCATCTCGCCTTCGCTGTCCGGTTCCAGCCGCCGCAGGAACCAGTCCATCCGCGCCGGATCGCTCACCAGTCTGAAATCGCGCGCCTTTTCCGCATCCGCCCGTTCCGGCGCGGTGTATTGCAAGGGCTGGGCCGATTCCATCAACGCCGTATCGAGCGCAAGCTGCACCCGGTGCGTGTGCCCGGTGTCCTCGTCGGGTTCGTCCAGTTCAACAACCCGCGCCCGCGCCCATGCCGACGGCCCCGCGTCATAGCGTTCCTCTCCACCGGGACCGCGATCATTGCGGATGCGCAGGACCGGCACCGGCACCCATTTGTTCAAAAAGGGTTCAAGCGCCGCTGCCGAGCGCACCGAATATTCGTCGTCATCGGCCCGAGCAGAGTCTTCCACCGCCGCATCCGTATCGGCATCCCCGGTCAGCGGCACCAGCGCCCATTCCTCGGCCTCGGCGCTGCCGCCCACGACGCGCTCGACAAACCGGGCGCTACGCAGCTCAAGCGCGTCGAGCTGAAAGCCGAAATCCAGCATCTGCGTCCCCGAGTAGGGCACCAGCGTGATCTCGTCCCGCCAGTCGGTCAGTTGCGCAAGGGTTTGGGCATTCTGCATCGGGCCTACCTTGAAATGCTTATGTTGGTCGTCCATTCGGTCACCGTTCCCCCCACCTTACCTGCATAGCTCGACGAAGGTCCATCGCGACGCAAGACATGCAAATTCACCTGTTTCTCGCCTGCCGTCCGCTCGCTGCGCAGATGGGCGCGCACCGTGTAGATGCCCGGCTCGGCCGCCTCAAAGACGATATTCTCCACCGGGTCGTTGATCGCCTCGGCCTCGACCACATTGGCGTCCAGATCGTAAACGCCGCCGCAGCCCGTCCGGTTCTGGTACGAAACCGTCACCCCGTTCGGGCAGGTCACATAGAGGTCGATATCGTCCAGCGTCGGCCAGGCCAGCGCGAAATTCAGATCGCCCCGCTTGGCGCCACGCTCTTCTATGGCCTGCTCGACCACGTCTCGGTTCGACGGATCGGCATTGGTCTCGTCCTGCGGCGCGTCCGGAACAGGCGTCGCAGGCAACACCGGCACCGTCGGATGGCATTGCCGATCCACCAGCGCGATCTCGCGTTCGAGCGCGGCGACTTCGTCGGCGGCAACCCGTCCCTCGCTCAGGGCGGATTCAATCGCCTGCGGGTCCGTCGGGCAAAAGATCAGCCGCCCACCTTTTACGCCGCACGGCGCGATCAGCAGGTAGAGGATCGCGGCAATCATCAGCGCCAGCAGGATCCACCCGAGCCAGAGCAGCCAAGCCCATGGAAAGCGGCTTTCGCGCTGTTCCGCCACCTCGGGCGCAGGCGCGGCAGGACGCGGCACCATCGCGCTCAGCACGCCGCGCACCGCGCGCGCATCGTCGCGCAGCCACGCCCAGTGTACCAGCACCGGCGCCCAGCCCGGCCCCACCGGCGCGGCATAAATCATGTCCGTGCCCGGGATCTCAAGCGCGTTATCCAGTGCCTCACCCAGACGTTGGTCGTCGGCACTGTCGCTGTCGCGAAGCCGCGCCGCCTCGGCCCGGATCGCGACGGTCATTTCGCCCAGTCGCGCTTTTAGTGTCGCCTGATCGGTCCCGCCCAGATCGGCGAGCGGCACCGTATGCACCGGCCCGTGCCAGTCGATCCGGTCGCCATGCTCGGCCGCCACCGGCTCGGCGAAAAGCGCGCCGTAATCGGTGCCGAACCGCCGGGCCACCGCGTCGCTCACCAACTCATAGGACCGCTGCGCCGCTGAACCCAGCGGCTGCAAGCCTTCCGTTGAGGTGGTGACGATCACGCCTTCCGCCATGCGCTATTCCCCAATCGCCACATCCGGGCGCGCCACCACCGGCGCGCAAGGCTCCGACACGACCGTAGGCGCGGCCCCCGTCCCGTTCAGAAACGCCATCAGATCGCCGGTCGTCAGCGCAAAGCCCCGGTTCTGCATCACCCCCTGCCGGACAAAGGCATTCACCCCGACCAGCCGTCCGCACATATCAAGAAGCGGCCCGCCCGAATTGCCGCTCGACAAGGCGGCGGAATGCAACAGCACATGGGTCGTCGGCGACAATTGTTGCTGAGTGTTCACGATCCCGTCGGTAACCGTCAGCCCCGGCACCGCGCCTAAATCGCCGCCGCGCAGGGCCGCAAACCCGGCATCGGTTTCCAGCACATCGCCCGGATAGCCCGCCGCCACCACGTTGTTCAGCACCAGCGAGCCTTCGGGCAGATGCACTGACAGCGCGGGCAGCGATGTCTCGGCAATCCGCAACAGAGCAAAATCGCCCCCGGTCTCGGCCAGCGGGCCTTGGGTCTTGACGATTTCCGCGGGTTGCGGCGCGCCCAGCGCCCCGCCCGTCACCAGCACCTGCCCGGCCCCGTCCAGCGCATTTTCCACCACGTGATGGTTGGTCACGATCAGCCCCGGTCCGATCACGAAACCCGACCCTGTCGAAACCGGCCCCGCGCCCGAAGCCAACACCATCACCGTGCTTGCCTCGATCCGCGCCAAAAGCGAAGTTTCATCCGGCATGACCACCCGGCTGCTGCGGCTCGGCAGGATCGCATCCGGCGCGGCCTCGGCCCGCTCGGCAGGCTGCACGCCGGGTTCCGGCGGCAAAAGACCTTCGGGCGTCAGCCCCCCCGGCAGGATCAACTGCCCGTCCGCGCGGCAGACCGCCCCGGCAAGCGCCGCCTCCAGCTGATCGCGCCGCGCATTTAGCGCCTCGGTCTCGGCCCGCGTCGCCGCCAAAAGCGCCTCGTCCGTCACCGCCGGGACCGTATCATTCGCAAAAAGCCGTACCCCCGGCGTCAGCAGCCAGGCCAGCGTGCCCCCCGCGAGCAAAAGCAGGATCAGCAGCGGCACCCAGGCCAGCGGCGTCACCACGCGGCGGGTTTCGACCCGCGTGACCGGTGCGACGGCCGCCGCTGCAGGCGTTGCCTTTGGTGGCTCGGCGACCGGACGCGCGGCGGCCTCCATCGGCACGAATTTCCCAAGCGTCTTGGCATAATGCGCCGGGCGCGTCGCTACGCTCGCGCCCTTCCCTCCCGGCATCAGACCCCAGTTGACGATAATCGGGCGATCGCCGACGACCATTACATCCTCGGCCCCGTAGACCGTCAGCGCCGCCATCGCAAGCGCACCGCCCGGTTCTTCGGCCAGCGCACGGACGGGCCGCAGATGATCCGCCAGATAGGCCTCGGCCCGCGCCCGTTCCGCCCCCGACAGGCTCTCGAGCGGTCGCCCCTCGCCCTCGCCATACCATGATACTGTAGGCGGCGCGGCATCGTTGCCCCGGCTGATCAGCGGCTCGGCAAAAAGCGCGGCAACTTCCGGCCCGGCGCGTTCGCTCAGCAGCCGGTAGAGCGCGTCGTATTGTTCCAACGCGGGCGTGCCGCCGATCTCCACGAAATCGGCATTGTCGACCTTCAGCTTGCCCAGATAATGCTCTGCCATTCCTATCTCCCTGCCCGGCGCAGCGTGGCTGAGCCGCGGCCGTTGATCTCCGGCTGCAGGCTGTCGCAATTCGCAACGCCCTGCGCATCGAGCGTGCAGAACACGTCGCGCCGGAAAATCTCGGATCCATTGTCACATTGCAGATTGCCGGGCTCGCGCATGCTTAGCTGCCCGTTGTTCAGCGTGCCGCTCAGCCGCCCCTCGCAGCGCGTACCATTGGTCGCGCGCATCACTTCGCGGCCGTTGCCATTCTCGTCGAAACAGATCTGCCAATACCGGAACCGCGTGATCCGGTTCGTCCGGATATCGCGCACATCGTAATTCGATGACAGCTCCCAGCAGCCTTCCATCACCGAGATGTCATTCTCGTCAAAGGCATCCGGGGCCAGCCCGCTCGGGGTTTCCGGCGGCGGCGGTGGTGGGGGTGGCGGCGGTGGCGGAGGATCGGCCTTGCATTGCAACAGCGCGATCTCGCGTTCCAGCCCGGCCACCTGCGCACTCAGGTCATCGCGTTCCTGCAAGGCCCCGGCAAGCTCGGCCCGCACCGTCGCCCGGCCCGGATCTTCGCAGACGCTGATCCGCGTACCCGTCAACGGCAACAGGACACCACAGGCTTGCAGCACCAGATAGGCCGACGCGCCGCTTGCCAACACAAGCAGCAGCGCAAGGATCGCTACAGCAAGACGCATGTCACTCCCGATTTCGACCGCCATCTCCCGCCCCGGTCGACGGGGAAGCAAAGGCCGGATTTCCAACAGGTTAACCCTAATCCGACCCCCGCGCCCGGAGCAAGGCCCATGCAACAGGCCCCACCCCCGGTTTCGGCACGGTTCTGCCATTCAGCCTTGCGGAGGCTGCGCCCCGAAATTGGAAGAATGTCGATAGTAATGTCGCCGGAAACGTCGCCATCCGTCGGGTTTCTACGCGGTTCTATTCTTGAACCTTGCGGCGGCTGCACGCAGAACGCACAAACAAGTCGAGAGTTTGTCCGACGGAACCGCAAGCCCCGTCTGATCTGTCACTAAATCTCACATTTTCGCGTGACCGCTCGGGTCATGCACCTCTAAACGGCGCAAAAGCCTACACACCCGATCGCGCGACCTGCCCGTTCAGCTCCGCTTGCGTCTTGCCGGACGGTCAAGTTCGACGCGGGCCGGCCGGACCGGCGCGCCCATCGGCGCCTGCCGGTCGTCCATGTCAGAGCTGTAGAACACATGCGTCGCCCGCCCCGACCGCTTGGCCGCGTAAAGCGCCAGATCCGCCTGATGCAATATCAGGTCGATATCGACGAACCCCGTTTCTGGAGCGCGCACCGTGCCAATACTGGCTGACACCCGGCATTTCGCGCCGCCATACGGGATTGGTTTGCTGATCCGCGAGATCAGCTTGCGCGCAATCATGCTCAGCCGATGTTTTTCCACCAACCCGTTCAGAACGATCACGAATTCATCGCCCCCGACCCGCGCGATAATATCGCTCTCGCGGGTCTCCTCATGCATGATCTCGGCGATGCACTGCAGCACGTGGTCGCCCGCCGCATGGCCCAGCGTGTCATTGACCTGTTTGAAGAAATCCAGATCGAGCTGCATCAGCGAGAACCGCGTGCGCGAGTCGATCAGCCGCTGCACCATCACATCGAGCGCCCGCCGGTTACGCAGCCCGGTCAGCGTATCGGTAAAGGCCTGTTCCTCGGCGGCGATCATCGCCCCGCGCAGTCGCAGGTTCAGCTTGCGCGATGCCTCCATCGCGGCGGATTTCGCCTCCACGAGGTAAAGCATCTCGATCGTCAGATCGGTCACCGGAAAATCCGCCGAGGTCAGGGAATAATCCCGCACCGCGTCCAGCACAGAGATACCAAAAGACAGGTTGATCACCGCCCCCTCGCCATCCGGGGACGGAGCGACCACCCCCTTCAGTTCCGTGCGCGGCGCATCGAGAAACCGCAGATCAAGCCGCTCACCCGGTTGGGTCAGCACCCGGGCAAGATTGCTATTGTTGCGGGGCCGCCTGATCTCAAAAAAATCGAAGAGCAAACGCCCGGGCATCGGCTCATCCGGGCGCAGTTTTTGCAGCGTCGGCCCCACGCGCCTGATCCGCCCGTCCTGATCTACCGAAATCGACAGCGGGCACATGATATCCAGCATCGCAGCCAGATTGTCGGTTTGCGTCATCCCGTCCCCGCCCCAAGTTCGAACGTACGCCCCTCGGAATAGGAGGTTTCGATCAGTGCGATGGTGATCAGCTCGGCCCCGTCGCGGCGTCGGCGATGATCGATCATGACCAGAGCTCCGTAATCATCGGCCATCGCCCGCAGCACCCCGACAAGGACATTTGCGAATCCCGGCATGTCCGGGTCGCAAACAAGGCTGAACAGCCCCTGCGTATGCTCCTGCAATTCCAGTTGTGGCAGGTGCAGGTCCGACACCGCCAGACGCACCCGGTCGGGCAAATCGTCGAGGGAATTCAGGAAATCCACATAGGTCACCCCGCCAAAGCGCAGCAGGCGGCGCAAAGGCTCAAGCATGGGGTGGGAAACGAGAAAAGTGCCCAGATCTTCCAGCACCTCGTTGCGCGGGCGGCCGATTTCGGCGCAGACGACCTCGAGCAGCCGTTCCGACTGCTCATCGTCGTAGATCAGCATCGCCTCGAACTCCGAAAAGCCAAGCTCGGCCGTCGTGACAACGCGCTGCCAGCGCTCTGCCCCGTAGGTGTGCCAGAAAAATGTCTCGACTGCCTTGTTGATTAGGCCGTGCATCGCGAACCCTTGTTGAAAGTCGGGTCAGCATATGCCGCGCAGACGTTAAGAAACGGCCAATGGTAAAACTTTACGAACCTGCCGCTTACCGACGGCAAATAACGCTATATTTCGGTTTTCCGCCTTGCCGACCGCCGGAAACCCGCTCAGATAGACCCATGTTCACGCCGACACGCCACGCCCCCGATGATCCGGATCTTGATCGCATCCTGGCCCTGATCCGTGAAAATTTTGCCTATATGGAGGGCCGGATCGATCCACCCTCCTCCATGCATCGGCTCACGCGCGGGGCACTGGCCAAGGCATGTGAGACGGGTGAGGTCTGGTCGCTTGGCCCGCCGCCCCGCGCTTGCGTGGTGCTGACGTTCAAGCCAGATGCGCTTTACATCGGCAAGCTGGCGACCGACAAAACTCTTCGCGGCCAAGGGCTTGCACGTCAGTTGATTGCCATAGCCGAGGATCGCGCCCGCGCCCTTGGCCTGCCCCGGCTCGAATTGCAAACGCGGGTGGAGCTGGTCGAAAACCACCATGCCTTTGAAAGGATGGGTTTCGTCAAAACCGGCGAAACCGCGCATGACGGCTATGACAGGCCGACCTCGATCACCATGCAGCGTCCCGTAACCCCCTGACAGATCAGAAGTCGGTCGGCGCGCCGCCCTCCTCCTTGCGCCGCGCGACAAAGGCGGCCAGTTCCTCGCGGATCGCCGCGTCCATCGGTGGCTCTTCGAAATTCTCGATGATCAGTTTGAACAGCGCATGCGCGCGTTCCGGCGTCCAGACCGCACCCGCCGCCTCCCAGCCCTCATAGTTCTTCCAATCACTTAGGAACGGCTGGTAAAACGCTGTTGTATAACGATCTTGCGTGTGCTGCGTGCCAAAGAAATGACCCGCGTTGCCCACCGATTTTATCGCATCCAGGGCGATTTCATCCGGTCCGGTCGCAAAGATTTCGGGCTCCATATAGCGCTGGATCTGCTGCAGGACCTCACAATCCATGATGAATTTCTCGGGGCTCGCGATCAGCCCGCCTTCCAGCCAGCCCGCCGCGTGATAAACCATGTTGGTGCCCGACTGCACCGCCGCCCAAAGCGAGTTTGACGTCTCCCACATCGCCTGCCCGTCCGGCACATTCGCCGCACAGACGCCCGAGGACCGCATCGGCAGCCCGTAGAACCGCGCCAGTTGCCCGGTCATCTGCGTGGCGCGCATGTATTCGGGCGTGCCAAAGGCCGGCGCGCCGGATTTCATGTCGACGTTCGAGGTGAACGTCCCGATCCCGCAGGGACAGCCGGGCCGGACGTATTGGAACAGGGCAATCGCGCACAGCGCCTCGGCGATGGATTGCGCCACAGCCCCCGCCATCGTCACCGGCGCCATCGCACCGGCCAGCGTGAACGGGGTCACGATCACCGCCTGCCCGCGCCGCACCAGCCGGAGACAGCCGTCGATCATCGGATGGTCGTGCTTCAGCGGCGAGGTCGAGTTGATATTGGTGTACATATGCGGCTTGGCTTCGAATTCCTCGTGGCTTAGCCCGCCCGCGATGCGCACCATCTCCATCACGTCCTCGACCCGCTCGGCCCCAAGCGAATAGGCGTGCATCACTTTGTCGGTGAGCGTCAGCTTGTCATAGAGCACGTCCAGGTGGCGCACGCTCGCGTGGATGTCGACGGGTTCGACCGGGTAGCCGCCAGCGAAATGGATGCAGTTGAAATACTGCGTCAGTTTCAGCATGTTGGCGCACATTTCCCGGGTGCCCGCCACCTTGCGGCCGATCGACATGTCCCAGTAATTCGGCGGCGATGAGACATTGCCGAACAGCATGTATTTCCCGCCCATGATGATCTCGCGATCCGGGTTGCGCGGGGTGATGGTGAACTGCGACGGTGCTTTGCCGAGCATCTCCATCACGAATGCGCGCTCCATGCGCACCACGTCACCGTCGACGCGGCACCCGGCCTCGCGCAGGATTTCGAGCGCCTCTTCGTTCAGGAAAGCCACGCCGATCTCTTCGAGGATGCGCATCGCGCCCTCGTGGATCGCGGCCACCCCTTCTTCCGAGAGCGGTTCGGTCGGGCGGTCGACGTTGATCGGCAGCCGCCACGGCATCTGCTCGATGACAGCCCCGCCACGCCGTGCTGCATTGCCGGCCCGGCCACCGCCGCGTTTGCGCCTGCTCAACGTATCACCCATGACGACCTCCGCTTGTTGCGCATTCAGAAGGCCAAAGCCGTCAAAAGCTTTCCGCGCCAATTGCGACAGGATCTGTCGTTTTCGGATAGAGGCCAGCCATTTCGGCCTTTGGTCCCCCTAATTGACGGGTCAGCGCCCCAGCCATGCGGGGATATGCCCGATATCGGGCAGCACCACATCCGCATGCGGCGCCAGATCACCCTCGACCGCCATGCCGGTCAGCACGCCGATGGTCTTCATCCCCGCCGCGCGTCCGGCAAACAGATCATGGGTACTGTCGCCCACCATCACGATCCGCTCTGGCGCGACGCCGATCTGCTTGGCAAAGGCCAACAATTGGCCCGGCGCGGGCTTGGCCCCGTGACCGCTGTCGCATCCGGCGATGAAATCGAACATCCCGCGCACGCCCGCCTCGTCCAGATGGGCCAGCGCCGGGCTTTCCGCATCATTCGTCGCCACCCCAAGACGCAGGCCAAACCCTTTCAACTGCTCAAGAAAAGCCGCCAGCGGCACAGCTTCGGCCTGCGGCGCGATCTCGGCCTCTTCGTTCAGCATCCGGAACAATTCCTCGCGGCTCATCTCAGGGAAATGGGGCGCGAGGACCTCGGTCACCTCCACCGGCGTACCCGCGATGACGATGCTCTCGGGCGAGAACTCCCGCGCCTCCAGATCGAACCCGATGGCATGGCCGATCCTGGCCGCGCGGGCACGATCGCCATCCGTCGCGCGCAGAAGAAACCCTTCGGCCCAGGACACCCAGGTCGCCGCGAAATCGAACAGCGTGCCGTCCTTGTCGAAAATGATCGCCTCGATTGTCATGGGTCAGGTCCAGTTCATCTGCTCACCGCCGGGCAACGCCGCGCGCGCCATCATGATACGGTCATAGGGGGTTTCGTTCGCGTCGCAAAACGACACGATCCACGCGTCGTCCATCAACAGGAAATCCAGCACGGATCCAAGGAAAACCGGGTCTCCTGCCCGTTCTCTCAGGTCGGTTTCGCTGGTGCCGCTCGAGCCGAGGAAAACCGGCAAAAGCTCGTCCTGAGACAAGAGCCAGCCCAGCGCCTGGAGCGCCAGAACCTCGGCGGCTTCGGTGGAGAGTGACAAATCGCAGCCCCTTTTCAGTCAGCGGAAACAGTTTGTTAAGGTCTCTCGTCAACATTGTCATTCAAATAATAATCGAATTCGGAAAGGCTCCGATGTGCTTGGTACCATCCTTATCCTAGATGGAATTTCCACGAACCGAATCATGTTAAAGGTTCAATTGTCGGCCTCTTATTACCATGTTGTGCAGGCCGACCGGATTGCCGACCTGCCAAGCCTGCTGCGCCGCTGCCGGCCCGATCTGATCCTCACCGCGATGCGCCTGCCCGATGGCAACGCGATGGATGTGGGGCGCATCATCGGCCAGCCCGATCTTACCCCGCGCATTCCGATCATCGCCATCGCCGCCGAAAACGACAAGGAAAGCCGCATCGCCGCGCTTGCCTCGGGGATCGAAGACGTGATCAACCAGCCGATCAGCGACCGCCTGCTTCAGGCCCGGATCCGTTCGCTTATGCGCGCCCGCCTCTCCGAGGAAGATCCCTATCTCTCCGCCGTCGCCACCCGCGAATTCGGGTTCTCCGAACCGGTCGCCAGCTTTGGCCGCAAAGCCCGCGTCACCGTCATCAGCAATGACAGCCGCACGGCCCTGCGCTGGCAAATGGCCCTCAAATCCGAAGGACGGCATCATTTCACGGTTCATCCCAGCAACGACATACAGGCGCTGCTGGCGGACCCGGTCGCCGATGCCTTCGTGATCGAGGTGTCGAACGCGCCGCATCTGAACGGGCTTCAGATGATCTCCGATCTCAGGGCGCGTGCCTCGACCCATCACGCGGCCATGATCGCGGTGGTCGATCCGGCCAACATGGAACGCGCGGTCGAGGCGCTCGATCGCGGCGCGCATGACGTGATGCAGAACGGGTTCGACCCGGCGGAACTGATGCTGCGGCTCGACAAGCAATTGCAGCGCAAGGCAAGGTTCGACCAGCTGCGCGCCTCGGTCCGCAGCGGGTTGCGCGACGCGGTGCTCGACCCGATGACCGGGCTTTACAACCGTCGCTATGCGCTCCCCTACCTAAGCCGGACCCTGCGCGAGGCGGTGCGCGATGGCACGCAATTCGCGCTTTTGCTCGCCGATCTCGATCACTTCAAGCGGATCAACGATGAATTCGGCCATCTCGCAGGCGACGCGGTGCTTGTTGAAACCGCCGACCGGCTGCACGGGCTGATGCGCCCGATCGACATGCTGGCCCGCGTCGGGGGCGAGGAATTCATGATCGTCATGCCCTGCATCGACAGTGCTTCGGCGACCGAGGTCGCAGGACGGCTTTGCCGCGAAATCAACGCGCGCCCCTTTGTAATCAAGGACCATCACGAACCGGTGCCGCTCACGATCAGCATTGGCGCGATGGTGGGGCTGCCCGGCAACATCCTGCCCTCCGATATCGAAGGCAGCGCGAAATCCCTCATCGAGGAAGCAGACCGCGCGCTCTACCAAGCCAAGAACGGCGGCCGGAACCAAGTCATGCTGTCCCCGGAACAGGCGGCCTGATCCGGCGCTCTCAGGGCTTTTTGCGGCTGGTTTTCTCTTCGATCACCCGGTCGAGCCGTTCGACATACTCGGCCCGCTCGCCCGCATCCATCGCCGCGATACGTGCGACCCAGTCCACCTGTGCCTGCTCGATGAAATCGTGGCGCTTGTCGATCTGGCGACGCATAGCGTCTTCCAGTGCCGCGGAATCGAAAGGTTCGGCGATCAAAAGGGCTCGGATCTCGGCGAAATCCGACTGTCGTTCCGCATCCCTGACAAGGCTGTCCCGCTGATGCATCGCCTCGCGGATCTCGCGCTTGTCCTCGCGCGGCAGCGCCCGGAACAGCGCCGCCCCGACCGAAGGCGGACGGTCACGGTATCTTGTAACGTCATGGCCGTGGCGCATGACCGCGCCCACCATCAAGCCAATGAACAGAAGGTTCGCCGCCAGCGACAGGATCAGCACGATACGGAACCGGCGCGACCGGCCGGGTGTCACATCCTCAACCATCTCAGAAATCCTCTGCCATCGCCATTTGCAGCGTCTCGCTGGCAAACAGATCGACCTGCGTCTCGGTGTTCTGCATCAGGATCGCCACCGGATCGGGCATCGCCGCCGGGGGTGCAAAGCCCATCCAGACACCGGCGGCACAGGCGGCCGCCAGCCCGCCGATCCCGGCCCAGCCGCCCAGCACCTCGCGCAGCCGCTCGAAGAAACCGGTTTGGCCAGCGGGCGCATTCAACGCGACCCCGCCCTGCACCCGCCCGGCATCCGCCAATATGCGCGCGCGCAATCCTTCGGGCAGGACGACACTGTCACGCCGCGCGGCGTCGAAAAACGCGTTCAGATCGCTGAGCTTGTCATCCATGTTCATACCCCAGTTCTTCCCTGCGCCCGGCCAGCAAAGCCGCGAGCGCCCGTTTGCCCCGGGCCGTCAGGCTCTCGACGGCTTCGGTGCTGATATCCATGATCCCGGCGATCTCCGGGTTGGACAATTCCTCTATATGGCGCAAGACCACCGCTTCGCGTTGCCGCTCGGGCAGTTGCATCAGCGCCACCTGCAACGCGTCCACGCGCGCCGCGTCCTGCATCTGTTCTGGTGCCGTGGGCGCCGGATCGGCCGGTTCGGCAACCTCGTCGATCGAGGCCATGCCCCCGCGCCGCCGACGCTTGAGATCGATACAAAGGTTCAGCGTCACCCGGTAAAGCCAGGTCGACACCTTGGCCGAGCCGCTTTCCCAGTCTGGCGCCACCCGCCAGAGCCGCATCATCGCATCCTGCACCACGTCCTCGGCTGCGGCCGCATCGCCCAGCACCCGCAGGGCCACCGCATAGCTGCGCGGCGCCAGACTGTCGGTCAGCGCCCTGGCGGCGCGCGGATCACCGGCGGCAAAACGTTCCAGCCACTTGGCATCGGGATCCTGGATGGACGTCATAGAGGGCGATACTTCCGTTTTCCTGCCAGCCGGTCGCTGATCCCGGGGCCGGGCTGCGGTGCCCGCCGCGGGCACCGTCCTCGCCGGGGTCAGGCTGCTGACCCTCTTCCTTGCATGTCCGGCCGGTCCCGGCCAGACCCATGCCGGTTCCCGGGACACGCCGTCCTGCGGCAAGCCGCTCAGAATCGCGCGTCCCGGCACCGGATCAATCCTGCGGCGCGGGTTTCGCTTCGCCCTTGTCGCCCCGCTTCATGTGGCCGTCACCGTGACGCTCTTTCATCCGCTCCTGCATCTGGGCGAATTCCTCTTCCGAGATGGCTCCGTCGTCATTGGCGTCGACCCGGTTGAACATCCGCTCGGCGCGGTCCTTTGGGGGCTGCGGCATTTCCTCGGCGGAAATCATGCCGTCGCCATCCTTGTCAAAGCGCTCGATCATGCCGTCGACCCGCGCTTCGGCCCGCTTCATCGCACCGGCCAGCATCTCATCGCGGTCCAGCACGCCATCACCGTTCGCATCGCCTTCGTTGAAACGATCCATGCGATGGGCTTGCATCTCTTCCATGGTGATGCCGCCATCGCCATTGGTGTCGAGCGACTCAAAGCTGATCGGCTCGGGACGCGGGTGCATACGGCCCTCGGCCAGAACCGACGTTGCCGTCACAGTCGCTGCGACAACCAGAATGCCCGAGATAAAACCTTTATAATTCATCATATCTTTCCTCTTTACTCGACCGGCTTGTCCCGCCGACCATACACTTCAAACGCGACCCCCCCAGGTTTCCGTCGCATCGCTTTCGGATTTTTTTTGCCCGCCCGGCTTTGCGACATCGCGACGCAACGGCGACCTGCCCCCTTTCGGATCGCGCATCAAAGCGTATTTTCTGCGCAAGGAGTACGATTGCCATGAGCCATGATACCATTGTGACGACCCCATCGGAGCTGCCGCAAACCGATGAGAAGGCGGACGGACGCCCGCTGAAACCAGCGCTGTGGCGTGGCTGGCGGCGTAAATGCCCCAATTGCGGCTCGGGTCCCCTGCTCAAGGGCTATCTCAAGGTGAACGACAGTTGTCAGGTATGCGGAGAGGAATTCTTTCACCACCGCGCCGACGACGGCCCGGCCTATCTGACGATCCTGATCGTCGGCCATCTGATGGCGCCGGGACTGCATTTCGCCTTTGTCACATGGCGTCCGGAACCGATGACACTCTTCACCATTTTTGCGGTTGGCTGCGTCGGTTTATCCCTCTACCTTCTGCCCAGACTGAAAGGGGCGATTGTCGGCTATCAATGGGCGCGACAACTCTATGGCTTCGGGAAAACCGGCTAAGAGACGCCCCGCGAAGGGGGGCGAATGAGCATAGACAAATCGGCAATCCGGAACGCAGCCACGGTGATCGTGCTGCGTGACCGTCATCATGAACCTGCCATTCTGATGGGCCAGCGCGGCGCAAAGGCCGCCTTCATGCCGAACAAGTTCGTCTTTCCCGGCGGCGCCATCGACCCGGGCGATGCCGAGATCCCTCTGGCCCGCCCGCTGCCCGCGCTCTGCAGCGAACGCTTGGCCGAAAACGCCGAACCGGGGCTTCAGCACGCGCTGGCTGCCGGGGCGATCCGCGAATTGTGGGAGGAAACCGGCCTCGTGCTCGGCACGCCCGGCGACTGGCCCATGGCCCCGCCGCCCGACTGGGAAACCTTTGCCGCCACCGGCCACCTGCCCTCGGCCGAGGCGCTGCAATTCGTGTTCCGCGCGCTCACGCCGCCGGGCCGCCCGCGCCGCTTCGATGCGCGGTTCTTCCTTGTCGATGCCACCCATATCCAGGGCGATCTGGATGACTTCGACGCCGCCTGCGACGAGCTTTCACACCTGCAATGGATCAAGCTGACCGACGCGCGCAATTTCGACCTGCCCTTCATCACCGAGGTGGTTCTGGCCGAGGTCGAGGCCCGCGTACGCGATGAAAATCCACCCGAATCCGTGCCCTATTTCCACAATGGCGCCGAAGAGAGCCTTTTCCTGCGCCTCAAGGGTTACCCGCAACCGGACTAGGCCCTTAGATCACCGCGATCAGCACAAGGATCGACAGACCCAGCAGCGCCATGCCGAACAACTCGCGCATGGAGACTTTCTCGCGGAAGAACAGCACTGTCGCCAGCAGCGAAAGCACCATCTCGATCTGGCCGAGCGCGTTCACATAGGCGGCGTTCTGCAAGGTAAAGGCCGTGAACCAGCAGAACGACCCCGCCATCGAGGTCAGCCCGATCCAGACCGCCGTGCGCCGCGCCGCCCAGACCGCACGGATCTCGGTCGGCTCGCGCCAAGTCAGCCAGATCGCCATGGCAATCATCTGCATCGTCACCACCGCCGCCAGCGTGATCCCGGCCCGCTCGGGCGCTGCAAGGTCAAGCTGCAGCGACGCGCCGCGATAAGTCACCCCCGAGATCGCGAAAAGCACGCCCGATCCCAGCCCCAGCAACGGCCCGCGTGAGGTCAGCTGCCGCCACCACGGCCCGGTGATCTCGGGCGTATTCGACAGGATCAGCACCGCGATCAACCCGATCAGGATAGCCAGAAACGCAGGCAGGCTCACCCCCTCGCCCAGCACCACCCAGCCGACCAGCGCGGTCTGGATCACCTCGGTCTTCTTGAAGGTGATCCCCACCGCGAAATTGCGCTGCTTGAACAGCATCACCACAAAGACCGTCGCAAGGATCTGCGTCAGCCCGCCGACCGCGGCAAAGCCCCAGAATGCCGGCCCCAGCGGCGGCAGCGATTTCCCGGTGGCGTAGAGATAGATCGCAAACGCGATCAGCACGAAAGGCGCAGAATAGAGAAACCGCGCGAATGTCGCACCGGCGGCACTGAGCCGCGTGGTGCTCAGCGTCTTTTGCAGCATGAACCGCGCCGTCTGGAACGACGCGGCCGCTAGCGTGACGGGGATCCATAATTCCATGCCATGCTAATGGCTTACTTTCCCGGGCCCCGCCAGAGCGGATGCACCACCGGATCCTTTGCGCGCAGGAAAAAGCGTCGGAACACCTCGCCATATGACCGGTAGGTATAGCCCTTGTTGATCGCCAGAAAGCGCGCCCGCCCCGCCCGGTAGACCGCGGGCAGCCGGTACCACGGAACGCCGGGATGCATGTGGTGGACCAAGTGCAGGTTGTTGTTCAGGAAAAGAAAAGCCAGCACACCACGATCCTCGATGATCACCGAGCGGCCGCGCACCTTTTCATGGGCCTGATGCTCAAGGAATGTGCGGATGCGCAGCACGCCCAGCGCGATGTAGCAAGCCACGAGATAGGCCCAGAGCGGCATCGGCGACAGCCAGACCAGCGCCAGCACCACCGCCACGCCGATCAGATGCGCGATCCACGCCCGTAACACGCCCGCTTCCCGGGCCAGGATCAGCCGCAGTTCTGACACCATGAACACCACCTGCCCGATGACCGGCCCAATCAGGACGCGCCCCGCCAGCGTGTTGTTGACCCTCAGCAGCCTGCGCTGCCACATGGGCAGTCGCGCCCAGACCACCGGGTCGAGGTAATTGCTTTCGGGATCGTCGTAAGGATCGGTCAGGTTTGAGTCGCGGTGATGCGCCAGATGCAGATCGCGGAACCGCGCATAAGGCACGCTCAGCGATAGCGGCAGGAACATCACCGCCTCGTTCCAGAAACGGCTACGAAACGGATGACCATGCAGCGCCTCATGGGTCAGCGATGAATGCAGAACGGCGGCAAAGGAAATCACCGGTATGCCCCAAGCCCCCAGAGGCGCGGCTGCCCAGAACAAGGCCCCCAACCAAGTTCCGTAACATCCTGTTATCAATAGGAATGTAAACCACTCCACCGTCGGCGCGCGGTCCTGTACCCGCGCGCGTGTCGCAATTGTCATTGTTGTTTTTCCGTGTCTGTCCCGCCTCCAGTAAACAGCATCACAAAACTGTGACAATTCGGTTTACAGTAAACAAATCTCCACAGTGATGATAATTATAAACATATGATCGAAAAAATGGACAAAAGGGTTAGGGCTGCCCAATTCCGCGCCCGCCTCGCAGACGCAATGGCGCAGACCGGCACCACGCAAAGCGAGCTGTCACGGCGGATCGGGGTGGACCGGTCGACCATTTCCCAGCTTCTGGCGGATGAGGGGGCGCGACTGCCCAATGCCCATGTGGTGGGGGCCTGCGCCTCGGTGCTCGGGGTGTCCGCCGACTGGCTGCTGTCCCTCTCGGACCGGCGCGAAAGCGCGGCGGAACTCATGGCCGGCTCGCTCTCGCTCACCGAGGCCCCGCGCGCGCTGGTGGATGAGAAAATCTTTGACTGGCACAAAGAGGCGGCGGGCTACAAGATCCGCCACGTGCCTGCCTCCCTGCCCGACATGCTCAAGACCCGCGCCCTGATCGAATGGGAATACAAACCGCATCTTGGCCGCACCGCCGATCAGGCCATCGGCGCTTCCGAGGACCGGCTGCAATGGATGCGTGGCTCGGCCTCGGATTACGAAATCTGTATCCCGATCTACGAGCTCTACTGTTTCGCGCAAGGCATCGGCTATTATCACGATCTCGATGCCGGGGTGCGGCGCGAACAGATCGATTTCCTGCTTGACCTCTGCGACCAGCTCTACCCGCGCCTGCGGATCTATCTCTTTGATGCGAAACGGCTATATTCCGCGCCGATCACCATTTTCGGCCCGCTGCTCTGTGTCTTTTATGCAGGTGGACATTACATGGCCTTCCGCGACAGCGACCGCATCGCCACCTTCACCGGCCATTTCGACATGCTCGTGCGCGAGGCCGATCTCTCGGCCCGACATTTCCCCAAACATCTTAAACGCCTGCGCGATTTTGTCCGGTAAAGGTCAACACTTGCCCGGGGCGGCAAATCTAATCAGAGGAACGCGCCGCAGGCGCCCCGCTGAACAACACCCTCTCGGCAAGCGCAACGCCTGCGAGGGCATGCCAAATAAACAAAAAGAATGCGCCTACAGGCGCGCCCCTTGATTACACCTTTGGGTCCGGATTCACCGTAAACCCGTCTACCGCGATCACCTGACCCGACACCAGCCGCGCCCCCTCGCTGCCCAGAAACACCGCCATATCCGCGATATCCCGTGCCTCGACGAAGCGGCCCATCGCGGTGCCGCTGGCATAGCCGTCATAGACCTGATCGCGGGTCATCCCTTTGGCCGCCGCTTCACGTTGCAAGACGCCCTCCATACGCGGCCCTTCCACCGCGCCGGGGCAGATCGCATTGGCGCGGATGCCGTACGCGCCCAGCTCCATCGCGAGCGTTTTCATCAGCCCGATCACCCCCCATTTCGCCGCCGAATAGGGCGAGCGATTGGGATAGCCATATTGACCGGCAGTCGAGGAGGTCACCACAATCGATCCGGCCCGCCCCTGTTTCAACAGAGGTATGGCGTGTTTCGCGGTAAGAAACGCGCCATCCAAAGTCACCCCCAGACAGGCGCGCCAGTCCGCCAGCGCGACATTCTCGACCGAGGCCGTCGGCCCGGCGATCCCGGCATTGATGCACAGAACATCCAGCCCGCTCCACTTGCCCGCCACCTCGGCAAACAGCGCCTCGACCGCAGCCTCATCGGACACATCCGTCAGGCTGGTCGCCCAGCTATCGGGACAGGCGGCCAGCGCGGCCTCGTCCACATCCGAAACCCAGACGTCGAACCCAGCAGCGTCAAAGGCCTCACCCATGGCGCGGCCGATCCCGCCCGCGCCCGCCGTGATCAGAACCCGGCGTTTCACTTCGGTGCCCGGATCGCGCTGCCTGCCCCCTCTGGATAGGGCAGCCCGGCCTGCGCCTCGGCGATCTTGGCCATCGCCGCCGACACCGCCTCGGACGGCTCGCAAGGACGGCGCGTCTCAAGGCTCACATGCAGCAGGAAGCTCTCGCCCGTGGCCAGCAGCTTGTCACCCGCATACATGGAATGGAACAGGTGCAGCTTCTTGCCCTTGCCCAAGAGCATCTGCGTGCGCACCTCGATCCGCTCACCCGCCCTAACCTCGTCGAGATGGCGAATATGGGTCTCGGCGGTGAAATAGCTCATGCCACCTTCGATATACTCGTTATTGGCGCCGATGAGGTCCATAAACCGGTCGGTCGACTGGGCAAAGGCATCGAGATAGCGCGATTCCGTCATGTGCCCGTTGTAATCCGTCCAGTCGAGCGGCACCGCCCGTGACAGCGTCACGATCGGCTGGCTCAGATCGCCCATCGCCTCAAGCGGGGTGCCGAGCGGAGTGCCACCCTTCAGCAGCGTGTCATGCGATTTCAGCAAAGCGCCCGCGCCCCAGTCCTGGGCCTTGAGCGCCCGCATCATGGCCACAAGGTTATTGTCGCGGATGCGTTCGAGTTCGCGGATCGAATAGGCCCCGGACTGTTCGTCCGACTGCCCGGCGATCAGGTCGACCAGCTCGTCATTGAACTCGGGCACATCCATCAGCTTGGTCCATGGGAATTTCAGGCAGGGCCCGAACTGCGCCATGAAATGCTTCATCCCCGCTTCGCCCCCGGCCACGCGATAGGTCTCGAACAGCCCCATCTGCGCCCAGCGAATGCCAAAACCATAGCGGATTGCATTGTCGATCTCTTCAGTCGTGGCGATCCCGTCCTTCAAGAGCCACAACGCCTCGCGCCACACCGCTTCAAGGAAACGGTCGGCGATATGCGCGTCGATCTCTTTCTTCAGATGCAGCGGGTAAAGCCCAAGCCCGGTCAGCTCTGCCTTGGCCGCCTCGATGAAATCGGCGTCATTCTCCTCGGTCGTCACCACTTCGATCAAGGGCAGCAGATAGACCGGGTTGAACGGGTGGGTCACGATGATCTGCCCCGGCGCGTCCGCCCCCTGCTGCAATTCGCTCGGCTTGAAGCCCGAGGTCGAAGACCCGATCACCGCGCCCTTGTCGCAATGCGACTGGATCTGCGCGAATATCTTGTGCTTGAGTTCCAGCACTTCCGGCACGCTTTCCTGGATCCAGACCGCGCCCTTCAGCGCTGCGCCCATGTCGTCGTGAAAGCTCAGCTTGCCTTCCTCGGGCAACGGAGCATCCGAAAGCCCCGGCAGCGAGCGCCGCGCATTGGCCAGCACTTCACCGATCTTGCGCTCGGCTTCCGGGTCGGGGTCGAACACCTGCACGTTCCACCCGTTCAGCAGGAACCGCGCGGCCCATCCGCCGCCGATCACCCCACCGCCAACTATCGCTGCTGTCTTTGTCATATCCTGTCTCTCTTCTTTCTCGGGCGGGTGCGCGACCTCTGCCCGGCCCGTTCATCCAGCCGCCGAAACGCGGCCTATTTCGCCATCTCCAGCTTGTTCAGGTCAAACCCGTACCAGTCGAGGATGTCCCGCGCCGCCGCGATCCGGTCGGGCGATCCGCCCGGGCTGCGATCAAGGATCTGCCCGAAGGTGCCCGCCCGGTCGCTGATCAACACGGTGCGGTAATCCGCATCCGTCCAGAGCACCCAGATCTCGTCTTCGACATCGCTGCGCCCCACCGGACGCAGACGTCCCGGTTTGATAACCTCAAGCGGTGCAAAACGCGCCTCGGGCGCGCCCGGCCCACCCACGGCAAAGGTCTCGGCCGTGCCGTCCCAAGCATAGCTGACCGGCAGCGCATGGGGCGCCTGCCCCTCAGCCGCGAAAGCCGCGACAACATAGTAGGTCCCGGCAAACTCTGCCGGTTCGAACCGTGTCGTCGCCGCAATCGGCGCCTCCGGGTCGCGATAGCCCGGCGCCTCGGCAAGCCCGCCACACCCGGCGAGCAACAGCAAAAGCCCCGCCAATGCTGCACTGCGGCGGTGTACAGGGGGTGTACGGCTTGTGCACGGCTTGTGCATGCCTGTCACCGCCCCCTTCCACCGCCCCTCAGCGATCACTTGGGCATCCGCTTGGTCAGGCCAAGTTTCTCGCGCACGGCTTCCGGTCCGATGACCTTTGCGCCCATGCTCTCGATGATGGTCTTCGCCCGGTCGACCAGCTGCCAGTTCTCGGCCAGCACGCCTTTTTCCAGCCAGAGGTTGTCTTCCAGACCGACCCGCACATGGCCGCCCGCCAGAACCGAGGCCGCCACATAGGCCATCTGGTTGCGCCCGAGGCCAAAGCCGGAAAAGGTCCAGTCGCTTGGCACGTTATTGACCATCGCCATAAAGGTATTGAGGTCGTCCGGCGCGCCCCAAGGCACGCCCATGCAAAGCTGCACCAGCGCCGGGCTGTCAAGGATACCGTCCTTAACCAGTTGTTTTGCATACCACAAATGGCCGGTATCGAAGGCTTCGATCTCGGGCTTCACACCCAGCTCGGTCATCATCGACCCCATCGCCTGCAACATGCCCGGCGTGTTCACCATCACGTAATCGGCCTCGGCGAAATTCATCGTCCCGCAATCGAGCGTGCAGATCTCCGGCAGGCATTCGACCACATGCGCCATGCGCTCCTTGGCCCCGATCATGTCAGTCCCGGCCTCGTTCAGCGGCAGAGGCGCGTCGGGCGAACCAAAGACGATATCGCCCCCCATCCCGGCCGTCAGGTTCAGCACCACGTCCACGTCAGCGGCGCGGATCAGGTCGGTAACCTCACGATAATATTCGACTTTCCGGCTCGGCGTGCCGGTTTCCGGGTCGCGCACATGGCAATGCACCACCGCCGCCCCTGCCTTGGCCGCCGCGATCGCGCTGTTAGCGATCTCTTCAGGCGAGCGTGGCACATGCGGGCTGCGGTCCTGGGTTCCCCCGGATCCGGTTACGGCACAGGTGATGAAAACCTCTTTGTTCATTTCCAGCGGCATCGCTTTTTCCTTCTTGTCTCTTTGGCGCGGATCATGCCGTGACTTGGCGCACCCTACTTTGCATGATACGAATCCGAATTGATGAAATCCGCCAAAAACATCTTTCAGCCAAGCCGGACTCCCCTGCGCGTCGCCGCCCTCGTGCTGAGCGACTGCAACACGCTGTCCTTCGCCGCCGCCATCGACCCGATGCGCGCCGCCAACCGGCTCGGCCCCGGCAAGAGTTTTGAGTGGCACTATGTCACCGCAACCGACAGCCCCGCCACACTCACCAGCGGGTTACAGGTCCCGGCCAACCCGATCTCGCGGCTCGAATCCTGCGACCTGCTGCTGGTCATCGCCGGTTTCAATCTCGAAACCCATGCCACCCCGGCCCTGATCGCCAGCCTCCGCCGCATCGCCGCCAGCGGCGCCACCCTCGCTGGCATCGACGGCGGCCCCTGGCTCATGGCCCGCGCCGGTCTGCTCGACGGCTACCGCGCCACAACACACTGGGAAGACTTGGAAGATTTCGCCATCCGCTTCCCGGCCATCACCGTCCTGCGCGACCGGTTCCATATTGATCGCGCCCGGATGACCAGCGGCGGCGCCACCCCGGCAATCGACATGATGCTGCACCTGATCGGCGCCCGTGGCGGCGAGACTCTTGCCTCCCGCGTCGCCGGGGTCTTCATCTACGACAGCACCGCCGACCCGGCCCGCGCCCAGCGCCGCACCGGCCCAAGAGTGCGCCACTCGGCCCTCACCGCCCGCGCCAGCGCCCTGATGGAAGACAACCTCGACACGCCCCTAACCATTGCCGCCATCGCCAGACACACCGGCACCAGCCCCCGCGCGCTTCAGGCGCAGTTCCGCACCCGGCTTAGCACAACCCCGCAGGCGCATTACCTGCACCTGCGCCTGACAGAGGCGCTCCGCCTGGTCACCGACACCGACATGCCCCTGACCGCCATCGCCCTGGCCACCGGCTTCGCCTCGCCCGCCAGCTTCTCCCGCGCCTTCCACAAGGCCCACGGCAGCGCCGCCCGCCGCCTGCGACAGAGAGCTAAATCCCCTGCTTCTTTGGGTTCTTAAAATATCCCCGCCGGAGGCTCCCGCCGCCGCGCCAGACGCCTCAGTAAGGCATGGGATGGGCCCGGTGCGCCTTGTCGATCTCACCCATGACCTCTTCCGACAGAACCACGTCAACCGAGCCCAGCGCCACTTCCAGCTGATCCATCGTCGTCGCGCCAAAGATCGCCGAGGCCATGAAGGGCCGCGTCCGACACCAGGCCAGCGCCATGTGAACCGGGTCAAGCCCGTGTCGCTCGGCGATATCCACATAGGCTGCAACCGCCCCGTGCACCCGCGGCGTCATGCGCCCGCCCAGATCCGACACGATGGACTTGCGCGAGCCCTCAGGCACCGCACCGTCAAGGTATTTGCCGGTCAGAAGACCCGCCGCCAGCGGCGAAAAGGCGATCAGCCCCACATCCTCGTTCACGCTCAGCTCGGCCAGATCCGTGTCATACAAACGGCAGAGCAACGAATATTCGTTCTGCATCGTCGCCACGCGGGGCCAGCCGCGCTCTTCCGAGATCCGCAGGAACTGCGCCGTACCCCAGGCGCTTTCATTGCTCAGGCCGAAAAATCGGATATTGCCCTTGTCCACCTGCTTTTGCAGCGCCTCAAGGCAGTCCTCCATGTTCGCGATGGTCTCATCCTTGTTCTGGCCCGAGGGGTCATAGGTCCAGTTCTGGCGAAACATGTAGCTGCCCCGGTTCGGCCAGTGGAACTGGTAAAGGTCGATCACATCCGTCTGCAACCGCTTCAGCGACCCTTCAACCGTTTCCGGGATCGTCTTGGACGAAATCGGCGCGCCGTTCCGCGCCCGGGAGCCCTCCCCGGAATGTTTGGTGGCGAGCACGAATTCATCGCGCCGCCCCTTGTTGGCCGCGTTCCAGTTACCGATGATCTCTTCGGTGCGCCCGATGGTCTCGGCGCGGATCGGGTTCACCGGGTACATCTCGGCGGTGTCGATGAAATTGATGCCCGCGGCCAGCGCCCGGTCGATCTGGGCATGGCCTTCGGCCTCGCTGGTCTGGGTGCCGAAGGTCATGGTGCCAAGGCACAGTTCGGAAACGGTCAGGCCGGTGCGGCCAAGCGGGTTCATCTTCATCGGGAGGATCCTTTTTTGTCGCGCCCGACCCTAACCGCCCGGATACCGATGGCAACCGCAAAGCGCAGGTCAGCCTTGAGAACGAAACAGGAACATGTAAAATCTCCCCATGACGACTCATCTCTTCGATTCCCTCGCGGCCCCGCACCGCCCGCTCCAGATGCTGCATCGCGACATCGGGCTGGCCAAGACCCGTGTCCACGAATGCTGCGGCGAATCCCGCCACACCTTTGCCGTCTGGCTGGCCGGCCGGATGGAGGGGACGGTGATGTGGATCTCGCCTGCCTGGCAAAAGGAAAAGCTCAACCCCGACGGCATGTGGCCCTTTGTCGATCCGGGCCGGTTCATCTTTGTCGATCCGCGCCGGGCCGAGGATCTGCTCTGGTGCATCGAAGAGGCGCTGCGCTCGGGCGTGGTCCCGCTGGTGGTGGCCGACCTGCCTGCCCCGCCCAACCTGACGGCGGTGCGACGGATGCACCTAGCCGCCGAACAGGGGGCGGAAAGAACCGGCAATCCGCCGCTTGGCCTGCTGGTCACGCCCGGCAATGGCGGCGCCCCGGGGGTGGAAACCCGCTGGGCCATGTCGGCGGCCTATCTCGGGAAAATCCCGCGCTGGCATCTCGAACGGCGCCGCGCCCGGACCGAGCCGGTGAAATCATGGACCGCGATCATGCGCGCCCCCCGCACCGAGATGGAGGTGACCCCCGGCGCGCCCGTCCTGACTTACACCCCGCCGGACGTGCCGCTCAAATACATCTAGCCAGAACGCATTTACCGGCCGGGGCGGTTTCCGGTCGACCTCTCTGCCGGAAGTGGTCACAAGGGCCAAGAACGACATCTCCCCGTCGAAAAGGGGCAAGCCTGCCCGGTTCCCAGAGGCTCTTTGTAGCACGTCATGCGCCTGATCATTTCCTTCGCCGCCCTTTTCCTCTCTGTTTTGCTTCTGCAACTGTCCTCGGGCGGCGTCGGCCCGCTCGATGCGCTGTCCGGGCTCGAGCTTGGCTTTACCACGACGCAAATCGGTCTGCTCGGCTCAGCGCATTTCTTTGGGTTCTTCATCGGCTGCTGGTGGGCACCGCGTCTCATGGGCAGCGTCGGACATTCGCGCGCCTTTGCCGCCTTTACCGCCACCGGCGCCATAGGGCTGCTGGCGCATATGCTGGTCGTCGATCCCTATGCCTGGACGCTGATGAGGGTCATGTCCGGTCTCTGCGTTGCGGGCTGCTATACGGTGATCGAGGCATGGATGCAGGACAAGGTCACCAACGAAACCCGCGGCCGCACCACGGGCGCCTACCGTGTCGTCGATATGAGCGGCTCTCTCGTGGCGCAGCTTATGATCGGGGTGCTCGCCCCGGCCAGCTATGTTTCCTACAACATCCTCGCGATCCTTTGCTGTGCCGCGATCCTGCCGCTGACCCTGACCACAACCCGTCAACCCGAAACGCCCGAGGCCCCGCGGCTGCGGCCCTGGCTCGCGGTGGAACGCTCCCCTCTGGCGGCGGCCGGGGTGATTGTCGCCGCGCTCTCCAGCGCCTCGTTCCGGATGGTTGGCCCGATCTACGGACAGGAAGTCGGGCTGAACCCGGGGCAGATCGGCTGGTTCCTCGCCTCCTTCGTTCTCGGCGGTGCGCTGGCGCAGTTCCCCGTGGGTCTCCTCGCGGACAAGTACGACCGGCGCTGGGTGCTGATCTGGCTCTCGGTCGCGGCAATCGCCAGTTCCGCGCTCACGATGGGTGCGCAGGGGTTCGGCACCGTCGGTGTGATGGGCGCGGCTTTTGTCTTTGGGCTGACCACCTTTCCGATCTATTCCATCGCCTCGTCCCACGCCCATGACTTTGCCGACAGTTCCGAACGGGTCGAGCTTTCGGCGGCGCTGATGTTCTTTTACGCGCTCGGTGCCATTGCCGCGCCCTTTGCCGCGTCAAGCCTGATCACCGCCTACGGCCCCGACGCCCTGTTCACCATGATCGCCATGGGCCATGTCATTCTGGTCATTTTCGGCATCGCCCGGATGCGCGCGCGCCCCTCGGCCACCACGCGGACACCTTACCTGTATGCCCCGCGCACATCCTTCCTCATCGGTCGCCTGATGGGCCGCAGCCGGGACAGCTCCACCTCGAAAAGATGAGCTTACGCAACGCTGCTCTACCTGCGTAACGCATAGGTTTCCCTTCGGGAAACACAGTTTCATCCCAGACGAAACGCTTGAAATCATTCAGAAAATGACATTGTGGCAAAACTGTGTCATCTAAGTTGTCGCGGTATTTTCACAAGTATCGATTTTTTGAACTGGAAAGGGACTAGAATGAAGAAATCAATGATCGTGGGGACGATCCTTGCTTTGGGTCTGGCGGCACCTGCCGTTGCAGCGCCTGTGCAATGGAAAGCCGCGGACGGCGGCAACGACCACTGGTACGAAGTCGTCTGGAACAAGAACTCTTACGGCTGGGGTCAGAATATATCGTGGACCGGAGCCAATGCTAAGGCGACCTCGTCGACTCACAATGGCATGTCCGGCTACCTGGCGACGATCACCAGCGCGGCAGAGCAGATGTTTCTGAATGCGTTGAATGCAGCCTTCACCGCAAGCTCGCCCGCCCACAGCGGCACCTACGTGACTGCATGGCTTGGCGCGACCGACAGGGATTCCGAAGGCAACTGGATCTGGGAAAACGGCGAAGCCTTCACCTATTCCAACTGGGCCTCGGGCGAGCCGAACAACTACTGGAATGAAGATTACCTTATGGGTTGGTATTCTGGCGACAAGTGGAACGATGGCTGGAACAGCGCCAGCCTCCAGAAATACGTCGTCGAATACGATGCGCCGCCGATCTCGAACGTGCCGGTTCCCGCGTCGCTGCCGCTGGCCGCTGCCGGTTTCGGCGTCTTCGGCCTGATCGCACGCCGTCGCCGCAAGACCGCCTGAACAACACAGCGCTAAACCCATTTCCCGACGCCGTTCCCGATCCGGGAGCGGCGTTTTCCGTGCGGCGCCTCAATCCCCGGCTGGTCCTTTGACATACTCTGCGTTACAGGAAGGCCAATCGAGAAAAGGCGCATCATGACACGTACGCTCATCACATCCGCACTGCCCTATATCAACGGGATCAAACACCTCGGCAATCTCGTCGGCTCGCAGCTTCCGGCCGATCTCTATGCCCGCTACCTGCGCGGTCGCGGCAACGAGGTCCTGTTTCTCTGCGCGACCGATGAACATGGCACCCCGGCCGAGCTCGCCGCTGCCAAGGCCGGCAAGCCTGTTGCGGAATACTGCGCCGAGATGCATGAAGTACAGGCCGATATCGCGCGCCGTTTCGGGCTGAGCTTTGACCATTTCGGGCGCTCCTCCAGCCCGCAGAACCATAAGCTGACCCAGCATTTCGCCGGCAAACTGGCCGAGGCCGGGCTGATCCGCGAAGTGTCGGAAAAGCAGGTCTTTTCAAACGCCGACGGGCGTTTCCTGCCTGACCGCTATATCGAGGGGACCTGCCCCAACTGCGGCTACGACAAGGCGCGCGGCGACCAGTGCGAAAACTGCACCAAGCAGCTTGACCCGACCGACCTGATCGAGCCCCGCTCGGCGATCTCCGGCTCGACCGATCTTGAAGTGCGCGAGACCAAGCACCTTTTCCTGCGCCAGTCCGCCCTACGCGACGATCTCGACAAGTGGATCGACACGAAAACCGACTGGCCGATCCTCACCGTGTCCATCGCCAAGAAATGGCTCCATGACGGCGACGGCTTGCAGGATCGCGGCATCACCCGCGACCTCGACTGGGGCATCGCGGTGAAGAAGGGCGAAGAAGACTGGCCCGGCATGGAAGGCAAGGTGTTCTACGTCTGGTTCGACGCCCCCATCGAATACATCGCCTGTGCCGAGGAATGGGCCGAGGCGACCGGCAATGACTGGGAACGCTGGTGGCGGACCGACAAGGGGGCCGATGACGTGCGCTATGTCCAGTTCATGGGCAAGGACAACGTGCCTTTCCACACGCTCGGCTTCCCGGCCACTCTGCTGGGATCGGGCGAGCCGTGGAAGATGGTCGACCACCTCAAATCCTTCAACTACCTGAACTATGACGGTGGCCAGTTCTCGACCAGCCAAGGCCGCGGCGTGTTCATGGATCAGGCGCTCGAGATCCTGCCGTCGGATTACTGGCGCTGGTGGTTGCTGTCGCATGCGCCGGAAAGTTCGGACAGTGAATTCACGTGGGAAAACTTCCAGTCTTCGGTGAACAAGGACCTTGCCGATGTGCTGGGCAATTTCGTCAGCCGCATCACCAAGTTCTGCCGCTCCAAATTCGGTGAAACCGTACCCGAAGGCGGCGAACAAGGCGCGCCCGAAGCCGAACTGATTGCCAACCTGACCACCCGCATCACCGCGTATCAAGGTTTCATGGACGCGATGGAGGTGCGCAAGTCGGCGCAGGAGCTGCGTGCGATCTGGGTGCTGGGCAACGAATACCTGCAAGCCGCCGCACCGTGGTCGACCTTTAAGGAAGACCCCAAGAAAGCCGCGATGCAGGTTCGTCTGGGCCTGAACCTGATCCGCCTTTACGCGGTGCTCTCGGCGCCCTTCATCCCCGATGCTGCGGCCCGGATGCTAAGCGCAATGAACACGCTGGATACCGGCTGGCCGGACGATGTGGCCTCGGCTCTTTCTGCCCTGCCCGTCGGCCACGAGTTCAGCGTGCCGGACGTGCTTTTTGCCAAGATCAGCGATGAAGATCGCGAGGACTGGCAGTCGCGTTTCTCGGGCACCCGCAGCTAGGTCTCGTTCAGCAACTGATTTACGGCGCGCAGGAAGATCCGCGCGCCGATCGGGATCAGCTCGTCCGGGAAATCGTAATCCGGGTTATGCAGGCTCGGGCAGCTTTCGCCCGCACCCAAAAGGAACATCGCCGCCTTGGCATGATCTCCGAAACGGCCAAAATCCTCTGACGCACGCATGGGCTGGCCGGCGTCACCAGGTGTAAGCCCTTCGGCCGCCATCGCACGGGTCAGCAATTTAACGGCTTCCGGGTCATTCTCGCAGTGGCGGAACACGTCGTGATAATCGATCTGGTGTTCCAGCCCTGCCTCCGTTGCGCAATCCGCAACCAGCGCCTCGGCGCGGCTGACCAGATCGGCCATGTCCGCATCCAGCATGGTGCGCAGCGTGACCCAAAGCTCGGCCTCCCCCGGCGCGACTCCGAAGGTCGGCTCGCCCAGCCGGGTATGGGTCACCGTCGCAAGTGTGAAACCGGCATCCTCGGGACCATGACCGCGACCCAGCGCCGTCAGTTCCGGCATCAGCCGTGCCAGCGCCGCCATCGGGGAAACCCCGGTCGCCGGGTCGGAGGCATGGGCGGTGCGCCCGTTCAGCCGGATGCACATGCCGCGCGAGGCGCAGTTGACCGGCCCACAGCGCAGAGTAACCGATCCAAGCGGCAGGCCCGGCATGTTGTGCAGCGACAGCGCGTAATCTGTCCGTATCTCATCAAATCGCGGATCGGAGATAACCGCCGCCGCGCCCGACCCGTCCTCTTCGGCGGGCTGGAACATCAGCACCACGCGTCCCTTTTCCGGCCGTTGCCGCGACAGGACCCGCGCCACCGCCATGACCATGCTCATATGCCCATCATGCCCGCAGAGATGCCCCTTGCCCGGCACCTGCGAGCGATGTTCGAATGTCGAAATCTCGGGAATCGGCAACGCGTCGAGTTCGCAGCGGATCATGATACCCGGCCCCTCGGCAGCGCCGTCGAACACTGCCGCGACGCCGTGGCCGCCAAGCCCGGTCAGGATACGATCCGGGCCAAGCGCCCGCAGCCGGTCTTCGACCCGACTGGCGGTCTGCGTCTCTTCGCCGCTGATCTCGGGATAACGGTGCAGCTCGCGTCGCCATTCGGTCAATTCCACGATATCGCTGTTGCCGAGCTGGTATGACATCGTAATCCTTTTCATCCGTCCGCCCCCACCCTGCCCCGCATCAAAACGAGTGGCAAACATCCCGTCCCACTTTTTCGAAAATGATAGCCATCTAAAGTTGCCGCAAAGGATCGCGCGCGGCTATTCTCCCCGCAGCGCATTTGCGACATTTTGATTCGTATTTTTATATTCCAGTCAAAAACAAGCGGCTGGCGGGTTTCCGGGGGGCAATCGGGGTGATTTCAACAGGTGCAGGCGTGTTCCTTCGCAGCTTTCATGCGCGGGTCCAACAGGACGCGCGGCGTGGGGCATGACCTTTATCCGGTCAAAATGCTATGCACGGTCCTGTTCATCGGGGCAACGCCGGTGACCGCCGGGTCCACCGTTCTGGAGCGTCTTACCGTTCAGGAACTGGCGCTTGGCGACAACTGGCACCCGACCGAAAACAGCTATTGGCTCGACAATACAACCGTCGCCGTGATCGCGGAAAGGCCGGGGTCGCAGAGTGCGGATTATGCGCTGATCCTCACAGGCACGGACCGCGCACCCGAAACCGTGCTCATGCTCGATGGACCGGGCCACTGCCCCCTGCCAACAGGCGGCCTGTTGCTGACCGATGCCAATGGCAACAGCCTGCACTGGCAGCGGGATGCGACCGAGGCGACAGACCCGGATGCCCTCGACCACTGCCTGAACCGCGAAGCCGAGATGAACCTTGCGATGGAGCCGCGTTTCGGCAGGCAGTCAGCGCTTGGAACGAACGGTCAGGTCTGGGCCGGGCTGATCGAACATCCCGAAGGCGCAGAACTGCTGCTTTACGACGAACAAGACGTGCTGGGCCAATGGCAAAGCGAAGTTGAACTGATGCTTGATCCGGTCAGCGTTCAGCCAATGCCGGCGGCGGGTTTTGCAGCGTGCCATTTCCTTGTCTATCCAGCTTGGTCAGGCCGTCGCCGTGCCGATTTCAAGGCCGATCTGCCGGGGATTCCGGTCTGGGATCTCTCGGTTGGTGAGGACCCCGTTACCTCTTACGTGCCTTGGGCGGAATGGAACGCCAAGGGCAGCTATCGCATCGACATGACGCGTGACGGGCTGATCTTTGCAACGACCGGCGGCACTCGCGACACCGGCAACATCGCCGGGATCTATGCCGAGGCCGGCGGCTGGACCTCCATCCATCCAACCGACCTGCTGCCAGAAACACTCAGGGTGTCGCCGGACGGCTGCCACCTGTTCTGGGTCGAGCCGCCGGGCGGTTCAGAACCTCTGAAACCCCGGCTTATGACTGCCAGTATCTGTTTGAACTAAGTACTTTTTTTACCCCTTCGCCACCTCTTCCGACCGAGTATTTTGACAAAGGCCTTTTCCCATGACGAACGCCACCCTTGGCCGCGATGCCTCTGAATTCGCCTATATCGATGCGGACACGATCCGAAAACAGCTTCAGAAACAGGGTGCCGGGACCAAGCTCAAGGATCTGAACCTCGGACCGAATTCAGTCGGTGACAAATCTCAGCTGGCCGAATACCGGGTGGTCACGATCATCGAGGGCGATACCAAGGACGGGCTGCAGGCCTTTGGGCTGAAGAACGATGCGACCGGCGATGTGGTCGTCGCCTTCAAGGGCTCGCAGGAAGCACGCGATTTCTACGATGACGTGGCCAGCATCGGCTGGGCGCAATGGGACGAAGCCCGGTCTCAGGTAAATTCCTTCCTTCAGAACAACTGGAAAAGCGGCGACGAAGTCACCTTTGCCGGTCACAGCCTTGGGGGTGCGCTGGCGCAATACGCGATCTACGAAACGGCCGGGACCTATGACAAGCGCGTGTCGGACATGAACCTCCACACCCAGTCGGCCCCCGGTGCGGAACACGCCATCCGTGAAAATAACGGCGGTGCGCTGGATACCGCGCGGCTGAGCGGTGCTGAGATGCTCAACCTCTACATCGACCGCGATCTGGTGTCGAAAACCGGCGGCGATCACCTTGGAGCAACCAGTGTCGTGGCGAACCCGAGCCTGCTGCCCGGCGGCCTCTATTCGGATCACAAGCTGGGCAATTACACGGACGCGGCGATTGCCGGTGCCAAGACCGGCACGCCCGGTTACTACGACAACGAGGCGATCCAGACGGCCAATCCGGGTCTCTACAAGCCGCTCGCCACCTGGATCGGCAAACTGGCGCTTGGAGGACCCGGCACGCTGACGAATGTCGATCTCGACGAAACGTGGACCGCACTTTCGCAGATCCCCAAGCTGGCCGCCGAAGTGCCTGAAACTAAACGCCTGATCACCGACGCGATGACAGGGGCGGCGGTCGAGGCCTTCCGCTGGATCGGCACCGAAGGCGCGAACCTGTTCATCGAAACCGGCAATGCCGGGTGGAATGCCGCGATCGATCTGGGTGAGGATCTGGGCGCGATCGGCACCCGGGGGCTTCAGGTTGCCGAACAGGCGCTGCGCCACGGCTGGGACACAGCTTCGGAGGCATGGAGCACCAGCACCAAATGGACCACCAACCAGGCGGGAAAGGCGCTTGATAGCATCAGTGACGCCAAGGACGCGGCGCTCAAATTCTTCGACAAGCAAATGGGTGACTTTGCCATCTGGGCGCAGGATTCGCTCGACAGCACCGGCGCATGGGTGGCGGACAAGGCCGACAAGCTTAACAAGCTGGCCGGTTGGGTCGTCGATCAGTCCACCGACTTTGGCAAGGACGTGGTCAACACCTGGAAAGACATCGGCACGCAGGCCAATGAAATGGCCGATAACACGCTCGACTGGCTGCGCGATACCGGGTCGGACGTGATCGATTACGGTGCCGATATCTTTGGCAAGGGCCGCGACTGGCTGGAACAGGCCTTTGACGATCTGACCGACAATTTCCGCGATCACAGCAGCAATCCCGACGACTGGGGCGCGGATTTCCTCGACCGGATCAAGGAAGCGATCGACACAGGGTTTGAGCGGATCGGCGGATTCTGGGATGGTCTCGTCGAATGGTGGACGGGCGACGATACCGCGCCGGTCGAATATGCCGAGGACGTGCGCGACCGCAGCACCACGGCCCGTACCGAAGCCTCGCCACTTATCCTCGACCTCGATGGCGACGGGCTTGAACTGTCCTCGATTTCCTCCAAGGGCGCGGTTTTCTGGGACATCGACAATGACGGCATGCGCGAAGTCAGCGGATGGGTGAAATCCGACGACGGCCTGCTTGCCATCGACAGCAACAACAATGACGAAATCGACGATCACTCCGAGCTCTTCGGCACCGAAACCGTTGACGGTTTCACCAATCTCGCGGTGCTCGATTCCAATTTTGACGGGGTGATCGACAAGAAAGACGACGCCTTTGAGGATCTCGTCGTCTGGCGTGATCTCAACCAGGACGGCGATTCCGATCCGGGCGAGTTGAAAAGCCTCGAGAAATCCGGCGTGGTCTCGATCAAGCTGGATGCCGCGCTTGGCACGGGCATGATCGCCGACAACCGCGTCACCCATATTTCGAGCTATACCAACGACAAGGGCCAGACCCGCGAAATCTCGGATGTCTGGTTTGCCTATGACAACGTGCTAACCCGCGCGCAGGGCGACGTGCCGTTTGATCCCGATGCCTTTGCCCTGCCCCACCTGCGCGGCTATGGCATGCTGCCCGATCTGCACACCGCCATGGCGCGCGACGGCGAGCTGGAAAAGCTTGTCGCCGAATTGGCCGCGCTTTCAGCGAAGGAGGTCTTTGATCCCGATCAGGATGCGCTTGGCCGGATGGATTCGATCCTCTACCGGTGGGCCGAGGTGTCAGGCGAAGATCCAAGCGGTCGCGGCTACTATATCGATGGCCGTCAGCTTGCCTTTATCGAGGCCTTCACCGACCGCGCTTTCCTGCAGGGCTATCGCTCGGATCCGGCGCCCGAAGCAGGACGTACGCTCAAGACCGCCTATGAGAACGCGCGCAACGTGACGCTGACCAAGATCCTTGCCCAGACCGATGCGGCGGTGATCTTCAAGGGCGAACCGGATTACGAATGGGAGCCGGACCATTTCGCAGAGCCGCTCAAGCTGGACTTCAAGGCCCTGAAAAAGCTGGCGAAAGACTATGAGAAATCAGGCGCGGAGATGGCTGGCGTATGGACCAACCTCATCCGCGTGATCGATACCGCCATCGATATCGACACCATGTCGCGCAAACAGGCGAAAAAGCTCGACAAGGTCATGTCCAAGTTCGACGGCGACACCGGCATCACCGTGGACGCGGCCCTGTCCGAGATCTACCCTGCCCAGTCGCTTGGCCTAAACGGGACAAGCGGCGACGACAATCTGCGCGGCGGTGGCGGGCGCGATAGCCTGTCCACCGGTGTCGGTAATGACAGTCTTTTCGGTCTGCGCGGGGACGACAACCTGAACGCAGGCGAAGGCGATGACATCCTGAACGGCGGCGCGGGCAATGACCTGATGTTCGGCGGCAATGGCGACGATATCTACTATTACAGCAGCGGTTTTGACACGATCGTCGATACCAGCGGCAACGACCGTCTGCGCATCCAGAAGAAATTCGATCTATCGGATATGGCCTTTCTCAAGTCGCAGGCCAACGAACTTGATCTTGAAATCTATGCCTCGGGCGAGCTGATCGTGCGCATCGAAGGATTTTACAGCACCAATGGCGCCATCGAACTGCTTGAGCTCAAGGACGGCACGATCTTTGATCTTGAACGTCAGGCACAGGGCATCGTCGGCACCCGCAAGGGCGATGTGCTGAGAGGCGATGTCAACGAATTCATCCTTTCGGACCGGATCGTCGGCCTTGCCGGCAAGGACATCATCAAGGGCGGCAAGGGCTCTGATGTTCTCGAAGGACAAGGCGGTAACGACAAGCTCAAGGGCGGCAAAGGCGATGACATCCAGATTGGCGGCGCGGGCAAGGACATGCTCATCGGCGGCGCCGGGGTCGACATCAGCCGCGGCGGCATGGGCAATGACACCTACAAGGCGCGCGGCAAGGAAACCATCATCGAGGATGGCGGCACCGATACCGTGATGATGCGCAAGGGTCTCACGGAAAAAGACATAACGCTGTATCGCACAGCTTTGTCCGATGACCTGACAATCGAAACCCGCAAGGATTCCATTCTTGTGCAGGGCCACTTTACCGAAGGCGGCGGCATCGAGCAGCTCAAGCTCAAGAACAAAAACGGCAGCAGCACACTCAATATCGCGGACATGGCGATCGAGACGCGGGGCAGCGATGCGAACGATTACCTGCGCGGTGACGAAGGCGGCGTGGCCCGCAAGGACGTGCTGCGCGGCGGGCTCGGCATCGACCGCATCTATGGCTACGAAGACGACGATACGCTCGATGGTGGTGCGGGCGACGACTATCTCTATGGCGCTAACGGCAATGACACCCTTATCGGCGGTCTTGGCAATGACTGGATGTATGGGGGCGCGGACGGCGACAGCTATGTGGTCGGCCTCGGCGACGATTTCGTTCAGGACTATGAATATCAAGGCGGCAAGGCAGACAGGATCGTGCTGGACCGCAACTTTGGTCTGGGCGATCTCGACTTTGCGCGGATGCTGGACGGAGATCTGCTGATTTCGTGGAAAGGCGGGTCGGTCCGGATCGACAATGCCTATCGCGAAGCTTACGCGATCGAAAAGCTGGAACTGGCCGGTGGCCGGGTGGTCAACCTCACCAGTCAGGCGGTTGTCACCCGTGGCACGGAAGACGGAGAAACCATCTACGGCAACCGCGAGGCACTTGGCAGTCACGACGATAAGATTGTCGGGCTTGGCGGCGATGACCGACTTTATGGTCAGGACGGCAACGACACGCTCGACGGCGGCGAAGGCGATGACGACATGTATGGCGGCATCGGAGCGGACCGTTATCTTGTCGGTTCGGGCGATGATTTCATTAGCGACTACGGCAACGATACGGATGGCAAGGACAGGGTTGTCCTTGCCACCGGCATCAGCGCCGCCGACATCAGCTATGCCCGCAATTCCGACGGCGATCTCGTAATCTCGTGGAAGGGCGGATCGGCCCGGATCGATAACGCGTTTTCCAAGCGTTACGCGGTGGAACTGCTGGAATTTGCCAACGGTGCCACGGTCGATCTGACCAGCATCTCTGCCGATACGATCGGAACCAACGGCGGCGAGACGATCTATGGCAACCGCGCCGATTACGGCGGCCGTGATGATACCATCTACGGGCTGGATGGGGACGATTACCTATATGGGTTTGACGGGGCCGATATTCTCGATGGCGGCGAAGGCGATGACCAGTTGGAAGGCGGCGCAGATGGAGACACCTATCGCGTTGGTTTCGGCCACGATCTGATCCGCGATTACGGATCGGGTGCCAGCGGCGAAGGCAAGGACCGGATCGAGATGGCACCGGGCATCGCGCCCGGCGATGTCAGCTATCGCCGGACGCTGGACGGTGCCTTGATGATCGAATGGGCCACCGGCTCGGCCAGGATCGCCTATGCGTTCGATGCCCGTTACGCGGTTGAAACACTGGCCTTCGCCAATGGCACAACCGTCGATCTGACCAAGCTGTCCGTCCACACCATTGGCACCAGCGCCAATGACTACATCTACGGCAACACCGAGGATTATGGCGGCATCGACGATATGCTCTATGGTCTGGACGGCGATGACCGGCTGAACGGCTATGATGGCAATGACCGGCTGGATGCCGGTGACGGCGACGACCAGATGTACGGCGGGGATGGCGACGACATCTACCTCCCCGGCGCGGGCGAGAACTTTATTCAGGATTCAGGCGGTGCAGATACGCTTCTTCTCGGGGCGGGCATTTCCGCCAGTGACGTGGACTATACCCGTACCCACAACGGCACCCTGCTCGTGGATTGGGGCAGCGGGTCGGTCAGCATCCAGTCGGCCTATGACCAGAGCAGCGCCATCGAGACGCTGCAATTCGCCAATGGCAGCAAAATCGCTCTCACAGATGCCTTCGCGCCGACCATGGGCACGAACGCCAACGACTCCCTCGGCGGCAATCGAGAGGAGCTTGGCAGCCGCGACGACTATCTCGTCGGGCGCGACGGGAACGATACTCTTTACGGCTATGATGGCGCGGATATCCTCGAAGGCGGCAATGGCGACGACACCATGTACGGTGGCGAAGGCGCGGATACCTACCGCGTTGGCGAAGGCGACGACTATATCAACGATGCTGCCAAGTCGGATCTGAGCGACGGGCCCGACACCATCCGGCTGGCCGCCGGGATCACGCAGGCCATGGTAACCTATCAGGCATACAGCAATGGCGATCTTTTGATTTCTTGGGGCACGGGTTCTGCACGCATCGCCTATGCTTTCGACCAACGCTATGCCGTGGAACGGCTGGTCTACGACAACGGCGTGACGGTCGATCTGACCACGCTTGCGGTGACCATCACTGGCACCAACGGCAGTGAAACGATCTATGGCAATGACGAGGAATTCGGCACGCGGGACGATGTCATCACCGGACTTGACGGGGATGACGCGATCTACGGCTATGACGGCAATGACACGCTTGACGGCGGGCTTGGCGATGACAAGCTCTACGGCGCCGCGGGCGAGGACGAATACATCGTCGGTCAGGGACATGACCTAGTCAACGATTATGGCGACACCGGCGATGGCGACGATTATCTGAGCTTTGTCGCGGGTATCGACGCGAGCGATCTATCCTTTCTGCTGGTCGATGGCCAGCATCTGAGGGTGACTTGGGACGAAGGTTCGGTACAGGTGCAGAACTGGTCGACAGCGCGATACCAGGTGGAAAAGGTACGGCTGGCCGATGGCACCATCATCGACCTCGTGACACAGGCAAAGACACCTTACACGACACCTGCGAACAAGACATTCTCCGGGGATGCCGGAAATAATACCCTGACCGGCGAAGACGGCAACGACAGGCTTTATGGCTATGCCGGGGCCGACACGCTTGAGGGCGGTCTTGGCAATGACACGTTGCAGGGTGGTGACGGGGGCGACACCTACAAGGTGGGCGATGGTGATGACGAGATCACCGACTATGGCAGCAGCGGCAGCGCGGCGGATGTGATCCAGCTGAAATCCGGGATCAATCCCGGCGATGTCTCTTTCAGCCGCGACAGTTCTGGCACTCTCCTGCTGGACTGGAAGGGCGGATCGGTTTCGGTCAAAAATGCGTTCAGCACGAATTATGCTGTGGAAACATTGCGCTATGGGAATGGTTCCACACAGGATCTGACGACGATCTCTGTTGCAACAATCGGCACAGGGGGGAACGACAACCTGCGCGGCAACCGCGAAACGCTCGGTTCGCGCAACGATACGCTGCGCGGGTTTGATGGTGACGACCAGCTTTACGGTTATGACGGGAACGACATTCTGGATGGTGGGCTTGGGGACGATAATCTTTATGGTGCCGAGGGCGGCGATATCTACCTCGTCGGCGACGGAGACGATTATATCTCGGATCGCGGCACGACCGGCGACAGCGATGACGAAGTCCGGCTAAAAAGCGGGATCAATCCCGGCGATGTCACGATGCGCCTGCAAAACGGCGATATCTGGATCGGCTGGGACGGCGGGTCGGTCATGATCGACAACGGGCTCGACAGCTCCTACGCGGTCGAAAAGCTGCGCTATGGCAACGGCACCGTGGTCGATCTCACCTCGCTTGCGCTCGAGACCCACGGCACTACAGCGGATGACACGCTTTATGGCAACCGCGAGGATTTCGGCTCGCGCAACGACCTGCTGGTCGGGCTGGACGGCAACGACACCATGTATGGCTACGACGGCAACGACCGTTTCAGCGGCGGGCTTGGCGATGACAGCATGTACGGGGCCGAAGGGGGCGATACCTATTACGTCGGAGATGGTCACGATCAGATCTGGGACTACGGGCAGACGGGCGACCCCAAGGACGTGATCCGGATGAAGTCCGGGGTTTCTGCGTCGGATGTCAGTTATTCGCGCAGCAACGGCAGTCTGATCGCGGAATGGGCCGACGGGTCATTCACCATCCAGAATGCGTTCCGGTCGACCTATGCGGTCGAACAGCTCATCTATTCCGACGGGACCACGGTGGACCTGACCAAGATCGCCGCGCCGACCTATGGCACCAACGCGAACGATACCGTTTCGGGCAACAATGGCGATATCGGGTCGAAGACGGACGTGATTTACGGGCTCGACGGCGATGACCGGCTTTATGGATACGACGGCGACGACACGCTGATCGGGGGCCTTGGCAATGATACAATGTATGGTGCGGCGGGGGCGGATACCTATCTTGTCGGCGACGGGCACGACACGATCTCGGACTATGGTGATGCGGCGGACAAGGCCGACGTGATCAAGCTGAAATCCGGGATTTCGGCCAGCGATGTCAGCTATACTCTCACCTCAAGATCAGAACTGATCATCCACTGGGATAGCGGGTCCGTCACCATTCAGTACGCTTTCAACACGCGCTATGCTGTTGAAACCCTTGAGTTTGCCGATGGCACCAAGGTGGATCTGACCAGCATCAATGCCGAATTGAGAGGCACCGGAGGGAATGACACCCTTAATGGCAACAGGGCCGATCTCGGGTCGATAAATGATCGGATGTTCGGACTGGACGGGGATGACCGTCTCTATGGCTATGATGGCAACGACTGGATGGATGGCGGACTTGGCGACGATTTCCTCTACGGCTCGACCGGCGACGATACCTATGTCGCCAGCGAAGGCAGCGATACTTTCGACGACAGCCGCTCGGACAGTCTCGACACGATCCTGTTCAACTCGGTCTCCTCGGTGGATGAGCTGAGCTTTGCCCGCAGCGGCACCTACGATCTTTCGATCAGCTGGGCCAAGGGCGATATCCTGCTGAAGAACCACTATTATTCGGACGAGTACGCCTTTGAGCGGCTGATGTTCGACGATGGCAGCTGGACGGTTCTATCCGTCTGACCGGGGTCGGGCCCCGCCCACATCCTCGGGTGCGATGGCGACGGATTTGACGATGGCGTGGCAATCGACGCCCTCGTCCAGACCAAGGGTCATGGCCGAACGCCGGGTGATGCGGGAAAGGATGGTTCCGGCGGGCGTCGCGAGTGATACCAGCATGCCCGGCCCCTCGCCCGCCCGAAGCGATTCCACTCGGCCCGGCAGGATGTTGAGCGCCGAGAGGCCTGCGGGACGCTCCCGCGACAGGATCACCTCCTGCGCGGCGATCCGGATGCGGATGAAGCTTCCCGGTCGGTGCGGGACGCGCGGCAGGAAAAGCGGAATGCCCCCGGCATCAAGCTCGCTCAGACCATCGTCGTGATGCGCCTTTACCTCTGCGCGCAGGACCGCCCCTGCAGCGCGGATCCCTGCAGGTGTCACCATCGGATCGCCCAGCACTTCGAGCGCCGGACCCTGCCGGACGACCCGGCCATTTTCGAGCGCGATGACCGTGGTTGCCAGCCGCGCAACCTCGGCAGGGGCATGGCTGACGTAGAGTATCGGCACGTCAACCTCATCCCGGAGCCGTTCAAAATACGGGAGAATTTCCGCCTTGCGCCCTTCGTCGAGCGAGGCCAGCGGTTCGTCCGCCAGCAGCAGACGCGGACCGGCCAGCAGCGCGCGCCCGATAGCCACGCGTTGTCTTTCGCCGCCGGACAACCGCGCCGGTCTGCGCGACATGAGCGGGCCAAGTCCGAGCATGTCGACCGTGCGATCCATTTCATCGGCATGGTGAGGGCCGCGCGCGAACCATCGCCCGTAGGACAGATTCTGGGCAACCGTCAGATGCGGAAACAGCCGCGCATCCTGAAAGATATAGCCAAGCTGACGTCGATGGGTCGAAAGGTCGATCCGCCGATCCGTATCAAGCAGGTCGCGCCCATCGATGGTCACCCGCCCCCGGTCCGGTTTCAGCAGACCCGCGACCGCGTTGATGATGGTCGTCTTGCCCGACCCGGATCGCCCGAAGAGCACGGTAAGACCTGCGGGCGCTTCGAAATCGACGTCGAGACCGAACCCCGAGAATTGATGCGACAGCCGAACCGAAACCGTCATGCGCCCCCCAATCTCTTGCCGAGCCTACGAGCGAGGATTTCCGACAGCAGAAGGGCCCCCATCGCCAGCGCAATCGAGATCAGAACCAGACGGAAGGCGGAAGATTCCCCGCCGGGCACCTGTAGGAATGCGTAGATCGCTGTCGGCAGAGTCTGGGTCTGGCCGGGGATGTTCGACACGAAGGTGATCGTGGCGCCGAACTCGCCCATGGCCTTGGCAAGGGCAAGAATGCACCCGGTCAGAATGCCCGGCAGGATCAAGGGCAAGGTGACTGTGAGAAAGACCCAGACGCTTGAAGCGCCAAGCGTGGCTGCCGCCTGCTCGAGCCCGGGGTCGACAGCTTCGATCGACAGACGGATTGCCCTGACCATGAGAGGGAAGGCCATGACCGCCGCCGCAAGCGCCGCGCCGGTCCAGCGAAAGGCAAAGACAATACCGATGCTTTCCAGTGCCCGACCCAAGGGGGCCACCGGTGAAAACGTCATCAAAAGCAGGTAACCTGTTACGACAGGCGGCAGGATCAGCGGCAGGTGAACCAGCCCGTTCAACAAAAGCTTGCCCGGAAACTGCCACCGCGCCAGCGCATGCGCCACCAGAATGCCGAACGGCAGGCTGACCAAGGTCGCCCAGAAAGACACCTTCATCGACAGCATGACGGCGGCCATTTCTTCGGGCGTCAGCCAGTTCATTCAGCCAGCACCTCGAACCCCTGTTCTTCAAATATCAGGCGATTTTCCGGCTCGCGCAGGAAGTCGAGAAAGCGCTGTGCCGGTTCTGCATCGCCACGTGACGTGATCGCGACGGGATAGATGATCGGATCGTGGCTCTCCTTGGGGAAGATACCAAGCACCTTAACCCGTTTCTCAGCCATGGCGTCGCTGGCGTAGACAAGACCCAAAGGAGCCGCGCCGGTCGCCACGAGGGCAAGCGCGGCGCGTACGTTGTCGGCCTGTGCAACTTGTGGTGCCACTTCCTCCCAGAGCCCAAGCGAAGCAAGTGCCTGCTTGCCATAGATCCCGGCCGGCACCGCATCGACGAGAGCCATGGCAAGGCGGCCTCCCTTCAGCATATCGGTTAAATCCAGCGCTGAATCGATGACAACCGGCTCAGAAAAAGTGCCATAAGCGATCAGCGCAAGTCTGTTGCCGAGAAGATCAAATCGGCTGCCCGACCGGATAAATCCATTTCTTTCAAGATGATCCATCCAATCTGAATTCGCGGAAATGAAGACATCCGCTGGCGCACCCTGTTCGATCTGCCGCGCCAGTGCGGACGAACCGGCAAGCGCCACGGCTATCTCAAGACCGGAAGCCTCTTCAAATCGGTCGGAGATCTGATCCATCGCGGTCTTGAGACTTGCGGCGGCGAACACAGTCAAATCCGCCGCCCTGCCTGCCCACGGGGTCAGGACCAGAACCGCCAAAAGAAAGGCGGACAACAGGTTTCGCGGGACGTGGCGCATTCCAACTTCCGATATGTTCCTCAAAACATATCGACCCTACTCCTTGTGCTCGCAAGGAAAAACTTCAGGTTTCAGTCGGTTTCCGTAGGTTGTTCAGCTGTTCGATCTCTTTGATGGCCGCGTAACGGGCCTTTTCCTCAAGCGCACGATAGGCTTGCAGCACCTCGTTGCCGGTTTCCGTCACCTCGGCGCCACCTCCCTTGGCCCCGCCGCGCGAACTCGTGACGACAGGCGATTTGAACATGGCGTTCATCGTTTCGACAAGCATCCAGGCGCGTTTGTAGCTCATACCCATCTCACGCCCCGCTGCAGCGATAGAGCCGGTGCGCGCGATGCGTTCCAGCAATTCGGCCTTGCCCGGTCCGATCATTTCCTCGGGCCCGAACACCAGCCTGAGACGCAGTTTGAAATCCTCTTCCGTCATTGCGGCAGTCTGGTTTCTTTGTACAAGCAGGGCAAGCAAAGTTGCGCGTTCCTTTCTTCGAGCGAGATCCGTCAAATTTGGCACGGATTCGAAAGCTGTGAACGACAGAGGGCAACCCAAATTAACAGGCCCGTAACCCCTGTCGCTTACCAGTTTCACCAAGAGCGTTTTCCAGAAAGAGATCCATGCGAAATTTTGCCCATGCCATCCGAAGCATGCCAATCACCCGTTCCATGATCCTTGTCGCGGCTGTGCCGGTGGCGTTCACCATTTGCCTGTCCTTCTTTCTGACCTATCCAAAGCTCCGCCAGATGTCGGAATACAACAGGATCCTGGACATTGCGGAACTGACGACCTTTCTCTCGGACCTCGTGCATGAGCAGCAAAAGGAACGCGGCGCCACGGCGGTATTCATCAGCACCGCCGGTGCTTCCTTTTCCGAAGAGCTCGCCGCGCAGAGAAAGAATACCGACGAAAAACGCGGGCTCGCCGAGCAATCGATGGCGAAATACATGGGCCGGGCCGATGACAGCGAGACCAGTCTCCGAGCTATCGAAAAGCTCCGCGATATAAAGCAGAAACTCGGCGAGATGACCGAAATCCGAGAACAAGTCGATGCGCTTTCCATCGCACCGCCACAGGCGATTTCCTATTATACCGGGCTGAACAATGCCATGCTGAGTGTCGTGACGCTGGCCTCTCTTGCCAGCAATGACACGAATACGGCAATGGAAATAAAGGCTTTTTCTAGCTTTCTGAACGGCAAGGAACGCGCCGGTATCGAACGCGCTATCGGTTCCAGCGGATTTGGCATCGGACGCTTCACTGTCGACCGGCTGCTGAAACTTCAAGAGTTGATCAGCATTCAGAACGCGTATTTCAACATGTTCCTTGAGGAAGCCAGCACAAAGGTCGCGACAGCCTACGAAGAAATGACCGCCTCGGAAGCCTTTGGCGATGTCGAACGCATGCGAGAAGTCGCCTTTGAAAGCACTGCCTTTCAGAACCTTCAGGGAATCACCGGCAACGATTTTTTCGGCGCAATGACAAAGAAAATCAACCTACTAAAAGGCTTCGAAGATCAGCTTGCAAAGGATATCCTCTTAGCGCTCGAAACTCGTCATGGCGACACGCGAAACCAGGCAATCATCAGTTTGGTGGCGAGCTTGGTCGCTGTCATTCTAGGCGCGTTCGCGGTCTGGATGGTGTCACACCCCGTTCGCGCATACATGGCCGAGGTTTCACAATCCGCATCGCGGATGGCCGAGGGGGACCTCGCGATACTGATGCCGCAGGCTACCAGCTCTGAGCTTGGCGAGATTGTCGTTGCACTGGATCATTTCCGGACCGCAACCATCAAAGCGCGCGAACAGGAAGCGCTGCGGCATGAAAGGGAAAAGGAAGATCAGAGGCTTCTGCAGGAAGAAAAAAGGCGACAGCAGGAAGACGAGAAGGAAAAGGCTTTGCATCGCGAAGCCGAACTTGAAGCTACAAGAAAACGGGAAATCGCTATCGCCGAAGAGATTTCCGAGGTTGTGGCGGCCTGTGCCCAGGGTGATTTTGGCAAACGACTGTCACTACAAGACAAGGATGGCGTGTTCAAAAAAATCTGTTCCGGCATTAACGACATTTCGGAATCGACCGGGAAAGCCTTGCACGACATTTCGGACGCGCTGAGCGCATTGTCTCACGGCGATCTGAACCACACCGTAGCGACAACTCACAAGGGCGTTTTCGGCGATATCGCCCTGACACTCAACGAGATGCTCGAAAAGCTGAATACGATCGTCACGAGCATTCGCGGTAATACGGATGTGGTGTACAGTTACGCGGGCGATCTTTCCAAGTCTTCGGAAAGCCTCTCGCAGCGTACTGTCCGAAACTCTGCCGCGCTGGAAGAAACCAGCGCCGCCCTCTCCCAGATCGAGAAATCGGTCTCCGGCGCATTGGAGAATGCGCGGAAAGCGAGGAACAGCGCCGCCAGCGTGGTTCAGGAATCGCAAAGCGGCATCGCGACGGTCGATCAGGCTGTCGCTGCCATGCAGGAGATCAAGGAAAGCTCGGATTCCATTTCAAAAATCATCGACCTGATAAATGGAATTGCCTTTCAGACCAATCTTCTGGCGCTCAACGCGGGGATCGAGGCGGCCCGTGCCGGTGAGTCGGGTCGTGGTTTTGCGGTGGTTGCATCCGAAGTCAGGGCATTGGCCGCACGCTCACTGGAAGCGGCGAGCGAAATCTCCAGCGTGATTTCGGACACAGGGGAAAAAGTCGACGAGGGCGTGCGGCTCGTCAACCTGAGCGGCGATGCACTGAAGGTGATCACCAATTCTATTCTGACCGTCGCTCAGAATATCGATTCAGTTGCGGAGAGCGCGGATGATCAGGCCGCTGGCATCAAGCATATCGCATCCTCCACCGACGAACTCGACCGGTCCACTCAGGACAACGCATCCATGTTCGAAGATAACACGCAGGTCATCACAAAGATGAAAGACGCGACCCTGACGCTTTTGAACGAAGTGGACTTTTTCAAGACGGGTTCAAAGCAAGCGAGCGGTACGTCTCGACAGGAAATGGCCATGCGTGCGTGACAGGAACTGACCGTTGACGAGATAACCTCTGGTTAAAAGGGCATATCCTCAATCGAACTTACGAACTGGGCGACGATTTTCTTGATACCGGCTTTCTCAAAATCGATTTCAAGCTTGTCGCCCTCGATATTAAGAATTGCGCCGTAGCCGAACTTTTGATGAAAAACGCGCTCACCAACGGTGAAACTGCTCGTCGCGGTTACATCTATAACCGTGTTCCGGGTCTCTTTCGGCTGTGACAAACCGCGCCGGTTCGAGTTCTCCTGAAGCCGTTTCCAACCGGGAGAGTTGTAGACATTCGCCTTTGCGACCCGTTCTTCAATCCCGCCGCCTGACATGCCCGCCATGCTACCGCCCCCGTAGAGCCCCGGCGGGGTGAGAACATCAACATGCTCCTCGGGCAGTTCATCGATGAAACGCGACGGCATTGACGATTGCCACTGGCCGAAGACGCGCCTGTTGGCTGCAAATGAGATCGTACAAATCTCTTCGGCCCGGGTTATCCCGACATAAGCCAGCCTGCGCTCTTCCTCGAGTCCTTTGAGGCCGGATTCATCCATGCTGCGCTGCGAGGGGAAGAGGCCATCCTCCCAGCCGGGCAGGAACACCGCCGGAAATTCGAGCCCCTTCGCGGCATGGAGGGTCATGATGCTGACCTTGGCATCGGAATCCGCCTGCTCGTTGTCCATGATCAGGCTGACGTGTTCGAGAAAGCCCTGAAGGTTTTCGAAAGATTCCAGTGCCTTAATCAGCTCTTTCAGGTTTTCCAGCCGACCTGGCGCCTCGGGCGTCTTGTCGTTCTGCCACATCGCCGTATAGCCGGATTCGTCGAGAATGATCTCGGCCAGTTCCGTATGCGGTGTCTCGGGCGAACCAAATTCGGAGGGGCTATCGAGGTCTTCGATCACGCTGTCGTCACTGTCTGAGATCACAACACGCGGGCCGCGCGTCATCTCGTGCCAGCGCGCGATCCCGTCGACAAGATGACGCAATTCGCCGCCACCCTTGCCCTTGATTGCGCCTTCCTGCAGGGCGATCCTTGCCCCGTCTACCAGCGACACGCCATTGTCTCGCGCGGTGGTCTGGATGATCTGCTGCGCCTTGTTACCGAGACCGCGCTTGGGCGTGTTCACGATCCGCTCGAACGCCAGATCGTCATCGGGCGAGGTCACGACACGGAAATAGGCCATCGCATCGCGGATTTCGAGCCGTTCATAAAAGCGCGGACCGCCGATGACGCGATAGGGCAAGCCGATCGTCAGGAAACGGTCCTCGAAGGCGCGCATTTGGTGGGAGGCGCGCACGAGAATCGCCATGTCGTCGAGATCGAAGCCGCGCATGCCGCGGGTGCCGCCCTGCATCGCCTCGATTTCCTCACCCACCCAGCGAGCTTCTTCCTCGCCATCCCAATGACCGATCAGACGGATCTTTTCGCCGTCCTGCTCCTCGGTCCAGAGTTCCTTGCCAAGCCGGCCCTGATTGCCCCGGATAACACCGGAAGCGGCCGCGAGGATATGTGGGGTCGACCGGTAGTTCTGTTCCAGACGGACCACGTGGGCACCGGGAAAATCCTTTTCAAACCTAAGGATATTGCCCACTTCAGCGCCTCGCCAGCCATAGATCGACTGGTCGTCGTCGCCGACGCAGCAGATATTTTTGTGGCCCCGAGCAAGCAGCCGCAGCCAGAGGTACTGGGCGACGTTGGTATCCTGATATTCATCGACCAGGATGTATCTGAACCAGCGCTGGTACTGCTGAAGAACATCCTCATGCGTCTGGAAAATCGTCACCATGTGCAGAAGAAGATCGCCAAAATCGACAGCGTTCAGCTCTTTCAGGCGGGTCTGGTATTGGTCGTAGAGCTCGGTGCCGCGGTGATTATAATGGCCCGCATCCGAAGCCGGCACCTTGTCCGGCGTCAGGGCGCGGTTCTTCCAGTCGTCGATGAAAGAGGCCAGCATGCGGGCGGGCCATCGCTTGTCATCGATATTCGCGGCGGAAATCAGTTGTTTCAGCAGGCGGATCTGATCGTCGGTATCGAGGATGGTGAAGTTGGACTTGAGACCGACCAGTTCGGCATGGCGGCGCAGCAACTTGACGCAGATCGCGTGGAAGGTGCCAAGCCACGGCATACCTTCGATCGATTGGCCGAGCATCTGACCGACCCGGTTTTTCATTTCGCGCGCGGCCTTGTTGGTAAAGGTCACCGCGAGAATTTCGTTCGGACGCGCTGTGCCGGTATTCAACAAATGCACGATCCGGGCGGTGAGCGCACGGGTCTTGCCGGTGCCCGCGCCGGCCAGCATCAGCACTGGCCCGTCAAGGGTTTGCACCGCCTCGCGCTGCGCCGGGTTCAGCCCGTCGAGATAGGGTGTCGGCCGCGCAGCCATGGCGCGGGCGGAGAGGGAGGCGGCCTCAAAGGCGTCCGTATCATCGAAACTGCTCATACCTTTTAACCTATCGCAGCGTGGCCCGGGTTTAAAGATACGTTCGCATTTCGTTCTTCACAAATTCAAGGGCAGATTTGACACGGCCTTCCAAGCGGGCAGGGATTGACTGGACAATCCTTTCGGCCTGCACGCAAATGCGGTCATGGACCTACACGGCAAATACCCCGGACTTTACGATCTGAAAAAGAGAGCGCGTCGGCGCATCCCGAAATTCGTCTGGGAATACCTCGACAGCGGAACCGGGCAGGAAGCGACCAAGCAGCGCAACCGGCTGGCCCTGGACAGGATCGGTTTCGAGCCATCGATCCTGCATGGCGAGCAGACGCCGGACCTGCGGCAGACATTTCTGGGTCATGAATTCCCCCTGCCCTTTGGCATTTCACCGGTGGGTATGTCGGGCTTGATCTGGCCTGGCGCGGAACAGCTGCTGGCGAAAGCGGCGGCAGAGGCCGGGTTGCCCTATACGCTAAGCACGGTCGCCAGCCAGAGCCCCGAGGACGTGGCACCCGTGCTGGGCAAGCATGGCTGGTTCCAGATGTATCCGCCAAAGGACGAGAGTATCCGCACGGACATGTTGCAGCGTGCGCGCGACAGCGGGTTCACGACACTGGTGTTGACCGCCGATGTGCCCGTGTCATCGCGGCGCGAACGACAGACACGATCTGGACTGACGCAACCGCCCCGCCTCACGCCACGGCTTATGGCGCAGGTCATGCGCTGCCCATCATGGGCACGGGGTATGGCTCGTCGCGGCATGCCGCATATGCGGGGGCTCGACAAATATATCGGCGAAGAGCACGCGAACCTGCCATCGACCGCCCATGTCGGCTACCTTTTGCGGACCTCGCCGGACTGGGAATACGCCCGCTGGTTGCGCGATCACTGGGACGGGCCTTTTATCGTCAAGGGTGTGATGCGGGTCGATGACGCTCGCGCGTTGGAAGACCTCGGTGTCGATGCGATCTGGGTGTCGAACCACGCCGGACGCCAGTTCGATGGCGCGATGGCCTCGATCGAGGCGCTGCCTGCGATTCGCGCCGCCACGGGCCTGCCGCTGATTTTTGATGGGGGCGTCGAAGGCGGGCTGGATATTTTGCGTGCGCTCGCGCTGGGGGCAGATTTTGTCATGCTGGCGCGTGCCTTTCATTACGCGCTTGGCGCGCTTGGTTCGCAGGGCCCCGCCCATCTGATAGATATGCTCAGGCTCGACCTGATCGCGAACATGGGACAGATGGGGATCGAAAGCTTCTCGGGCCTGCCCAAGCCGATTTCGCTGGACCATATCGATCCGGCAGGGAGAGCGTATTGATATTGCTTGCGCCGCGTTGCAGCATATCGTTTGTTAACTAAGTGATAGCCAGTCGGCAAGGTCGTTAAGTGCCTGGGAAGGGAGACCCTAAATGCCTGAATTTTCAAAGATTCTCATCGCGAACCGTGGAGAGATCGCCATCCGCATCATGCGGGCCGCGAATGAGATGGGCAAGAAAACGGTCGCCATCTATGCCGAAGAAGACAAGCTTGGCCTGCACCGTTTCAAGGCCGACGAAGCCTATCGTGTCGGTGAAGGACTTGGACCTGTCGCTGCCTATCTGTCGATCGACGATATTATCCGTGTGGCCAAGGCAAGCGGCGCGGATGCGATTCATCCCGGTTATGGTCTGCTGAGCGAGAACCCGGATTTCGTGGATGCCTGCGACCACGCCGGAATCACCTTTATCGGTCCCCGCGCGGAAACCATGCGCAAGCTTGGCGACAAGGCCAGCGCCCGTCAGGTCGCCATTGAGGCTGGTGTGCCGGTTGTTCCTGCGACCGAAGTGCTCGGCGATGACATGGAAGAAATTCGCAAGCAGGCAGGCGAAGTCGGCTATCCGCTCATGCTCAAGGCCTCATGGGGCGGTGGTGGACGCGGGATGCGTCCGATCAAGTCAGAGAAAGAGCTCGCCGAAAAGGTCAAGGAAGGACGGCGCGAGGCCGAGGCCGCCTTTGGCAATGGCGAAGGCTATCTTGAAAAGATGATCACCCGCGCCCGCCACGTCGAGGTGCAGATCCTTGGCGACAAGCATGGCGGGATGTATCACCTCTTTGAGCGGGACTGTTCGGTTCAGCGCCGTAACCAGAAGGTCGTCGAACGCGCCCCAGCCCCTTACCTGTCGGACGAACAGCGCGCCGAGATCTGCGAGCTTGGCTACAAGATTTGTAAGCACGTGAACTACGAATGCGCCGGTACGGTCGAGTTCCTGATGGATATGGCCTCGGGCCAGTTCTTTTTTATCGAGGTCAATCCGAGGGTTCAGGTCGAACACACGGTGACCGAGGAAGTCACCGGCATTGATATCGTGCGCGCGCAGATCCTGATTGCCGAGGGCAAGACCATCGCCGAGGCGACCGGCAAGGAAACGCAGGATGATGTGAAACTGACTGGCCATGCGCTGCAATGCCGGGTCACGACCGAAGATCCGCAGAACAACTTCATCCCCGATTACGGTCGTCTCACCGCCTATCGTTCGGCCACGGGCATGGGAATCCGTCTTGATGGCGGGACCGCCTATGCGGGCGGCGTCATCACGCGGTATTACGATTCCCTTCTGACCAAGATCACCGCCAAGGCCCCCACCCCGGAAATGGCGATCAAGCGGATGGACCGGGCGCTGCGCGAATTTCGCATCCGGGGCGTTAGCACCAATATCGCTTTCGTCGAAAACTTGCTGAAGCACCCGACCTTCCTGTCAAACGAATACACGACCACCTTCATCGACGAGACGCCCGAGCTGTTCCAGTTCTCCAAGCGGCGCGACCGGGGCACGAAGGTTCTGAATTATATCGCCGACATTACGGTGAACGGACATCCCGAAACGAAGGGACGCCCCGAACCCCATCCCGATCTGAAACCCGCGAAACCGCCCAAACCGAATGGCGAGCCGATGATGGGTACGCGCAACCTGTTGGAGCAGAAAGGCCCGCAGGCGGTCGCCGACTGGATGAAGGCCCAGCGCCAGCTTTTGATCACCGACACCACCATGCGCGACGGGCACCAGTCGCTGCTGGCCACGCGGATGCGCTCCATCGACATGATCAAAGTGGCCCCGACCTATGCCGCCAACCTGCCGCAGCTGTTCTCGGTCGAATGCTGGGGCGGCGCGACTTTCGACGTGGCCTATCGGTTCCTGCAAGAATGCCCGTGGCAGCGGCTGCGAGACCTGCGCGAAGCAATGCCGAACCTGATGACGCAGATGCTTTTGCGTGGCTCGAACGGGGTTGGCTATACGAACTACCCCGATAACGTCGTGCAGTTTTTTGTGAAACGCGCGGCAGAAACCGGCATCGACGTCTTTCGCGTGTTCGATTCACTGAACTGGGTCGAGAACATGCGTGTCGCCATGGATGCGGTGCTTGAGACCGGCAAGATTTGTGAAGGCACGGTCTGTTATACAGGCGATATCAACGATCCAGATCGTGCCAAGTACGACCTGAAATACTATGTCAACATGGCCAAGGAGCTGCGCGATGCTGGCTCGCACGTGCTGGGTCTTAAAGACATGGCGGGGCTGTTGAAACCGGCGGCTGCCCGCATCCTGATCCGCGCCTTGAAGGAAGAGGTCGGGCTGCCAATTCACTTCCACACGCACGATACCGCGGGCGTGGCCTGCGCCACCATCCTCGCCGCCGCAGAGGCGGGTGTAGATGCGGTCGATTGTGCGATGGACGCACTTTCCGGGAACACGTCGCAGGCGACGCTGGGCTCGGTCGTCGAAGCGCTGCGCCACACGGATCGCGACACCGGGCTGGACATCAAGGCAATTCGCGCGATTTCGGATTACTGGGAAGCCGTGCGCGGTCAGTATACAGCCTTTGAAAGCGGCCTGCAGGCCCCCGCCTCGGAGGTTTACCTGCACGAGATGCCCGGTGGTCAGTTCACCAACCTGAAAGGTCAGGCCCGCTCGCTTGGGCTTGAGGAACGCTGGCACGAGGTCGCCCGCACCTATGCCGACGTGAACATGATGTTCGGCGATATCGTCAAGGTCACGCCCTCGTCCAAAGTGGTCGGCGACATGGCGCTGATGATGGTCAGCCAGGGACTGACACGCGAACAGGTCGAAGACCCTGCCGTGGACGTCGCGTTTCCCGACAGCGTGATCGACATGATGCGCGGCAATCTGGGCCAGCCGCCGGGCGGGTTCCCAGACCATATCGTCAAGAAGGTTCTGAAGGACGAAAAACCCGGAACCGAGCGCCCCGGCAAGCACCTGCCCCCGGTCGATCTGGAAGAGGTCCGCGCCAAGGTCAGCGCCGAGTTAGAAGGCAAGGAGATCGACGACGAGGATCTGAACGGCTATCTCATGTATCCAAAGGTCTTCCTCGACTACATGGGCCGTCACCGCAACTATGGCCCGGTCCGCAGCCTGCCGACTCACGCTTTCTTTTACGGCATGGAGCCGGGCGAAGAGATCGCGGCTGAGATCGACCCGGGCAAGACCCTGGAAATCCGGCTGCAGGCTATCGGTGAAACGGATGAAAACGGCGACGTAAAGCTGTTCTTTGAACTCAACGGCCAGCCGCGTGTGGTCCGGGTGCCCAACCGGATGGTCAAGGCAACGACGACCCAACACATCAAGGCCGAAGCAGGTAACGTCAATCACATCGGTGCGCCGATGCCCGGTGTCGTGGCAAGCGTTGCGGCCACCGCGGGCCAAAAGGTCAAATCCGGCGATCTGCTGTTAACCATCGAGGCGATGAAGATGGAAACCGGTATCCACGCAGAGCGCGATGCGGTGATCAAGGCGGTCCATGTACAGCCCGGCGGTCAGATCGATGCCAAGGATTTGCTGATCGAGCTGGAATAAAGCGATGGTCCGTCTGTCTGCCGAGGCGTGAAGATGACGGACCGTATCGCCCTGCTGCGGGGCATAAACGTCGGCGGGGCGAACAACCTCAACATGGCGGATCTGCGCGGTTTGGCGGAAAGGCTAGGATGGTCCGACGTGCGGACGGTTCTGGCCTCGGGCAACCTGCTGTTTCGCTCGGAGTTTTCGCCCCGCTTTCTTGCCAACCAGATGACCGACGCTCTGGAGCGCGCGTTTGGATTAAACCTGTCGGTGATAGTCCTGATCTCGGCCAGCTTTGGAGAGGCGCTGGACGCCTGCCCTTTTGAGCCTGAGGACGACCGGCAGGTGCATCTGTTCTTTCCCGACAGCGAAATTTGGCTTGATCAGGAAATCATTGGCAACTTCAGAGCGCAGTCGGAAGAACTGAGGATAAACGCCAACATCGCGTATTTTTACACGCCGGATGGCTTTGGACGGTCGAAACTTGCCGCCAAGATGGAAAGCGCATTGGGCAGCACCGCAACCGGTCGAAACCTGCGCACATGCCGGAAGATTGCAAACTTGTCTGGCTAGGCGGGCAGCGTCGCCTCGGCTTGCCTTACATCCCTTACCATAGCGGACGATTGATGCCCGCCACATTTCGAAGACAAGGCGCTGGGATTACGAAATCAGGAGGGCTACGAAAATCGCAGCGCCCAGAATTGCGATCTTGATGGTCTGAAGGTACTTCATCTCCCGTTACTCCCGTTGGGTTCTTTGGGTGGTGTAACGCAGCACTCGACACTTTCCGTCGCCGCCTGACAAAAAAATTGAAAAGCGTCGTTTTTCCTCTTGCAGACCCCGGCGGTTATTTATACATCCCCGCTACACAAGGAAGCGGGCGTAGCTCAGGGGTAGAGCATAACCTTGCCAAGGTTAGGGTCGGGCGTTCGAATCGCCTCGCCCGCTCCAATATAACCGGATGACCCTCGGTTAGTGTGACAAGGCCGCCTTCGGGCGGCCTTTGTGTTTTCAGCACCTTGGAAATGATTTTTTCTAGCGCGCAAAAAACCGCCCGAGAAATGTTCAGGCGGCCTTGTTGATGATGCGGGTTCCCTAGGGACGGCTCAGGCAGTCACGACGCCCTGTATCGCCAGCAAGACGGAATCGACGGCCGAGGTCATCAGCGCCTCGTCCTCGCACTCCGCCATGACGCGGATCAGAGGTTCGGTCCCGGAACGGCGGATCAAGAGACGGCCCTTGCCCGATAATTGCGACTCCGCCTCGCGGATCGCCGCCTTGACGCTTTCGGCATCCAGCGGAGACTGGCTCTGTTCGTAGCGGATGTTCTTGAGCAGCTGCGGCACCGGATCGAACTGCCGTGCCAGCGCGCTTGCAGGCAGGCCTGACCGCACCATTTCCGACAGGAAATGCAGGCTCGCCATGAGACCGTCGCCCGTCGTGGCATAATCGCTCATCACGATATGGCCGGACTGTTCACCGCCGAGGTTGAACCCGCCTTCTCGCATCCTTTCCACCACGTAGCGGTCGCCAACGGCGGTCCGCTCAAGCCGCAGCCCCTGCCCTTGCAGGAAACGTTCAAGCCCGAGGTTGGACATGACGGTTGCCACCAGTGCGCCGCCCTTGAGTTGCCCGTCCGCCGCCCAGCGCGACGCGAGCAAGGCCATGAACTGATCGCCATCGGCAAAGACGCCATTTTCGTCGATCATGATGACCCGATCAGCATCACCGTCGAGACAGATGCCCACATCAGCGCCCTGGGCGACAACCATTTCAGCCGCCGCCATGGGCTGGGTCGAGCCGCAGCCGCGGTTGATGTTCGACCCGTTCGGCGTGACCCCCATCGGAATCACATCCGCCCCCAGTTCCCAGAGGATTTCGGGCGCGGTGCGGTGGGCGGCCCCGTTCGCGCAATCCACCACGACCCGCAGCCCGTCGAGCCGCAGATCGCGGGGCAGCGAAGCTTTGACCCGCTCGCCATAGCGGAAACGCGCGTCGTCAATACGCTTGGCGCGGCCGATGTTCTCGGCAGTTTCCGGCTCTACTCCGGATTCGATAAGCGCCTCGATCTCGGTTTCCGCCGCGTCGGAGAGTTTGAACCCGTCCGGGCCAAAGAATTTGATTCCGTTATCTTCGGCCGGGTTGTGGCTGGCCGAGATCATGACACCCAGATCGGCCCTCATGGAACGGGTCATCAGACCGACCGCCGGTGTGGGCACCGGCCCCAGCAGAAGCACACTCATCCCGGTCGAGGTCAGCCCGGCGGTCAGCGCGTTTTCAAACATGTAGCCTGACAGCCGTGTATCCTTGCCAATGACGACACGATGCACACCGCCCGACTCGCGCTGGAAATAGCGCCCGACCGCCGCCCCGATCCGAAGCGCCATCTCAGCCGTCATCGGATGCGTATTCGCGCGACCGCGTACACCATCGGTTCCAAAGAGCTTGCGCATATCGTCTACCTCACCGCATTCCAGAGCCTGACCGCCTGCACCGTTTCCGGCACATCGTGAACCCGCAGGATTTGCACACCCTGCGCCAGCCCCGCAAGCCCGACGGCGATGGAACCGGCCACCCGGCGATCCGCCACCGGTTCTTCGCCTATGGTACCGATGAACTTCTTGCGAGACACGCCCAAAAGCACGCCGCAGCCCAGACCGTGAAACAGGCTCAGGTTACGCAAAATGGTCAGATTGTGATCCTTGGACTTTCCGAAACCGATGCCCGGATCGACCAGCATTGCGCCACGCGGCATGCCCGCCTCTTCAAGCCGGTGAACGGCGGCTTCGAGGAAATCGTACACGTCCAGCAGCACATCATCGTAACGCGGTGCCATCTGCATGGTGGCCGGATCGCCCTGCGCATGCATGATGCAGACCGGCAGACCGTGTTCCACGCAGTACGGCGCAAGTTCGGGGTCATATTCGAAACCGCTGACGTCATTGATCAGCGTCGCGCCAGCCTCGACTGCGGCGCGGGCCACGGCGAGCTTGCGCGTATCTATGGAAATCGACACATCGCTATGCGCACGAATGGCAGCGATAACCGGCGCGGTGCGGGCAATCTCTTCTTCATCAGGCACGGTTTCCGAACCGGGTCGTGTCGATTCACCACCAATGTCGATGATCGTCGCCCCTGCAGCCACCATTGCGAGCGCCGATTGCACGGCGACCTGCGGCTTCACATGCCTGCCCCCGTCCGAGAAACTGTCGGGCGTCACGTTCAGAATGCCCATCACTTGCGGCTGCGTCAGGTCGAGCCCGGCAATCGGCAGATGCGCCGTGCTTAGCCGGGTGAGCACGTCATGCGGCGCCTTTTCCGCCGGTATCAGATGGCCCGGAGCACCACGCTCAAGAACTTCGACCGAGGCGAACCAGAGAGGGCCGCCATGCAGTGCAACGGCTTCGGGCGGGCGGAGATTGTCCTGTTGGACAAGCGGGCGATAACGAACGGTCACAGCAATTCCCGATCAATCCTGCACTGGCGCAAGGGAACGTCGGGATTGATGGGCAACTCGCCCCCGATCACCAGCATTTCCTCGGCCTCGAAAGTGCGCGCAAACCACGCGGCAAGCGCCACGGCATCGCCCGGTTGGGCAGAGGGGCCATCGACCGCGTCGAGAACGATTTTCGATGGGGCCCAGACAGAGATTTGCCCGTTTTTCATCGCCCAATCGAGTTCCGTCCGTGTGGACACCACAACGCAACGCGGATCACGCGCGGCCAGAACCCAGGCGTTCTGTTCGATGGACAGCAGATCAATGCGACGCTGGGTCATCCGGTGACCTGTCTGCGGTGCCTCTACCTCGGGCGCGCCGACACAGAGGATGAGCGGACCGGAAGTCGCGGTCAGTTGATCGATCCAGCCCGACAGATGCTCTGACGCGATTGCCCCGTTGGAGAGGTAAACCAGACGGGGATGCGGACGTTCGAACGCCGTCGCATCCGGTGCATGGCCATCCTGCGCGCGCACGATTTCAACACCAAGAGCCCCCGGACCCCGGTCGAGCTTTTCCACACGGACAAAAACACGAACCGCCTGGGGTTCAAGCAGAATGCGTTCGGCCACGCGTTCGGCAAGCGTTTCGAGCAGGTTCAGACGCTCTTCAGAAAGTTCCGCCGCGATAGCTTCGGTCACGCGATCATAGCTGAGAATGCGATCAACATCGTCGTCAATCGGGCCGGTCAGCGGTTGCACTTCGACGACCACGTTGAACCGGATGCGTTGGGTGCGACCGCGTTCGGCCTGAAACGCTCCAATCTCGACGTCGACAAGGTGGTCTCGCAGCGAAATTCTGTCGAGCGGCCGATCTTCGGCTGTTGCCTCGGCGCGCTCAGTGGGATGTGCGAAGGCAAGGCGGATATCGGAATTCATTTGGGGGCTGCCTTCGGTCGCTTCATTCAGTGGCGATATAGACCACGCGGCGGCATTTAACAGACCCACCTCCGCCGTACCAGCACCCGAAAACGGCGTTTTACCCGTGAGGTCAGTTGCTCGCGGTGCGGTAATTGTGCCGGTAGAAGATATGCACCCCGATGCGCGCGGTCTGTTTGTAGACACGGGACCAGCTCGGGTTCACGGCGGTGGTGTGGTAGTGGGTCGCCCCGCCGGTCAGGCCACCTGCAGCCCCGTCAAGCACGGCCCGCGCAACCTTGGACACGCGCTCATAGGCGCTGCGTTCGGCAATCGTATCCTTGTGGCCGTCGCAGGTATAGGTGAACTGGCATTGGAAGCGTCGACCTGTGCCTTGCTTGATGACACCGCAGAGGGTCGAGGGGAATCGGGCGCTCTTGACGCGGTTAAGGATAACCTCGGCGACGGCAAACTGACCCTTGATGGTTTCGCCCCGAGCTTCGAAATACAGCGCTTCGGCAAGGCAACGCCACTGTTCATCGCCCTTCGCCTTTGGCTGCGAGTCGATCCATGACCGGGTATATTTCACCGATTGCGGTCGCGGCTTGGCGCGGACATCGCCGCGTGTCAGAAGAGATTTGAGATGGCGGCCAGGAACATTTTTCAACGCGATCTGTTCTTTCTGGAACAGATCCGTGAGGTCAGTATCGGCCCTGGCAGCAGCCGTGTGAAATGCGGCCAGAAACACGGCAGCCGCGACAAAAAAACTCTTCATTCTATCCCCCTGGGAACGATCCGTTAAGGATCCCTCGGCGTATAGTCCAAGGGACGACTTAGCCGAGACGGGCGATAAGGTCCAGTTTTTGACAAAAAGCAAGCATTCTTTCGCCTAAATGGCGTTATTTACTTTCTGTTACGTGCGCGCCACTTCCACAACATCTGGGCCAGAGATGATTTCTGATCGCCCATCTTGTGGTTTATTGCCAGTTGCGCCGCCGCGAGTCTGGCCACCGGAACCCGGAACGGTGAACATGAAACATAGTCGAATCCAGCTTCGCGACAAAAGGCGATTGATTCGGGATTCCCGCCGTGTTCACCGCAAATCGACAGGGTGATTCCCGGGTTTCCAATCCTGCCGCGCTCGGCCCCAAGCTTGAGCAATTCGCCGACGCCATCCTGATCGAGCACGTGGAACGGATCCTCGGGAAAGACGCCTTTCTGGATGTAAGCGGACATGAACCTACCGGCGTCGTCGCGCGACAGACCATAAGTCATCTGGGTAAGGTCGTTCGTGCCGAAACTCAGAAACGCGCTGTGAGGCGCAATCTCATTCGCCCGGAGCGCCGCCCGGGGCGTTTCGACCATTACACCAAGCCGATAGTCGAAATCGCGCCCGCGCTCGCTGCGCACAGCGCTCGCGACGGCATCGAGGCGCGCCTTGACGAGCTCGACCTCGCGCCGGGCAGAAACCAGCGGGATCATGATCTCGGGCACAACCGGGTCGCCCTTGTCGCTGGCCTCCAAGGTCGCTTCAAAAATCGCACGCGCCTGCATATCGTAGATTTCCGGCACGGTGACCCCAAGACGGACGCCGCGCAGGCCCAGCATCGGGTTGTATTCCCCCATCTCGTCAACGCGACGGGTTACATCGCTCACCGGAATATCCAGCGCCTCGGCAAGCTCGCGCTGGCCAGCGCGAGAGGTCGGCAGGAATTCGTGCAGCGGCGGATCGAACAGTCGGATACAGACCGGCTTGCCCTCCATGATCCTGAAAAGCTGCGTGAAATCATCGCGTTGCATTGGGAGCAGTCGGGCAAGAACGGCGGCCCGGCCCTCGCTCGTTTCGGCAAAGATCATCTCCCGCATGACGATAAGACGCGCAGGATCAAAGAACATATGCTCGGTCCGGCAGAGGCCGATCCCCTGCGCATCGAAATTCCGTGCGGTCTGTGCGTCTTCAGGCGTGTCAGCATTCGCCCTGATGCCAATGTCGCGTTCCGCATCGGCCCAGGCCATCAGGCTCTGAAAGGCATCGTCCAGCGCTGCTTCGAGCATCTCCGGCGCGCCGGCGAGCACTTCGCCTGACGAGCCGTCGATCGTGATAACATCGCCCGCCTTGAGAACGCGCCCGTCCGAGGCGGTAATCGTCTGGTTCTTGGTGTCGAACCGCATGGCCGAAGCGCCGACGATGCAAGGCAGGCCGAGGCCGCGCCCGATGACCGCCGCGTGACTGGTGATCCCGCCCTTTTCGGTCAGAACCGCCGCCGCCGCATGCATGCCGCGCACGTCTTCCGGCGAGGTCTCCCGTCTGACCAGCACGCAGGGTTCCCGCCGCGAGGCGCTTGCCTGCGCGTCGGCTGAGTTGAACACGATCCGTCCTGTGGCGGCACCGGGGCTGGCCGCGATCCCGCTGCCCAATACGTCGCGCTTGGATTCCGGATTGACCTGCCGGTGCAAAAGTTCGGTGAGGTTGTTCGGTTCTACCCGCATCAGCGCTTCCTGCGGGGTTATGATACCGTCCTGCGCCAGCCGCACCGCGATCCGGACCGTCGCGCGCGAGGACCGCGGCACCCGAACGCCATCGAGGATATGCACCTTGCCATTGCCGATGACGAACTCGATCTGCATTTCTTCGCGCAGCTTGACGCGCATCAGCGCCGCATCTTCCTTGAGTTCTTCGAAAGCGCGCGGCGCCAGTTCTTCGAGCGAGGGACCCCGTTCATCCTTTTCAAGGTAAAGCGCCGCGCTTCCAGCCCCCAGCGCCTCCCTACCCTGGCTCTGGCTCAGGTAACGGCCCGTGATCTGCGGCAGGCCGGTGACGGTATTCACGAGCTGGAACACGCCCGAGCCACATTCACCCTTGCCGAAACCGGGGATCATCTCCTGTACGACCAGCCCCAGCCCGGCGTCGGCGGGCGCGCCCTTGGCCTGTCGCAAGAGCCGTGCCGATGTGCCGTCCCACGCCCGCGCCATAGAGCCCAGAACGGCGGCAAGCTGTTCGCGCGGATCCTGCGGGAAACGCTCGTCGGTTTCCTCTTCATAGGCCTGGAGCATCGCGAGAAGGCTGTCGGAGCCGTCATTCGGAATTTCATCGAAGACATCCGGGTCAAGCCGCGCCACGTTGATCGCGTAGGATTGCACGAACCTTGAATATATGGCCGCCGCCGCATCATGGCCCAGCGTGTTGCTCAGCTGCGCATAGCGGATTTCGTTCATGCCGATGTTGAGAACGGCGCCGGGACCACCCCAATCGGGATCCTCCGAGGACGGGCGCACACACAGCAGGGTGTCTTTGCTGAACTGCTCTACGATAGCGGAAACGTCTGGCAGGTAGCCTTCGGCGATCTGCCGAACTGCATCGAAAGATAGCGCCACCGTGGTCGGAACCGGCAGTTCAAGCCGGATCAGACGCTGCAGACATTTGGCACGGCCCCCGTGGGTCGACACATTGACCGGGGCTTTCGCCGTTATGAGCGTGGTGTTCGGATTATTCTGCACTGCGGCACCTTTTTACTGCTTTGCAGAATAGGCACGTTAACGTTTGGTGCAAGTGTAACGGCGGCGTGACGCGGATATTTGCGACAGCTTAGTTAACATGTGCCGATCCCGTTCCGGGAACGTTCCGCCATCAGCCTTCGATCTTTGACAAATCCGCAGCCCGCGCGCAGGTTGACCGAATTTGTGACAGCAGATTGAGTCGATTGCGGCGGATCATGGGATTGTCGTCATTGATTTTGACCGCTTCGAAAAATGCGTCGATCGGGGCACGCAGGGATGCCATGGCTGCCATCGCGGCCGGAAAATCCTGTTTCTCGATGGCTGGTTTGATTGCCGCCTCGGCCTGCTCAAGCGCGTCGAATAGGGCCACCTCGGAGGGGTCGCTCGCGAACTTCCGATCCGCGCCAAAGGAATACTCGACACCGTCGTTTTCTTCGGCCTGACTCAGTATGTTGTTCGCGCGCTTGAACCCCTGCACGAGGTTCTCGCCCTCTTCGGTCTGGATCACCGCGTTCAATGCCTGCGCCCGCTTGACCAGCAGCGTCAGGTCGTCATTGCCGTCCATCGCGATACAGGCGTCGATCACGTCATGGCGGATGCCCTGATCGCGCAGGTAAACCTTGAGCCGGTCGTGGATAAAGGAAAGGAGGTCGGCAACTGCGTCCTCTTCTTTCATGCCTTGAGCCCATGGCATGGTTTTGCCAGCCTTGAGAAGAACGGCGATCAGGGGCAGATCCAGACCGTTTTCCAGCACCAGCCGGATCACGCCCAGCGCGGCGCGGCGCAGAGCGAACGGATCTTTTGAACCCGTCGGTTTTTCGTCGATGGCCCAGAACCCGGTCAAAGTGTCGATTTTGTCAGCGAGAGCAACGGCCACGGAAAGCGGCGCAGATGGCACATCATCCGACGGACCAAGCGGCGAGTAATGTTCCTGCGCAACCGCTGCCACGGTTTTGTCTTCGCCCGCTGCCGTGATGTAATAGCGCCCCATAAGCCCTTGAAGTTCCGGGAATTCATAGACCATTTCCGAAGAGAGGTCCGCCTTGGCCAGACGTGCGGCTTTTTCGGCCTGATCAGCGTCCGCACCGGTTACCGGAGCGAGCTCACGCGCTAGGTCGGCGATACGGTCGATCCGTTCGCCCTGGCTGCCCAGCTTGTTGTGGAAAGTCACGGTTTTCAGCGCATCGGTCCAGACGCTCATATCGTCCTTGGCGATCCGCAGGTCGTTTTCCCAAAAGAATTTCGCATCCGACAAGCGGGCCGAAAGCACTTTTTGGTTCCCGGCCAAAATAGTCGCGCCGTTGTCGGCGGTTTCGCGGTTCGCTACGGTGACGAACCGTTCGATCCGTCCGGTCTTGGGGTTCAGCACCGAAAAGAACTTTTGGTGCTCTTTCATGGAAGTCTGCAGAACTTCGACCGGCAGGTCGAGGAAATCGTCGTCGATCTGCCCCATCAGAACCACCGGCCATTCGACAAGGCCCGCGACCTCGGCCAGAAGACCTTTGTCCTCGACGACTTCTAGACCGGCTGCGAAAGCCGCGTTGGTCGCATCGGCCCAAATGTGTTCCGCCCGTTCATCGGCAGACAACACCACATGCGCCCGCTTCAGCTTTGCCTCATAATCCTCGAACGAGGTTACCGAAAAACGGCCCGTCGCCATGAAGCGGTGACCTTCGGTGCTGTCCACCGCCTTTATGCCGTCTATCTCCATAGGGACAACTCGGGCACCGTTTTCGTCCGTCAGCAGGCAGAGAATGGAATGCAGCGGGCGCACCCAGCGCAGCGACCCACTGCCCCAACGCATTGACTTTGGCCAGGGAAAGTTTCGGATCGTGGCTTCGAGTACTTCGGCGACGATTTCCTCGGCCGGGCGGCCTTCTTTCTCAATGACGGCAAAAAAAACCCGCCCTTTTGGCGTATCGCGTTCTTCAAGCTGATCGCGCGTCAGTCCCGCGCCGCGCAGGAAGCCTTCGATGGCCTTTTCCGGCGCATCGACCTTGGGGCCTTTGCGTTCTTCACTCAGGCGAGGCGAGGCCGCCAATAATCCTTCGAGTGTCAGTGTCAGACGACGCGGCGTGTGAAAGGCTGCCGCGCCCGCATAGGTCAGGCCAGCTTCGACGAGACCATCAGTCACTTTCTTCTTGAGATCTTCGGCAGCGCGCGCCTGCATCCGCGCGGGGATTTCTTCAGAGAAGAGTTCGATCAATAGGTCCGGCATATCGGCTCCTGCCCGTCATGGCCGCGCCATGCAGCCTTTAGTTCAGGGCGTGGATAACGAAGCGCCGCGGAAGGGTCCAGATCACAGTGGCGAAAATCGCACCCGTCCATGCCACCTTATCATCTGCAAAAGGACAAGAGGCAGTCCGCGTCGACGGACTACCTCTTTTCCAGATCGTTCTTGTGCTTAAAGATCAGACGCTTGCCGCGGCCCGGCGTGCCTTACCCTTAGCTTCGCTTGCGAGAGTCTGCATGTCCGGCCCTGCGAGTTGCGGAACCACGCGATAGACAGCTTCGACAAAGCAGTAGACGGCGAAGGCGATCGTACCGAGGCCGAGCGCCCCCAGAAGGAACATGCCATACGGTTGGCTCCGGACTGTCTGAAAGGCTTTGCCGATGCCCCCTGCTTGGCCGGGATCGGTGTTGATGCCCGCATAAATCAGGAAGACGCCGATCATGACAATGATGATCCCATGCGCGACCAGACCTGCCTTGACCAGCGGGTCAAGCTTTTCGGACCACTCGGTGCGCATCAGGTGGTTCTTGTACTTTTCTGCAATGCCTTTGTAGCCGTAGTACACACCTGCGCCGATAGTGATCACGCCAACCGCCATGACGATGTAAGTACCGTAAGGAAGGGTCATAAGCCACGAGGTAACACTCTGCGCGCCGCTCTCGCCGTTTCCGCCACTGCCGCCTGAACCCATGGCCATACGTCCCACGGACACGCCGATACCCAAATGGATCAGACCGGTGACCGTTTGGCCAATCCGAGCGATGATTGCCTTGGCGTCGGTTCCCCGCTGTTCCAGATCGTACCATGCGCAGATGAAACGCCAGATAGCATAAGCGAACATCCCGATGGCAATTACCCAAAGTGCGACAAGGCCCAGGGGATGTTGTTTCAACGTACTCAGGGCGTCGCTGGTGCCTTCGGCCTGTCCACCGGTCCATGCCGCCAGAAACGCGAGCGCGCCAATGATAAGATATGTCACACCCCGTGCGGAATAGCCGAGCCGCATAAGCGGTATGACCCAGTCTGGTGCGTCGCGATTGTCCGACATGTCTGTACCCCCTTGTTTCAGAGGAACAAGCGATCAGATGCGGAATTGGTTCCGATTCAACGCTGAGTTTATTGCGAGCCGGCGTCAGGACGCGGCGGGCATTCTTCGCCTATCACCGTGCCGTCATAGGATTTTTCGCCACAATCGTTGAGTTCATGCCAGACATATCCTTGTCCGTCATCGGTGATCGCCACGATACGGTCGACGCCGTAATGCACGTTCTTCTCGCCCATGAACGCCAGCGCGGTACCAGCCTCGAGCTTGGCGGCGATCTCGGCTGAATCGAAGCAGTCGAACCAGCTTGGCGCATTGCGCGGGATCACGTTGTCGACCAGTTCGTAGGTTTCGGTCAGCATCGGAATGCTCATCTGGGTGTCAAAGCAGGCACGGTAGCGAATCGGAGAGCTTTCAGCGTCGATGGCCTGAAAATTCTCATAGAGGATCGGTTCGGGTTCGTTGCTGGCAAGGGAGACCAGCTTGACGTCTTCACCGACGGTCGCCTGCACCTGATGGTAATAGCCGTATACCTGAAGGTAGTAGAGAAAGCCGCCCGCAATGGCCCCGGAAAGAATCAGCACGATGGCAACGACCTTTCCATTCATTCGACATATCCGCCGGCCCGGGTCTGCACGAAGGCATCCGCGCACTGCTTGGCCAGCGCCCGCACGCGCCCAATATATGCCTGACGTTCGGTAACGGAAATCACGCCGCGCGCATCGAGCAGGTTGAATATGTGGCTTGCCTTGATGCACTGATCATACGCCGGATGCGCCATGATGATGCGCTTGCCCGTCTTGGGATCTTCAGCATCTTGCGCAAGGATGGCCTTGCACTCATTTTCGGCCTCGACGAAGTGATCCAGCAGGACCTCGGTATTCGCCACGTCAAAATTCCAGCGGGCGTATTCCTCTTCGGTCTGCTTGAAGACGTCGCCATAGGTCAGCGCGATCGGTGTCTGCGGATCGTTATAGGGCATGTCCATCACATGCTCGACGCCAAGCACGTACATGGCCAGTCGTTCCAGACCATAGGTCAGCTCGCCCGAGACCGGGTGACAGTCGTGGCCGCCTACCTGCTGAAAGTATGTGAACTGGCTGACTTCCATACCGTCGCACCAGACTTCCCAGCCCAGTCCCCACGCACCGAGGGTCGGTGATTCCCAGTCGTCCTCGACAAAACGGATGTCATGAAGATCCATGTCGATGCCGATGGCTTCGAGGCTTCCAAGATAAAGCGCCTGAAGATCCGGCGGGCTTGGTTTGATCAGCACCTGGTACTGGTAGTAGTGCTGAAGGCGGTTCGGGTTCTCGCCATAGCGTCCGTCGGTGGGGCGGCGCGAGGGCTGAACATAGGCGGCGGCCCAGGGACGGCTGCCCAGCGAACGCAGGGTGGTTGCCGGGTGAAAGGTTCCCGCGCCCACTTCCATATCATAGGGTTGCAGGATCGCGCAGCCCTTGGCCGCCCAGTAATTCTGCAACCTCAGAATGATTTCCTGGAAGGATCGCGGGGCGTTTTCATTGGTCGTCATGTCAGCTTCCTGCCCGTTCCCTTGTGCGATCTCCCGCCGAAATCGAGCCTATCGCGAGGGGGTCAAAAGATGCGCCCTTCCTATGCGCGCGGGCATGTGGGGTCAACGGCACACAGGCGTGGTAAAAGCGTTCCCGTAGGCATGGATTTAACGATTGTTTCCTGATTATGTGCCGCGAACGAGTGACTTTGGGGCCGCGAGACGCAAATGAAAACCATATTGACTTCCTTCCTGCTCATGATCGCACTAATGCTGCGGCCGGGCCTTGCGCAACAGGCCGGACAGGACATCGCCTGGGTTCAGATCGAGGCGCATCCCAGCCTGAGCATCGCACAGGCACGTGCCCGCCTGTACTCTGGCTCTCTCGAGGATGTGAACGGGTTCGCATTGGGTGGCAACTGGTACGGGATCGTGCTTGGCCCCTACTCACGCGAAGATGCGGAACGGGCATTGGATTTCTACAAGGCTGAACGGCGCATTCCGCAGGACAGCTTCATAGCCTTTTCGAGCAATTTCGGACAGCAATACTGGCCTGTCGGTGCGAATGCCCTCAACAGCGGCACGGTGGCGGCCCCGACAACCGCACAGGCCCCCGAAACCACCACAGTTGCCGAGCCTGTCGAGACGGGTCCGACCGAACCTGTCGTAGAAGAACCGGCAGAACCCGTGGTGATCGTATCCCAGGAAACACCCGCCGAGGCGCGCCAGAGCGAACGCCTTCTCACTCGCGAAGAGCGTATGGAGCTGCAGGTCGCGCTTCAGGCCGCGGGCTTTTATGAATCAGCCATTGATGGCGCCTTCGGGCGCGGCACGCGCAGCTCGATGGAAGCGTGGCAATACGCGAACAACTACGAACCGACAGGCGTTCTGACCACCGCCCAGCGAAAGGCGCTGATGGATGAGTACAACGCCCCGCTCATCTCTGTTGGCATGCGTCTTGTGACCGACAGACAGGCAGGCATCCAGATGCAGCTTCCCATGGGCGAAGTCGAGTTTGACCGTTACGAACCGCCGTTCGCGCATTACGAAACAAGCGGCTCGGTCGGGGCGCGGGTACTTCTCATCAGCCAGCCCGGCGATCAGGCAACGCTTTTCGGTCTCTACGACATCATGCAGACGCTTGAGATCGTGCCGCTGAACGGCCCGCGCGACCGTGGGAGTTCCAGCTTCACGCTGGAAGGGCGTAACTCCGATATCCATTCCTATACGCAGGCCTCGCTGGAAAATGGCCAGATCAAGGGGTTCACCCTGATCTGGCCCAACGGGGACGAGGCACGGCGCGCGCGCGTCCTGGCCGAGATGCGGGCAAGCTTTACACGTACCGAAAACGTTCTCGATCCCGGCGCCGGAGCGAATTCCGAGCAGAGCATCGATCTGGTTTCCGGTCTTGCGGTTCGCAAGCCCAAGCTGTCGCGCTCGGGTTTTTATGTCGACAACAAGGGGGCCATTGTCACCACCGCCGAAGCGGTCGAGCAATGCACACGGATAACCATCGACCACGACTATCAGGCTGAAGTCGTTGCAACCGATGATGCTCTTGGGGTTGCGGTCCTCCGCCCCGTACAGGCCCTCGCCCCGATCTCGGTCGCGCGTCTTCGCGACAACGCTCCGCAACTGCAATCGGACATCGCTGTATCGGGGTATTCCTATGAGGGAATTCTCGGCGCACCTACTCTCACCTTCGGTACGCTGGCCGATATCAAGGGACTTGGCGGCGAAGAGAACCTCCAGCGTTTGACGCTGAACGCGCTGCCCGGTGATGCGGGTGGCCCGGTGATGGACATCAGCGGCGGCGTCGTGGGTATGTTGCTTCCGGCCAAGAACGCGGCGCGCCAGCTTCCCGAGAATGTCAGCCTTGCAGCGAATGCTGCCTCGCTGCACAGCATTCTGCTGCGGGCGGGTATCACGACCGAGCCAAGCAACGAGCGCGGCTCTCTTCCCGCGGCCGAGATGAACCGGCTGGCAAACGGGATGACTGTACTGGTCAGCTGCTGGGATTCCTAAACGGCACGCCTTGCGTTCAGGCGTAAGGCCGCCTTCCAACGCTCATGCGCTTTTGAGTAACTTCAAATTGCAGAACGCCGAGGGCAACGCCCATAGGCCAGACTAAAAAATAGCCCCGGACGATCGCGTCGTCCGGGGCTTTTTCTGACAGCTCGGCTCTTAAATCGTGTCAGCTTAATGCTTCGTCACAGCGTCCACAGACACCTGCGTGGGAATGCGTGCCCACATCGGGCAGTATCTTCCAGCAGCGCTGACATTTCTCACCTTCCGCCTTTTCAAAGACGACCCCTACCCCTTCGACGTCCGGCATGCGGAACGCTTCGGCAGGGATCGCATCGCTCGTCAGCGATATGTCGGAGGTGATGCAGATATCGTCGAAGTTCACGGTCGACAGCGCTTCACGCGCGGCGGCATCTTCGACATGAACCACAGGTGCCGCTTCGAGCGAAGCACCGATGACCTTCTCGGTACGCTGGATTTCCAGCGCCGCCGTGACCACCCGGCGCACACGACGGATCGCCGCCCATTTCGCGGCAAGCTCGGCATCGCGCCAATCTGCCGGTGTTTCCGGCATATCTACCAGATGGACCGAACTGTCGTCGCCCGGGAACCGCTCGAGCCAGACCTCTTCCATCGTGAAGACCAGCACCGGCGCGAGCCATGTGGTCAGGCGGTGGAACAGCAGGTCAAGCACCGTCCGTGCGGCCCGACGGCGCGGCGTATCGCCATCGCAATAAAGCGCGTCCTTGCGGATATCGAAGTAGAATGCCGAAAGATCGACCGTGGCAAAGTTGAAAACCGCGCTGAAAACGCCTTGGAAATCAAAAGCTGCATAGCCCTTGCGAACGGTTTCATCCAGCTCGGCCAGACGGTGCAGCACCCAGCGTTCGAGTTCGGGCATATCCGCCGGGTCGACCCGGTCGCCTTCCGAGAAATCCGATAGCGATCCGAGCATGTAGCGCATCGTGTTGCGCAGACGGCGATAGCTGTCGGCCACACCTTTCAGGATCTCCGGCCCGATACGCTGGTCGGCGGTGTAATCGGTCTGGGCCACCCAGAGCCGCAGGATATCCGCGCCATATTGCTTCACCACTGTTTCCGGCACGATGGTGTTGCCCAGCGACTTGGACATCTTCATGCCCTTTTCGTCGAGCGTGAACCCATGCGTCACCACGTTGCGATAAGGCGCACGACCCTTGGTGCCACAGGCCTGCAGCAGCGAGGAGTGGAACCAGCCGCGGTGCTGGTCGGTGCCCTCCATATAGACATCGGCGATGCCATCTTCGGTACCGTCCGCCCGGTCACGCAGGACAAAGGCGTGTGTCGAACCAGAGTCGAACCACACGTCGAGAACATCGGTCACCTGCTCGAAGGCTTCGGGATCGACGACGCCGTCCAGCATCTTTTCCTTAAAGCCTTCGGTAAACCAGACATCCGCACCCTCGGTCTCGAACGCCTCGACGATGCGCGCGTTGACGGTTTCGTCACGCAGCAGAAAATCCGCATCCGTCGGCATCGCCCCTTTCTTGGTAAAGCAGGTGAGCGGCACGCCCCATGCGCGCTGACGGGACAGCACCCAATCGGGGCGCGCCTCGATCATCGAATGCAATCGATTGCGACCGGTTTTCGGGGTCCATTTCACCAGCTCGTCGATCGAGGTCAGTGCCCGCTCGCGGATGGTGTCCCCATGAGTGGACATCCCGTCCGATAGCTTTCTGTCGATCGCCGCAAACCACTGGGGTGTGTTGCGATAGATGATCGGCGCCTTGGAACGCCAGCTGTGCGGATAGCTGTGCTTGATCCGGCCACGGGCCAGCAATCCGCCAACCTCGGTCAGCTTGTCGATCACCGCCTTGTTCGCATCGCCTTCCCAGCTGCCATTCTTGGCCTTGGCGCGCAGGATCATCTTGCCGCCGAAGAACGGCAGGCTCTCGCGGAAAGAGCCATCGTCCATCACGTTATAGGTGATGACCTGCTCAAGCATGCCAAGATCACGGTAAAGTTCGAATTCCTCCATCCCGTGGGAAGGGGCGCAGTGGACGAAACCCGTGCCTTCTGTGTCGGTGACGAACTCGGCCGCGCGGAAGTCGCGCAGATCGTCCCATTCGCCATTCGAGCCTTCGGCACCCTTCAACGGGTGCGTGAGCTTGATTTTAGCCAGATCTTCGGCACTCACATCGCCAAGACGGCGATACATGCCTTCTTCCAGTCGGGCGCGGGTGAATACATCCGCCGCCAGATTATCAGCAAGAAGGTAGCGATCGCCGATGTTCAGCCAGCATTCTTCGGGGCGGCCGGTGACTTCGTAGAGCCCATAAGAAATCGACTCGCCGAAAACTACAGCCTTGTTAGACGGAATGGTCCAAGGCGTCGTCGTCCAGATCACGACATATGCGCCGTCCAATTTGGAATCTTCCGTTTCGGTCACCCGGAACTTCACCCAGATCGTCGGGCTTTCCTTGTCGTGATATTCGACCTCGGCCTCGGCCAGCGCAGTCTGTTCGACCGGGGACCACATGACCGGCTTGGAGCCCTGATAGAGCGTGCCGTTCATCAGGAATTTCATGAATTCCTCGGCGATCACCGCCTCGGCATGATAATCCATCGTCAGATAGGGATCAGCCCAGTTGCCGGTGATGCCAAGCCGTTTGAACTCCTCGCGCTGGATGTCGACCCAGCCCTCGGCGAACTTGCGGCATTCCTGACGGAAATCGACAATCGGCACCTCGTCCTTGTCGAGCCCCTTGGCGCGGTACTGTTCCTCGATCTTCCATTCGATGGGCAGACCGTGACAGTCCCAGCCCGGCACATAGCGCGAGTCATAACCCATCATCTGGTGGCTGCGCACGATCATGTCCTTGATCGTCTTGTTCAGCGCGTGACCGATATGCAGGTGCCCGTTGGCATAGGGAGGGCCGTCGTGCAGAACGAAACTGGTGCGGCCCTCTTTCTCGCGCAGGCGGTCGTAGACGCCGATCTTCTCCCAGCGCGCCAGCCAGTCGGGTTCGCGTTTCGGCAGTCCCGCGCGCATCGGGAAGTCGGTTTTCGGGAGATTCAGCGTGTCTTTGTAATCGGTCGTGTCGGCGCACATGGCTCAGGCGTCCTTGGAATTGGGATCGGTATAGCGACAGGGGGCGGTGCGATAGCTCAAGCACCTTTGTCCGGCTGCTCTGTGGCTCAGAGCGCCGGGCTGATAATTCGCGTAGGAGCGCGGGAATACTGTATCATGGCCGCGCTTATAGGTCGGCTGATTGGCGGGGTAAAGTGGGCAGAACAAAGCCGCGCCCGGCAAAACCGTACCGGGCGCGGCAGTAGCGTCAGATGTCGCGAAGTTTTCGGATCAGAAGACGAAGTCTGCGCTGTCGATCATGCTCATCTCGACCCCGTCGAGCAGGATGTTCGTATTGCCGTACATGACCACCGTCGATGCGCCACCATCTGCGGATTCGATTGTCAGGTCGTCGAAGCCGATCCCGACCCCGGTCATGTTCAGAAGGTCCATGCCGTCCTGAAAATCCATGATCCTGTCGTTGCCTTCGCGCATGTCCGCATAGATGAACTCATCCCAGCCGTCGCCGCCGTAAAGTTCATCGGCACCTCCCGACCCGGTAATGAAATCATTGCCGTTCTGGCCCTTTATGACGTCATTGCCAGCGCCGCCGACAAGCGTGTCGGCGCCGCGATTGCCTTTGATGACATCGTCACCGCTTCGACCATACACGGTGTCGGAGCCTTTCGCGCCGCGCAGGACATCATCGCCGGCCCCGCCGGAGAGCCAGTCATCGCCTTCGCTGCCGTTCAGCTTGTCATCACCACCGTCACCACGCAGCACATCATTGTCCTTGCCGCCGATCAGCTTGTCATCGTCCTCGCCACCGCTGATCCGATCATTACCTCGGCCGCCAAACACCTTGTCGTTGCCCGTGCCAGCATCCAGCATGTCATCCCCGCCACCAAGGCGGAACTTGTCGGAAGCACCTGCAAACTGATCTTCGAGCAGGTCGAGCGCCTGTGCCAGATCGGTCATCTCGATTTCACCCGAAGACACCGGCAGCAAACCGACATAGCCGTCCTGCGTCCCATCGACTTCACCCGTGGTGCCGGCACCAAAGCCCGCGCCGACGTTCTGGCCGTGGATCACGATCTCACGGGTTTCCAGCGGCATCAGGTCATCTGCGGTGTAATCGGTGCTGGTCACCGGGCTGAAAAAGTTGCTGTCATCGCCCAGTTCGTAACTCTGGATAAAGCTAAGCTGACCATTCGCATCGGTCATCGGCAGCGCACCAGCGCCGTTGATGAGGGGCAGGATGATGTCGCCATAAGCGGCAAGCCCCTCGAAAACCTCGACGAACCCGTCCTTGTCAGCGTCGTCGCTGATAACCGGCATGCGCGAATCCGCCGGGTTGCCGTCTTCATCGAAGAGACCGTGCACATGCTGCGCGTGCTGGACATCCGGGGTCAGACCCTCGGCAAAGACAGAGACGTTCAGATAGCGCGTGCCGTCATCCTCGGTATTGGTCGCAAGGATCACATTGCCGGTCACGCCGGAGTTGTTCATCGCCGCAAGGTCAACGGACCAATAGGCATCCGCGCCGTTTAGAAATGTCTGGTAAGATGAAAAGGCTGAGGCCAGGTGGGCCATGGTCGTTCTCCCCTGTTAACGTTTACGGCCACTGATACGGACGGGGAGTGCCGGAAAGTTTCAGCTTTCTTCATTTTTGTTGGATTTCCCTCCTAACCGACTGGAAAGAAAGGAAAGGTTTCTCGTTCAGCCGTCTTTCTTGCCGAAGAGCCCAGTAAGCGAGCGCTGCACGATACGGCGCACCGAGGGGCGACGGCCCGCACCGAAAGGCAGGGGACGGCAGACCTCCATCGCAGCGACGCCCACGCGTGCCGAAAGGGCACCGTTCACGAGCCCCTCGCCAAATCGACGGGACAGGCGTGACAGGATCGACCCGCCAAGAACCGGTTCCAGCAGATCGTCGCCGACCGCGACCGCGCCCGTTGCAACGAGATGCGAAAACACCGCGCGGGTCAGACGCCAGCTTCCAAGAAAACCGGACCTGCCACCGTAGATTTCCGCAATCCGGCGGATCATCCGCAAGGACGAGGCCAGCGCCGTTGCCACATCCGCGAGGGCCAGAGGGACGACGGCCGTGACCGTCGCCACCTGCCGTGCGGCAGCTTCGACTTCGCGCGTCGCAGCTGCATCAAGCGGGGCCAGCAGTTCAGCTTCGACCAGATCAAAGACCGCGACGGCATCGAACTGATCACCGACCCTTTCTTCCAGCCGCTCCCTGCCCCACCGCGTGTCTTCGCGGCCCTTGTAGAAAGTCACCAGCCTCCCGGCCACATCACGCGCTGCCACCAGATCCTGATCTGCCAGCGCCTGATCCGCGGCCTGTTTCAGTGAATCGATCCGCCCCAACCGGGCAAAGGCCGCCAGTTCACGCATGCAGATAAGGGCCAGCACGAACAGGAGCGCACTAAAGATACCTGTCACAACCCAGCCAAGGACCGGCGCGCGATCCATCAGCCCAAGAACGAATTCCCAGGCTGCGATCGAGATAACCGCGCCAAGTGCTGCCCCCGCGAGCGACCAGAAGGTCTTTGCCAGCCACGACGTGCGCCGGGTCGCGATGCGAGAAGCCATCTGCATCCCCTGCCCGGCATTGGAAAAATCTTCGCCCACATCAGGTACCGACGGGGCTTCCGTCACATCTGCCGCCTCTTCAACGGGATCGAGGTCGATAAGTACCGGTCCCTTGCTCATGTCGATGGCTCCAAGGCCCATCCATATGTCACTTCTGGCAACCCTTCATCGTTTCCATCGCCATTGCCGCGATCAATTTCAGCAAAACCCTCGCGGCGATAGAATTGCCGGGCCGCCGCATTCGGGGCAAGACAGCGCAGCCAAAGCGATTCACATTCCGATTTTGCAGAATCGAGCAGTTGCTTGCCGATTCCCTGCCGTTCAAGCCCCGGCCGCACGTAGAGTGCGCATATTTCATAGCCATCACGGGCAATGAAACCCGCAAGGATTTCACCATACAGAGCGACGGTTACCCAGCCCTTGCCCGTCATTTGCTCGGAAAACCGGATCAGCTCGCCACGTGGATACAGGTTCGGCATCCAGTCATTCTGGTCCTGAAAGTCCCACAGAATGTCGCCCATGCCCCCTGCATCGGCAAGATCGGCAGCCCGCAAACGTGCCTTCATAGCCGATCTCCGATCAGAAACTGCGCTGCCCGGTCAAGACGGATGTGCGGCGGACCGTCGCCCGGGCGCAGGGTCAGCGGCGCAGGTGCAAATGACATCGCCTGAAACCTGTCCTCATCCCATGTTGCGCCGGATGCCAGCAGGCTTGCTGGGTTCTCCGGCAGGTCGCCTGGATGAAATGCCGCCTGTTTGCCCGTCTCCAACAGGGTTCCACGCACCATGTGGAGATTACTCCCCGCATGCTCGCGGGTGAGCTCCGTGGTCGTTCGCAAGGCGGCAATCGACATGGCCGAGGTTTCGGCCCCCGCAAACCGCGCACGTTCCGATGCCTGACGAACCAGCGCCTCGATCAGCGCGGTCAATTGCGGGTGCTGCGTGTGATGCAGATGATCCGCCTTGGTTGCTGCGAACAGGATCTTTTCAACCCTCTGGCTGCCCAGAAGTCTCGTGAGAAAGGCGCTCTTGCCCGGACGATAGGCGCTCAGGATATCGGCCAGCGTATCCTGCATATCTACAAGAGACTCGGGGCCCCGCTGAAGTGCCCCGAGCACATCGACTAGCACCACTTGCCGGTCGATACGTGCAAAATGGTCACGAAAGAACGGTTTGACGACTTCCGACTGATAGGCCTTGAAACGCCGTTCCATCGCGCGCCAGAGCGATCCACGCGAGGCCTCGACATTGGGCGGTAACGGCGCAAAAGTCAGAACCGGCGCGCCGGCCAGATCCCCGGGCAACAGAAAGCGACCCGGCGTGCAATCGGACCACCCCTTTTCCTGCGCCGCCTTTAGATATCGTGTAAACGCATCCGACAGATATTTGGCGCGCGGTTCGTCAAGCTTCGCCCCGCTGTCCTCGGCGCGGGCCAAATCGATGAATTCCGATGCCTCCGGCCGTTTCTGGATACGGCTCAGCGTTTCTTCCGACCATGTCTCGTAGCTTTTATCGAGCAGAGCGAGATCAAGCAGCCATTCGCCCGGGTAATCCACAATATCGAGATGTATTGTCCGTGGTCCCTTGACCCCAGCCAGCAACCCCGAGGACCTGACCCGCATAGAGAGACGCAGTTCAGATACAGTGCGCGTGCTGTCAGGCCATGTCGGAGACGCGCCGGTCAGCGCGGCAATATGATCTTCGTATTCGAAACGCGCCACCGTATGATCGGGCTGAGGTTGCAGAAACGCCGCATCGACACGGCCTTCGCGCACTGCGACGAGGCCCCCCATTCGTCCGCGTTCCATTAGATTGGCAACCAGAGAGGTAATGAAGACCGTCTTGCCAGAACGCGCAAGCCCCGTCACACCAAGGCGGATCACGGGTTCAAAGAAGGCTTCGGTTACTGCGCCGCTCACACGGTCGGCCCGACGCAACAATTCATCCGCAATCGAAGTAATACCCAAACCAAAACCCTGCTCTGCCTTGAACACCAAGATAAGCAAGCCCCTGCCCTCTTACCAGAGCCAAGGCCACTTGTCCGCGAGCTGAGCTTTGGTTAAGGCGCTGACATGCCACGTTATGCTCTCAAGGTCGAATACCATGGTGCACCTTTTGCCGGGTGGCAAAGGCAGGCCGATCAGCCATCCGTACAGGGTGCGATCGAGGCCGCTCTCGCAAGGCTAGAACCACGTGCCCATACAATTGCGGCAGCGGGCCGGACCGATGCCGGCGTGCATGCGTTGGGTCAGGTTGCCCATTGTGACATGGTAAAGGAGTGGGATCCCTTTCGGCTTTCCGAGGCGCTGAACTACCATCTGAAACCGGCGCCCGTTGCCATTATCGCTTGCGCGAAAGTAGCGGATGACTGGCATGCAAGGTTTTCTGCCACGAAACGCGAGTACCTGTTTCGAATTCTGGTGCGGCGCGCGCCGGCCACCCATGAAATGGGCCTTGTCTGGCAGATCGGTCATGACCTTGACGCAGAGGCTATGCAGGAAGCTGCGAACCACCTCATCGGCCGCCACGATTTCACCACCTTCCGAGCCTCGATCTGCCAGGCAGCGAGCCCGGTGAAAACATTGGATTCCCTTCAGGTTTTTCGAACTGATGGACTGTCTGGTTCCGAAATCCATTTTCTGGTCCGCGCGCGATCCTTCCTGCACAACCAGGTGCGCAGCTTCGTCGGAACACTCGAACGCGTAGGAGCCGGAGCATGGAACCCCGCAGATGTGGCGTCGGCCCTCGCCGCGCAAGACCGTTCCGCCTGCGGCCCGGTCTGCCCTCCGCAAGGGCTGTATTTGAAGCGAGTGGAGTATGACAACGAGCTGTTCTGAGCTCGGCACGTTATCTTCGGCGTTCGACAATTGGCATTGCGAAAAGGTCTAAGCACGATTGGAAAATTCAAGCCAATTGTCGTCCCTGCATCACAAATAGAACTGAATACCCAATTTCAATATCACACACCATCCCAAACTCGTAGGCTGGGTCGTTTCGCAAATAAATACTCGGACCCAGGCGTTGTTTTCTCAACGCAATGATACTGCCTAAATGGCATGCCTAATTCAGTTCGAAAAACTTAACCTTAGCCCATGAGCCCCAGATTGAGATTCCCAACTTAAACAAATCCGTTGTATCCGTTCATCCCATTACAGCTGGCCAGCGCAATATTTTCCACTAAGCGATTAGCTGCTTCAACAGTTGGGCCAAGCTGGTGGAACCAATTTAATACCACATCGATCCGAGAAAAGGGAACCACCAATCATTAGCACACAAAGGATACTAAGTTCATACGTTAGAAAAGAAGCGCTAATTAGAACAGGTCCACTTCACCACTAACCCCGCCGTCTTCGTCAACAATGGCTTCCGTAAGTGGACCCACCAAGTTTCGAGCCAGGTCTCTAAGCTTAATTTCCTGAACCGACACATTGATATCAACTAAATGATCGCTACATGCCTGATCCGCAAGGTTACCGATATACTTTTCCAACTCTCCGAGGACTTGAACAATAGAATCTATACCCTGGAGATTCGTCAGATTTTCCTTGATCGAGAGTTCATCCCCCAACAAAGACCGTGCGATCGCATCCTCAACAACTCTTCCATTTCTTTGTAGCTCTTGAAGTTGAACAGACACCCGTGACAACAAGGGACCCATTGCAACTGGAGCAATTTCTACTTTGGGCATTCCTACAATGGGCCAACAACTGCCTGAATACAGTCTTTCATTTGCGGAGTAGTAAATGGCTTTTGTATAAAGTTATTCATTCCGAGCTGCTTCCCCGTTGAGATAATCTTTTGATCAACTCTGCCGCTTACTAGTATGAACCCAATGCCTTTTGTCGCAGGACCATTCCTCAACGCGTGCAAAAGATGCAAACCATCCATTTCAGGCATATTGTAGTCTGAAATCACCAGATGCGCGGGACGCGCTGACAATGACTGCAAGGCTGACTTCCCATCAACACTAAAATCTATTTTCTTTATCCCAATTTCCTCCAAAGCCATAATGATCAAGCTCCGACTAGTCGCCATATCATCAACAACCAAAATCTGAAGAGAATCCCTCAAAGCCATTTAATCACCTCTTTACTTTTTTTCTAATTTTCGAAAAGTGGTCTTTCCGACAAGTTCAAGTTCACTTTTTAACTCGTCACCTATTCGCTCCGAATGCCCGATAAAGAGGTAACCTTCCGGCTCTAGAATTTTCGACATCCCCTTCCAGACCATGCTTTGAACATCGTTCTCCATGTAAATCATCACATTTCGGCAGAAAATAGTTGAAAATGGACCTCGAACCGGCCATGGATCCATAAAGTTCATGTAGCGAAAGGTAATCAACTTTCTAAGATCCTCACGCACCGATAAGCGCCCGCTAACCCCTACTTCATCCTCAAATACATCCGCAATAAGATGATGCCCGCAAGAATTTAAGACAGATTTCTCGTAAACACCTTTCTCCGCAACACTTAAAACGGATTTATTAATATCTGTGCCCAATATCCTGAAATCGAAACGATATGCATCTGGAAATGATTTCAATATGCAAGCCGCGATCGAATACGGCTCCTCCCCGGAAGAACATCCCGCAGACCAAATCCTAATACGCTCTCCCTTACGAGCCCTGGAAACCAACGAAGGCAGCACATCATCAGAGAAAGTTGCAAAATGGTAATCCTCACGAAAGAATCTAGTCGTATTAGTTGTTAAGGCAGAAACCATATACTCTTTTTCTTCGATGTCGCCCCCTGATTCCAGAATATTTATGTAATCCCTGAAGCCGCCCAAGCCCAAGTTTCGAACCCTTCTAGACAACCTTGAAAAAACCAATGCCTCATTGGATTCCGGCATTTTGATACCAGATATGGAATGCAAAATTTCTGATATTCGAGTAAAATCCTCTGAAGTGTAAGAAACATCAGAAGCCGCGCTGGATCTCCCTGAGGTTGTATTCAAGCTATTCATCATGCAGCCGTTTTTCAACCGACTTTGGAAGAACTGTTTTTATATCAATAACTCGCAACATTCGCTCATCAGTAACTATAACGCCTTCGATGAAAGCCCTAGTCGTTTCTGATGTTACGTCTGGCGTTCCTTGAATATCCACTTGATCAATACTTATAATGTCCGAAACAGAGCTAACAAGAAAACCAACGGTTTGACTATCAATTACAGCTATTACAATAACATGCCGGTCGTCAGGTACCGAAGCTTGGAGACCCAGACGAGCCGACAAGTCCACTATGGGGACAACAGACCCCCTCAAGTTTATCACTCCTAAAACGTATGATGGAGCGTGCGGCAATATCGTGGCGGGCGTCCAGCCACGTATTTCTCTAACTAGCATAATATCAATACAAAAATCCTGATTACCGACTCGAAAGGTGACGAGCTCACGATGACCGGATTGAGACAGTGCAGGTTCAGACATCTACTTTCCCTCCATGGCAAGAATATTCAGCGATTCCCCCGCCTCATCGGAGCGACGCGCAGTTTCTTCGGGATCAATAATAAGAGCTATATTTCCATCGCCCAAAATTGTTGCAGCAGCAACACCAGGTACATACCCATAATTTGACTCGAGTCCTTTAATTACAACTTGTCTTTGATCAAATATTTGATCTACAGCCAAGGCCCAACTCGTAGCATCGTCAGACTCAACCAAGAGCAAAACCATTTCCGACAAAGATACGGCAGAAGATCGGTGACCGAATACGACACCTAGATCAACGACCGGAACCAGTTTGTTTCGAACCGAAACGACTGTATTATCACTTCCTAATTTATGTATGTCGTCTGGGTCGGGACGGAGTGTTTCGACAATAGCTGTTATAGGAACAACCATAGTCTGCCCAGCAACATCCACAACCATACCGTCCAAAACGGCAAGAGTCAGCGGCAGGCTAATTGACATCGTTGTACCGGCGCCGGGTTTAGAGAATATATTTACCCTTCCACCCAATTTTTGAATTGCGCTCCGGACGACATCCATACCAACCCCTCGACCGGAGAGATTAGAAACCTTTTCTGCTGTTGAAAACCCTGGAAGAAAAAGCAAATTGTCAATTTCACTGTCCTTCAATGAAGAATCAGCCGGTATAAGACCCTTTTCTACAGCAATATTGAAAACCTTTTCTCTGTTTATTCCGGCTCCATCGTCAGATACCTCGATGATAACGCGGCCCGATCGGTGCGCTGCAGACAATTTCACTTTGCCTGTCTCTAATTTGCCCACCGACCTTCTCAGTTCTGGAGCCTCCAACCCATGATCAACGGCATTTCTGATCATGTGAGTTAATGGATCGACAAGACGCTCAATAATAGTCTTGTCCACTTCTGTTGTTTCTCCCTCTGTCTCGAAGAGCGCTTCTTTTCCCGATAGTTCCGACGCTTCCCTGACAATCCTCGCCATTCGTTGAAACAACGGCTTAACAGACTGCGCTCTAATTGCCATAACGCTTTCTTGAATATCGCGCGCCAAATTTTTGAACTCTGCGAGACTGGTAGATAGCTCACCATTATCCAACACACCTGCGTCATCAATACACTGGGTCAGCACCGCCTGGTTTATTACCAGCTCCCCTACCATATTTATTAACCTATCAACCAACTCAAGATTTACACGAACCGTAGCATTGGCAGCCCCGCCCACAGCACCACTCTTCCCACGCCCAACCGGGTCGCTTCCGCTGGGGACATTAGCGTCATTTTCAGGATTTGCACCAACCTCGGACTGGTTCGTACTTGAATATGGATCATCTTGCAAAACAGTCGAGTTCAGCTTGGAAATATCAAGATCACACATTCCATCGACGAATTCGAAAACCTCTCGGATCTCCGCCTCACCGAAATTTGTATTGATCTCCAGCACCCAAGTTATTCGGCATTCCTCAACCTGAAGGTTCTCAAGCGATTTTACCTCTGCAAAGTCTGCTGACACTTTTAAGTCACCAAGCTCTGATAGCTCTCTAAATAGCAAGAGCGGATCATTGCCGCTTGACGCGAGACTTTTGTGAGGGCGCAACTTCACTATATAAGTCGAACCAGCGGAAACCGCTTCTCGAACCTCATCAATTATTGAAATTGAAGTTGGGGCAAAGCTGAAATCGTCACTTGCCCCTTCACTTTGAACACTTGCATTTTCTGTTTTATTTGGAACTAAATTTGCAAGCTTCTCAACCAAATCTTGGCTTACATTTTCCGGTGGATTGATATCATCGCGACCTGCAACAACTAAGTCATTTAGGCAATCTGCCGCTCTATGACATAATTTCAAAACTTCTTCGTTTACAGTCAAACTTCCGGAACGCATCGAATCGAGAACTGTTTCAAATTGATGAGCGAACTGAACCAGCTGATCCAACCCAAAAGCTGCAGCGCCTCCCTTAATTGAGTGCACTGATCGGAAAACAGCATTAACTGTTTCTGGATCGAAAGATAAATCTGACACCCCTTCGTCAATTTCACAAAGACCGTCATCCAGAGCTTCAAGAAGGTCATCACACTCTTGAAAGAAAGTCTGCCTTATTTCTGCTGAAGAACTCATCTCGCTACCCGACTGTAATTCTTTTTATAGCATGAATTAATTTTTCATCATCAAAGGGCTTAACGACCCATCCTGTCGCCCCACTATTCTTTGCCCTTTGCTTCAAATCTTGTGCACTCTCCGTCGTCAGCACCAGTATTGGAAGAGCTGAATAAACTGCTTGAGATCGAATTTTCTCAATTACTCCAAAACCATCGAGCCGCGGCATATTTATGTCCGTTATCACTACATCCGGCCCTATGCATTCAAGCTTCTCCAAACCATCAACTCCATCATCCGCAACGTAAACCTCGAATCCACCTTGTGACAATGTGTGCCTCAGCATCTCCCTTATCGTCTTCGAATCATCGATCGCTAGAACCTTCACCGTCATAACTTAATTTCCTCGGCAATTAAAAATTTCTTTGCGCCAAGCGTCTCTAGATCTCTTATCATGTTCTCTGAAGGGCTAATTGATAAGACTTTACCCCTATCTATCCATGCTATTTTTGCAGCTACTAGCACTTGGCAACATGTCGCAAACATGGCAGACACATGAGCTCCATCCAAATTTACATCCAAGCCTTGACTTTCAATTAACTCTGACTTAAGCTCGTCCGCGTATTTTAAATCCATTTTTTCGCTTAGCTTAATATTCTTCATTTCTTTCAGCCCCTAGAATAGAGTTACGTCAGGCTCAACTTTTGCCAACTTTTTACTGTAATTTAATTCCTCTGTAGCTTGCTCCGATACCAACATTTGCTGAGCTTGGCCTGTCGTCGGAATGTACCTCACTCTCCTCGCATTGCTCCCACCTAAACTTTTAGAAAGGCATTTAATGTTCTCGTCATTTAAATAGCTCAACGCAAACCGGCTATTCGATTCTCCGATGCGTGCTAGACCATTGTTCATTGCCGCCCCTCCAAATATTTTCGCCTCCAATCTTGCCTTACTTGCGCCCATTTTCAGTAAACCGTTAACCAATAGCTCCATGGAAAGAATTCCATACCGAAACTCCATCCCGCCTTTGCCATCTCCGTTTGGAAGCAAGAAATGATTTATACCTCCAACTTTTGCGACGGGATCGCAGAGACATGTTGCGACACAGGATCCCAAAATTGTTGTTAAAACAATGGACGGATCGTCTGAAACAAAATATTCGCCTTGAATTACGTGGTGTACATTTTTGGTATCAGCGCCTAATAGCTTATTTTTCTCTTCCAATCATTCAGTCCTCAGCTTACAAAATTTCCACTTCTAAAAATCTTCCCACTCGTCTTTTATTTTTTCGACCTGCGACCCTTTACTATAACCCGAACTCGCGACCTTACTCGGCTTTCGATTTGGCTCTAGCTTTCCCTGCTTTTCTTGATGCAGCTTTAAACTGCCTTTAGCCTCAATCCGATCCGCTTTGGACAACCTGAAATGCGAAACAGTGTTTACAAGCGAAACAGCATCATTCCTGAGCGACTCGCTGGCTGCTGTAGTTTCCTCCAATCTCGCAGCGTTTTGCTGAGTTGATTGATCCAATTGAGACAGCGAAGAGTTAATTTCGGTTAGATTCTCTGATTGTTGACGAGAGGATTCGGCTATATTCGCAACCAATTTGGATATTTCCGAAACGGACCCAACAATTTGCTGCAACGCAACGCCCGTTTTTCCGACTAAATCCACACCGGTTTTAACCTTAGATCCGCTCTTCTCGATAAGCTCATTGATTTCCCTGGCGGCATCAGAAGAACGCTGAGCTAGCGCTCTGACCTCTGAAGCCACAACGGCGAAGCCCCTTCCAGCGTCTCCTGCTCTTGCGGCTTCTACACCCGCATTCAGAGCTAACAAATTGGTTTGGAAGGCGATATCGTCGATCACCTTGATGATTGATGTTATTCGCTCGGATGAATCAGCGATTTGATCCATAGCGGCGACCGTATCCAGTACGACTTTTCCACTTTCTTCAGCATTACCCTTAGCAGCTGTTACCGCTTGGTCCGCCTTCGCCGCGCCGCCTGCTGTTTCGTTGACGGAACTGGTCAATTCATCTAGAGCCGCCGCGGTTTGCTCTAGCGTCGCAGCGGTGCTCTCGGTTCGTTTCGACAAACCGTCAGCAGTCGTACTGATGTCGCGCGCTTCGTTGTGGATGTTTTCGGCATCTTCGGCTATCTCGTTCATTGCTTTAGCGAGATTTTGTACCGCCTGGTTGAAATCAGACCTAAGCTCTTCATACTTTTCATGAAAAGGCGTAGAAATGATTGAGGTAAGATCTCCACCACTTAGCTTGCTGAGGCCGATGCGCAGTTCTTCAACAACTTGGTTTTGACTACGCTCATTTTCGACACGCTCTCGTCGTGACGCCTTGAGTTCCGCTTCGGATTCGGTGACATCCTTGCCAAGTAACAATATCCGGATCGGATCTCCTTTGTGGTTTCTGACGCAACTCAGGCTGCCGTCGATTGTCGTCTTTCCCCCATCCGTTCCCGCAATCTGAAACTGCCCAATGTAAGGCTTTTCGTTCAATACATAGGAAACGAGGTCAGTTTTTTCGCTCGATGCATCTTCGGCGGTGGACACCAGGGTTTGCAGTTTCAGCTGCCTGGAACTTTCAACGCTGACGCCACTGGCTTTTGAAAACAGCTTGTTACAACTTAAACAATCTCCAGTGATGTCAAACTGCGCTTTTACCTGGTTCGCGTCGATCGCGTCTATAATTGCGTTGTTGATGAACTGCTGGGTAACGTCTTCCCATTCCAAGACATAGCCGATGGCTTCGCCGTTATCCTGATAGACGGTACTCGCTTTTAGCGAAATCCGCGACTCTCCAAACTGAACAATGGCCTGGAACTCTTGGCCCCCCAGCGCTGCCAGTCGTCTTTTGATCTGTTGGGCATCGCCGCGAAACCCGGTGACGCCGTGGAAATCTTCAATCGACTTTCCAACCAACTTGTCCGGATGCATATCGGGTATCGTCTTTCGCAATTCCTCAATATGCGTTTCGAAGAACGCGGTGAGTTTTGGATTGACATAGTTTATTCTCATTTCCTGATCCGTGATCATGATCGCGGCAGAAGCTGACATGAAACCCGCGCTTTTGAAGGCTGTATCGACCTGTGCGGCTTGTGCCGTCGCAAGCTCTTTTCTAAGCGTTTCCAGCGAATTCGCGATTTCGCCGATCTCGTCGCCGCGCTTTAACCCGGGAATTTCTATGTCGTAATTCGTATTGGCCATCGATTTGATGGCGCGAGTGCATTTCTTGATTGGCGTGATGATCGAGCGTCCGAAGATCAACATCGAACATATGACCGACAAAAGGAACACCGCCCCTGCAGCCAGCAGCGCAGTCTGGGCTGCTTCAGATTGTTTTGCGAGGATGACGTCCGGCGTCCAACCTGTTGCGACGGCTCCGACCACATCGCCATTGGCCCCAAATTGAACAGGTGTCGCGATCAGGTGTCCATTTTCCGACCGGGCTTCTTCTTTGAGCTCCAACGCCCGGCGTGCAAGTTGCATCAATTCGGCATTGTCCAGCCCCTCGCTCGATCCATTCGCAAGGACTTCACCGGCCTGATTGAGCGCGACGAATCCCAGAAGCTGTCCGTCCGAGTTTTCTTTCATCTGTTCGAGGGCGGCTGTCGCAATGTCACCCTTACCGAACTTGACAGCGCCAGCGATGTTTTCACCAACTAGCACCGTTTTCGACGACGCCATCTCAGAAATGATCTCTGCTGTAAGCCGTTCGGTGAAATGATCTTCAACAAAAGTTATGGTGGCGACGACGACTGCCATGGAAAGAATAATTACAATCGCTATCTTTGCGAAAATGGACTGCAAACCTTTTAATTTTACCTTGCCCGACATCAATTTCTCCGATGGCCTCTGGCTTCACTTGTTTTCATTTTCAGAATGCTTCGGCGTTCAAGCCAATGGTGACGCAGCCGATCGCATTGCCCGTGGCAGAATCTGTAACCGTGAAAGAAACCTGAACCTGATAAGTCTGGCTGGATTCATCCAGTTCGATATCGCCGGCATGCATCGCATCGGCACCACGCGGATACGTCTCGAGATACTTCGCTTCGTCACCCTGCCAAAAGTCAGAGGTCACCGAACTCAGGGCGACATTCATGCCCCGATTGTCCATAACGATGATTTCACTGATGACGCCCTGGCTTGCCTCGGCATGGGCGCGCAGCGTATCCGAAAAGGACGAGTCCATAATGGATGCGATCAGCGGTTGGTCGGATTGTCCGACCTGATCCCGCCATTCCCGGTCGAGTTGAATCAGTTTCTCCTCCGACACTGAAGCATGTTCTGCGTTGCTGGCCTTGATCGCGGCCTGCGCTTCATCCGTCTGGAACCATGCGCGCGCGGTGGAATTTACAAAATCGACCATCCCTGCGTCCGGCTCTGCCGCATTGACAAGGGATGCCGCGAAAACAAATGCGGTCGAAAGAAGTGTCTTTTTCATTGAATTGTCCATTCGATAACTGGGCATTGCGCTGATGCCGGTGAAACTGGGGGCAAAGGCTTAAATTTCGGTGAAGTCGGAAATGCTCTGACGTCGCGCATATCAAAGGTGCAATGGGCGGTGATTTCGGGGTTTTACGGGCATGCATCGCTGCCCTAAGGAGTCGCGAGACAGCGCCTATCCATAAGCCAAGGAACTGGAAACAAACGATTTCAGGAAACCGGAGCGGATTCTTGTTCGCCGTTTATCAGCTATGTCGCTTCGAAGGTTCTGAACCGATTGCACAATTACTGCTAAAATTTGCAGGAAATGCAGGAACCGGCACCCGATAGATTGTCTCCCCGCAGGTAACAGCGTGATATTTTTCGGGAAGTCTGCCCTTAATCAGGAGCGACACCACGTTCCAGCGCGGGGTAGCGCGCCGCAAGCGTCAGGCCCCGCGCGACGTAGGACAGCAGGAAAGCCATCCATAAGCCGTGATTGCCCCAGATCGGCACCAGCACCACAACCGCAATGGCGTAAGCTCCGGTGGAGATAAAGGCCATGTTGCGCATATCGCCGGTGCGAGTCGCGCCAATGAAAACACCGTCCAGCATCCAGCTTGCCACGCCCAGAACGGGCACGGCGACCATATAGGCAAGGTATACCCGTGCCTCTGCCTGTACGTCGGGCACCTTTGCCATCGTGTCCACGATCATCCCGCCAAACAATGCGAATGCAGCGCCAAGCAGAAACGCCCCTACGACGGCCCATACCGACGCCATCACGATGGAACGGCGCAGTCGCGGGATGCTTTTTCGGCCAATCGCCTGCGCAACCAACGCCTCGGCCGTAAAGGCAAAACCATCAAGGAAGCAGGCGGTTATCTCGATGAACTGCAACAGGATCTGGTTAGCGGCCAGCGTCACGTCTCCGAAATCGGCGCCGAGGAACAGGAAGGAAACCATCACCGACATCAACAGCAGTGATCGGACAAGGATATCGCTGTTCACGACCATCATCCGGCGCAAGGCCACCGGATCGAAGATCGACGACCGGTCGCGCCAGTCCGGGCCGTGGAAAGCACCTCGGCAGAACCAGAGCGCCAGCACCAGACCGGACCACTCGGCCAGAAACGTCGCGATGGCGACACCGGACACGCCCCAGTCAAGCCCCAGTACGAACCACAGGTCCAGCAGTACGTTCAGCCCGTTCATCCAGAGCTGTATCGCAAGAACGGCACGTGTCCGCTCGAGCGCGATCAGCCAGCCGGTGATGCCGAATATCGCGATGGCGGCAGGGGCCGACCAGATCCGGATCGACATGTAGGACCGCGCGAGAGTTTCTACCTCTTCCGACGCGGGAGAGAGCATGAATGCGCCCCAGAGCAGCGGCAGTCGCAACAGAATCAGCACGACACCGGCAGAAACGCCGATCAGCAGCGCCCGCATCAAGATCGCGGTCACTTCTCGGCTATTGCCTGCTCCTTCGGCCTGCCCCGTCAGCCCGGTCGTGCCCATCCGCAGGAAGCCGAAAAACCAGTAAAGCGTCGTGATGATGATCGCGCCGATCCCAACCGCGCCAATCGGGGCGGCCTCGCCTATCTGCCCGACAACGCCGGTATCAACGATCCCAAGGATCGGCACCGTTACGTTGGACAGAACGATAGGCGCCGCGATGTTCAGAACGCGGCGATGTGTGATCGGCTTCGGTGGCGTAGGCGCGACCGTTTCAGTCATCGGCCACCGACACAGCCGGCGGCATGAGGAAGTGGCCGGACCCTTGCGCAAAGAGCTTGTCGCGATTGTCCTGCCAGGCCTCGGCACGGACCGAGGCATAGCGCCGTCCCTGCCGGGTCACCGTCGCGCGGGCATAAGCGTCGCGCGGTAAACCGGTGCGCAGGTAATCGACGGTGAATCCGATTGTCTTAGGCAGCCGTGGCATGGTTATCGGCGTGACCTCGGACAGATCCAGCGCGCCGCTTTCGATATCGGGCCAAAGATAGGCCCAGCTGAGCGAAATGATCGATGTCACCTCGAGAAAGGCCGCCGTAACCCCGCCATGGATGGCAGGCAGCATCGGATTGCCGATCAGTTTCTCGGAAAAATGCAGAACGCCCGTCAGTTCGTCGCCACGCCGGTCGAAATCGATGCCCAGAAAGCGCACGTAAGGCACCCCCTCGACCAGAGCGGACAGGGCCCCGTCCCGGCGTTGCTTGACGACCTGGACCGGTTCGGGACGGGCACGCGCCATCATGCTTCTCCCACGGTGAACGACCCCGAGGCGCGCGCCACCGGCACGTCGGTATCATCGTCCACGGCAGTCGCTTCGACAAAAGCGACGTTGCGGGTGATGTGATGGCAGGTGGCGCGGGCGACAATCGACTGTCCCGGCGTCGCCGCACGCATGTATTCAATACGAAGATCGATCGTTGCTGTTATGCCCCGCGCGTCCGGATGGCTCATGACCGCCGTGCCGCAGCAGGTATCGATCACCGTGGAAACCGCACCGCCATGCAGGACACCTGTCTGCGGATCGCCGACAAGACGTTCGTCATAGGGCATCGTCATTTCGGCATATCCGGCCCCAAGTTGGGTAATCTTCAGGCCGAGTTCACGCGCATGCGGCAGGGCGTGAATGAACTGTTGGGCCAGTTCGGTTTTTTCAGACATGCCGCGTTCCTGTTTTCCTGCTGTCATCACCTTATGATCAAACCCTTCCCCAAAGGGCAAGCCCGCTGGTTGCGTCTACGCGCCTGCGGCCTTAACCTTTGAACTATGCAAGCAGAGAAATCCGATGGCCGACGTTAACCTGAGTTTCAAAGAAATGTGCGCGCGGTTCGACGTTACGCCAAGAACCCTGCGCTATTACGAATATATTGAACTCATCCACCCCCACCGCGAGGGGCGCACGCGCCATTACGGACCACGTGAAATTGCCCGGATGAAGCTGATCCTGCGCGGGCGCAGATTCGGCTTTCAGCTGGAAGATATCCGTCAGTGGCTACTGATATACGAGAAAGACGGCACAAAACCGCAGATGCGGGCCTTTGTCGAAATGGCCGATCGCCAGCTCGTGGACCTTGCGGAGCAGAAACAGCAGATCGAAGAAGCGATGAGCGAGCTTCGCAAGCTTCGCAGTGAGGCTGAATCAGAGATCGACTGAGTCGATTCCGCCCCTCACACTTGCCGTTTCCTGCGCGAATTCCACATTCCCTTAGGTAAAATATTTCCTGACAGCCAAGGCTGAAGAAATTCTCTTGCGCCGTTTGTGAAATGACGTGACGTTCAACTTACGTGAACGTCAACTTTCGTTGTAATGAGGCGCCCAGATCATCATTTCGCGAGAACACAACCCACACGAGCAATAAGACATGATGACAGAAAAATTCCTGACCATCCGCGAAATGTGCGACGTCTTCGACGTCACCGCACGTACCTTGCGGTTCTACGAATCCAAAGAACTTCTGTTTCCGGTCCGCCAGGGACAGAAGCGGCTGTTCACCAAGCGTGACCGCGCGCGGCTCAAGCTGATCCTGCGGGCCAAGAGGTTTGGCTTTTCGCTGGAGCAGGTGCGCCAGTTGCTGGACCTCTATCACATCGATGACCAGCAACAGACGCAGATCCGCAAGACCTACGAGGTCGCCTGCGAAAGACTGGCCGACATGCAGCGCCAGCGCGATGAACTCGACGCGGCCATTTCGGACCTCCAGGAGCAGATGAGCTGGGCCGAAAAGATCATGCAGGCCGACGAAAACCCGAAGCAGGCCGCCGAATAAGGCGGCCCTTCCTTCCCCCCACAACGACGCAAACCAGCTAAGACGGAGCGCCCATATGCCAAGTTACACTGCCCCTACAAAGGATATGCAATTCATTCTGCACGAGGTGCTGAAAGTCACGCAGGCCGATGTTCCGGGCTACGAAGAACTTGAGCCCGAGTTTACCAATGCCATCCTCGAAGAGGCCGGCAAGATCAGCTCCGAGGTGCTCCAGCCGCTGAACGCGGTGGGCGATACCGAAGGCTGCAAGCTGGAAAACGGCGTCGTTCGTACCCCCACGGGCTTCAAGGAAGCCTTTGACAAGGTAAAGGAAGGCGGCTGGCCCGGGCTCGACATGCCCGAGGAATATGGTGGCCAGAACATGCCCTACGTGCTGAACACCGCCGTGGGTGAAATGTTCTCCTCCGCCAACCAGGCCTTTACCATGTACCAAGGCCTGACCCACGGCGCGGCTTCGGCCATTCTTGCCCACGGGTCGGACGAGCAGAAGAACACCTATCTTCCCAACATGGTGTCCTGCGAATGGACTGGCACAATGAACCTGACCGAACCGCATTGCGGCACCGATCTTGGCCTGATGCGCACCAAGGCCGAACCGCAGGATGACGGCAGCTACAAGATTTCCGGCCAGAAGATCTTTATCTCGGCAGGCGAGCACGAGATGGCCGACAACATTATCCACCTCGTTCTGGCCAAGATCACCGGCGCGCCGGAAGGCATCAAGGGCGTGTCCCTCTTCATCGTGCCCAAATTCCTCGTCAACGAGGACGGCAGCCTTGGCGCGCGCAATGGCGTCGCCTGCGGCAAGATCGAAGAGAAAATGGGCATTCACGGCAACTCGACCTGCGTGATGAATTACGACGAGGCCACCGGTTACCTGCTCGGCGAAGAGCACAAGGGCATGCGCGCGATGTTCACCATGATGAACGAAGCCCGCATCGGCGTCGGCATGCAGGGCCTGTCGCAGGCCGAGGTCGCGTTCCAGAACGCGCTTGAATATGCCAAGGACCGCCTTCAGGGCCGCGACGTGACCGGCGTCAAGAACCCCGATGGCCCGGCCGATCCGCTGATCGTGCATCCCGACATCCGTCGTTCGCTGATGGACCAGAAAAGCTTCGCCGAAGGTGCCCGCGCCTTCATCCTCTGGGGCGCCAGCATGATCGACCGCGCCCACCGTGCAGGCGACAAGGATGCCGACGGCCTGGTGTCGCTGCTGACCCCGGTCATCAAGGGCTTCCTCACCGATCAGGGCTACGACATGACCGTCAAGGCCCAGCAGATCTACGGCGGTCACGGCTATATCGAGGAATGGGGCATGTCGCAGTTCACCCGCGATGCCCGCATCGCGATGATCTACGAAGGTGCCAACGGCGTGCAGGCGCTGGACCTTGTGGGCCGCAAGCTGGCTGTCGATGGTGGCAAACACGTGATGGCCTTCTTCGATCTGGTCAAGAACTACATCAAAGAGAACTCGGGTCAGGACGAAGCGTTCGACAAGGACTTTCTCGAGCCGCTCAAGAAGGCCTCGAAAGACCTTCAGGCCGCAGGCATGTATTTCATGGCCGAAGGAATCAAGAACCCGAACAACGCGCTGGCCGGGTCCTATGACTTCATGCACATGTTCGGTCATGTCTGCTTGGGGCTTGTCTGGGCGCAGATGGGCAAGGCCGCTATGACCGCGCTCGCCGATGGCGCCTCGGACAAGGAGTTCTATGAAACCAAGCTCGCCACCGGTCGTTACTACATGGCGCGCCAGCTCCCGGCGACGGCTCTGCACCTCTCGCGCATCCAGAGCGGTGCCGACACGGTCATGGCGCTGGAAGCAGCGAATTTCTGAACCCCGTTCCTGCGAACCGGGCGGTACGCCGCCCGGCTTCCCGGCAAGAGGAGAACTCAAGAAAGACGCAACCTGTTAATGCGAAACTGCGCATTGTTCCGGTTCGATGGCGCTGCCGGAGGTTTTCCGTTTATCGGATCCCGCCTGCAGATGCCACCAGACCGGTTTCGCGTTCACTGCATGAAAGAAAGGCGCGCCCCGCCCAGCGCGGGACAGCCGGTCGAATGCCAGGGGAGGAAAGGCACAATGAAAAATACGTTCTCGGCAACAAGCGCGTGGATGAGCGACGATCATCACATGCTCGCCGATATGACGGCCCAGTTAATCAATCGCGAATGGGCCCCGAAATTCGAGAAATGGCGCCATCAGGGTCAGATGGATCGCGAGATCTGGCAGGAAGCCGGTGCGCTCGGCCTGCTCTGCCCCTCCATTCCCGAAGCATATGGCGGCGCCGGCGGGGATTTCGGCCACGAAGCCGCGATCCTCATCGAAGCCGCCCGCGCGAACCTCGCCAGCTGGGGCGCGGCCATCCACGGCCCGATCGTCTCGCATTACATCTTGGCCTATGGCAGCGAAGAACAGAAACAACGCTGGTTGCCAAAAATGGTCTCCGGCGAACTGGTCGGCGCTCTTGCAATGACCGAACCCTCAACCGGGTCAGACGTACAGAACATCAAGACAAAGGCGATCCGTGATGGGAATTCCTACAAGCTCTCCGGTCAGAAAACATTCATCTCGAACGGCCAGCACGCGAACCTGATCGTCGTGGCTGCCAAAACGGACCCGTCCCTCGGGGCAAAAGGCGTGTCGCTGGTGGTCCTTGAAACCGACGGTGCCAGCGGCTTCCAGCGTGGCAGAAATCTTGAGAAGGTCGGCATGCATGCCGCAGATACCTCGGAGCTCTTCTTCGATAACGTGGAAATCCCGCCCGAAAACGTCCTTGGCGGCGAAGAGGGACAGGGGTTCTACCAGATGATGAGCCAGTTGCCACAGGAGCGTCTGACCATCGCCTGCACCGCGCAGGGCGCAATGGAAGGCGCAGTCGAGCGCACGATCGATTATTGCAAGGAACGACAGGCCTTCAACGGCCCTCTTACCCAGTTCCAGAACACCCGCTTCAAGCTTGCCGAATGCAAGACGAGAACGATGGTTTCCCGCGCTTTCCTCAACGAATGCATGCTAGAACACCTCGAAGGCAAGCTGAGCGTCGAAAAAGCCGCAATGATCAAATACTGGTCCTCGGACACCCAATGCGAGGTGCTTGACGAATGCGTACAGCTACACGGCGGCTACGGTTTCATGATGGAATATGCGGTCGGCGCCATGTGGGCAGATGCCCGCGTCCAGCGCATCTACGGGGGCACCAACGAGATCATGAAAGAGTTGATTGCGAGGTCGCTTTGACACAGCAGCGTCCCGCAACCTGCCCCCTTGCTCCCGCCTCCGGCGGCCGTATTTGGAACGAGAAGAAAGGCTGTATGCGTTCACCCCGCGACCCGGCGCCGATCCGACTCTCCGTCACTCGAGCGGGGCCGCGGGGCTTCTCCTCGTGCGGTCATCGGCTCGGCAGCCTGTACCGCAGCTCTCACTTGACACCTAAAACTTTAAGACAAGGTTACGAAAGAAACGCACCCTGTGCTTCTTCTCGTTTCAAATACGGAAATTCCGACATCTCAGCACACGCCTTGGGAGGGCTTGAACGATGACGATCCAGCTGCACTGTTTCGGTGAAAGCGGCAATTCCTACAAGGCCGCGATAGCGCTGCAACTCTCGGGCCTCGACTGGGAACCGGTTTACGTTGATTTTTTCAACGGCGCGACGCGCAGCCCGGACTACCGGAGCACCGTCAACAACATGGGCGAAGCGCCTGTGATGATCGATGGAGATATCCGCCTCAGCCAGTCGGGCGTTATCCAGCAGTATGTGTCCGACAAATCGGGCAAATTCGCAGGCAAGAATCAGGCCGAGAAATACGACGTTTTGCGCTGGGTGCTTTGGGACAACCACAAGCTCAGTTCCATGGCCGGTTTGACCCGTTTTCTCATGAACTTCCTGCCCGAGGACAAACGACCGGCAGATGTAATCTCTTTCAACCTCGGCCGCCTGAAATCGGCTTATGCGACGCTGAACGACCATCTCGCAGAGCGCGACTGGATCGTGGGCAGCGACGTCACCAATGCGGACCTTTCCTGCTGCGGGTATCTCTATTACCCGGAACCCTTCGGTTTCGACCGCAAGGACTGGCCTCATATCAATACCTGGCTGGCGCGCCTCAGCGAACAGCCGGGCTGGAAACACCCCTATGACTTGATGCCCGGATCGCCTGCCGACCGGGCCTAAGGAGGACCATATGACCGACGCTTACATTTATGACGCGCTGCGCACGCCACGGGGCAAGGGCCGCAAGGACGGCGCCCTGCACGAGGTGACCTCGCTGCGCCTTTCCGCCCTGACGCTGAACGCGCTGAAAGAGCGCAATAATCTTGATGGCCATGCGGTCGAGGACGTGATCTGGGGCAATGTTACCCAGGTGACGGAACAGGGTGGCTGCCTTGCACGCTCGGCGGTGCTTGCCTCGGATCTCGATGAATCGATCCCCGGTCTCGCAATCAACCGGTTCTGCGCTTCGGGCATGGAGGCGGTCAACCTAGCCGCAAACCAAGTCAAGGGTGGTGCTGGCGATGCCTATATCGCGGGCGGCGTCGAGATGATGGGCCGCGTGGCCATGGGCAGCGACGGGGCGGCCATTGCCGTCGACCCGACACTGGCGATGGAGAAATACTTTGTGCCGCAGGGCATTTCCGCTGACATCATCGCCACCGAATACGGGTTTACCCGCGACGAGGCCGATGCGCTGGCCGTGGAATCCCAGCGCCGCGCAAAGGCCGCCTGGGACGACGGGCGTTTCGACAAATCGGTGATCACCGTGCGCGACCAGAACGGTCTGCCGATCCTCGATCATGACGAATACATGCGCCCCCAGACCGACATGCAAAGCCTTGGTGCGCTGAATGCTTCGTTCCAGGCGATGGGCGAAGTCATGCCCGGCTTTGACAAGGTGGCGATGCTGAAATACCCGCATCTGGAAAAGATCAACCACATCCACCACGCGGGAAATTCTTCTGGCATCGTAGACGGGTCCGCCGCCGTGCTGATCGGCAACAAGGAATTCGGTGAGAAATACGGGCTGAAACCCCGCGCCCGCATCAGGGCAACCGCCAAGATCGGCACCGATCCGACCATCATGCTGACCGGACCTGTCCCGGTGACGCAGAAGATCCTCGCCGACAACGGTATGGACATCAAGGACATCGACCTGTTTGAGGTGAACGAGGCCTTTGCCGCTGTCGTGCTGCGCTTCATGCAGGCCTTCGATGTGGATAGCGACAAGGTCAACGTGAACGGCGGCTCCATCGCGATGGGCCACCCGCTGGGCGCGACCGGGGCGATGATCATCGGCACCCTGCTGGACGAAATGGAACGCGCCGACAAGGAAACCGGTCTGGCGACGCTTTGCATCGCCTCGGGCATGGGCGCGGCCACCATCATCGAACGCGTGTAAGCCGGGAAAGAGGAGACATCAAATGACTGATTTCACGATGGAAAAAGGCGCCGATGGCGTCGCTCTGATCACCTGGGACTGCCCCGGCAAGACGATGAATGTCATGTCGATCGACGGGTTGAAGGAACTGGAATCCTGCATCGATGACGCGCTGGCGGATGATGCGGTAAAAGGCGTGGTCATCACCTCGGGCAAGGAAGGCTCCTTTGCCGGTGGCATGGACCTGAACCTGCTTGCGACGCTCAAGGAAAGCGCGGGCGACGATCCGGCCAAAGGGCTCTTCGAGGGCACGATGGAAATGCACGCCCTGCTGCGCAAGATCGAGCGCGCCGGAATGGATCCGAAAACCAACAAGGGCGGCAAACCGATTGCCGCCGCCCTGCCCGGCACCGCGGCCGGTATCGGTCTGGAACTGCCGCTGGCCACCCACCGCATCTTTGTCGCCGACAATCCCAAGGCACGGATCGGCCTGCCCGAAATCATGGTCGGAATCTTCCCCGGCGCGGGCGGCACCACGCGACTGGTGCGCAAGCTTGGCGCGATGGCAGCTTCGCCGCTGCTGCTCGAAGGCAAGATGCTGGAACCGGCCAAAGCCAAAGGCGCGGGCGTAATCGACGAGGTTGTCGCCGATCCGGTTGCCGCTGCACGCGAATGGGTGCTGAACGCGACCGACGCAGACATCCTGAAACCTTGGGATGCCAAGGGCTACAAGATGCCCGGCGGCGCGCCTTACCACCCGGCAGGTTTCATGACCTTCGTGGGCGCGAACGCCATGGTCAACGGCAAGACGCAGGGCGCCTTCCCGGCGGCCAAGGCGCTGCTGAGCGCGGTCTACGAGGGTGCGCTTGTTCCGTTTGACACGGCGCTCAAGATCGAGGCGCGGTGGTTCACCCATGTGCTGATGAACCCCTCTTCGGGCGCAATGATCCGCTCGCTTTTCGTGAACAAGGAAGCTCTGGAAAAAGGCGCGGTCCGCCCCGAAGGTATACCGGATCAGCGCGTGAAAAAGCTGGGCGTTCTTGGCGCGGGCATGATGGGCGCGGGCATCGCGCTTGTCTCAGCTCAGGCCGGGATGGAGGTCGTGCTGATCGACCGGGATCAGGCCGCCGCCGACAAAGGCAAAGCCTATACCGAGGCCTATCTCGACAAAGGCATTTCCCGTAAAAAGGTCACGCCCGAAAAGAAAGAGGCGATGCTTGGCCTGATCAACGCGACCCCGGATCTCGACGCGCTGAAAGACTGTGACCTGATCATCGAAGCCGTTTTCGAAGATCCCAAGGTCAAGGCCGAGATGACCCAGAAGGTCGAGGCGATCATCCCCGAGGATTGCATCTTTGCCTCCAACACCTCGACCCTGCCGATCACCGGGCTGGCCAAGGCGTCCAAGCGCCCCGAGCAGTTCATCGGCATCCACTTCTTCTCGCCTGTCGAGAAGATGCTGCTGGTCGAGATCATCAAGGGCAAGGAAACCGGTGACCGGGCCGTGGCCAAGGCGCTCGACTACGTGCGCCAGATCCGCAAGACCCCGATCGTGGTGAACGATGCGCGCTTCTTCTATTGCAACCGCTGCATCATCCCCTACGGCAACGAGGCGACCCGCATGGTCACCGAAGGTGTCGCACCGGTGCTGATCGACAATGCCGCGCGCCAGCTTGGCTTCCCCGTCGGTCCGATCCAGCTGGGCGATGAAACCAGCATCGACCTTGCCGCCAAGATCACCCGCGCCACCAAGGAAGCGATGGGCAACGAATACCCCGCGTCCGAGGCCGACAATCTGGTGTTCTGGATGGAGGAAGAAGGCCGTCTGGGCCGAAAGGCCAAGGCCGGTTACTTCGACTATGACGAAAAAGGCAAACGTCTGGGCTACTGGAAAGGTATCCACGACAAGTACCCGCTGGCCGATGAACAGCCCGACCTGATCGAGATTCAGGAACGGCTGATGTTCGCGCAGGTGCTCGAAGCTGTCCGCGCGCTGGAAGAGGGCGTACTGGAAGACATTCGCGAAGGCGATGTCGGCGCGGTCCTCGCCTGGGGCTTTGCGCCGTGGTCCGGTGGCCCGTTCAGCTGGCTCGACATCATCGGCACGCCCTATGCCGCCGAACGCTGCGACCAGCTTGAGGCGAAATTCGGCGAGCGGTTCAAATGCCCCGATCTCCTGCGCGAGATGGCGTCCAAGAACCAGACCTTTTACGGGCGCTTCTCGCCCGAGGCCAAAGCGGCCTGATCGACAAAAGCTAAAGGGCGCCCGCGTGGCGCCCTTTTCTTTTGGTCCAACGATACGCACCGGGATCACCTCATTGGCCACATCCTGCGAGCCCCTATGACCGTTTCCGACCGCACGCCCCTGTCCCCGATGGCCTGATCCCCGGGGTTTTAATCCCACCGATCAGAACTAGATCCAAGCGCTACCAAAAGGGAGAAGCGCGTGAAAAAGGCCCTGATCATCGGAGCGTCCGGGGGAATTGGCAAAGCCATCGCCAAAAGGCTTGAGGAGAGCGAGATCGAGGTGACCCGTTTGTCGCGCAGCAGCGATCAACTGGACGTCACCGACGCGGACTCGGTCGACCGCGTGCTTGGGGAACTGACCGGCCCCTTCGACCTGATCCTAGTCACAACAGGCATCCTCGCACCGCAGGGCGGACAACCCGAGAAATCGCTCGACCAGATCGACGCGGCGGCAATGGCAGAGTTGCTGGCCGTCAACACGATTGGCCCGGCGCTGGTTCTGCGCCATGCCCCCCGTTTACTAGCGCAAGAAGGTCGGCCTGTCGTCGCGGTTCTCACGGCGCGCGTGGGTTCGATCGGCGACAATGCCCTCGGCGGCTGGTACAGCTATCGCGCCTCCAAAGCGGCCGCCAACCAGATCGTCCACACAGCGGCCATCGAAATCGGGCGAAAGAATAAATCGGCGGTCGTCGTCGCGCTTCATCCCGGGACGGTCGCCACCAGTTTCACCCAAGACTATCCCGGTCACAGAAAGGTCGCGCCGACGGAGGCCGCCGAAAACCTTCTGCGCGTGATCGACGGGCTGGACCGAAACGATAACGGACGGTTCTTCGACTGGGCTGGAAAGGAAGTCCCGTGGTGAAACTGGTCCTCGTTCTCGGCGACCAGCTCACCCCGACGCTTGCCTCGCTCCGCGCGGCAGACAAGGCAAATGATCGCGTCGTCATGGCCGAGGTGACCTCCGAGGCCTCCTATGTCCCCCACCACCCGAAAAAGATCGCGCTGGTCTTCGCCTGCATGCGCAAATTCGCGCAACAGCTTCGCGACGACGGCTGGACGGTGGATTACACCCGGCTCGACGATCCGGACAACGCCGGGTCGATCCCGGGAGAGCTGCTTCGCCGCGCGTCTGATAGCGGCGCATCCAGCGTGATCGCCACGCGCCCCGGCGAATGGCGGCTGATCGAGGCGCTGGAGGACACGCCGCTCGATCTCGACATCCTGGAAGACGACCGTTTTGTCGCCAGCCATGCCGATTTCAACGCTTGGGCGGACGGGCGCAAACAGCTGCGCATGGAGTATTTCTATCGCGAGATGCGTCGCAAGACGGGACTTCTGATGGAGGATGATGAGCCAACCGGGGGCAAATGGAATTTCGACCAGGACAACCGCAAGCCAGCCAAACCCGATCTCTTCATGCCCAGTCCGCTGAATTTCGAACCGGACGAAACCGTGCAGGAAGTGCTCGACCTCGTCGAAGCGACCTTTCCCGACAACTTCGGCGAACTACGCCACTTTGGTTTTGCCACCGACGCAACCGAGGCCGAGGCCGTGCTCGACAATTTCATCGAAACCGCCCTGCCCCAATTTGGCGACTATCAGGATGCTATGCTGTCCGGGCACCGGTTCCTCTACCACGCGTTGATCTCTGCCTATCTCAACATCGGCTTGCTCGACCCGCTGGACGTCTGCCGCCGGGTGGAAAAGGCATGGCAGAAAGGGCACGCCCCGCTCAATTCTGCAGAGGGTTTCATCCGCCAGATCATCGGCTGGCGCGAATTCGTGCGCGGGATCTATTTCCATGAAGGTCCCGACTACGCCAACAGAAACTGGCTCGAACACGACCGGGCGCTTCCAGGTCTCTACTGGGGGCAGAAAACCGGCATGACCTGTCTTTCAAAAACTGTCGAACAGACCAATGAGGAAGCCTACGCGCATCACATCCAGCGACTGATGGTCACCGGGAATTTCGCCCTTTTGGCCGGGATCGACCCTGCCCAGGTGCATGAATGGTATCTTTCCGTCTACTTCGATGCCTTCGAATGGGTCGAGGCCCCGAACACCGTGGGCATGAGCCAGTTCGCCGACGGCGGATTGGTCGCATCCAAACCCTATGTCTCATCGGGCAGCTATATCGACCGGATGTCGGACTACTGTTCCGAATGTTCCTATTCCGTAAAGGAAAAAACCGGAAAAGACGCATGCCCGTTCAACCTGCTCTATTGGCATTTCCTGTCCCGCCATCGCAGCCGGTTCTCAGACAATCCCCGCATGGCCATGATGTATCGCACATGGGACAAGATGGAGTCCGATCGCCAGGATGAGATCCTGACCGGCGCGGAAGACTTCCTCAGCCGTATGGACGCGGGCGACCCGGTCTGAGCAAGCTTGGTAGCTACCGCCGTAATACCCGTCCCGGCAGATAACCCACTGTTTGATCCCTCGGCAAGGGCTCCGACCCGGCTTTCGCGAGCTTCTGCAAGCATATTGCACGCGTCGAAAAGCCTGACCAACGTTCAACACCGCGTCCCGGATAAAATCTTGTGCTGGTCGAACAGCAGTAACCCGCCGTTCGCCCTGCGATGGCCCTACACGCGCCTTTCATTCCAAGGGGCGTTCGCGTATCTTTTACTTCTAAGTAATAAATTTTTCAAACTCATTGGCCTGCTTCGAGGTCCGAATGGCCTGTTAAAAGAACGACTTTAAAGAGGAGCTTATTGCATGAAATTCCGCAGCATCATCGGGGCTTTGGTATCCACAGCTGTTTCAATAACAGCACTGCCGGCCATGGCAGCAACCTTTGTTTTCAACGTCCAAGTTGTCGAAAGCATCGATGTCGTGCCGTCGCCAACATTCGATTTGCCGGATGTCGGGACGGTCGGGACCGTGACCTTCCTTCTGGATGCCGCCACACTGGACTCTGACGGAGATCCTTTGACAGGCATCAATGTTGATGCCCCTCTTTCCCAGTCTCTCGCCGACGCAGAGGCGACGATTGGCGGGCTAACCTCCGACCTGTCCGATGTGAGCATTTTCGGTTTCCCGGGTGGCGCCCGCTTTAGCAACGGGAGCTTCAGCAATATCACAATTTCGCTAGCCGGTGCGGACTGCATTGCCCTGAGCTGTACGCTGGCAGGTTCATTTTCGATCCTGAAGCCGGGCGCTCCCGCGCCAACGCTCTTTGCCGATGTCGAGGCGCTCTTATTGGACCCCGACGCAGTTGCCCGGTTTTCCTTCAATGGCACGGTGCAAGGGGAATTTGTGAGCTTCGTGGCGGAATCGGTTCCCACACCGGTGATCCCGCTGCCTGCGGGTGGCATTCTGCTGCTCTCAGGACTGATGGGATTTGCCGCGTTTCGGGGACGGCAACACGTGGTGACGGACCCGCGTTAGAGTTCAAACCATCCGGGGTTCCCAAACTGGCGTGACCAATGCAGCGCGCGTTTCTATGTGAAACGCGCTATTTTAACCGGCATTCACATTTGCCAACAAGCGATCAGGCTCCCTGAACGGGCACTCGGCTCTATCCCTGCCATTTCAACCGATACCGCCAGAGCGGCCCGTCTAGACCCCCTCGAACCGATACCCGAAACGCGCGATATCCTCGGCGCAGGAATCGGCAACCGCTTCTGCGGCGCGATCGTCGTAATAGCTGCGGTAATCCGACACCCTGTCCGACCGGTTCACATGCGGCAGATCAAGCTTGAACCCAAGATGCTCCCACAAAACACTGGAGCCCCGCTCGAAATCTTCGATCCGGATATAAGCGCCGCAATGTTCCCGCCCGTCGCTGCGCCGCATGTAGCTTGCCGCCGGAGAGGCCGCAAAAGCCGCGCAGGTTTTCGGATGGCACAGGAAATCCGTGAAATCCAAGGCACCGGCCAGCGCCACAGCCGGATGGCCGAACGCTTGTTCGCGCAGCCAGTGGTAATAGCTCACCGCCCGGTCCCACGGGTTGCGCACCAGCGTAAAGGCGAACAGCCCGTCCATCACCGGATCCGGCACCAGACCCTCGATATCGGCGAGGGTGGAATGCTTCCACAACCGACCCCGCGTGTTCTTGCCGCTGACCCTGTGCCGCCGCTTCAGCGCCTTGGGCGTATCGCCCAGCATGATGTCATCCTTCATCGCCCGCCCCTCGAGCGCGAGCGCCAGAGAGGTCCCTCCGGTCTTGGGGATATGGATGAAAACATAACGGCGTCCGGGACTTAGGATCATGTACCAACGCTATCCGATTTCCATGGCCCCGCAATAACAAGCTGCGAATATTGCGCATCTGCCTCTTTTCAATACCCTCGGCGCGGCGCAATATTACGCGACAACACACCGTCTGGGAGGGGACAGATCATGGGCTGGATGCAGGATGAAACCGGGCTGGAGCGTAACGCGGCCAATTACGTGCCTCTCACGCCGCTTTCCACTCTGAAACGGGCCGCGCTGATCTATCCTGACGAACTGGCCGTGGTCTATGGCCCGCACCGCAAAACCTACCGCGAATACACCGATCGCGTGACGCGGCTCGCCTCTGCATTGGCGGCCAAAGGTGTAAATCCCGGCGATGTGGTCGCAACTGTGATCCCCAACCTCCCCGCCCAGGCCGAGGCTCATTTCGGCGTGCCCGCCTGCGGCGCCGTGCTGAACACGATCAACACAAGGCTCGACGCCGATACCGTCGCTTATATCCTTGATCATGGCGGGGCGAAGATCGTGCTGGTCGACAGCCAGTTCATCCCCCTCATGAAAGACGCGCTTTCCCGCATGGGAGAGACAAAACCCGAAGTCATCGAGGTACCCGACGATCACGCGAACCACCCCGCGAGCGGAGACTTCGAAACCTACGAAGACATGCTGGTCAGCGCCGATCCCGAATTCAACTGGATCATGCCAGAGGACGAGTGGGAAAGCATCGCGCTCAACTACACCTCCGGCACGACCGGGCGACCCAAGGGCGTCGTCTATCACCATCGAGGCGCCTATCTGAACGCGATGAGCCAGATCCTCAGCTGGCGCATGGTGTTGCGGCCCCGCTACCTGACCATCGTGCCGCTGTTCCACTGCAACGGCTGGTGCCACACATGGATGATGCCGATGGTTGGCGGCCGCCTGATCTGCTGCCGCGACATCACCGCGCCCGCGATCTTCAACGCCATCGCGGATGAGGGCGCGACCCATTTCGGTGGTGCACCCATCGTGCTGAACGCGCTGGTCAACGCGCCGGAAAGCGAGCGTCGCGAATTCGACCACGTGGTCGAGGTCTTTACCGCCGGTGCCCCGCCGGCCCCCGCCACGCTCGCCAAGATCGAACCGATGGGCTTCAACATCACGCAGGTCTACGGCCTGACCGAAACCTATGGGCCTGCCACCGAATGCACATGGGGCGAACAGTGGGACGGTTTACAGGGCAACGACCGCGCCGCGGTCAAGGCGAGACAGGGCGTTGCCATGCCGATCTTTGAACATATCACCGTGGTGGATGATAACATGGACCAGATTACAATGGACGGCGTCGATCACGGGGAAATCGTGATGCGCGGCAATGGCGTGATGAAGGGCTATTATAAGAACCCCGAAGCTACCGCCGAGGCCTTCAAAGGCGGGTACTTCCACTCCGGTGACATCGCCATCCAGCATCCCGACGGGTTCATGCAGATCACCGACCGCGCCAAGGATGTGATCATCTCGGGCGGCGAAAACATTTCCTCGGTCGAAGTCGAAAACGTGCTGATGGGCCACCCGGACGTAAATCTTGCCGCCGTTGTCGCCAAGCCGGACGAGAAATGGGGCGAAAGCCCTTGCGCCTTCGTGGAACTCAAACCCGGCGCAAGCACCGATGCCGCGGGGCTGATCGCCTATGCGCGTGACCACCTCGCCCATTTCAAGGCGCCCAAGACCGTCGTTTTCGAGGAATTGCCCAAGACATCGACAGGCAAAATCCAGAAATTCGAGCTGCGCAACCGCGCCAAGGCACTCTGACACTTGTCAGAAGTTTGCCCTGCTGACATTGGCCATGTTATGAAAAGAAAAACACCGAGGCACAGGCAAAACCGGCGCAGATGACAGCCCTGACCCAGTATGAACGGCTGGAGGCCACCGGCCTCTGGCGACCGAACCCGCAGGAGCAGCGGCGAGAGGTTTATGTTTCCATTGGCAAGGCCACTCTGACCATTTCGAATTTTCACAATCAGGCGCTGACCCACTGGTCTCTCGCCGCGATTGAACGGGCCGATCCGAACAGCATGCCTGCCATCTATCACCCCGATGGCGATCCGGATGAAACGCTTGAACTCTCGGAAAACGAAGCGGAAATGATCGAGGCCATCGAAAGGCTGCGTCGCGCCGTCGATCGTGCCCGCCCCCGGCCCGGACGACTGCGCGGTGTCGGCATCGCCGCCGTCGTGATCGGGATGATCGCTGCCGCGACGCTCTGGCTGCCCGGCGCGATGATGCGCCACACGCTGAACGTGGTGCCGGACATCCGGCGTCAGGACATAGGCGAGGCACTGCTTGGCCGGCTCGAACGCGTATCCGGCCGGGCCTGCCGCTCTGCCGAAACCCAGCCGGTCCTCAAACGGCTCGCGCGTGAACTTGGCGTGCGCCGCATCGTGATCCTGCCCGCCGGTGTCCGCGACAGCCTCCACCTGCCCGGCGATGTCGTCGTGCTGAACAAGGCGCTGGTCGAAGATTATGAGGACCCCGCCGTCGCCGCCGGATATGTGCTGGCTGAGAAAACCCGTGCCGAGCATCTCGACCCGCTGAAAGAACTGCTGCAGGAAAGCGGCGTTGTCGCTTCTTTCCACCTGCTGACCACTGGCGAACTCACGCAGGAAATCCTCGACGGCTACAGCGAGCGCATCGTGGTCGCGCCCAAGACGCCCCTGCCCCAGGACGCGCTGCTTGAGAATTTTGCCGAGGCCAAGCTTTCCACCAAGCCCTATGCCTATGCCGTCGATGTGACCGGGGAAACCACGATCGGCCTGATCGAGGCCGATCCCCTCACCGGGAAAGCCCAGACCTCTCTGATGAGGGATCGCGACTGGGTCCTACTTCAGGGTATTTGCGGCGGCTGAAACCTAGCGGCTTCCACCCCGATTGCCCGCCTTGTTTGCCGGGGCCGAACGGGTAGACACCCGCGCAACCGGCGCCGTCTGCGCAACGGGCGGAGTCCAGAATGGCGAATTGCCCCGCACCGCCGGTTCTTCTACCGTGACCACGCGCGCAGACGCATCCTGCGGCAAAAGACGGCGCGGCAGGTCCTTGCTCCAGATCCTGTCCGTCTGCGCCTCTCCGGTTTGCGACACCAAGGCGCGCTTGGGGTTCAGCCGGTCGTCGTCCCATGCCGGGCGATAGCCTATGGGTACGGCCGGACCATGGGTGACAACGCTTGGCCGCAGCGTCATTTCCGCCCGTTTCGGGTTAAGCCGGTCATCAGTCCAGACCGGGCGATAGCCTTTTGGCACGGTAAACGTGCCTGCGTTCTTGCGGTTCTCATAGATATGGCGACGAACGGCGCGCGTATCCGGTGACAATCCCGCCTGCGCGGCCTCCGAAGAAGTCGTGACCTTAGCCGTCGCCGTCCGTTTGGCCGGTGCCGTGCTGGTGAATACCGTCGGCGCAGGTCCTGCCGAGGGCTGGCGTGCGGGCGCGGTTTGCCGGGCAGTGCGCGGCGGCGCAGCGGGCTGGGGTGCAGCTTCCGCAGCGGGCACGTTGGTAAACACCGTCGGTTCCGGTCCGGGGGACGGTTTGCGAACAGGGGCCGTTGGCGCACTCTCCGGCGCGGTGGTGACACGCGGCGCGGGCGCGGATGGTTCGTTCGTAAATACGGTCGGCGCCGGTCCCGGCGATGGTTCGCGCGGGGCGGTTGTCACCCTTGGCGGAGCCGATGGACCGGCAGGCGCGGTGGCGCGATCTGACGGGTCAAGCTCGATGATCTCGACCGGCCCCGTCGTCGAGGCCCGTCCGCCCGATCCACTCGCAAGCTCTGCCCGCTGCGCCTCGCTCAACGACGGCTGATACCCGCAGACCTGCCGCCGCGCGCGATCCACGCGCGGCACCCATGTGACGGTCCCGTCGATCCCGGCGCGGATATAGATGCAGCCCCGGCTGTCGACATATTGCCTTGCGGTATAGGAACTTGGCGGGAATTCGGCCGGAGGCCGGGCATCGCGAAGCGGCTGTGCCACCGCCGGGCCGGCGCCCGCCAGCAGCAGAGAGATAGCAATAGTTCTTGTTATCTTCACAGCAGCACCCACGATATATTGCGGTCAAAGATGCAGCGAATCGGACGCTGAGTAAAGCAGCCTTTCGTTACTTGGTGCCGAACATCCGGTCACCCGCATCGCCCAGACCGGGCATGATATAGCCCTTGCTGTTCAATCCGCGATCGACCGCCGCCGTGACGATCTGCACATCCGGATGCGCCTCTTTCATCCGCGCGATCCCCTCGGGAGCGGCCAGCAGACAAAGAAACCGGATATCCGTCGCCCCGGCCTTTTTCAGCAGATCGACCGCCGCCGCCGAGGAATTGCCCGTCGCCAGCATTGGATCGACCGCGATCACCAACCGGTTGTCGAGCGATTCCGGCACCTTGAAGTAATACTGCACCGGTTGCAGCGTTTCCTCGTCGCGATAAAGACCGACAAAACCCACCCGCGCAGAGGGGATCAGCTCCAGCGCGCCATCCAGCATCCCGTTCCCGGCCCGCAGAATCGACACCAGCGCCAGTTTCTTGCCCGCAAGCGACGGCGCATCCATCGTCTCCATCGGAGTCTGGATAGTCTTGTCCTCAAGCGGCATCTCGCGTGTGACTTCATAGACCAGCAATTGCGTGATCTCACGCAGAAGTTGGCGGAACACCGCGGTCGAGGTCGCCTTGTCCCGCATCAAGGTCAGCTTGTGCTGCACAAGCGGGTGTTTCACTTCGGTCAGATGCTCAGTCATGTGGCGCGCTCCGGCTAAGAGATTTTCCCCTTATTGTGACAGCGAGACGATGCAGGCAAGCCATCGCTCAGAAAAAGCTGCGCCCGGGGCCCTGTGATGCCACTCCAAGATGCGCCGCGACACTGGCTGCCACATCCGTGAACGCAACCTGTCCCAGCGGGCCCGCCCCTCTTCCTGCAACCAGAACGGGAACCCTCTCGCGCGTATGATCGGTGCCCTTCCAGCTTGGATCGTTCCCATGATCCGCCGTGAACAGCATCATGTCGCCCGGCTGCATCGCCGCGACAAGAGCACCAACCTTGGCGTCAAACCACTCCAGCGCCCGGGCATAGCCCGAAATGTCGCGTCGGTGCCCATAAAGGCTGTCAAACTCCACGAAATTGGCGAATGTCAGACTACCAGGTACTGCCTCGCGCATGAGATCTTCCATATGATCCATAAGCTTGGCATCCGATCCCTTGCGCAGGTCATCGATTCCCCGCATGGAGAATATGTCGCCGATCTTTCCTACACCATAAACCCGCCCGCTGGCCTGCTGCACCCATTCGCCCAGCACCGGTGCAGGCGGTTCAATCGCATAGTCGCGCCGGTTCGTGGTGCGTTGAAACCCCTCTTCAGGCGAGCCGACAAAGGGCCGCGCAATGACCCGGCCCACTTTCATCGCATGCAACCGTGGCGCGACGTTCTTGCAAAGCTTCAGCAGGCGCTCCAGCCCGAATGTCTCTTCATGCGCGGCGATCTGGAACACGCTGTCCGCCGAGGTATAGCAGATCGGCCAGCCGGTTTTCATGTGCTCCGCGCCAAGTTCTTCGATGATCGTCGTGCCCGAGGCGTGGCAATTGCCAAGAATGCCTCCGGTGCCCGCCGCTTCGGCCACGGCGCGGCTCAGGTCTTCGGGAAAGGCTGGACGTTCCTCGGGGAAGTAATGCCAGTCCCATGGCACCGGCACGCCTGCCAGCTCCCAATGTCCCGAAGGCGTGTCCTTGCCGGGTGAGATCTCGCTCGCCGCGCCCCACATGCCCTCGGGTTCCGCCCCAAGCCCCGGTGCGTCCTCGCCCGAGGCCAGCCGGACCGCCGCCCCAAGCCCAAGCCGGTCGAGATTGGGCATTTTCAACGGCCCACTCCGCCCCTCTTCGGCACGCCCCTCGGCGCAGGCCATCGCAATATGCGCCAACGTGTTCGCGCCCGTATCCGGCAGATCGCCGTTAAGGAACCGGTCCGCATCCGGTGCCCCGCCGATCCCGACAGAATCCATGACGATCAAAAAGGCACGGCTCATCTGACGATCCTCTCGTGAACAACTTGCGGTATCGCGGGCTTTTCAGGCGCGATCACAATCGCTTTTTGCACGGCCGCACGGGCCGCTTCCGCCGCCTCCTCGCGCGCCGCATGCACCATCGCCAGCGGCGTCCCTTTTTCAATCCGCGTGCCCAGCCGCACAATCTTTGACAGCCCGACCGAAGGGTCAATCCGGTCGCTTTCCACCTGACGCCCGCCGCCCAGACTGATCACCGCTAGCCCCAGCGCCTCGCCGTCTATCGAGGCGACATAACCAGCCTCGGAGGCCACGACCTCGCGCATGATATTTGCCTCTGGCAGCAGCCGCCGCCAATTGTCGAGGAATTGCACCGGCCCGCCCTGCGCCGCTACCATCTGACCGAATTTCTCGCCCGCGCGCCCATCGGCGATAACCGCTCGGATCAGCGCTTCTCCCGCCGCCGCATCATCGGCCAGCCCCGCATCGGCTAGCAGCACACCGCCCAGCGCGACAGTGATCTCGACCAGCGGCCCACCGTCCTCTCCACTCAGTGCCTGCATCACCTCGGCCACTTCAAGCGCGTTGCCAAGGCTGGGTGCAAGCGGTTGATTCATATCGCTGATCACCGCGCTTGTCGGGCATCCTGCCGCCTCTGCGGTGTCCCGCAGGGCCCGTGCCAGCGCCTGCGCCTCGGGCAGGGATTTCATGAAAGCGCCGCTGCCCAGTTTAACATCCAGCACCAGCGCGCCAGGCGCCGCCGCCAGCTTTTTCGACAGGATCGACGCCGTGATCAGGTCAAGGCTTTCCACCGTCCCAGTCACATCCCGGATCGCGTAAAGTCGGCGGTCCGCCGGGGCGATCCCCTCGGTCGCGCCCACGATGGCGCAGCCATGTTTGCCGACAATCTGCTGAAACTGGTCCCGCGCAATCGCTGTCGTGAATCCGGGGATCGATTCCAATTTATCCAGCGTACCGCCCGTATGCCCAAGCCCGCGCCCCGAAATCATCGGCACATAGCCCCCGCAGACCGCCAGCGCCGGGGCAAGGATCAGCGACACGCAATCGCCGACGCCGCCGGTCGAATGCTTGTCGATCACCGGCCCGTCAATATCCCATGACAGAACCTCACCGCTGTCGCGCATGGCAAGCGTCAGCGCCGCACGCCCCTTGGTGCCCAGATCGCCAAGGCAGACCGCCATCGCAAAGGCCCCCGCCTGCGCATCGCTGACCGTGCCATCGGCCAGCCCCTGCGCAAACCAGCGCAGCTCGGCCACATCGGGCACCTCGCGCCGCCGCAGCCGCGCGATGATCGAACGCGCATCCACGGTTTATTCCCCGCTCATATGCGCCGCTCCAAAAGCGCCCGGCAGCAGATCGCCAATGGTGGTCCGAAACTCTTCTCCCGACACTGTCGCAAGGGTCACCGGCACATCGCCGCCACCGAATTCGGCAAGCTTCTGACGGCACCCGCCGCAGGGCGGCACCGGGCTAGGCGACCCCGCGATGACATAGACTTCGGCAAGCGTTGTTTCGCCCGCCGCGACCATCGCGGCAATCGCACCCGCCTCGGCGCAGGTCCCCTCTGGATAGGCGACGTTTTCCACGTTGCACCCGATGTACACCGCGCCAGAGTCCGACCGGATCGCAGCCCCCACCTTGAACGCCGAATAGGGCGCATGGGCATTCTTTCGCACCGCGCTCGCCGCCGCTCTCAGATCTTTCATCTCAAGGCCCTTCTTTTTCATAGCTATGTCATGTTCCCGGCTGTAACCATTGGATGCAAGGAACATTAAATGCCGCGGCGCGTTCTGACACCGCAGCAACCGGTACAGGTCCATGACAAGTTCACTCTACTCTCGCCCCCGTGTCGCCCTGAAGAAGAACGGCGGCACACCCCAGCACGAAGAACGCAAGAAACCGGCGACGTCGCGCACCGAGGCCGAACTTCTGCGGCTTTCCGAGCAGGAAGGCCACCCCGAACTCGGCGAACTGACCGAGCGCGAGGCGCGTCTCCGGATCGCCCAGCTGAAGCGGCACCGCGAGTCCTGACACGTATCAGCCGAGCTTTGTCTGAAACACGCCCGGCAGCGATACTTCAAGCAATTCAATGTCTTCACTGGCATCCCTCAGCCGCGTTTTCATGCCGGGCGGGATGACGAATGCATCCCCTTCGGTCAGCGGATAAGGCTCACGCCCCTCTCCGTCGAGCGTCACCTTACCCGACATCACAAAGGTGAAAAGAATATCCGTGTCGTGGCGCGCCCAGTCCGGCGCACCCTGTCCCTTGCGCACCACCTGAACACCGGCCACACCCTTGGTATTCTCGGCAATCGTCGTGTCCCGCGCCTCGAACCCCGGAATCCGGAACGGTGCCCAGATCGCATCCTTCGCCTGATTGTAAACGAAACGCTGCCCCTGCCATTCGCGCTCAGGGCGAAGATGCGGTGTCGGCAGTTCCATCTCGTGGTCGATTTCCGTGACATGCTCGGCGGGTACGCCGATCTCGATCACCTGAACATTGTCGCTCGCTTCCAGCACACGATGGCGAATTTCGGGCGGCTGGATGAAACAATCGCCCGCCGTCAGGCGCATCTTCGGCCCCTGATCCTCGTAAACCACGTCCACCCAACCGTTTATGCAAAAGATGAGCTGAAAGCCGACCTTGTGGAAATGCACCATGTCGGGCACCGGGCCACCGTCGGGAATCCGGATATGGCTCGCAATGATAGACCCGCCCAGCCGGTCGGGAATCAGGTCACGGTAATGCATCCCCGCCCGCCCGATGATCCACGGCGCCTGATCCGCCAGCCGCCGCACCACAAAGGAATGCACAGTCGTCGGCATCTGCATCGGCGGGTTCAACTCATCGATTTCGATCTTCGTGCCGTTCGGCGCCATAAGCTCCCGCTTGCCCTCAGCGAATTCATCCGGCGCGTCGGTCAGAATACGCAAAGTCCCCGGAGATTCCGCCGCGCCATTCTCGACCCGCAGCCGCAGCCCATGCCCGGAAAAAACCGCCACCTGGGGGTCATCCGCCGGATAGATCATATCCAGCCGCATCCCCAACACCTTGGTAAAAAACGGAATATCATCGCGCAGCTCTTGCGTGGGAAGTCGGATTTCCCCCCGGATCTCGGTCATCTTTGCTCTCTTTCACCGTGTTTTTCGCGACTTTGACGAGCCGCCGCCAAACTTGCAAGCAAGCGGCTTGGTGAAGGATGCGAAAAGAACCGTTTAACGCCACAAAAAAATGGTTTAGCACTAAACTAAACCCAGAAAGAGGTCCGTTCCCGTGTCCGAAAACCAGAGCCTGCGCCAGGCTGCGCTGTATTACCACGAACATCCCAAGCCCGGAAAACTCGAAATCCGCGCCACCAAGCCAATGGCGAATGGGCGCGATCTGGCCCGTGCCTACTCCCCCGGCGTGGCCGAGGCCTGCCTTGAAATCAAGGAAGATGAAGCAAACGCCGCGCGCTACACAACGCGGGGCAATCTGGTCGGCGTGGTCTCCAATGGCTCTGCGGTTCTGGGGCTTGGCAACATCGGCGCGCTGGCCTCGAAACCGGTGATGGAGGGCAAGGCCGTGCTCTTCAAGAAATTCGCCAACATCGACTGTTTCGATATCGAATTGAACGAACCCGACCCGGAAAAGCTGGCCGATCTCGTCTGCGCGATGGAACCGACCTTTGGCGCGATCAATCTCGAAGACATCAAGGCCCCCGACTGTTTCATCGTCGAACGGATCTGCCGCGAACGCATGAACATCCCGGTGTTCCACGATGATCAGCACGGCACCGCCATCGTTGTCGGCGCGGCCGCCAAGAACGCGATTTTCGTCGCGCAGAAATCCTTTGAGGACATCAAGATCGTCTCGACCGGCGGTGGCGCGGCGGGCATCGCCTGCCTCAATATGCTGCTGAAACTGGGCGTCAAACGCGAGAATGTCTGGCTCTGCGATATTCACGGTCTCGTCTACGAAGGCCGCACCGAGGACATGAACCCTCAAAAAGCCGAATATGCGCAGAAATCCGATCTGCGCACACTGGATGAGGTCATCGACGGTGCCGATCTCTTCCTCGGTCTCTCAGGCCCCGGCGTGCTCAAACCAGAAATGGTGGCGCGCATGGCGACCCGTCCGATCATCTTTGCCCTCGCCAACCCCACACCCGAGATCATGCCCGACCTTGTCCGCGAAGTCGCACCGGATGCGATCATCGCCACGGGACGCAGCGATTTTCCCAATCAGGTCAATAACGTACTCTGCTTCCCCTTTATCTTCCGAGGGGCCCTGGACGTTGGCGCGACCGAGATCAACGACGAGATGCAGCTTGCCTGTATCGACGGGATCGCGGAACTCGCCCGCGCCACCACCAGTGCCGAGGCCGCCGCCGCCTATTCCGGTGAACAGCTTACCTTTGGCGCCGATTACCTGATCCCCAAGCCTTTCGATCCGCGCCTGATTGCCGTGGTCTCGTCCTCCGTGGCCCGCGCCGCGATGGAAAGCGGCGTTGCCGCGCGACCGATCGAGGATCTCGACGCGTATAAGCACAAGCTGAACCAGTCGGTCTTCCGCTCTGCACTGTTGATGCGCCCGGTGTTCGAGGCCGCCGCCTCCGCCTCGCGCCGGATCGTCTTTGCCGAGGGCGAGGACGAACGTGTTCTCCGCGCCGCGCAGGCGGTGCTAGAAGAGACCACCGAAACGCCAATCCTGATCGGTCGCCCCGAAGTGATCGAGCAGCGCTGCGAACGGTTCGGGCTCGATATCCGCCCGGGCCGCGATGTGCAGCTCGTGAACCCGGAAAACGACCCCCGCTACTACGATTACTGGACTTCGTATCACGAGATCATGGAACGTCGCGGTGTCACACCGGACCTCGCCAAGGCGATCCTGCGCACCAATACCACGGCCATTGGCGCGATCATGGTGCAGCGAGGCGAGGCCGATTGCCTGATCTGCGGCACTTTCGGCGAATACCGCTGGCACCTGAACTACATCAATCAGGTACTTGGATCGGAGGAATTGCATCCTGCGGGCGCACTCAGCCTGATGATCCTCGAAGAGGGGCCGCTTTTCATCGCCGACACGCAGGTTCACACCGAACCCTGCGCCGAGGAACTCGCGGATATCGCCATCGGGGCCGCGCGTCACGTGCGCCGCTTTGGCCTAACCCCCAAGGTCGCCATGTGTTCGCAATCGCAATTCGGCAGCCAGAACGACAGTTCCGGCCAGCGCATGCGCGCCGCGATGGACATTCTGAACCGCAAGGGCTGCTCCTTTGAATTCGAAGGCGAAATGAACGTCGAAGCCGCGCTCGACGGGGAACTTCGCGCTCGCGTCTTCCCGAACTCTCGCATGGAAGGCATAGCCAACGTGCTGGTCTTTGCCCATGCAGACGCAGCCAGCGGCGTGCGCAACATCCTCAAGATGCGCGCGGGCGGGCTCGAAGTCGGACCGATCCTGATGGGCATGGGCAACCGAGCCCATATCGTCAGCCCCTCAATCACCACGCGCGGGTTGCTGAACATGGCCGCCATCGCAGGCACCCCGGTTGCGCAATACGGCTAGGAGCCTTCTCCCCTCGCCCCGTTAGCGGGGCGAGAATATCCGCCGACAGATGCAGCGCTACGAAGCTCTGAAATTACGGCGCGCATTCTGGCTAAACTCAATACAGTGAAAAAAGCCCGCATCAGAACGCAATTCCGCCATGTGGCAACCCACATGGCGGATACTTTAGGAAAAATGGGTGGGTCAGTTATTTCTTGACGGTTTTCTCGCCGGGTTTAGACGGCTTGGACTTCTTGTCGCCCATCGGGGCAATCCTCAATGCAAAGGTACAGGCACCATGCCTGCCCTGTGACCAGATTTACCACCGCGTCCCTGATTCCAGCTTGCCCATTTTCGACCTCGACGTCGCATTTTAACCTCGTTTTCCCTTGCGGCAATTTGCTGCCGAACCCTCCGGATCATATGGAAACTTTGCAAACCCGACCCTTGCGACAAAGACCGCCCTACCCGGTTTGCAAACTGTTGCGCTAACGGTCACGAAAATTTGCGCCAGACTGTCGCGCCACCGGTCTCGCGGCTTGCCGGACCTGCCTTCGCTCCTTAACAAACCCTAACGGATGCGGAGGAGGATCTCATGTCTTACAAGGAAGTCTACGAGGCCAGCATGGCCGACCCGAACGGGTTCTGGCTCGAACAGGCCAAGTCAATCGACTGGGACCGCTTTCCGACAAGGGCGCTGAACGACGAAAACGCCCCGCTCTACACCTGGTATAACGACGGCATGGTCAACACTTGCTGGAACGCGGTTGACCGCCATTGCGAAGCCGGGCGCGGCGCGCAGATCGCGCTGATCCATGACAGCCCCGTCACGGGCACGATCCAGAAGATCACCTATGACGAGTTGCGCAACCGCGTCGCCATGCTTGCCGGTGCCCTGCGCGCCAAGGGCATCGAAAAGGGCGACCGGGTCATCATCTACATGCCGATGGTGCCGCAAGCGATTGAGGCCATGCTCGCCTGCGCCCGGATCGGCGCCATCCACTCGGTCGTTTTCGGCGGGTTCGCCGCGCATGAGCTGGCCGTGCGGATCGACGACTGCCAACCAAAGGCGATCATCGCCGCCTCCTGCGGGATCGAACCGGGCCGCGTCGTCCATTACAAACCGCTCTTGGATGGGGCCATCGAACAGGCCACGCACAAGCCGGATTTCTGCGTGATCTTCCAGCGCGAACAAGAGGTTGCTCATCTCGAAGAGGGCCGCGATTTCAATTGGTACGGTTTTCAATACGGTGTTGAGCCCGCCGATTGCCTCCCCGTCGAAAGCACCCACCCCGCCTATATCCTCTACACCTCCGGCACCACAGGTGCGCCCAAGGGCGTGGTGCGCCACACAGGCGGGCACCTTGTCGCGCTCAACTGGTCGATGAAGAACATCTACAACGTCGATCCCGGCGACGCCTTCTGGGCGGCATCCGACGTGGGCTGGGTCGTGGGCCATTCCTACATCGCCTATGGCCCGCTTATCCACGGCAACACCACCATCGTGTTCGAGGGCAAGCCTGTCGGCACCCCCGACCCCGGCACCTTCTGGCGCGTCATCTCGGAACACAACGTGCGGTCTTTCTTTACCGCGCCAACGGCGATCCGCGCGGTGAAACGCGAAGACCCCAAAGGCGAATATCTCAAGAAATACGACCTCTCTTGCCTGCGCGCCCTCTATCTCGCGGGGGAACGCGCCGACCCGGACACCATAGAATGGGCCCAGCGCGTCCTCGACAAGCCGGTCTATGACCACTGGTGGCAGACGGAAACCGGCTGGACCATCGCGGGCAACCCGGCGGGGCTCGAGGCCTTGCCGGTCAAGATCGGCTCACCCACCGTCGCCATGCCCGGCTATGATATCCAGATCCTCGACGAGGCCGGGCACCAGATGAAACCGGGTGAGCTCGGCGCCATCGCGATCAAGCTGCCACTGCCTCCCGGCACGCTGCCGACGCTCTGGAACGCCGAGGCACGGTTCAAAAAATCCTACCTCGAACATTTCCCCGGCTATTACGAAACCGGCGATGCCGGGATGATCGACGAAAACGGCTATGTCTACATCATGGCCCGCACCGATGACGTGATCAATGTCGCCGGGCACCGTCTGTCGACCGGCGCGATGGAGGAAGTGCTGGCCAGCCACCCGGATGTCGCCGAATGCGCCGTGATCGGCGTCAGCGACGACCTCAAGGGCCAGATGCCCGTCGGGTTCGTGATCCTGACCAAGGGCGTGAACCGGCCAGAGGCGGAAATCACTTCGGAATGCGTGAAACTCGTCCGTGACCAGATCGGACCAGTCGCGGCCTTCAAACTGGCGGTTGTCGTTGATCGCCTGCCCAAGACGCGTTCGGGCAAAATCCTTCGGGCAACCATGGTCAAGATCGCAGACAATCAAGATTTCAAGATGCCCGCCACGATTGACGACCCCGCCATTCTCGACGAAATTCGCGATGCGCTCAAATCGATTGGCTACGGCGGCTAACCAGCCGAACCGACACCCGGAAACGCGCAAGGGCGGCTGAAACAGCCGCCCTTGTACCGCTTAAATGCTTTGAATTCAGACTGCGCTGTGATCGCGCGCAGCGAATTCATCAACCTTGCGTTCAGCTTCGTCCTTGGCAAGGCCATAGCGTTCCTGAACAACACCAATCAGCTTGGTGCGATCACCTTCGACCTTGTCGAGGTCATCATCGGTGAGCTCGCCCCATTCGCGCTGAATCGAGCCTTTGATCTGTTTCCAGTTACCTTGGATTTGATCCCAGTTCATAACATAACTCCTATTCTTTGCGGGGCTTCCACCCCAAGGCCCCGCACCCTGCGTTGCCTCGGGGACAAAACGTGACAGCAGGCCGTTGGTTCCGCTCAAATCGCTGTCACAGTACACGATGGCGGGGTTTTGCCTGTGGTCACTACGAGCACATTTGTTGTCCTGATGAGCCGTGCGGGGCGATGTTTCTGCCCGTCCCCTCTTGGCTTTCCCTGCGCCGCGCGCCTAACGTGCCCGCGCAGGAGAATACACATGACCAATGATACGATCTGGCGCCTGAGCGCGACCGAAACCGCCGAAAAAACCCGCAGCGGAGAGCTGAGTGCCGAAGCTGCCGTCAGCGCCGCCATCGCGCGGATGCACGCGGTGAACCCCGACCTGAACGCCGTTGTCGAAGACCTCGGCGATGAGGCAATGGAACGCGCGGTTGCGCTCGACAAGGCCCGCGCCGGTGGCGCCACCCCCGGCCCGCTGTACGGTCTGCCCGTCACCATCAAGGTCAACGTCGACCAGGCCGGTCACGCGACGACAAACGGCGTGCTCGCCCTGCGTGATGTCATCGCCGAACATGACGCCCCGGTGGTTGAAAACCTGCAAAAGGCAGGTGCTATCGTGATCGGACGCACCAATACACCCGAATTTTCCTTCCGCGCCGATACGGACAACCCGCTCTACGGCCGCACGCGCAACCCCTGGGGCACCCATATCTCGCCCGGCGGCTCTTCGGGCGGTGCGGGTGCGTCGATCATGGCCGGGATCGGCACGCTCGCTCATGGCAACGACATCGGCGGCTCACTGCGCTTTCCCGCCGCCGCCAATGGCGCGGTGACCGTCAAGCCGGGCCTCGGCCGCGTCCCCGCCTATAACCCGAGCCAGAAAGCCGAACGCGGGATGCTGTCGCAATCCATGTCCGTGCAGGGGCTGATCACCCGCACCGCGCAGGATTTGCACATGTCCATGCCCAGCATGATCGCCCCCGATCCGCGCGATCCCTTCCATATCCCGCTGCCATGGCAGGGCGCCCCGCTCGGCTCTCCCATCAAAGTGGCCTTCACCAAGAACACCTTTGAATTCGATCTCCACCCCGAGGTCGAAAAGGCGCTGGATACCGCCCGCGAAGCGCTCGAGGACGCGGGCTACCAGGTCGAGGAAATCGACCCGCCCCTTATCCGCGACTGCGGCATGGAGGGCTATCGAACCCTCATGGGCGAGATGGCCGGCATGATGCGCGACGACATCAAGGTGCTTGGATCGAACGATATCAACGCGCTCTTCAACGAATATTTCGATCAGTTCCAACCGTTTGAAGGGGCCGAACTGCTCGCGATGATGGCCAAGCGCACCCATTACGCGCGCGAGCTTTCGCTGTTCCTCGCCGAATACCCGCTCGCGCTCACGCCCTTTATGCCCACCCCCTTCTTTGGCCCCGATCGCGACCTCGAGGGTGCGGCAGGCGTGCTCGAGGTGCTGGGCGCCGCGCTCTACTCCTATTCGATGAACTTTGTTGGTCTGCCCGCCGGCTCCGTGCCCGCGCGGCTTGCGGACTTGCCCAAAGGTCCCCAACCCATCAATGTGCAGGTGATCGGACAGCGCTGGCGCGAGGATCTCATCGTTGACGCGATGATCGCGATTGAATCGCGCGTCGGGCGCATGTGTGATGTACTTTGGGAGAGAATGGGGTAAATTACCTCTACATAACAGGCGCTTGCGCCTTTGCATAACGTCCTGGGAGGAGACTTAAATGCAGATATCGTCAGCCCTGCGCCGTGCGGCGCAGGTCAATCCGACGACCACGGCCACCGTTCACGCAGACCGCAGCCAGACATGGGAGACCCTGTTGAACAGGGTGCAGAAACTGGCCGGCGCGCTGCAGAAACTGGGCATGAAGCCGAACGACCGGGTCGCGCTTTTGTCGCTGAACTCGGACCGTTTCATCGAATATTTCTTTGCGACAGTCTGGGGCGGCGGGGCGATGATGCCGATGAACATCCGCTGGTCGCCAGCAGAATGCGCCTATGCGATGAACGATGCCGGGGCCGAGATCCTGATCGTCGATGATGCCTTTGCCAAGGCTGCCGCACCGATCCAGGAGAAAGCCAAAGGCCTGAAAACGCTTATCTTCTGCGGTGACGGCGACACGCCCGAGGGGATGCAGAACTACGAAGAGATCATCGCCGCTGCCGATCCGGTCGAGGATGCGGGCCGATCGGGCGACGATCTCGCCGGAATTTTCTATACCGGCGGCACCACCGGTTTCCCTAAGGGCGTGATGCTCAGCCATACGAATTTCTACGTCGGCGGGTTGTCGAACGCGCAGGAACTGGGGGTGCGTGACGGCACCGTCTATCTCCACGCCGCGCCCATGTTCCATATCGCCGACCTGCTCTGGTTCATGGCCATCACCTTCGTCTCTGGTACCCATGTCTCGATCCCCTCCTTCACGCCGGACGCGACGCTGGAAGCCATCGAAACCCATCGCCCCAGCCACATCCTGCTGGTCCCGGTGATGCTGCAGATGGTCATGGCCAGCCCGAAGCTGGCGGAAACCGACGTCTCCTCGCTTGAGCTTATCGCCTACGGTGCCTCGCCCATCACACAGGCGGCGCTGGAAAACGGGTTCAAATGTTTCCCCAAGGCACAGTTCCTGCAAGCCTTTGGCCAGACAGAGCTTTCCCCCGTCGCGACGGTGCTTGCCACCGATTACCACGTGGTCGAAGGCCCCAAGGCGGGCAAGCTGCGCTCCGCCGGTCGTGCCACCCGCTGTGTCGAGATCCGCGTCGTCGATGAGGACGGCAACGAGCTTCCGCGCGGCGAGGTGGGCGAAATCACCGTCAAGGGGCCAATCACCATGCTCGGCTACTGGCAGAAACCCGATGTCACCGCCAAGACCATCCGCAACGGCTGGGTCCATACCGGCGATGCGGGCTATATGGATGACGAAGGCTTCATCTTCCTGATGGACCGTCTCAAGGACATGATCGTTTCGGGCGGCGAAAACGTCTATTCCGCCGAGGTCGAGAACGCCATTGGCCAGCACCCGGCCGTCGCCACCAGCGCGGTGATCGGAATCCCGAGCGAACAATGGGGCGAAGCAGTTCATGCGCTGGTCATCCTGAAACCCGGAGCTGAAGCCACCGAGCAGGAGATCAAGGACCACTGCCACGAGCTGATCGCCGGGTACAAATGCCCGCGCAGCGTGGAATTCCGCACCGAAGCCTTTCCGCTGTCCGGCGCCAACAAAGTGCTCAAGACGGAATTGCGCAAGCCCTATTGGGAAGGACAGGAGCGGCAGATCGCCTGAAGCGCGCCCTCAAAAAATAACGGACCCGGTGTTTTCACGCCGGGCCCGCAAAACTCGGAACAATTACTGCGGCCGAGGGAAAGCGGCCAGGGTGCTGAAAAACTCAGCCTGCATGGTTCATGCCATGGTTGTGTAAAAATAAAAGCACAATCATTAGCCTAATTCCAAAAAACATGCCGCTTTTGGATTTTCGGGCAAGAACGCCCGGCAAGGCATCACAATACCGGGCCGATCCTACCATAATTGCGGGCACAGGGTTTCCCCTGCACCCGCCATTCCTGATTTGAAACCGCTTACCTTTTACGCTTTTCCCGATCCGAGAACAGATCACTGTCAATTCAGCCAAGGGGTCTATGCCTTTGGTATGACGACTCAGTAATCGACGTCTGTCACACCGGTATGAAACACGGGGAAAAATCACTCGTACCGGCAAAGTGCGGACGTGGAGTTTGGGGCCCCACGCCCGCGACTTCGCGAAACACGCATACTCTTTACAAACTCGCTCACTCGTACTCGGAGAGCGCCTAACCGGTGGCGCCCGATCCGATGATCCTTGTATGACGAAGCCCGCTTGGAACTTCCGTGATCTTCTTCACAAATAGGAATGAAGATTTCAGAAATTTCCAAAAGCCAGCAGCGAGGAAATCAGTTGAATTGTTCGGAAATGAGCCGCTCTTCCAGCCCGTGGCCAGGATCAAAGAGAATCCGGTGCTTTATCGTCGGATCGGATTTGATCTCGACCCAGTCGATATTGTCGATGGAAATCGAATCCGCATCCGCCATGACTGGGCGCTTGGCCGATTCCAGCACGTCGAACCGCACCGTGACCCGTTTCGGCAGCAAAGCCCCGCGCCAACGCCGGGGCCGGAATGCGGCAATCGCCGTCAGCGCCAGCACATCCGACCCGATTGGTAGAATCGGCCCATGGGCCGAATAGTTATACGCGGTCGATCCCGCCGGGGTGGACAGCAGCGCCCCGTCGCAGACCAGTTCGTCCAGCCGGACCTTGCCATCGACGGTAATCTTAAGCTTGGCCGCCTGCGGCCCCGCCCGCAATAGCGAGACCTCGTTGATCGCCAGCGCCCGATGCACCCGCCCGGTCTGGTCCATCGCTTGCATAGACAGCGGGTTGATATCTTCCTGAACCGCCTCCTCGAGGCGCTCCATCAGGCCATCCTCGTTGTATTCATTCATCAAAAAGCCGATGGTACCGCAGTTCATGCCGTAAACCGGGGCCGGAAGATCCTGCGTCGTATGCAGCGTGCGCAGCATGAAACCATCCCCGCCGAGCGCCACGATCACATCCGCCTCGGCTGGCGGCACGTCGCCATATCTCGCGGTCAGCACATCATGGGCCGACTGGGCCACTTCGCTCTTGCCGGCCATGAACGCGATTTTCAGGGTCATTCCAAAGGTTTCCGGTATTACGCAACTTGTTCCGAAACAATCATACCTTTCCGGGCGTGACCAGCCTTGGCGCGCGCGGGGTACAATTCGTCGCTTTACAGCCTTTCCACGCTGCGCCGTTTCCGATACGAAACCCCGCAATCACGCCCCTTTCATTACCCGGAGCATCCAATGAACGCGCCCACTCGTGACAACGGTTTCTTTACCGAATCCCTCTCCAGCCGCGACCCCGAGCTTTATGGCTCCATCACCTCCGAACTGGGCCGCCAGCGCGACGAGATCGAGCTGATCGCGTCGGAAAACATCGTCTCGGCCGCCGTGATGGAAGCGCAGGGTTCGGTGATGACCAACAAATATGCCGAAGGCTATCCGGGCCGTCGCTACTATGGCGGCTGCCAGTTCGTCGACATCGCCGAGAACCTCGCCATCGAACGCGCCTGCAAGCTGTTCGACTGCGAATTTGCCAATGTGCAGCCGAACTCCGGTTCGCAGGCCAACCAGGGCGTCTTCACCGCGCTGCTGCAGCCCGGCGACACCATCCTCGGCATGAGCCTCGACGCCGGCGGCCACCTCACCCACGGCGCCGCGCCCAACCAGTCGGGCAAGTGGTTCAACGCGATCCAATACGGCGTGCGCAAGCAGGACAACCTGCTGGACTACGACCAGGTCGAAGAACTCGCGAAAGAGCACAAGCCCAAGCTGATCATCGCCGGCGGTTCTGCCATCCCGCGCCAGATCGACTTTGCGCGCATGCGCGAGATTGCCGACAGCGTCGGCGCCTACCTGCACGTGGACATGGCGCATTTCGCCGGTCTCGTCGCGGCGGGCGAGCATCCCTCCCCGTTCCCGCACGCGCATGTGGCGACCACCACCACCCACAAGACCCTGCGTGGTCCGCGTGGCGGCATGATCCTCACCAATGACGAGGCGCTGGCGAAAAAGTTCAACTCGGCCATCTTCCCAGGTATCCAGGGCGGGCCGCTGATGCATGTGATCGCGGGCAAGGCCGTCGCCTTTGGCGAGGCGCTGCGTCCCGAATTCAAGGACTACATCAAGCAGGTCGTCACCAATGCGCAGGCGCTCTCGGACCAGTTGATCAAGGGCGGACTCGACACCGTGACCCACGGTACCGACACCCACGTTGTTCTCGTCGATCTGCGCCCCAAGAACGTCAAAGGCAACGCCACTGAGAAGGCGCTGGGCCGCGCGCATATCACCTGCAACAAGAACGGCGTTCCTTTCGATCCGGAAAAACCGACCGTGACCAGCGGCATCCGCTTGGGCTCGCCCGCGGGCACCACGCGCGGCTTTGGCGAGGCCGAGTTCCGCCAGATCGCGGACTGGATCATCGAAGTGGTCGACGGTCTGGCCGCCAATGGCGAAGACGGCAACAGCGCGGTCGAGGAAAAGGTCAAAGCCGAAGTGGAAGAGCTCTGCGCCCGCTTCCCGATCTACCCCAACCTCTGACCTGATCAAACAGGCCCGGGGCAAAAGCCCCGGCGCCGATGCACGCCCGATGTACAGGGGGTGTACAGGTAGTGTACGGGAATCACCCCCTCATTTCGGGGGGCATTCCACCCGGACGACGCGGGTCCGACAGGCTGTCAGATAAAGCCGCGCCACATCAGGATGGCCATCAGGATCGCGGCAATCACCAGAATATTGAACGCAACCACGCCCAGAACGCCAAGGAAATAGCCCTTGCGGCGATCCGAAACATTAATGCCGGTGAGGTGTTCGCGAATGCGGCTCGCCGCCGTATCAAGACGCGATTCATCCAATGTATTCCGCAGCTTGGGGTGTTCTGCCAAACCTTCGGCCTTGGCCAGTTCACGCCCGTAACGGCGCACTGAACGTGGCAGGCGACGCCCGGCCTTGCGCAGCGCGACAGAAAAGCTGCCCGCACGCACGCCGAGTTTGTCGCGCATTAATTTCTTCAGCTCTAAAGTCTGTTCCTGAACCTGGCTCATCACTCACCCTCACATCCCCAGACATAGCGCGCTGTCGGCGCGTGCTCAATGGGGCTGGAAGCCATCCCGGGCAGTCGCTAGACAAGATGTCATGTTGAACACCATTCGCCACGGCACCGCCACGGATCTCCCGCCCCTTCTCATCGTGCATGGCCTTTTCGGCTCTGCCCGCAACTGGGGCGTGATTGCGAAACGGCTCTCCGACAGCCGCGAGGTCATCGCCGTCGATCTGCGCAATCACGGCGAAAGCCCATGGCATGACAGCCATACCTACGCCGATCTGGCCGATGATCTGGCCGAGGTGATGGCCACCCTGCCCGGCCCGGTGGATCTGGTTGGGCACTCCATGGGCGGCAAGGCCGCGATGATGCTGGCCCTGACCCACCCCGAGCACCTGAACCGTCTGGTAATCGCGGACATTGCCCCCGTGGCCTACACCCACACGCAGTTGCATTTTATCGAGAAGATGCGCGCGGTGGATTTGGAGCGCGTCACCCGTCGTTCCGAGGCGGCGCAGCAACTGGCCGAGCTTGGCGTCGAACCCGCCCTGCAAAGCTTTTTCACCCAGTCGCTCGATGTCGCCAACCAAAAGTGGAAACTGAACCTCGACGCGCTCGAAGCGAATATGCCCGAGATCATGGCCTTTCCCGATATCGAGGCGCAATGGGACGGCCCTGCCCTGTTCCTCAGCGGCGCCGATTCCGATTACGTAACATCGGACAATCGCGACAAGATCCGCAGCCTGTTCCCCTCTGCCCGCTTTGCAAAACTGCCCGGTGCGGGCCACTGGCTCCACGCAGACAAGCCCCGTGAATTCGAAGCCACCCTGCGCGTGTTCCTCGATTGAATAGCCAATTCAGTTATTTATGAGCCTCGCAGGGCATTCATTAACATTTGTTAATACGTTGAATTAGTAACCTAAGGTCACAAATGTCACTAATTCTTCAAAATTGAAGAATGCCGTCTGGGCAGGAATCACCTGATTCTCTATAAGAGGACTTGGATGGGTAAGGGCGGACAGAATGACTGGATACATACTCTCGTCTTCTATGACGGGCATTTTCGGAGGTGCCTTGGGGCTTCTCGCTTATGGAAACGACCTGATACACGTACTCGGATGGTATCTGATCGGCGGCTGGGCCGGGCTTGCGGCCATGGTCGCGGCAGTGCTGATCAGCAATAACATGCGCGAGAACACTTTTCGGGCCGCACGCTGACATAGCCGGGCAATCGTCGTCTCAGGCCATTGCCCGCTTGCGCAGCAACCACTAGATGTGGTTGAATATGCCGTGCAGATATCGAGATTAAGCCCGAATTCTGCGTCTCACCCCGTCTGAATCAAGAGCTTTGTCATGCTGCGCATCCTTGCCATCACCCTCGTCCTTCTGCCTCTCGCCGCCTGTGAAACCGCCAAGGGTTTCGGCAAGGACGTTGAATCTCTCGGCCGCAATATCCAGGACGAAGCGGAATAATCCGCGGCCTCGGCCCCTCTTCAACCAAATCACAACCGACCGCATTTCCGGCATTCGCATGTCGTCGATACGCCTGTTGTATCGACCGGTGTTCTATTGGCGGAAAGCTTTGGTTCAGACTTAATTTAGGTTTCTGCCGCACAATTCATATCGGTATTTCCACGAGGGTCGGCGTATAATTTACGCAAGGTAAAGCACGCGCAATTGCTGCAATTGCAAAGTTATTTTGCGCATGCAGCAATTACTTGGATTTTCCGACATTTTTTCGAATAGAAAATGTTCCGGCCGCGAAACGTCACGCAGCCGGACATATCAGCCGTCCATCTTGAGCGCGGAAATGAACGCTTCCTGCGGGATGTCCACCTTGCCGAACTGGCGCATCTTCTTCTTGCCCGCCTTCTGCTTTTCCAGCAGCTTTTTCTTACGGGTCGCGTCACCGCCGTAACATTTCGCGGTCACGTCCTTGCGCATGGCCGACAACGTCTCCCGTGCGATAACCTTGCCCCCGATCGCCGCCTGAATCGGGATCTTGAACATGTGGCGCGGGATCAGCTCCTTGAGCTTCTCGCACATGGCCCGCCCGCGCGCTTCCGCGCGATCACGGTGAACCATCATCGACAGCGCATCGACCGGTTCATCGTTCACGAGGATCTGCATCTTGACCAGATTGTCCTGACGGTAGCCGATCATCTGGTAATCGAAAGAGGCATAGCCCTTGGTGACCGATTTCAGACGGTCATAGAAATCGAACACCACCTCGTTCAACGGCAGGTCATAGACCACCAGCGGGCGCGAACCGGCATAGGTCAGCTCCTGCTGGATACCGCGACGGTCCTGGCACAGCTTCAGCACGTCGCCGAGGTAATCGTCAGGCACCATGATCGTGGCCTTGATCCGCGGTTCTTCCACGTGATCGACATAGGTCAGGTCGGGCATGTCGGCGGGGTTATGCAGCTCCTGCATCGTCCCGTCTTTCATGAAGACATGGTAAACCACCGACGGTGCCGTGGTGATAAGCTCGATATCGTACTCACGTTCAAGCCGGTCGCGGACCACTTCAAGATGCAGCAAGCCGAGGAAACCGCAGCGGAACCCGAACCCAAGCGCCGCCGAGGTTTCCATTTCATAAGAGAACGACGCATCGTTCAGCGCCAGTTTCTCGATGGCATCGCGCAGGTCCTCGAACTCGGCGGAATCCACCGGGAAGAGACCGCAGAAGACCACCGGGATCGACGGTTTGAAGCCGGGAAGCGGTTTGTCCGCACCCTTTTTCTCATGGGTGATCGTGTCGCCCACCTTGGTGTCGCGCACCTGCTTGATCGATGCGGTGATGAACCCGATTTCACCGGGGCCAAGCTCATCCACGTTCTGCATCGCGGGACGGAACACACCAATCCGGTCGATCTGATGCACGGTGCCGTTCTGCATGAACCGCACGCGCTCGTTCTTTTTCATCACGCCGTCCATGATCCGGACAAGCACGACAACGCCGAGATAGGGATCGTACCAGCTGTCGACCAGCATCGCCTTGAGCGGCGCATCCCGATCCCCTGTCGGCGCGGGCAGCCGGTGCACAATCGCCTCGAGGGTTTCGTGAATGCCGATGCCCGATTTGGCCGAAACCAGCATAGCCTCAGAGGCATCGATGCCGATCACATCCTCGATCTGCTCGCGCACCCGGTCGGGCTCCGAGGCCGGCAGATCGATCTTGTTCAGCACCGGCACGATCTCATGATCCGCGTCGATGGCCTGATAGACGTTCGCCAGAGTCTGCGCCTCCACCCCTTGGGTCGAGTCCACGACCAGCAGCGACCCCTCCACCGCGCGCATCGACCGGGATACCTCGTAGGCAAAGTCAACATGGCCGGGCGTGTCGATCAGGTTGAGGACATAAAGCTCCCCGTTATCCGCGATATACTCGATCCGGACAGTGTTCGCCTTGATGGTGATGCCGCGTTCGCGTTCGATATCCATCGCGTCGAGCAACTGCTCTTTCATCTCACGTGCCGAGACGGTGTTTGTCGACTGGATCAACCGGTCGGCAAGCGTGGATTTCCCATGGTCGATATGCGCGACGATGGAGAAATTGCGGATATGTGCGAGGTCTGTCATGGCGGTGATATGTATGGGAACGCGGCATCGGTCAAGCGCCACGTGAGGGCAGATCCAATAAGTTTGACAGGGTTCAAAGCTCTTCGTAGCGTCAGAGGGCAATTACAGCATCAAGGTCATTTTTCATGTCGATTCTCCGGACCGGCTCGCTTCAGGACGAGCGTGATTTTTCCTATAAACATGCCTATGGCAGCAGCTACATCATGCCGTTCGCCATCGATTTCACCTCCATCAAGGGCAAGCCGCACCTGCTGGCAAGCGGCGTGGGTGGCGGCATCGCCGTTGTCGACATTGCCGGGTCGGGCAAGCTCTCGGTCGATGACGTCTACCTGACTAACCGGACTCAGGATGACCTTGGCCGATACATGGCGGGCAGCAAGCCGCTCAGCTTTACAAAGGGCGGCAAGGAATTTGCGCTGCTCGCGACCCATATCACGGAACCGGGGACGCCGAATATCTCGACCAAGGCCATCGTCACGATCAAGCTGAACGCCAGCGGCGCGCCTGTGATCGTGGATTTCGAGGCCACCGATCCGCTGACGAGCTATCCGCTCAATACCCTGAAAATTGGCAAGAAAGACGTGGTTTATACGACAACCGGCACCACCACCTATGCCGAGGATGTCGTGACCACCTACAAGATCGCCAAAAGCGGCCGGATAAAAGAGCTTGCCGCCACCGAGCTTGAGCATGGGATGGCCTATATCAACGACACGGTGACGGCGGGTGGCAAGACGTTCCTTGTTTCAAGCAAGGATCTGGGCCCCGAGTTGCAGGTGCACCAGTTCAAGCGTGACGGGTCGCTTACCCATACCTTTGACGCGCCCCATTACGACGGCGCCATCGAACGTCATAACGTCAGCGACATCGAAACCGTCGAAATCGGCAAACGCGGCTTTGCCGTGGTCACCGAAGACGATCGCGGACGGGCGGTTGTCTACGAGGTCGACGAAAACGGAGATTTGCTGCTTGTCGATCAGGTGATTGCCGCTGACGATTGGGTGACCGGCGCGGATGCCGGGGTGTTGCGTGCCTTTGAATTCGAGGGCGTGCACTACGTTGCTGCGGGCGGGTTCAAGACCCCGCTGGTGATTTTCCAAATGTCTGAACGCGGCGCGCTCACCCGGATTGACAGCTATGATTTCGGCCCCAATTCCGAGGAATTCATCCTTCAGCTCGACGAGGCGGAGATCGGCGGAAAACAATTCCTCTTTTCCCTCAGCGGTCAGGAGGATTCTGTTCAGTCCTTTGAATTCAAACCTGAATCCACGGTGATCGAGGGCAGCAACACGAACGATACGATCAGCGGCACCGGCCAGGCTGACCAGATCACCGGGCTGGACGGCAAGGATAGGATTGATGGCGGTAATGGCGACGATGCCATCGACGGCGGCAACGGCAAGGACAAGCTGATCGGTCGCGACGGGAGTGACAGCCTTTTTGGCGGGGACGGCAATGACAAGCTCAAGGGCGGCGGTGGCGACGATTTTCTGATCGGCGATGACGGGTCGGACAAGCTCTATGGTCAGGGAGGTAACGATATGCTCGACGGGCGCGAGGGCGATGACACGCTGATCGGTGGCGGCGGAGACGATTTCCTCTTCGGCCGCGACGGCGATGACCTGTTAAAGGGCGCCAGCGGCGAGGACACGCTGATAGACGGCGCAGGCGAAGACATTCTCTATGGCGGCACTGATCGCGATCACTTTGTCTTTATCGCGGATGGCGAGACCGACTACATCAGGGATTTCGACCGGGAGACCATTGATCTCACCCATTTCGGCACCGGCCTCACCTACGACGACCTGTCGATCAGCCATGTCAATGAACGCTACACCATCGGCTTTGCCAACGAAGTGCTCATCGTCGATATCATCATTCAGAACCAGTATTCGAACCTGAACGAGAGCCATTTCCTCTTTGCAACGTGAAGTACTTGAACGGTCAACCAGATTGAACCACTGCCCGGAATGCTTCATATTGCGCCGCAGCCGGGGATACACCGGCAGGGGTAAAACGCAGGCGAAACAAGGGCAGTTTGCATGAAGGGTATGTTGGTTTTGGCACTGGCGGTCACGGCGCTTGGGGCTTGTGGCGGCGGGCAGCGCGGGCACGGCGGAATGACACGGGTCGTCGGCGGGCCGATCAATTCCGCCTGTCTTGAACAGGGTCGCAAGGGCGCGACCGTTCAACGGTGCAGCTGCGTGCAAAGCGTCGCCAACCAGACGCTTTCAGGCAGCGATCAACGTCTTGGTGCCAGCTTTTTCGGCGATCCTCACGCGGCACAGGAAATCCGTCAGTCAAGCAGCAGCTCCCATTCCGCATTCTGGAAACGCTGGCGCGATTTTGGCGATCAGGCCGCCAAGATCTGCACCTGAGGCCTAACTACCACTATTGGCAACCATCGGCGGCGGGCTGAACCGGTCCAGCCGGATGTCGGCGGTGCGTGCGTGGCCCTCCATTCCCTCGTGGCGCGAGATATTCGCGGTCGCTTGCGCCAGATCGGGCAGCGCCTGATCCTCGACCCTTTGCCATGTGACGGTCTTGAGGAATTTGTGCACGCTCAGCCCGCCCGTATAGCGCGCCGCGCCCGCCGTGGGCAGCACATGGTTCGGTCCGGCGGCCTTGTCGCCAAAGGCAACGGTGGTATTCTCACCAAGGAACAGCGAGCCATAGGACCGCAGGCGATCTTTCCACCAGTCTAGGTCGCGGGCCTGCACATGCAGATGCTCGGGACCGGCAAGATCGGCCTGGACGGCCATCTCCTCGCGGATTTCGCACAGGATCACCTCGCCCATCGCCTCCCAGGCGGCACGCGCGGCCTGCGCGTTCGACTCCGGCAATTCGGCAATACAGCGCGGCACCAGCCGCATCACGTCGCGCGCAAGGCTTGCGGCGTCGGTGATCAGCGTGACCGGCGAATTGGCGCCATGTTCCGCCTGCCCCACAAGGTCCCAGGCCACGGTCAGCGCATCCGCCGTGTCATCGGCCACAATCAAGGAATCCGTCGGCCCCGCAAACATGTCGATACCGACAGGGCCAAACATCTGGCGCTTGGCCTCGGCCACGAACTGATTGCCCGGCCCAACGAGGATATCGGCGGGCGCACCGCCGAACAGGCCATGCGCCAAAGCGGCGATCCCCTGCACACCTCCCAGGGTCAGGATACAATCCGCCCCGGCAAGCTGCATCGCGTAAAGCACGGCCGCGGCCGGCCCCTCGGCTCCGCGCGCGGGGGTGCAGGCGATCACATTGCTGACACCAGCTGCCCGCGCCGTGGTGATCGACATCAGCGCCGAAGCGATATGGGCATAGCGCCCGCCCGGCACGTAGCAACCGGCGGTTGTCAGTGGGATATGGCGCTGACCGGCGAAAAGTCCGGGGCGCAGTTCGATTTCCATATCATGCGCGCTGGCCCGCTGGGCAAGGGCAAAGGCGCGAATGTTTTCATGGGCATAGCGGATGTCAGCCTTGAGATCCTCGGGCAGTTGTCCCGCCGCTGCTGCAATCTGCGCCTCGGTCACGACAATCGGCCCGGTCCAGCCGTCCAGCGTTTCGGCATAGTCCCGGACCGCGGCCTCGCCCTCTTCGGCGATCCGGGCGAGCATCGACTGCACGATCGCAACAGTCTTTTCGTCTGACCCGTGATCGGGGATCGTGGAGTGCTTGAGATAGTGCGTCGCCATCATGCGGAGCCTTTCGGATTTGGCCCTTGACCCTTAACAGCCGGAGTTTCACAAATAGTGAAACCCCGGAGGTCAAAAAGCTGCTTATCAAAGGTGTCACCCTGCGCGGGCTCGAAGTTTTCGAGGCGCTGGCCTCGACGGGATCGGTGGCACAGGCGGCCGATATGACCGGCCTCAGTCAGCCCGCCGTGAGCCAGCAGTTGCGTAATCTCGAAAGCGCGCTGGGCACCGAACTGGTGGACCACAGCCGCCGCCCCATGCGCGTCACCCCCGCCGGTCGCAGCTTTCTTGCGCGTACCGAGGCCGTGCTGAACGAGTTGCGCCTTGCCCAGAGCGAATTGACGGTGATGGATCTCAGCCATCTCAGCACGCTCTCTGTCGGGCTGATCGACGATTTCGACAGCGATCTTACACCGCGCCTTGCCACCGTTCTGGCCGAAAGCCTGACCAAATGCCGTTTCAAGCTGATCACCGCGTCGAGCACGCAGATCCAGGAGGCGATGAAGGCGCGCGAATTGCACATGGCGGTGGCCGCGAGTACCGGCGACGTGGCGCCGGGCATTACCGAATACCCGATCGTGCGTGACCCATTCATCCTTGTCGCGCCGCATGGGATCGTGCGCAACAAGAACGATATCATGGGCGATCTGGCCGAGCTTCCGTTGCTGCGCTACAGCCGCGACCAGCTGATCGCCCGACAGATCGAAGCCCATCTTGCGCGCCAGAAACTCGATTTTGAAACCCGTTTCGAGATCGGCTCGAACCCGGCGCTGATGGCGATGGTGGCGCGGCGTATCGGCTGGGCGATCACCACGCCGCTTGGCTATATGCGCGCGGCGCGTTCGCATCCGGATATCGATGTTTTCCCGCTGCCCTTTGGCGCCTTCTCGCGCAATATCTCGCTGTTCGCCGGGACCGACTGGGTCGATCAGGTGCCCCGCGACGTCTCCCGCACGATGCGGCACCTCGTGCAGAACCACGTGATCGATCCGGCGCTGACGCAGCTCCCGTGGCTGTCGGGACGCTTCAGCGTCATCGACTCCTGAGGCCTGCGAGCGGGCTGAAACCCGCCGCGCTGTCGGTCTGGATATGCGTGTCGCTGATCGCATGAAACCACGTCAAAGGCTGCGTTTCATCCATCAACGCACGCGATCACGGCAAGACAATGGCCAAGATGTGAGATTCCGAATCAGGACCGCCCAGATTTGGTTTTGCTTAATAGTCCGCCCGTTTCTGCCTGCTTCATCGCCACTTCCAAACCGGGCGCGGCCTCTTCCAGCATATCCAGAACGGTTTCGAAATCGCCGGTATAATAGGGATCGGGCACGTGATTGCTCACCGGGTCGGTCAGGAAATCGACGCAGCGCACAACCCGCGTGTCGGACCCTTGCGGGCGCATCGCCTCGACCGCTGCAAGATTGTCGTCATCCATCGTAACGATCAGGTCGAAGGCGTCGAAATCACCGGGCGAAAACTGCCGTGCCCTGAGATCGTCGATAGGATAGCCGCGCTCGGCGGCGGCCCGGCGCATCGGCGGATAAGGCGGCTCTCCGACATGCCAGCCCGAGGTGCCCGCGCTGTCGTATTCATACCCCGGCAGACGCACCCGCATCACCCCTTCGGCGGCGGGAGAACGGCAGATATTGCCAAGGCAGACAAAGAGAATTCTTCTGGGCATCGGGCATCGCTCTTGGTTAGGGTCCGGGCAAGAGACTAGAGGGAAAGCGCCTGCCATGACCAGCCAGAGAAGGCCCGAAAAGATCGTCATCCTGACCGGGGCGGGCATATCCGCAGAAAGCGGCATGGGCACGTTCCGGGACGAGGGCGGGCTTTGGTCGCAGCACCGGATCGAGGATGTCGCCACGCCCGAGGGCTTTGCCCGCAACCCCGCGCTGGTTCAGGAGTTTTACAACCAGCGTCGTCAGGCCGCCGCAAAAGCCGCGCCCAACCCCGCCCATCAGGCGCTGGCCCGGTTGCAGCAGGAATGGCCGGGCGAGGTAGTGATCGTGACGCAGAATGTCGATGCCCTGCACGAGGCCGGCGGGTCTGACTCGGTCATTCACATGCACGGTGAACTCGCCGGGGCGCTCTGCGCCGCCTGCGGTCACCGATGGACCGCCCCCGAGAGCATGGCGGTCGGAGAGCCCTGCCCTCAATGCGCCAATCCGACCGCACGGCCCGATGTCGTCTGGTTCGGCGAAATGCCCTATCACATGGAGGAGATCTTTGCCCATCTCGCCGAGGCGGACCTCTTCGCCGCCATCGGCACCTCGGGCCAAGTCTACCCCGCCGCCGCCTTTGTTCAAGAGGCCGCCGCATCGGGCGCTCACACGATCGAGTTGAATCTCGACCCGTCCGCTGTCGTGTCCGATTTCGCAGAAACCCGCCCCGGCCCGGCGGGACAGACCGTCCCGGCCTGGGTCAGCGAGCTATTGGGGTCTTAACGGACCGGATTGACCGGCAGGTCGATGGTGATCTCGCCTGCCCGCTCAAAGGTCAGCGTGACAGGCACCGTGTCGCCATCATTCAGCGGGCGCGTCAATCCCATCAGCATGATATGGTCGCCGCCCCGTTCCAACGCGCGCGTCGACCCAGCGGTTACGGGCAGACCACCCTCGATCTCTCCCATCCGGGCCACGCCGTTGTCGTCGACATCATGCGTATGCAGCGCCACCATCGAGGCGGCCTCGCTCGCGGCCGACACCAGCCGGTCATCCTGATCGCCGCTGTTCGCAAGCTCCATGAAGGCCGCCGCCGTAGGCGCGTTCGGGCGCGATGTGATCAGGTAACCGTCGCGTACCTCGATGCTCTCTCCGGCCATCGCCACAGACGCCAGCGCCGCCATGACGCCCCCCAGCAGGATCGTTTTGCCCGACATGGTTCTCTCCTCGTTACGTTGTATTCCAACAGGCGCGACAAGCGCAAAAAGCCCCGCCGAAGCGGAGCTTTGCATTTCGTGATCGTCAGAAACGGATCAGGCCGAAGCGGAAGCTTTGGCGATCTCTTTCTTGATCTTCAGAACGCGGGTCGACAGTTCAGTGTCCTTGGCTTTTGCAAGGAACTTGTCGAGCCCACCGCGGTGGTCAACGCTGCGCAGCGCAGATGCGGAGATGCGCATCTTGATGCCGCGACCGAGCGTTTCGGACTGCAGGGTAACGTCGTTCAGGTTCGGCAGGAAACGCCGACGGGTTTTGTTGTTGGCGTGGCTGACATTGTTGCCAGACATCGGGCCTTTTCCGGTCAATTCGCAAACGCGCGACATGAGATCATCCTCTGGTTCGTCATCGGGCGCGTCAGGTGGCCCGGTCAAAACATAAGGACGCCGCAAATCGCCGCGCCCTGAATTCGTTTGCTGCGTTTAGGGGGAATCGCAGCAAGCGTCAAGGGCGAAGACCGGCTTTCCCCGCAAATCCGCCCTAGTCCGGCTCGGCAGGCGTTTCACCCAGCCTGCCGAGGATTTCGCGCGCCGCCATGACCGGGGCCATATCGCCGTCGGCCACCTTGTCGCCAAGCTCTTCCATCAGCGCGCGCATGGCCGGGGTTTCAAGCTGCGACATCAGCGCCTGCTGCACCTCCTGCCGGAACCAGTACCGCGCCTGCGCCGCCCGCCGTCCCTGCCAGTGACCGTTCTCGCGCCGCCAGTCGGTTAGCGCGCGCATTTCTTCCCATGCCTTGTCCAGACCGCTTTCCTCGACCGCCGAAACTATCAGCGCCTTCGGAAAACCCTCGGGATCCTGCGGGCGTTTGCGCAAGAGCCGCAGCGCGCCCGCGTAATCGCTACAGGTGCGCGTGGCGGTGGCTTTCAGATCGCCATCGGCCTTGTTCACAAGGATCAGGTCGGCCATCTCCATGATGCCGCGCTTGACCCCCTGCAATTCATCGCCACCCGCCGGGGCCAGCAAGAGCACGAAGAGGTCGGACATTTCCGCCACCACGGTTTCCGACTGGCCGACGCCCACGGTTTCAATCAACACCACATCGAACCCCGCCGCCTCGCAAAGCGCCACCGCCTCGCGTGAGCGGCGCGCCACCCCACCCAGATGCGTCTGGCTGGGCGAGGGCCGGATAAAGGCGTTGGGATCGCGCGACAGACGGTCCATCCGGGTCTTGTCGCCAAGGATCGATCCGCCCGAGCGCGCGCTCGACGGATCGACAGCCAGCACCGCGACGCGCAGCCCCTGCCCGGTCAGCATCATGCCGAAACTCTCGATAAAGGTGGATTTGCCCACCCCCGGCGTGCCGGAAAGACCGATCCGCAGTGCCTCGCGCCCTGACCCTGCCAATTCATCCAGCAGCTCTCCGGCGGCGGCGCGATGATCGTCGCGGCGGCTTTCCACCAGCGTGATTGCCCGCGCCAGCGCGCGCCGGTCGCCCGTGAGGATCTTTGCGCCCAGCTCTTTGATATCCATGCCTGCGTCCCGTCTTTTCGCCTCGGATACATGACGCATCGGGCCCCGCAATGTCCAGAGCAGCACGCTGGACCTTGCCCGCCGCTTTGGCGATAAGCGAGCCATGTCAAAGACCACCCTGCCCATCGACGCGGCCCTGCCCGACCTGATCGACGCCCTGCGCGACCGTGGCCGCGCCGTGCTGCAGGCGCCCCCCGGCGCGGGCAAGACAACGCGCGTGCCGCTGGCGATGCTCGACGCCGGGTTGACCAAGGGGCGCATCGTCATGCTCGAACCCCGCCGCCTTGCCGCCCGAGCCGCAGCCGAACGCATGGCGGACAGTCTTGGCGAACCGGTCGGGCAGACCGTGGGCTATCGCATTCGCGGCGAATCCAAGACCTCAAAGGCCACGCGGATCGAGGTTGTCACCGAAGGCATCCTAACCCGGATGCTGCAATCCGACCCGGACCTGCCGGGCGTGGGTGCGGTGATCTTCGACGAATTCCACGAACGCTCCCTGAACGCCGATCTTGGCCTCGCGCTTTGCCTCGAGGTCGCGGGCGCCCTGCGCGACGACCTGATCCTGCTGGCCATGTCGGCCACGCTGGATGCCGGGCCAGTTGGCGCGCTGATGGATGCCCCGCTCGTTACCTCGGAGGGGCGCAGTTACCCGGTCGAAACCCGCTGGCTCGACCGGCCGCTCGGGCCACAGGCGCGGCGGCTTGACGCGCTGGCGGACCTTGTGGTGCAGGCCGAACAGGAAACCCGCGCCACCGGCGGCGGCATTCTGGTCTTCCTCCCCGGCGAGGGCGAAATCCGCCGTGTCGAAACCATGCTAAGCGCCCGTCTGCCGCAGGAATGCCAGATCCGCCCGCTCTTCGGCGCGATGAAATTCGACGCCCAGCGCGCCGCCATAGCTCCGCTTGCCAAGGGCCGGAAAGTCGTCCTTGCGACCTCCATCGCCGAAACGTCACTCACCATCGAAGACATCCGCGTCGTGGTGGATGCGGGCCAGTCGCGCCGCGCGCGGTTCGATCCCGGCTCGGGCATGTCGCGGCTGGTGACCGAGCGCGTCACCCGCGCCGAGGCGGAACAGCGCCGGGGCCGCGCCGGACGTGTGGCGGAAGGCACCTGTTACCGGCTTTGGACCCGTGGCGAGGAAGGCGCGCTTGCCGCTTTTCCCCCGGCCGAGATCGAGGCGGCGGACCTCACCGGTCTGGCGCTGGAACTGGCGCTCTGGGGCGCGCAGCCGTGCGATCTGCCCTTTCTGACCGCCCCGCCCGAAGGTGCGATGGCCGAGGCGCAGACCCTGCTGCATATGCTCGGCGCATTGGACGATGCGGGCCGCATTACCGAGCATGGGCGCGCCCTCTCTGCCCTGCCCCTGCACCCGCGTCTGGCGCACATGCTGGTCATCGCGGGCAGTGACGCAGCCCCCCTTGCCGCACTGATGGCCGAGCGTGACCCCCTGCGGGGTGCGCCCGTTGATCTGGCGCTGCGCCTGAAAGCCCTGCGCGATCCCAGCGGTTTTGCCCGCCAGCACCGGTATGAGCTGAACCGGGGCGTGGTCGAACGCATCCGAACGGAAAGCAAACGTCTGGCCGGCCAGCAGGGCGCGACCGGAGCGCACAGCCCCGCCACCATGGCCGCGCTCGCCTATCCCGACAGGATCGGCCAGCGCCGCAAGGGCGATGCCGCGCGCTATGTGCTCTCGGGTGGAAAAGGCGCGGTATTGACGGAGTCCGATCCACTTGCCAATGCGCCCTACCTCGTGGCAATCGACACCGACGGCAACCCGCGCGAGGCGCGCATCCGGCTAGCCACCCAGATCACCGAATCCGAGATTCGAGACCTCTTTGCGGATCAGATCGGCTGGCACGACATCTGCGAATGGTCCCGGCGCGACAATCGCGTGGTGGCGCGGCAGCAGGAAAGGTTCGGCGCGATCACGCTTTCGGACCGGATCTGGAAAGACGCGCCGGACGAGGCCATCGCCCGCGCCATGCTGGACGGTGTCCGCATACTTGGCTTGCGGCTGAAAGGCGCGGCATGGCGCTTTGCCGCGCGGGTCGAACTGGTCCGGGCCGAGGGCGCGGACCTGCCCGCCATGACCGAAACTGCGCTGATGGAGAGCCTCGAGGACTGGCTTTTGCCGATGCTCTCGGGCGTGCGTTCCGCGCAGGACTGGAAAGGGTTCGATGTCCTCCCCGCCCTGCGCGCGATGCTGAACTGGGACCAGCAGCAGCTTGTCGACCGCGAGGCCCCGGCCCGGTTCACCACCCCGCTCGGCCGCGAGGTGCCCATCACCTACGGTGAGGACGGCCCCGAGATTTCGCTGCGTCTGCAAGAGGTATTTGGCGTCACCCGGCACCCGACCAGCGGCGGCGTGCCGCTCAAGATCACGCTCTTGTCACCCGCCCAGCGCCCGATCCAGATCACCCGCGACCTGCCGGGGTTCTGGGCCGGGTCATATGCGGATGTGCGCAAGGACATGCGGGCAAGCTACCCCAAGCACCCCTGGCCCGAGGACCCGACGCAGGCCGATCCGACCCTGCGTGCCAAGCCGCGAAACCGGTAAGATTACTCCGCCGGGGTCTGCCCCACCGACTGCGCCGTCTGCGCCGGTGTCCGCGAAACCTTGGCGCCCGGCAGGGTATCCGACAGCGGCCGCTCGATCATCAGCATGGCGATGCCGCTGGCAATACAAGCTAGAACGGCGGCGGACCAGAACACCGGGTGCAGCGCATGGGCGATCCCCTGCACCACCGCTTCGCGCATCCCGTCATCCATCGCCGAGATAGTCTGGGCGCTCAACCCGCGCGGATTGGTGCCGGGCAGCACATCGCCCAGATGGCGGCCAAGACCGACCGCGAACAGCGCACCAAAGGCTGCCGTACCCAGCGAGCCCCCGATCATGCGGAACATATTGGCGCTGGCCGTCCCGACCCCGACCATACGCGGCGGCACGCAGTTCTGGATCGCGGTCACTCCGACGCCCATCACCGGCCCGATCCCCAGGCCCGTCATCAGCATGAAGAGCACGATCAGCCCATTCGGGGTATGTGGTGTCAGCGTCGCCATCAGCGTCATCGCCAGCCCCAGCAACAGGGTCGAGAACACCGGTAGATACTTGTACCGCCCGGTCCGTGACATGAACTGACCGGACAGCGTCGAAGCGGTGATCAGCCCGACCATCATCGGAAAGGTGAACATCCCCGAAGCCGAGGGCGAGACGCCTTTCACCACCTGCATGAAGAACGGAACGAAGGTGATCGTCGTGAACATGCAGATCCCGGTGATGAAACCGACCGAGTTCGACACGATGAAGTTGTTGATTTTAAACAGGCTCAGCGGCAAAAGCGGCTCCGGCGCGCGGGTCTCGGCCACGAGGAAACCGATAAGGGCGGTCACCGCGCCGGCATAAAGCGCCAGCATGGTGGCGCTGTCCCATGCGAATGTCTGCCCGCCAAGGCTTGCCACGATCACCAGAACCGACAACAGTAGCGCAAGGCACGAGGCGCCAATATAGTCGATCTTGGGCCGTTTGCCCGGCTCCGGCGTTTCCAGCGCAAAGGCCAGCACGACAAAGACCAGCACGCCCAGCGGCAGGTTCATCAGAAAGATCCAGTGCCAGTTGATATGCTGCACGATGAACCCGCCCGCGAGCGGCCCGATCACCGTCGACATGCCGAACACCGCGCCCATCAGCCCCTGGAACCGGCCCCGCTGACGCGGTGGCAGCACGTCGGCAATCGTGGCCATCGACACCACGATAAGCCCACCGCCACCAAGCCCCTGTACCGCGCGTCCCAGCACCAGAAGCCAGATATTCGGGGCCAGCGAACAGATGATCGACCCGGTCAAAAACACAATGATCCCCGATTGCAGGATCGCCTTGCGCCCGAACAGATCACCCAGCTTGCCGAAAATGGGCGCGGCCACCGTGGCGGCCAGCAAATAGGCAGTGATCACCCATGTGATCTGGTCCAGACCGCCCAGTTCTCCGACAATCGTGGGCAAGGCGGTGGTAACAACGGTCTGCCCCAGCGAGGCCAGGAAAAGCGTGACCGCAACGGCAGACAGGACCACGCGAATGCGGGTCCAGTCCAGCGCATCATCGGCAGAAGAATCGGGGTTCGGGTGTACGTCAGACAATTTTCAAACCTAGCGAACAAAAAAGAGCCGGGACGGCGCATTTCATGGGCTTGAACGGCCATCCCGGGCTCAGGGGGGAGTATGGTAAGCCCTGTGTTGCAATCATATATGTGTCACGAACAATTACATGTCAACGGCATGTATTGCGGCGCAGCATGTTTTTGTGGAATATGCGGCTCAACCAACCGGAGGACGGATCGATATCCACGCGCGACACCAATCTAAAGGCCTTTCTGGCCAAGGCCGGAATCGACGGTCGAGTTGCCGATGCCTCGCTGACGCTTGATGCGGTGCTGCAACGCTGGCGTCGCCGCGTGTCCAAGCAGGAACTGGGCCATAGCGCGTTGAAAGCGCTCGAACTCAAGGACGAACTCGATCTTGCGCAGCTTGACGTGCTGGTCGCAATCCGCGCGCCGCTGAACGAATTCGGCGCCGACCAGCAGCAGGAAACGATGGTCTCCACCATCGCGGAACGGCTGCGCATCGACCCTTCCCGCGCCTCGCGCCTTGTGAGCGAATTGATCGAACGCGGCTACGCCCGCCGGGCGGTCAGCCAGCAGGATGCGCGCCGCACCATCGTGGAACTCTCCGACAAGGGAGAGGCGGTGGTCGATGCCGTGCGCCGGTTCAAATTCCTTGTTATGGGCGAATTCCTGTCGGGCTGGAGCGAAGAGGAAATCGCCACCTTCATCCCGCTGATGGAACGCTTCAGCGCCTGGACGGACGAATCCGCGCAGGTCGGCCCTGACCGTTTCACCGAAGAAGTCGCTGAAATCGTGGCGCATATGCGCGAAACCGCCTCGGGGTGACATTCCCAATGGCGGGCTCGCGCCCTACATCCCCTGCATGAGTGCAATTCCCCCGATCATCACCGGCTGGTTCGAGAAACGCGGATGGGAGATCCATCCGCATCAGCGCGCCATGCTGGAGCGCGCCGACAACCCCGCCACCCTGCTGATCGCCCCTACGGGGGGCGGCAAGACAATGGCGGGTTTCCTGCCCACCCTCGTCGATCTTGCCAAGACTCCGCGCGCGGGCATGCACACGCTCTATGTCAGCCCGCTCAAGGCGCTGGCCGCCGATATTAAACGCAACCTGACCGGACCGGTGGCCGAGATGGGGCTCGACATCCGCATCGAGGACCGCACCGGCGACACCACCGCCACTCAGAAGAAACGTCAGCGGGTCGATCCCCCGCAGATCCTGCTGACCACGCCGGAAAGCCTTGCGCTGCTGATCTCATACGAGGACGCGCCCCGCATTTTTGCCGGGCTGAAGCGCATTGTCATCGACGAAATCCACGCCCTGTCGGAAAGCAAGCGTGGCGATCAGCTGTTCCTCGCCCTCTCGCGCCTGCAGACGCTCTGCCCGGATCTGCGTCGCGTCGGGCTGTCGGCGACAGTGGACGACCCCGCCGCCATCGCCACCCTGCTCGCGCGCCACCCGGACCCCTGCGACATCCTGCTGGCCGATCCCGGCCCCGCCCCGGACATCCAGATGCTGACGACCGAGGAACGCCCACCCTGGGCCGGGGGTGGCGCCGCCCATGCGATCCCGGCGGTTCTGGAACAGGTCAAGGCCCACAAGACCACGCTGATCTTTCACAACACCCGGGCGCAGGCCGAGATATTCTTTCACAATCTATGGCTTGCCAATGACGACAGCCTGCCCATCGGCATCCACCATGGCAGCCTCGACAAGACCCAGCGCCAGCGGGTCGAAGCGGCGATGGTGAGGGGAGAGCTGCGCGCCATCGTCTGCACCGGCTCGCTCGATCTTGGCATCGACTGGGGCGATGTCGATCTGGTGATCCAGATCGGCGCCCCGAAAAACGTCAAACGGCTGGTGCAGCGGATCGGTCGTGCCAATCACCGCTATAACGCGCCCTCCAAGGCGCTGCTGGTGCCCGCCAACCGGTTCGAAGTGGTGGAATGCGTCGCCGCGCTCGAAGCCGTCCGCGAAGGCGATCTGGATGGCGAGCCACGCCGCCCCGGCCCGCGCGACGTGCTCTGCCAGCATATCCTGATCGCCGCCTGCGCCGGTCCTTTCGATGCCGACACGCTCTATGACGAGGTCACGACCGCCGGGGCCTATGCCGCCCTGACCCGTGCCGAATTCGACGAGTGTCTCGATTTCTGCGCCACCGGTGGCTATGCGCTGGCCGCCTATGACCGCTGGCAAAGGCTCAAGCAGCGCCCCGACAGGCTCTGGCAGCTGCGCGATCCCCGCGCCACCCAACGCATCCGTATGAACCTCGGCACGATCCAGGATACCGATACGCTCAAGGTGCGCCTGCGCCGCAACCGGGGCGGCAAGCCGCTGGGCGAGATCGAGGAAGGCTTTGCCGCCTCGCTCACCCCCGGCGATACCTTCCTGATCGGCGGCCAGATCGTGCGCTACGAGGGGCTGCGCGAAATGACGGTCGAAGTCACCCGCCGCGCCGATAAGAAACCCAAGATCGCCACCTTTGCCGGGACCAAGTTCGCAACCTCCACCCAGCTTTCCGACCGCATCCTGCGCATGTTCCAGCAGGAAAACTGGCCCGAGCTTCCGCCCCATACCGCCGAATGGCTGGCGCTCCAGCGCGATGTCTCGCGTCTGCCCGAACGAGGCCGGTTGCTGATCGAGAGCTTTCCCCATGACGGGCGCGAACATACCTGCGTCTACGGCTTTGCTGGTCGTAACGCACAGCAGACCCTCGGCCTCTTGCTGACCAAGAGGATGGAGGAGATCGGACTGCACCCGCTTGGCTTTGTCGCCACCGATTACGCGACGCTGATCTGGGGCCTCGACCGGCTCGACGACCCCGCGCCGCTCTTCGACCTTGCTGCCCTGCAGGACGGTCTCGACAGCTGGCTTGCCGGGAACGCGGTGATGAAACGCACCTTTCGCGCCTCGGCCACGATTGCCGGCCTGATCGAACGCAACACCCCCTCGGCGCGCAAATCCGGGCGGCAGGCGACATTTTCCTCCGACATTCTCTATGACACGCTGCAAAAATACGACCCGACCCACCTGATGCTCAAGATCACCCGCGAAGAAGCCCACACCGGCCTCGTCGATTTCGGCCGCATCGAGGAAATGGTCGCGCGCATTCAGGGCCGCATCGATCACAAGCGCCTGTCCCGCGTCACTCCGCTCGCCGCGCCGCTGTTGCTCGAGATGGGCCGCGTCCCGGTCGAAGGCGCCGCCGAGGAACGCCTGCTTGCCGAAGAGGCCGAGCGCCTGCTGGAAACCGCCGGGATCGCCGATCTGACCGGCACCGCCTGAAACCGCTTGCAAAACCGCCCGCCCTGAGCAAGGAACGGAGCATGAACAACTGCTCCCTTTCCCTTGCCGGTGCCAAGCTCGTCGCGCTGGGCTCTGGCGCGCTTTGGTGGCCCGCAGAACGGCTACTCTGCGTCTCTGACCTGCATCTCGGGAAATCCGAGCGCATCGCCCGGCGCGGCGGCACCATCCTGCCCCCCTATGAAACCCGCGACACCCTGCTGCGCCTCGCCGACGATCTCGACCGCATGAAACCCGCCACGGTCATCTGTCTTGGCGACAGTTTCGACGATCTCGACGCCGCCCGCGCCCTCGCGGCAGAGGATCAGGCCGCGCTCACCCGGATGCAGGCGGGCCGCCGCTGGATCTGGATCGAGGGCAATCACGACTCCGGCCCTGTCGACCTTGGCGGCACACATCTGGCCGAACTGGCGCTTGGGCCGCTGATCTTCCGCCATATCGCACAGACCGGCGCGCGCGGCGAGATCTCGGGCCATTACCACCCCAAGGCCAGCCTCACGACCCGCGCCCGCCGCATCACCCGTGCCGCTTTTCTGTCGGATCGAGACCGCATCATCATGCCCGCCTATGGCACCTATACAGGGGGATTGCACAGCCACGATGCCACGCTTACCACCCTGATGCGCCCCGACGCGCTTGCCATTCTCACCGGCCCCCGGGCATACGCCGTACCAATGCCGCGCTGAGACAAAGGAAACGCCGAATGACCACCGAATTGGATGCAAGCCACAAATCCCTGATCCGGGACAGCTTTGCCTCCCAGACCATGATGGAAACCATCGGCGCGCGGATTTCCACCATCCAAAAGGGAGAGGTGCAGATCGCCGCCCCGATCCTGCCGGGTACGAAACAACAAAACGGCTATGGGCACGCCGCGCTGACGTTTGCCCTCGGCGACACAGCCGCCGGTTACGCGGCGATCAGCGCGCTCGATCCCGGCTGGAACGTGCTCACCGCCGAGATCAAGATCAACCTGCTTGCCCCGGCCAAAGGCGCCGAACTCCGCGCCACCGGCCATGTCATCAAATCCGGCCGGCGCATCGTCGTGGTCAGCAGCGACATCCACGCCATCGACGACAAGGGCCGCGAAACCCTCATCGCCGTGATGCAGGGCACGATGATCCCCATCGCGCCCGCGTAACTGAACCGACTAGACGGTCAGCCCCTCCGGCTCCGGCAATCCTTTCGACCGGCAGAACGCGGTCAGCGTATTGGCCAGCAGGCAGGCTATGGTCATCGGCCCCACCCCGCCCGGCACCGGCGTGATCGCTCCGGCCCGTTCGACCGCGCTCTCGAAATGCACGTCGCCGACCAGCCGGGTCTTGCCCTCGCCCTTTTCCGGCGCATCGATCCGGTTGATACCGACGTCGATTACCGTGGCCCCCTCCTTGATCCAGTCGCCTGGCACCATCTCGGGCCGGCCCACCGCCGCCACCACGATATCCGCGCGCCGCACCACATCGGCCAGGTCTTTGGTCCGCGAATGCGCGATCGTCACCGTGCAGCTGTCGCCAAGCAAAAGCTGCGCCATCGGCTTGCCCACGATGTTCGAACGCCCGATCACCACCGCATCCATCCCCGAAAGCGACCCATGGTGATCGCGCAGCATCATCAGGCAGCCCAGCGGCGTACAAGGCACCATGCTTTTCTGCCCCGTGCCCAGCAACCCGACGTTCGAAATATGAAACCCGTCCACATCCTTGGCCGGATCGATGGCATTGATCACCAGATCCTCATTCATGTGACCCGGCAGCGGCAGTTGCACGAGAATCCCGTGAATGCTCTCATCCGCATTCAGATCCGCGATCACGGTCAGCAGCTCCGCCTCCGAGGTCTCGGCCGGCAGCTTGTGCTCCACCGACTTCATCCCCACCTCGACGGTCATCTTGCCCTTTGAGCGCACATAGACCTGGCTCGCCGGGTCCTCGCCCACCAGCACCACCGCCAGCCCGGGCTGACCGTGCCCGGCCAGGGCCGAAACCTGCGCCGCAACCTCGCCACGCACCCGCGCCGCGAATTCCTTGCCGTCTATGATTTTCGCGACCATGCGCTCACCTTCTTCTTCTCGTTTCAAATACGGCCGCCGGAGGCGGTCCCAACCTCACGCCCCGCGCGACGCCCGCGTCAGAACAATCCCTCGATCTGCCCCTCGGCGTTCAGCCGGATCGTTTCCGCCGCCGGCTGGCGCGGCAGGCCCGGCATCGTCATGATCTCGCCGCAGATCGCCACGACAAACCCGGCCCCCGCGCTCAGGCGCACTTCGCGCACCGGCACGCTGAACCCGCTCGGCGCGCCGCGCTGGGTCGGATCGGTCGTGAAACTATACTGCGTCTTGGCCATGCAAACCGGCAGATCGCCATATCCTTGTGCCTCCCAGGCTTCCAGCTGACGTTTCACCGCCAGTGACATGACCACGTCGTCGGCGCGATAGATACGAGTGGCAACAGAGGTGATCTTGTCCGCCAGAGACATCTCGTCCGGATAAAGCGGCGCGAAGTCGGCCTCGCCCCGGTCGATCACCTCGACCACTTTCGCCGCCAGATCGGCGGAACCTTCCGAGCCCAGTTCCCAGTGCCGCGACAGCACCGCCTCGGCCCCCAGCGAAGAGACAAATCCTTTCACCGCATCGACCTCGGCCTCGGTATCGGTGACGAAATGATTGATCGCCACGACTACCGGCACGCCGAACTGCCCGAGGTTCTCGATATGGCGCCCAAGGTTGCTGCACCCGGCGAGAACAGCGGCCACGTTCTCCGCACCAAGATCGTCCTTGGCGACACCGCCGTTCATCTTCATCGCCCGCACCGTCGCCACCAGCACCACGCAGGACGGTGCCAGCCCGGCCTTGCGGCACTTGATATTGAGGAATTTCTCCGCCCCAAGATCGGCCCCGAACCCGGCTTCGGTCACCACGTAATCCGCCAGCCGAAGCGCGGTCGTCGTCGCGATCACCGAATTGCAGCCATGGGCGATATTCGCGAACGGCCCGCCATGCACGAAAGCCGGGTTATTCTCGAGCGTCTGCACAAGGTTCGGCTGCATCGCATCCTTCAGCAATACCGTCATCGCACCATCGGCCTTGATGTCGCGGCAATAGACCGGGCTCTTGTCCCGGCGGTAGGCGACGATCATCCGCCCAAGCCGCTCCTGCAGATCTGGCAGATCCCGCGCCAGACACAGGATAGCCATGACCTCGGAGGCCACGGTAATGTCATAGCCATCCTCGCGCGGGAAACCGTTCGACACGCCGCCAAGCGAGACATTCACCTGACGCAGCGCCCGGTCGTTCATGTCGACCACGCGCCGCCAGACCACGCGGCGGGTGTCGATATCCAGCGCATTGCCCCAGTAGATATGGTTGTCGATCATCGCCGCCAGCAGGTTATGCGCCGAGGTGATCGCGTGGAAATCGCCGGTGAAATGCAGGTTCATCTCTTCCATTGGAACGATCTGTGCATAGCCGCCCCCGGCTGCCCCGCCCTTCATCCCGAAGTTCGGCCCCAGCGAGGCTTCGCGGATGCAGACCGCCGCCTTTTTGCCGATCCGGTTCAGCCCGTCGCCAAGCCCCACGGTCGTCGTCGTCTTGCCCTCGCCCGCCGGGGTCGGGTTGACGGCGGTTACAAGGATCAGCTTGCCGTTCTCGCGCTCGTCAAGCGACTGGATGAAATCCTGGCTGACCTTCGCCTTGTCATGCCCATAAGGCAGCAATGCCTCCGTCGGGATGCCCAGCTTTTCCCCGATGTCCTGGATCGGACGCTTCTGTGCGTCCCGCGCGATTTCGATGTCGGTCTTGTATGTCATTGCGAATTCCCCAGGATATTGTCGGTGTTATCGTCCGCTGATTTTCTTACAAGTTGATGAGCGCCGGCTCAGCGGAATTTCCGGCGCTTTCTCCCCCGTCCCGTTCTGTCGGTTCCCTATTCGAAGCACCGCGCACCTGATCGGAACGCAATGGCCCCCGACGGCAGCAAGGCTCAGCCCTTCGGCGCCCAGGCGCGCTGATCGGGCAGGAACAGCGTCAGCGTTTCACCGACCCGGATATTCCCCGGCCGTTCGACCCAGGCGGTCACGCCCCGCCGGTTCGTCGCCGCCCGCTTGAAAGCCGTGCCATGCCCGGGCTCGACAGCCTCGATCTCACGCCCCGGCAGAACGCAGGGTCGGTTTTCCATGTCGATGGTCAGCGTCAGCCCCGACTCCGCCTGCAGGCGAGAAGATGGCGGTACATAGGTGAAATCGGGAATACCACGCAGGATCATCGACGCGCCGACCAGCCCCGGATCAAGCGAGTCGAGCTTCATCTTGTCGGCGATCACCGCCAGTTCTTCCTCGGAAAGGATCGACAGCTGGCGCACGTTCCTGATCTCGGTACCGACCGGGTACAGGTTCTTGACCCGTGTGCACGAGGCACGGTTGACGCCCTCATGCCGTGCGCCTTCGTCCCCGGCAAAGCCGAGGTCAAGACGGTCCACCGCCTCGGCGCGCAAGCTCTCCCGGTCTCCGGGTACATGGCCCAGCCAGACCACTTCGGCGCAATATTCGGATTCGATCAGTACAGGCATGTCAGGACTTTCACAGGCGACGCCACGGGCGTCTCATCTAACGGTCAGGGTAAAAAACAGACGGCGGAACGGGAACAGGACGCTGCCATCGGATGCCAGCGGGTAGGCCGTTTCCATTGCCGTGTCATAGCGTTCGACCAGTCGTGCGGTCTCAGCCTCGTCCAGCACCTGCAAGACGGGCCGCGCATAGGTCGAAGACGTGAAATGGCGCACAGGGTGGCCATCGTCCGCAGCGGGCAATTGCTGGTAGAACTCGGTCTCCCAAAGCGCTACATCGCCCAGCGGGGAAAGGACGCGATGGTAATCCACCGGCTCCAGCACACCGGGGCCCGAACCGGGATCGAAACGGCCCGGGAACAGTTGTTCCGCCAGATCGTGCCAAAGCCGATGGGACGGCGCCCGGTTCTGATGCGGCACCTGCACCGCCAGCGTCCCGCCCGGCGCGAGCAGACCGGCCAGCCGCGGCAAGAGCTTCCCATGCTCCGGCAGCCAGTGCAGCGCCGCATTTGAAAATATCAGCGCGGGCGGGTTTTCCGGCACCCACCGCGCGATATCGGCTTCGATCAGCTGGTCATATCCGCCGGTCCCGTGCGCCTTCTCCAGCATCGCCTGAGAAGAATCGATGCCGACGATCCGCCGCCCGTCGTAACGCGACATCAGGATCAGCCCCATCGCCCCCGCGCCGCAGCCGAGATCGCAGATATCCCCTGCGGGCAGGTCTCCGACCCGCATCAAGAGGTCCAGCGCCGGACGAAGCCGCAGGCTGGCGAAACGGCCATAGCTCTCGGGGTTCCAGTCTGTATCTGCCATGTGGCTCCCTTGTCTGTCTCGGGTACAGGTCAACCAGCCTCTTGTATGCCGCGACATGTGCCCCGGAGCCACCCCAAAACATCAAACCGATGCGTCGCGGGACGGGCTCTTGCCTGCCATTGCCCGGCCCGGATGTAAGCGATCACTCGCTTAAGGCGAGTATCCCCGGCAAAAATCAACCTAAGCTGTTGCATTTAAAATTTTATACAGCCTATGATTGTACGGGGCCGATGTGCTGCCACGCTTCTACTTGATCTGAAGGAGGACTTTCATGAGAACCGCCAAGATATTGACTCTGTTATCGGGCCTGCTCGCCGCACCGATCGCAAGCGCCCAGGACGCGGTACCGCCGGGAAGCGACGGCTTCACCGAATGGGGCAAATCCGGCGACTGGATCATCTTTGTCGATAACGAACGCCAGACCTGCCTGATCGAAAAGTTCGACGCCAACCGCAACGCGGTTCAGGTCGGGCTGACCAAAGACCACGACCACGCCTATCTCGGTCTTTTCATGCCCTTGCCCCCAGAGCACATGAACAAGAAAGAAGAGATATTCCTTGAAGTGAATGGAGAGGAGCAAGTCACTGTCGTGCCGCGCCGTAACACCCGTGAGGGGGTCGAATATACCGGCACCTATATCAAGGCGGACGATCTCAGCTTTGCCGAGGGCGCGACCGTCGCCAAGGAGGTGGTCGTCTTTGAAGACGGTGCCGAAATGTCCGTCGTATTTGACTTGTCAGGAGGCGCTGCCGCTGTCGAAGCCGCCAAGGAATGCAACCTGACCCTTAACCCCTGATCGAGATCCCGGGCGGGGGGATTGGAGCAGAAGTCATACGCTGTTCCGGCCAAAGCCGCGCCATGGCGATACCTCGGCGTCATGGCCCGACTGGCACCTGCCAAACCCTGCGGTCCAACCGCTGCAAGAGTACCCTTGCGCTGCCCGTAGCAGGTGACCTTGGTAGGACTTGAAAGACGGTGCAAACGAAAACGGCCGGGCGTGATGCCCGGCCGTATTTCATTTCAATGCCTGTCAGGCGCTTGGTTCCGGCTCTAGCCCGCCCTCGGGGGGCGATTTCTTGGGCTTGGTTTTCGGAATAGCCGTGACACTGGGCGCATTACCCGCATCCGAGTTGTCATCCTCGTCATCCGTGGTGGGCGGCTCGCCCCGCATGACGCGACGGATTTCCTCGCCGGTCAGGGTTTCGTACTCAAGCAGACCCTGCGCAAGATATTCGAACTCCTGCTGGTTCTCCTCGATCAGGGTGCGGGCCGTTTCATAGCCCTCGTCGATGATCCGCTTGACCTCGGATTCGATCAGCTCCTTGGTCGCTGCCGACACCGAAAAGCCCCCGGCCCCGCCATTGGGCGAATAGCCTGCCGCGGCTTCCTGGTAGTCGATGTTACCGACCTTGTCCGACATGCCATAGCGCATGACCATCGCCCGGGCGAGCTGGCTCGCTTGCATGATGTCACCCACCGGACCCGAGGACACTTCGGCAGCACCGTACTTGAATATCTCGGCCGCCTTGCCTGCCATGGTCATGGCGATGCGCTGTTCGCATTCGTCCTTGAACATCTGCAGCTTGTCCATCTCGGGCAGGCTCATCACCATGCCAAGCGCACCGCCACGCGGAATGATCGTGGCCTTGTAGACCGGATCGCACTTGGGAAGCTTCATGCCCACGATGGCGTGACCGGCTTCGTGATAGGCGGTCTTTTCCTTCTGGTCCTGCGTCAGCACCATGGACCGGCGCTCGGCGCCCATCATGATCTTGTCCTTGGCGCTTTCGAAATCGACCATCGCCACGAACCGACGCCCCAGACGCGCGGCGGTCAGCGCCGCCTCGTTCACAAGGTTCGCCAGATCGGCACCCGAGAAACCGGGCGTCCCGCGGGCGATCACCCGCAGATCCACATCCGGCCCCAGCGGCGTCTTGCGCGCATGCACCCCAAGGATCTTTTCGCGGCCCTTGATGTCGGGATTGCCGACGGTCACCTGACGGTCAAAACGACCGGGACGCAGCAGCGCCGGGTCCAGAACGTCCTTACGGTTGGTGGCCGCGATGATGATCACACCTTCGTTGGCTTCGAAACCGTCCATCTCGACCAGCAACTGGTTGAGCGTCTGTTCACGCTCGTCATTGCCGCCGCCATAGCCGGCACCACGATGGCGGCCCACCGCGTCGATCTCGTCGATAAACACGATGCAGGGCGCGTTTTTCTTGGCCTGCTCGAACATGTCGCGGACACGGCTTGCACCGACACCGACGAACATCTCGACAAAGTCAGAGCCCGAGATGGTAAAGAACGGCACACCTGCCTCACCCGCAATCGCACGGGCCAGCAGCGTCTTACCGGTACCCGGAGGGCCCTCGAGCAGCGCGCCTTTCGGGATCTTGCCGCCGAGTCGGCTGAACTTCTGCGGGTTGCGCAGGAATTCCACGATCTCTTCCAGCTCTTCCTTGGCCTCATCGATACCGGCCACGTCGTCAAAGGTGACACGGCCATGCTTCTCGGTCAGCATCTTGGCCTTGGACTTGCCAAAGCCCATGGCCCCGCCTTTGCCGCCGCCCTGCATCCGGTTCATGAAATAAACCCAGACACCGATCAGCAGCAGGAATGGCAAAAGGGTGATCAGGAAGGACTGGAACAGCGACTGCTGCTGTTTCTCGGCCCGGATCGGAATATCATTTTCGATCAGAAGTTGCGTGATTTCAGCATCTTCCGGCTTGATAGTCACGTAGTCTTCGTTACCCGCACCGCGGAAACGGATCTGCTCTCCATCCAGCGTCGCCTGGCTGACCTCGCCGGATTCCACCGCCGTCACAAAGTCGGAATAGGTGATTTCGCGGCTCTGCAAGGTGCCGCCCGGCCCGTTGAACAGGTTGAACAGGGCAAGAATCAGCAGAAACAGAACGACCCAGAACGCGATGTTGCGTGCATTGCCCAAAGGGAACTCTCCTCGTTTTGCCCCGCAAGTTTCGCAGGGCTTTGGCTTCCGACTTAAAATAGAGATGAACGGGCCAGATTCAATGCGATAATAGTGTCGTATAAAACGACTCCGCGCCAGACGACAGATCAGCGCGCCAAGAACCGCCCGCCCCGGCAAGCGGGGCCGCGACCAGTTCACCCCCCTGCCAGAGCGCCGGAGTAGCAATCAGCGCGGCATGAGGACGCCCCGTTTCACGCCACGTCGGGCATTGCGCCAGCCCCGCCTCGCCAAGGGGACGGATCTCGCCCCCCTCAAGCCCGTCACCGGTGATCCGCCAGCGCCCGTCCCAAAGCCCGTCAACCGCACAAACTTCATCGCGTACCGCGTTGAACTCGCGACAAATCCGAAAGCTGTCGCTCTCGTGCAGCACCCGGCATCCCGCCAGCGTAACGGGCCGTTTTTCAGCGATGGCGGCAAGCGCGTCGCCAACCGGCGCGCGGCGCGGCGGATAGGCGCGCTGATTGATCCAGCCGAAGGCATGCACCAGCAGACGCCGCTGGGTCTCGGCGGGCAGCGCGATGAAGCCCGCGATGTCGACAAGCACATCGCCTCCGTCGATCCGCACCAGCGCACAGGCGGCATCATGCGCGAAATAGGCCAGCGCCTCGCGGGCTTCCGCCAGATTTGCCGTAACGTCAGCCAGTCCCCGCGCGGAAATTCCAAGATCGCCCAGCTCCCCAAGCGCCCGACGCGCCCGGATTCGGGTAAAGTTCTCGTTCTCGTTGCTCGGATCATCAATCCAGCCGATCCCGCGCCCGGTAAGATAGGCGCGCAGCTCCGCCCGTGTCACCCCAAGCAGGGGCCGCAGAAATCGGACGCCGTCGACCTCCCGCACCGGGGCCATGCCCGACAAACCGTCGATCCCCGAGGACCGGCCCAACCGCATTAGCAGGGTTTCCGCCTGATCGTCCGCCGTATGCCCCAGCGCCACCGCGTCCAGTCCATGTACCCCGGCCCATTTCGCCAGCAAACCGTACCGCGCGCGCCGCGCTTGGTCCTGCAGGTTCCCCGCCCCGTCCCAGCCGGTCCATTTCAGCGTGTCATGTCTAAGAGAAAGAGCAGCCGCGCTGGCCGCTACGGCCTCCGCCTCCGCTGCCGCCTCGAGCCGCAGCCCGTGGTCCACAGTCGCAACGAAAAGCTGCACCCGGTCGCCCAGAACCGCCTGCAGCCCATACAAAAGCGCGGTTGAATCGCTGCCGCCGGACACGGCGACACCCAGTTTTTCAAGAGATTGATCCGCGAGCGCCGTTTCCAGCGCTCGCAGGATCACCGCCTCGCTTTCGGTCAAGAACAGCCCAGCTTGGCCATTTCCGACTGCGCCGAGGCGACCGCGGGATCACCCGGAAACCGCGTGCCGACCTCGCCCAGCGTGATGCAGGCCTGTTCCGTCTGTTGCAACCGGCCCAGCGCCGCGCCCAGTTCGAACAGCGCACTCGGCGCCACCGGCCCGGCGGAATCCGCACTGAAGCTGGCTAAATAGGCCCGCGCCGCTTCGCGCGTATCGCCAACCCCATCCAGCGCCTTGCCGCGTTTCAGCTCGGCCTGCGCGGCCAGCGGGCTGCCCGGATAAGTCTGGTTGAACCCGGCGAACAGCTGCGCCGCCTTCTGGAAATCGCCTTCGTCCAGCGCCTTGCTGGCGTTTTCGAAATCGGTGCGCTCGCTCACGGCCAGTTCGGTCGTCAGGACCCCGTCCGAGGCTGGCGGCGGCGTCACCGCCGACGGCTGCACGGTTTCAGTCGGACCGCCGAGCGTCGTCGTCTCGCCCAGCTTGGAAAGGTCGCCGCCTTCAAGCTCGACCAGACGGAATTCCAGATCGCCGATCCGGTTGGTCCCGTCCGCCACGATCCGGTTCACCCGGTTGGTCAGTTCCTCGGTATGCGACGTCAGCCGCTGAAGCTCGGCCTCCATCGACGCCACCCGTTCAAGCACGGACGATCCGGTGACCGTCGCGCTTGGCGCGCCGGTTGTCGACATCTCGCGCTTGAGCTTCTGCATCTCGACGTAAAGCACGTTCAGCTCCTGCCGGATATCGGCAAGCGTCTGTTCGCGGTCCTGCGCGATAGCGGGTACCGGAGCGACCAGAACCAGCGCGGCGACAAGAAGACCTCCGACCTTCATGGCTTACCCCGTCAGACCGGCCGACAGCACCGTGACCGCGCGGCGGTTCTTGGCATAGCAGGCCTCTTCGCTGCAAATCTCGATCGGGCGTTCCTTGCCATAGCTGATCGTCTTGAGCCGGTTCGGCGCAACGCCCCGCGAAATCAGGTATTCCCGCGCCGCGTTGGCCCGGCGGGCACCCAGCGCAAGGTTATATTCGCGCGTGCCCTGCTCATCCGCGTGACCTTCGATCACGGCGACATAATCCGCGTTGGTCATAAGCCATTTCGCCTGACCGTCCAGCACCAGCTGCGCCTCGGGCGACAGGTTCGACTGGTCCACGAGGAACAGAACGCGGTCACCGACCGTCTGGTTGAAATAGGCGGTCGAGGTCGGGTCATTGGCCGATCCCGGTACGATCGCGCCGCTGCCCGCGCCGCCGCTGCCATAGGCGTCATCGCCAAATCGGCCCGCATTGGTACAGGCGCTGATGGCGACCATCGCGCCAATCATCAAAGTCTTCTTCAGAATGCTCATCTCGATGCCTCGATCGGGTTTATTGTTGCTTCCTGTCTATCACAGGCAAAACGCCTTGTGAACGCCGCCCTGCAGGGCCGCGATCAATCCTGCAAGGGCGACCAGGCCGGGTCCGACGCGCCATCCGGCGTCGGGATCGGCTTGAGGTTGCGCCCCGAGATATCGACCGAATAAAGCCCCGACCGTCCCTGAGCGCCCTGCGTTTCACGGGCGAACATGATGACGCGGCCATTCGGCGCCCATGTCGGACCTTCATCAAGGAAAGACGCGGTCAGCAGGCGTTCCTCGCTCCCATCCGTGCGCATCACGCCGATGTGAAACCGGCCCTTGCTCTGCTTGGTAAAGGCGATCATGTCGCCGCGCGGCGACCAGACCGGCGTGCCATAGCGGCCCTGCCCGAAGCTGATCCGCGTGGCCTCGCCCCCCGCTGCCGGCATCACGTAAAGCTGCTGTGTACCCGAACGGTCGCTCTCAAAGACGATCTGGCTGCCGTCCGGCGAATAGCTTGGCGCGGTTTCAATCGACGGCGCGCTGGTGCGCCGCACGATCTCGCCCGAGGCGATCTCCATCGTGTAAATGTCCGTGTTGCCACCCTCGGTCAGAGAGAACACCACCGTGTGCCCGTTCGGCGCGAAACGCGGCGCAAAGCTCATGGTGCCTTCCTTCTGTTCCAGCACCCGGCGCTGCACCTGCCCCACGTCCAGCACGTAAATCCGCGGCGCGCCGGTCTCGTAACTCGTGTAAAGCACCCGGTCACCGCTGGGCGAGAACCGCGGCGCCAGCACGATCGAGGAACTGTCCGTCAGGTACTGCACATTCGCGCCATCGTAATCCATGATCGCGAGCCGCTTGGCCCGCTGATCCTTGGGCCCGCTTTCCGACACAAAGGTCACGCGGCTGTCGAAATACCCACCCTCGCCCGTGATCCGCGAATAGACCGCGTCGGCCACCTTGTGCGCCATGCGCCGCCAGCCCTGAACCGAACCGGTGAATTGCAACCCGTTGCCCAGTTCCGCGTTGGAAAACACGTCATAAAGGCGGAACTGCACCGTCAGCGTGTCGCCCGAGGTGCTGACCGACCCGGTCACCAGCGCCTGCGCGTTGACCGCCTTCCAGTCCGCATATTGAACCGGCGCGTTAAAGTCATTGATGCCGCTGATATAGGCGCTCGACGGCACTTCGCGGAACAGACCCGTTCCCGACAGATCCGCCGAAATCACCCGCGCCAGATCGGCCCCGATCTGCACATCCCCCGGCGTCGCGGGCACAAGGTTTGGCACCGCGAAAGGCAGCGGTTCGATCACCCCGTCGGTAATCTCGATCCTGAGCGGCCCATTCTGCGCAAGCACCGGAGTCGTAACACAGGAGAGACCAACGAAAAGGCTCAGCAGAAATCGCTTCATCTTATGCGCATCCTTTCAGGATTGAATGTCATTTCGATCTCGCGCCATTGCGCGTATTTATCGACCGGCAGGTCAAAGCCGGAGGCGCCGCAGCGGATGATCGCCCGGCGTGCGGCCTCGAAAGCCTGACGTGCCGAGGTACTGTCTCCACCGGAACTCGACGTCATGGTAATGGTTCCGACATCCGGCGTTCCATCCTGTGACATTGATACGGTCACAACCACTGTTGTCCTCAATGCCTCTGTTGACAAGGACCCAACGTTCCAGCACCGGGACACCGCCACACGCAATGCCTCTTTTTCCCCCGCCGACAGCGGCGGACCCGACGGCGCAGGCGCGGTTTCGCTCGCCCCGCCAAGGGCCTGCGCCAGCGCATCGTTCACCGCATCGGTGGTGTCGATGGGCGCAGGCGTGGGTTCGGCGGGCGGCGTTTCAACGGGCGCAGGCTCCGGCTCGGGCCTGGTTTCGGCGGTCTCGACCGGCTGCTCGGGACGCGGCGCAGGACGCTGTGTGGGCGGGCGGCGTGATTGGCTTGGCGCCAGCCGGGCTTCCGGCGCGGTTTCCGGCTCGATCCGGTCGGTCGCGGCCTCGGGTGCGGTTGCTTCCTGCACCTCCTGCGCGGTTTCCGCCCCGTCGTCCTCCACGACCTCACTCTGCTCGACCTCGTCGGGCCGCGTATCTTCGGGCGGTGCTTCGACCACCTCGGGCGCGACACGCTCGATCGGCGGCGGTGCGACGACTTCGGGAGTCGGCTCAGGCTCGGCAATCACTTCGGGCTGTTCCGGCTCCGGCTGGGGGTCATCAGCCACCTCGGGCGCAGGCGGATCGGGCACGACCGGCGGCTCCGGAGACACCTCCGGCGCCGGTTCCGGCTCGGCCACGGGCTCAGGTTCAGGCTGCGGTTCGGGTTCCGGTTCCGGCTCAACGACCGGTTCCACAGGCTCCGCAGGCCGAGGCTCTGCCCCCTGCTGTTCGGCCTGTTGCGGCGCGGTCAGCGCGGCATATTCCTCTTCCGTCACGACCGAGACATTGGCCACGTCAAACGGCAACGGCTCGCTGTCAAAGCTGCCGGCAAAAAGGGCGAAAAGGATGACGGCGACATGACCCGCGCCTGAGATTTTTGTGCCCGTCTGCACGGTGCCACCCTACCTGTCCGCGCCGCCCGGCGTCCCGTCGAATGTCGGCCCGCCCGTATCGGTCACAAGACCCACGTTGGAAAATCCGCCCGCGTTCAGCGCGCCCATCACCTGCATCACCGTCTCATAGGGAATCGCCCCGTCGGCGCGCAGGAATATCCGGTCGCTGCTGCGTTCGGCTGCAATCGCGCGCAGCTTGGGCACCAGCTCGTCCCGCGCCGTATCGGTCGTCTGGATCTGAACCTGCCCCTCGGCGGTGATCGTCACCGTCAGCGGCTCTTCCTCATCGCCCGGCAGGGCGCTGGCGGCGGTTTTGGGCAGCTGCACCGGCACACCCACTGTCATCAACGGCGCCGCCACCATGAAGATGATCAGCAACACCAGCATCACGTCCACGAAAGGCGTGACGTTGATTTCCGACATTGGCCGGTTGCTGCGCCGGGACCGCCTGCGCTTGCCCCCGCCTCCGCCCGGTTGCTGTACTGCCGCGCCCATCGTTCAGGAATCCAGCTGCCGCGACAGGATGGTCGCGAATTCATCGGCAAAGGATTCATACCCCGCCACGATCCGGTCACTGTCCGCCGAAAGCTTGTTGTAAAAGATCACTGCCGGAATGGCCGCGATCAGCCCCAGACCCGTCGCCAGCAACGCCTCGGCGATACCGGGCGCGACGACGGCAAGGTTGGTATTTTGCTGCTCGGCGATCTGCACAAAGGCATGCATGATGCCCCAGACCGTACCGAACAGCCCGATGAATGGCGCGGTAGAGCCAACAGTCGCCAGCACCGGCAAGCCGCGCTGCAAATCCTCGGCTTCCTTGTTGATCGCCACATCCATCGACCGGTCGATCCGCGCCTGCGCGCCCGGGATCAGCGCCCCGTTGTCACGATGCGAGCGACGCCATTCGGTCATCCCGGCGGCAAAGACCTTCTGCGCATTGCCCTCCGGATCCGCGCCGATCTGGTCGAACAGCGTATCCAGCGGCTCACCCGACCAGAAGGCCTGATCAAAGACCGAGGCCTCGCGCCGCGCCCAGCGGTACAGGATATGTTTCTGGATGATGATCGCCCAGGACCAGACAGAGGCTGCCAGCAACAGCAGCATCACCAGTTTCACTGTAAAGGTTGCACGCGCAAAAAGCGCCCACATGGAGAAATCGATCTCCTGCGCCAGCGCCAGAGTTTCTGTTTCCATAAGCCTGCTCGTTTCAGCGGGCCGTATTGGTTCGGCCCTTCATTGCCAAACGATCTAGCGCAGATCCGATGCAATTGCCAACAATACCGCAGCGGCACGCGTTTTTGTTACAGGAGTGCGCGAATCTCTGCCGGAAGCCGCACCGGACGCCCCTTGGCGTTCATGCAGACCGCCTCGACCTCGGCGGTAAAGATCACCTTATCGCCGCGCAGCACCCGCTGACCCATGCTAAGGCGCGCGCCCGACACGCTTGTCACTTCGGTTTCGATCACCAGCTGATCCTCGAAACGCGCGGCGGCGATGTATTCCGCCGTGATCCGCCGCACCACCCAGACGATCCCCGCCTCGCGCATCGCGTTCTGGTCATTGCCCAGCTGGCGCACGTAATCGCTGCGCGCCCGCTCGATGAACTTGAGGTAATTGGCGTGATACACCACCCCGCCCATATCGGTATCTTCATAATAAACCTGCACCGGAAATTGATGGATCATGCCCCCGCCTCCATCCGCGCGAACAGCCGCAGCGCATGGGCGCTGTCCACCGCCGCTCCCGGCATCACCGGATCATAGGCCGCCCGGATCACCCCGGCGATCTCTGGTCGCAAGATCGTCGACTCCCCGGCCCGCGCCAGCGGCGAGCGTTCCCGGAACGCCCCTTCCGACCAAAGCAGCATCACCTGCACCACCTGGTTCAGCGCCAGATCCCCGGCAGGCTGCGCCGCCATCTCCGCGTCCATGCAGATAAACACAAACGCCGCCTTGATCGCGCCATCCTCGTCGAACCGGAACACCCGGTACTGGTTCGCCCCCGCCTCCCGCAGGCGCGAAACCATCTCGTCCAGCTCCGGGATCAGTTTGCCCAGATTCGGCACAGCCAGCAGCTCGGACCAGTCCCGCATGAAAAAGATCATGCAATTGCTGCCGAATTCCGGATCGGTCTCGGCCATCTTGTGATCCGCTAACACGACCACCGCCTCGAACGCCCCCTTGAGCACCGACAGCGTCTCTTCCTCGACCCCGAACACAACCGGTGCCAACGGCCGCCCCCAGCGGGCAAACCGGTAAGACCCGTCATCGCGGGTAAACAGGGTTTCGATCTCTTCCGGTGACATGGCCGCCTCTTCTTTGGGTTTCAAAATATCCCCGCCGGAGGCATAAAATCTAGAAAGCAACAGATCAACCGAACAGATCGTTCTGCCCCTTGGGCGCTGGCAGTCCAAGGTGGTCCCACCCTTTCTGCGCCAGCATCCGCCCGCGCGGCGTGCGCTGGATCAGCCCCTGCTGCAAAAGGTAGGGCTCGATCACCTCTTCCAGCGCGTCCCGGCTCTCTGACAGCGCCGCCGACATGGTCTCGATCCCGACCGGCCCGCCTGCGTAATTCTCCGCGATCAGCCGCAGATAGCGCCGGTCCGCCCCGTCCAGCCCAAGGTGATCCACCCCCAGCCGCGTCAGCGCATTATCCGCCAACTCCCGGCTGATCCGACCATCCCCCTCGACCACCGCGAAATCCACCACCCGGCGCAGCAGACGTCCGGCGATCCGTGGCGTGCCCCGCGCCCGGCGCGCGATCTCGCGCGCCCCGGCATCATCCGCCGGTGCGCCCATCTTGCGGGCATTGCGCGTCACGATCTCATGCAACTCCTCGACCGTATAGAATTGCAGCCGGGTCGGAATTCCGAACCGGTCCCGCAGCGGCGTTGTCAAAAGCCCCATCCGCGTGGTTGCCCCGACCAGTGTAAAGGGCTGCAATTCGATCCGCACGGTTCGCGCCGCCGGTCCCTCGCCGATCACGAGGTCCAGCTCGAAATCCTCCAGCGCTGGATAGAGAACCTCCTCTACCGCCGGGTTCAGCCGGTGGATCTCGTCGATGAACAGCACGTCGCGCGCTTCGAGATTTGTCAGGATCGCCGCCAGATCGCCCGCCTTCGCCAGCACCGGTCCCGAGGTCATGCGAAAACCGACTCCCAACTCGCGCGCCATGATCTGCGCCAGCGTCGTCTTGCCAAGACCGGGCGGTCCGTGAAACAGCGTATGATCCATCGCCTCGCCGCGCTGCCGCGCCGACTGGATGAAAATCTTGAGATTGGCTCGCGCCTCGGCCTGCCCGATGAATTCATCAAGCACCTGGGGCCGCAGGGCACGGTCATGATCTTCCGGCAGGGGTTCTGGGCGCAGGGTCGGATCGCTTTCCATCATCCCCGCCTCACGACTTCGGTGCCAAGAGCTTCAGCGCCGCGCGGATCAACAACGCCTCGCCTGCGTCGGGGTTATTTGCTGCCGCTTCGGCCACCGCCGCCGCCGCCTCGCTTGGCCCGTAGCCAAGATTGGCCAGCGCCGACAGCGCATCCGCCTGCGCCGCGCCCGATCCCCGCGCAACAGCGGCCGCAGGCGCTCGGGCGGCCGCGCCGCTCGTATCTGCCCCGTCGCCCGCGTCGATCACATCACCCGCCGCCGGGAACGCGCCGTCCGGCTCTCCGCCCATCGCCATCACCGCCGGGGCCTTGTCCTTGAGATCAAGCACGATGCGCTGCGCCGTCTTCGGCCCGACACCCTTGGCCGCCTTCACCGCGTTCCAGTCGCCCAGCGCGATGGCCCGGCTCACCCCGTCCGGCCCCAGCGCCCCGAGGATCGCCAGCGACACCTTGGCCCCGACCCCCTGCACGCTGGTCAGCAACCGGTGCCACTCTTTCTCGACCAGCGTCGCGAACCCGAAAAGCTGCAACAGGTCTTCGCGCACCAATAGATCCGTATGGATCGACACCGCCTCACCGATCCCCGGCAGCGATGCCAGCGTGCGCTCGGAACAATAGACAAGGTAACCCACCCCGCCCACGTCGATCAGCACATGATCCGAGGCCCGGTAATCGAGCCGCCCGCGCAGCCGCCCGATCAAGACGCCACCTCGCGCAGCACGTGACCGGCATGACGGGAATGGCAAATTGCGATGGCCAGCGCATCGGCCGCATCCGGCCCCGCCGGGTCACATCCCGGCAATTGCAGGCAGACCATGTGCAGAACCTGCTGCTTGTCCGCATGGCCAACCCCCACGACCGTCTTCTTGACCGTGTTCGGCGCATACTCCCCAACGACAAGCCCGGCCTTTGCAGGCACCAGCATGGCAATGCCTCGCGCCTGCCCCAGCTTCAGCGTCCCGGCCCCGTCCTTGTTGACAAAGGTCTGCTCGACCGCAGCCGCATCCGGACCATAGCGCGCAATCACATCGCTCAATTGACTATAAAGGGACAGCAACCGTTCTGCGAGAGTCTCGCCCTGCGAGACACAGACCCCATTTGCGACATGGCTCAGGCGTGAGCCGACCGAATCGATTACGCCCCAGCCAGAGTTTCTCAACCCCGGATCGATACCCAGAATTCGCATGTCCTGCCCTGTCCCGCCGCGATATCTCACGGATGTTACCAGTTTTTTTCGGAAATAGCACGAAACGTGAACACGGGCCAGTCCTTTCGCGCAAAGTCTGAAACCGACACCCGCCAGCCACAGAGCGACAGCTCGGCTCAAAAACGATACCAAAAATCAACTAAAATCTGCAAAACAGACACGCTGAAGTCATAAATTTTTCAAAAACGATCATCTTATGTGCAAGCCATGCAAAAAGCGCATGGTCATTATGCATTTTGCAGACTTGCCCGGGCAAAATTTCCCCCCTAATTGCCCGGGACAACAACAGAAACTGCAACCCCTGAAAAGAGGACAAGGATATGGCTGCATATTACATCACCCGCTCTCACGATGGCCTTCAAACTTTTGCTGGCCGTATCGGCACCGTTCTGGCGAACGTCTACGCGTCCGTCGTTGACTGGAACGACGCCCGCGTTACCCGCAACGCTCTGTCTGCCCTGACCGACCGCGAACTCGAAGACATCGGTCTGGTTCGTGGCGATATCGATCAGGTCGCCCAAAGCCACCGCCTGTTCTGAACCACAGGCAAAGCCACTCACGGCTATTGTTAAAAGCGCAGCGTGATGCCCTCACGAGGCGCTTTTTCAATTTTCAGGGTTTATTAACGCTGTCGACGGTCAGCGGCGCATCATACGGTCGAAAGCACGCAAAGCTGCCATCGCGATGTACAGGGGGTGTACAGATGCTGTACAGCTATCACCCCCGGATTTCAGTGAAATACACGCCGGATCTGACCCGAAACGATCTCCGACAGGGGATCCACCCGCATGGCCAGCGCTCCGGCCTGTGCAATGACGTTTCCTGTGTTCAGAATATCGACTCGCCGGTCATAGGTTTCCGGCCCCAGTTCAGCCAGAAGCGTCCCCTTGAACAACACGAAGGCACCAAGGAAGATCGCGAAATATCGCGGCGAGGCGGAATTGCTGCTCGCGCGCCTTGGCTTGAATTCGACAAGACCGTCCGGCCCCATCACAGCCGCATAGCCATGCGCCATTTCCCGGTGCTTTTTTAGCAGCCGTGTGATCCTTTCCCGAAACTCTGCATGTCCAGACATTTTACCGTCCCCATGAGGTGGCCCCCAGCCGCCCGGGATCCATGTTTCTAAGGGAATAAGGCCAAACTTTGGCAATCCGGGCCGGATTGGCGGAAAACAGCCGACCCGCCGCCTACTTTTGCAAAAGCAGCGTCATCCAGTCGCCAATCTGCTCTTTTTCGACAAGATTGACCCCGGCTTCGGCATAGGCTGCTTCGACATCGGCGCTCTGGTCCTCAAGAATGCCGGACAGAATCGCATAACCACCGGGGCGCAGATTGGCCGAAAGATCGCCTGCAAGCGCTATCAGCGGCCCCTTCAGGATATTGGCAAAGATCAGATCGTAGGGCGCCGATCCTTTGAGCGCGTCATTGTCGAATCCTGCGGCCTGAAGGCAGGTCACCTCGCCCTCCATGTCATTGGCCCGCAGGTTGGCCATGGCCACGTCCACCGCCACGTCATCGATGTCGCTGGCAAGGATCGAACGTCCCGGCCAGACCCGCGCCGCCGCCATGGCCAGCACCGCGGTGCCGCAACCGATATCCGCAACCCGTTCGGCCTCGAACCCCTTGCCAAGCAGGGTTTCAAGCGCCCGCAGACAGCCGAGCGTGGTGCCATGGTGACCCGTGCCAAAGGCCATCGCGGCCTCGATCAGCAAGGGCTGAACGCCCGCGGGCACCTTGTCGGCATCATGGCTGCCATAGACAAAGAACCGCCCGGCCCGCACCGGCGCCAGTTCGCGGCGCACATGGGCGACCCAGTCGGTTTCGGGCAGTTCCGAGATGACAAAGGGTTTTGCCTCAAACGCTGCCGCCAGCAGTGCCAGCGCAGCCTCGTCCGGGGCTTCGGTGAAATAGCCGCCAACTTCCCAGAGCCCGGAATCATCCTCGACCTCGAAGACACCGATACCGGTGGGTTCGGGCTCAAGCCGTTCCATCGCTTCGCCAAGCGCTTCGGCGGGGCGTTTGCCGTTCAGGGTGGTCAGGGCGGTAAAGGTCGTCATCAGCGTCTCCGGAAACGATCGGCATTGGCATAGGGGCGCGGCGGTTCCACCTCTACCGGTGGCAGGGCTAGCCGATGCAGGGACCGGATGTACAGCCACGCCCACCAGGCCGCAAGCGATCCGACGATGAGATTTGCCCCCGCCTGCGCATAAATCACCCCGGCCGCCCCGAACAACCCGGTCATCAGCAGCGCCAGCGGCAGGGTCATCGCCCCGTCGCGCAGCCAGTTGATGACGGTGGACCGGGTCGGACGGCCCAGAGAATTGAACGCCGCGTTCGACACGAAAAGCGCGGCAGCAAAAACGAACCCGCCCGCGCCGACATTGGTGAAAGCCCGCACCACCTCGGCCCCCAGCGGTTCAAGGTCAAAGCCCTTGATGACCAGCGGCGCGCTGAGCGACAGAAGCCCCCAGGCAACAAGGGAATAACCGATGCCAAATCGCATGGCATCGCGGAACGTCGTCTCGAGCCGGTCATATCGACGCGCGCCGAAATTCTGGCCAAAAATGCCACCGACCGAACCGGACAGCGACATGATCCCGCCAAAAGCCACGACGCTCAGACGTCCCACGACTGCCCAGCCTGCAACTGCATCGTCGCCGAAACGAGCCACGACTGTCGTGATCAAGTAGTTTCCTGCCGGAGTGGCCATCTGGGTCAGGATCGCCGGGATCGAGATCAGGAAAAACGGGTGTAAAAGTTCACGCATATAGGCCAGAGAGGTTTTCGCCATCAGGTCATGCACGCTGATTGCAAAGCGCAGCGCCATGATCAGCATCACGCAGCGAAAGAGGGAAATCCCGATGGCGGCACCGTCAAGCCCAAGGCCAAGCCCGTAGATCAGGACCGGGTCTACGACCATCGCAATCGCGCCCGAGGTCAGGGTCACATACATCGAGCGCGCCCCGTCGCCATGCGCCCGCAGCGCCCCGTTGGCGACCATCGAAATCGCCATCACCGACAGCGAGGGCACCGAGATCAGCAGGTAGCGAGCGGCCAGATCGGCGGTTTCCCCGGTCGCGCCGGAATAGGCGAGTAGTTCATGCCGGAACAGGATGATCAGCGCGGCGGTCAGGCTTTGCACAAGACAGGCAAGAAAGGCCGCGCTTGTCGTCGTGCGGCGCGCTCGGTCCATGTCATCTTCGCCAATGGCCCGCGAGATAAGCGCGATGGCAGCGATCATGAGTCCAATGCCGACCGACACGGAAAAGAACTGGATCGCAAAAGCAAACCCGATGGCGGCGACCAGACGCGGGTCGCCAAGCTGGGAAATCCAGAACAGGTTGGCCGCGTCCACGATGAAGACAAAGGTAATGCCAAAAGCGCCGGTCAGCGTCATCCGCGCCACGTGGCCCATTGTCGACCCGGTCAGGAAACGCCCCTTTGTGACGACGTTTTGCTGATCGGGTCGCGGGGCCATCCCTCTATTCCGCGGGTTCCGCCGTCAACATGCGGCTAAAGATCGTTTCATGCCCCGGTTCGGGATGGCGCGGAATCATCAGCGCCAAGCCAAGCGAAACCAATGCCATCGCTGCCGCGAGGGCGAACACCGCCGAGGGCGACACGACCCACAAGAGGCCCAGCAACACAGGTAGGAACACCGCCGCGATATGGTTGATGGTAAAGGCCACCGCTGCCGTCGGCGCGATATCTCCCGGATCGGCGATCTTCTGGAAATAGGTCTTAAGCGCAAGCGCAAGGCCAAACAGGATATGGTCGATCACATACAGCGTCGCTGCCAGTATGACGCCCCAGCCAAACCAGTACACGCCGCCGTAAAGCGTGAATACCAGCGCCAGACCGACATATTCGCAGATCAGGACACGTCTTTCGCCAAAGTAACCGACGGCACGACCCAAGAACGGCGCGACGACCATGTTGATGACAAGGTTGATGAGGTAGAGCGAGGTCAGTTCATGCACCTCGAAACCAAAGCGTTCGACCATCATGAAACCGGCGAAGACCATAAAGATCTGCCGCCGCGCGCCCGACATGAACTGCAGCGCATAATAAAGCCAGTAGCGACGGCGCAGCACCATCGTCTTGAGCTGCGGATGCGGGGCCTCGAATTGCGGATAGGCGAAAAGCGCAAAAAGCGCCGCAGCCGCCGTCACCCCGCCCGCGGTCATGAAAACCACGTTATAGCTGAGGTTCAGCGGTTCCCACATGATGACAATAAGAATGAACACGACAAGTGTAGTCGCCGAGGCCGCGCCCATCAGCCAGCCCAGCACCTGCGGCGCGCGCTCTTTGGGCAGCCATTGCAGCTGCAGCGACTGGTTCACCGTTTCGTAATAGTGAAACCCGATCGAGCTGAGCAGCGTCAGAAAGAGCAGCCCGCCAAGGCTTGGGAACCACGCGGTAAAGGCGGTGGCAACGCCAAGCATACAAAGGGAAATCAGCCCCAGCACCTGTTCGCGCACGAAAATGATGATCGCGATGACGCCGATGGCAAGAAAGCCGGGAATTTCCCGCACCGTATGCAAGAGGCCGATATCTGCCCCGTCAAATTGTGCCGCTTCAATGACAAAGTTATTGAGCAGCGCATACCAAGCGTAGAACGCAACCGGCATCGACAGGGCGGTAAGAAAGAGAAGGGATACAGGTCGGCGCCAGACCGGCAACTGATCCGCATCGGCAAGGCGAACGAAACGAGTCATGAAGACTGACATACGCCCGTTCCCCGGTCTTGGCGAGAATATTTAACAATGCCCCCAATAATACAACCTGCGCCGGTAAATGCCGCTTTGCGCGGGCTTAGTAAAAGCTCTGCGGATCGATATCCACGGCGAGACGCAGATCGCCCTTGAGCTTGTAGGGCGCGATCCAGCGGGCGATGGCCTCTTGCAGGGCCACGCCCTTGGCCGCCTTAACCAACAACCGCACCCGGTGCCGTCCCCGGACCCGCGCAATCGGCGCGGGCGCCGGTCCGAACACCTGCGCCCCGACCTGCCGCAACGGCCCGTCATTGCGCGCCAGCGCGTTGCCGAGATCGAACACCTGCGCCACCTCGCTACCCGACAGGATGATCCCGGCCATGCGGCCAAAGGGCGGCACCCCCGCCGCCTCACGTTCGCGCGCCTCCGCTTTCCAGAACCCCGCCTCATCCCCGGCAAGGATCGACCGGATCACCGGATGTTCAGGCTGATAGGTCTGAAGCAGCGCCTCGCCCTTGCGGGTCGACCGCCCGGCCCGCCCGGCCACCTGCCGCATAAGCTGAAAGGTCCGTTCGGCGGCGCGCAGGTCGGACCCCTGCAGACCAAGGTCCGCATCGATCACCCCCACCAAGGTCAAAAGGGGGAAATTGTGCCCCTTCGCAACAAGTTGCGTGCCGATAATGATGTCCGCGTCGCCCGCCGCGATACTCTCGATCTCGGCCTTCAGCGCCCGGGTCGAGCCGAACATGTCCGAGCTCAGCGTCGCCACCCGCGCCTCGGGGAACAGCGCCACCGCCTCTTCGGCGAGCCGTTCGACCCCCGGCCCTACCGGCGTCAGTTTGTCCTCGGCCTGGCAATGCGGGCAGACCGTGGGAATTGGCGTCGTCTCTCCGCACTGGTGGCACATGAGCCGCTGAAGGAACCGGTGTTCGACCATCTTTGCATCACAATGCGCGCAGGAAACCTGCTGCCCGCAGGCCCGGCAAAGCGTGATCGGCGCATAGCCGCGCCGGTTGATGAACAAGAGCGACTGCTCCCCGGCCTCGCGCCGCTTGACGATCTCGCGCCGCAGGGTCGGCGAAATCCAGCGCCCCCGTTCCAGTGTCTCGGCGCGCATGTCGATGGCATGCATGTCCGGCATCACCGCATCGCCAAACCGCGCGGTCAGATCGACCCGCGCGTATTTCCCGGCCTCGGCATTGGCCCAAGTCTCAAGACTGGGCGTTGCGCTTGCCAGCACCACCTGCGCCCCAAGAATAGACGCCCGCAGCACCGCCATGTCACGGGCATTGTACAAAACCCCGTCTTCCTGCTTGTAGGAACTGTCATGTTCCTCATCGACGATGATCAGCCCGAGGTTCTGGAACGGCAAAAACAGCGAGGACCGCGCCCCCACTACCAGCTGCGCGTCCCCCTGCCCGACCATCTTCCAGATGCGCCGCCGCTCGGTCATCGTGACGCCGGAATGCCACTCGGCCGGGCACGCGCCGAACCGCGCCTCGACCCGAGTCAGGAATTCCGCCGTCAGCGCGATCTCGGGCAAAAGCACCAGCGCCTGCCGCCCCTGCTGCAAGGCCTCTGCCACCGCTTCGAGGTAAACCTCTGTCTTGCCCGACCCGGTCACCCCCTTGAGCAGCGTCGTCCCGTAGCGCCCCGAGCGGATCGCCGTGCGCAGGAATGCCGCCGCCGCAAGCTGGTCTCCGGTCAGCTCCTTGCCCGGCAGTTCGGAATCGAGCCGCGGAAAGGGCAGATCGCGCGGGCTGTCCTCTTCGAACACCGCGCCGGACTTGACCAGCCCTTTGACGACCGAGGTGGTCACCCCCGCCATCTCCCCCAGTTCCTTGAGCGTAAAGGCCAGACCGCCATAGTCGCGCAATACCTCGATCACCCGGGTGCGGGCATCGGTCATCCGGTCCGGCTCTCCGCTGCCCAACCGATAGACCTTGCGCATCGACGGCGGATCGCCCAGCCCCGGCGCCCGCGTCGCCAGCCGCAACATGGCTGGCATCGGTGTCAGCGTGTAATCAGCGGCCCGGCGCAGGAACACGCGCATTTCCTCGCGCATCGGCGCGGCATCCAGCACCCGAAAGGCCGAGCGGATCTTCGACAGGTCATAATCTCCGCGCCCCGGCCCCCAGACCACGCCCAGAACCTTGCGCGGCCCCAGCGGCACTTCGACAAAGGCACCAAGAAAGCACCCGCCCTCGGGCGCGCGATAGTCCAGCACCCGGTCCAGCGGCTGCGTGGTCAGCACCCCGATCAAATCGCCCTTGTCGAAAAACGCCTGTTCGGCCACCCGTTCCGCTCCTACCTCCGCCTGTCGGTTTTGCGCTAACATTTCTCTGGCGTCAGGGGTTCCCGGCACGCATCTCATGAGGTAAACCCTAGCAAAGCCAAGGCCAACCCATCAAAGGACGCAAGTCATGAGATTCTTCGTAGACACCGCCGAAATCGACGCCATCAAGGAACTGCACGACCTCGGCATGGTCGACGGGGTCACCACCAACCCCTCGCTGATCATGAAATCCGGTCGCGACATCAAGGAAGTCACCAAGGAAATCTGTGACCTCGTCGATGGTCCTGTTTCCGCCGAAACCGTCGCGCTGGACGCCGAGGGAATGATCAACGAAGGCCGCGAACTGGCGAAAATCGCCGATAACATCGCGATCAAGGTGCCGCTGACATGGGCCGGGCTCAAGGCCTGCAAAACCCTTTCGGACGAAGGCCGCATGGTCAACGTGACGCTCTGTTTCTCAGCCAACCAGGCGCTGCTGGCCGCCAAGGCGGGCGCGACCTTCATCTCGCCCTTCATCGGACGTCTCGACGACATCAACCTTGACGGGCTCGACCTGATCGCCGACATCCGCACGATCTATGACAATTACGGGTTCGAAACCAACATCCTCGCCGCCTCGATCCGCAGCGCCAATCACATGAGCGATTGCGCCAAGATCGGCGCCGACGTGGCCACCGCCCCGCCCGCCGTGATCAAGGCCATGGCCAACCACGTCCTCACCGACAAGGGGCTCGACGCCTTCCTGAAAGACTGGGAAAAGACCGGGCAGAAAATCCTCTAACCCTTCTTTGGGTCAAAAATAATCCCGGGGAGTCGCGCAGAGCGCGACGGGGCAGCGCCCCTGCCCGGGCCCAAAAAGGCGGCACGTCGGTTTTACTCGACCGGCGTGCCCAGCACGGCCATCGCCAGCGCGAAAGCCGACAGTAGACCAAAGCCCAGTTGATGCCAGCGTTCGCCCGCGCGGGACGCCGCGATCGCGGCAACCGCCGCCTGCAACGCGTAATAGAGCGCGAAAGCCCGCGACGCATGGCTGATGATCTCGAAAACATCAAAGCTCCAGGTCAGCGCCAATCCGGTCGTAACCAAAAGCGCATAGGCATGCCCGGGTTTGAGTCGGTCGCCGGTCAGTTCCGCCACTAGTCCGCCTGCCCCGCCGGTATCGGCAATCGCTGCACTGAACTGGGCGCTCAGCGCCGCACCGACCAGCATGATCGGCAGGACCGGTGCCACCACGGCCGTCATGGAAATGATGGCGGCCTCGTCCAGGTCGATATCCTGATGTCCGAACACATAGCTCGCCAGCCCGATATAGACGAGGTAGATAGCGCTCGAGGCAATCTGCGCCCAGCGCATCGATCTGATCCTCACTTCCGGAGAATAGCTGCGCCCAAGGTATCGTGACGTTTCAAAGCCCTGCACGGTCACGATAAGACCAAATCCCAGCGTGATCGCCTGCCACGGCCCCACCGTCACCGGGTTCAGCACCAGGGCCCCGGCCGCGCTCTGCTCGCCAAAGTAGATGCCAAGCCCGACCAGCATCCCTGCAATGATCGAGAGCTTGATCCCGACCGACACCTGCTCCATCCGTTCCAGCGCCGAAAAGCCGCGCGTCAGCCCCACGACAAGAATGACGATGAAGATCGCGCTCGTGACAAGCCGCGCGTGAAATTCGTCATGCCAGGGCGTCAGGTCCACTGCGAAGGCGCCGAAAAGGTTCAGGTAATAGGCGACCGCGATGAAATAGGCGAAAGCCAGTGCCCAGGACGACAGGTGATCGACCGCGATCTCGGCCCGGCCACGCCCGTCCTGCCGGTCGGCGATATTATAGCGCACAGCCGCGCCAATCAGGTAGGCCACCAGGCACAAGAGCGCCATGATCGCGGGCGCCCAAGCGCCATAGATTGCGTTCAGTAGCGGCCCCAACACCAGAAAACCGCTACCGATGATCGAGGCAAGCGGCGTGGTCATCGCCCGCCATGTCTCGGCGCGCGACAGACGCGGCACGGCCAGAACGGCCGCCGTGGCGAGGCTCGTCAGGGGGATGATCCAGTTAATCATCGGATTACCTTGCAGGTTTCGGACTTTGCCGACACCGTGAAACAGCAATTCGCCGCGCTGCTCCAGACGCCATTTGATCGCACCCGTTGGAATTAATGCAACAGCGCGGGCGGCAGATTATGGCCTGCCCCGGATCAAAAGTTGACCCGCGTGCAAATTGCCGGATACTGATCCGAAAACGGAAACAAACAAACAAACAAAACAGAATGCGCTGCAGGCGCGCGACTTCCGTACAAGAACAAAGCAGAGGCCCCATGAGCAGCAGCCCGGCAATAGATGATTCCCTGCGCGACAAGATTATCGCGGACCCTGAAACCATCCTCGACGACCGCGCGGTCATGCGGGCCCTGATCGCAGCCAATGAAAAGGCAATGGGCGAAAATATCGTCGATCTGCGTGGCATCGCTATGGAACGGCTCGAGGAACGTCTCGACCGGCTCGAAGACACGCATCGCTCGGTGATCGCCGCGGCCTATGAAAATCTCGCCGGGATGAACCAGATTCACCGGGCCATTTTGCGGCTGCTCGAGCCGTCCGATTTCGAAATCTTCCTGCGCGATCTGGGCGGCGAAGTCGCCGATATCCTGCAGGTCGACAAGGTCACGCTGGTTCTGGAAACGGCAGAGGGCGACGACGATCCCGTGGTGAAACGGCTGCACTCGGTACTAACCGTGGCCGAGCCCGGGTTCATTGACGACTACCTGCTGCAAGGGCGACGTGGCACGTCGCGCCGCGTGACGCTGCGCCAGATCCAGCATGGATCGGATCGTATTTTCGGCTCGGCTGCCGACTGGATCGGTTCTGAGGCCTGCATGAAGCTCGATTTCGGACCCGATCGACTGCCCGGCCTGCTGGTCTTTGGCGCCGAGGATCCGCACCAGTTCTCGCCGCAGCAGGGCTCGGACCTGCTGTCATTCTTTGCGGGCGTGTTCGAGCGCTCCATGCATCACTGGTTGCTGTGAGCCTGATCTCACCAGCCTGCCGGGACGCCCTGTCCCGCTGGATCGATAACCAGCGTGCGCTGGCCGGGGCGTCGCAGAACACGATCACCGCCTATCAGGGTGACCTTGGCGAATTCCTCGCCTTTATGACGACCCATCGCGGAGAGCCTCAGGGCCTTGGCGCGCTGGCCGGGATCACCACGTCGGAGATGCGGGCATGGATGGCCCAGACCCGCGCCGGAGGGATCGGCGCCCGCTCGCTGGCGCGCAAACTCTCGGCAGTCAAAAGCTTTTACCGCTGGCTGGCCGAGCGCGAAGGGTTCGAACCAACCGCCGTCCTGTCGACCCGCGCCCCCAAGTTTCAAAAGAAACTTCCCCGTCCCTTGGCCGAAGACGCGGCGCGCGCCATGCTTGATACGGTCGAGGTCCAATCGCAGACTCCGTGGGTCGGCGCACGCGACACGGCCGTGGTCACCATTCTTTATGGCTGCGGTCTGCGTATTTCCGAGGCTTTGGGGCTGACCGGCGCCGATGCGCCGCTGCCGCCTACACTTCGGATCATCGGTAAGGGCTGCAAGGAACGGCTGGTGCCGGTAATCCCTGCCGCGCGCGCAGCGGTCGAGCATTACCGCCAACTCTGCCCCTTTGATCTGAGCGCGGAGGCTCCCCTGTTTCGCGGCGTGCGCGGCAAGGCCCTTTCCCCAAGGATGATACAGGGTGTCATGGCGCGGGCACGCATGCAGCTTGGTCTGCCCGCCACCGCGACGCCCCATGCGCTGCGTCATTCCTTTGCGACCCATCTGCTGACCGCCGGGGGCGATCTGCGGGCGATACAGGAATTGCTTGGCCACGCCTCGCTTTCAACGACACAGGCCTATACCAGCGTCGATACCGCAAGGCTCATGGAAGTTTATGACAAGTCCCACCCGCGGGCATGAAACGCGATATGGGGCAGCGCTACACTGTGCCGCTTAAACCAGCCGTCGGAAACAATCGGCGGACTGCGCCCCTTATCCCCGGATTTCTCTTTGCATCCGCGTTTCGCTTCCTGCAAAAGTCGCGCCATGTCTGATAAAGTCAAAGCAACGCTCGTCCATCTCTTTACCGCCACAGGCGCCGTTTTTGCCATGCTGGCCATGCTGGCTGCGGTCGATCTGAAGTGGGACCTGATGTTCCTCTGGCTGGTCGTTGCCTTTTTCGTGGACGGAATCGACGGCCCGCTGGCCCGCAAGTATCACGTCAAGCACAACGCGCCCGAGTTCGACGGCGTATTGCTCGACCTGATCATCGACTACCTCACCTATGTCTTCATTCCCGCCTTTGCGCTGTTCAAATCCGGGTTGATGGATGGCTGGACAGGCTGGTTCGCGATCATCGTCATCACCTTTGCAAGCGCAATGTATTTTGCAGATACACGCATGAAAACAAAGGACAACTCTTTCTCGGGCTTTCCCGGCTGCTGGAACATGATGGTCCTGACCGTCTTTGCGCTTCAGCCGAATTTCTGGATCATTCTCGCGCTGGTTACGATACTGGCCATCACCATGTTCCTGCCGTTGAAATTCATCCATCCCGTTCGCACCCAGCGCTGGCGGGCGATCAGCCTGCCGATGGCGTTGGCATGGACCTTTTTCGCCGGATGGGCGGCATGGGTCGACTTTCACCCGGAAAGCTGGGCGCACTGGGGTCTTATCGTGACCAGCGTCTACCTGCTCTTCGCAGGCATCGCACAGATGATCATCCCCGAACGCAATCCGGCCTGACCCGGGTCAGAAGACATCGGCAATGGTGTGCCGTTTTCCCGCGTATTCAAAGCTGTCCCCGGCCCGCAGCGACTTCATGCACTGGTACATCCTGCTATGCTCGGAAATCCCGGCGTATCGGGTGCCGTCAAAATTGAACATGGGCACCGTCACCGCGACGACGCAATAGCGTTTGCCGATCCGGCACACCGCGCCGGGCCTGACCCGGTCGGTCATCGAGAAATCCAACCTTCGCATCGCATCAAAGCGTTTCTGGTGACTCTGAACCGGACCTTCCAGAAGGTGAGGATGTAATTTCGCCCTGCCATCCGGCCTTGCCCCGAGGAAGACGTCGTTCAAATAGTTGCCGTAGAAGGAAATCGAAATGATGAGATCCTTGCTGATCTCATCGATCAAACGCTTTCGAAGTGCCATCTTGACACCCAGGCGGGTATTAACTGTCCCCATAACAGCCCCTTTTTTATCTGCCTTCAGGCTGCCTACGGTGACAAGGTTAACAGCCTGTAAACAGATACCCGCATATCGACATATGTGTCAGATCAGCAATCCGGCGGCGCCTTCGTGACGCAACAGGCTCACCTTGGTTTCGATACCGCCACGAGCCGAAAATCCGCCTAAGCCCCGAGCCGAGAGCACGCGGTGACAGGGGATGATGATCGGCACTGGGTTGCCGCCGCAGGCCTGCCCAACCGCCTGCGCCGGCATGCCAAGGTTCTTGGCGATTTCGCCATATTGTCGGGTCTCGCCAAAGGGGATGGCTGCGATCTCGGCGCAGACCGCCTTTTGGAAGTCGGAGCCCGCGATGCGGACCGGCAGATCGAAGGCACGCAGATCCCCGTTGAAATAAGCGTCCAACTGTTCTTGGGCCGCGATCAGTTCCGGCGTATCGCCTTGTTCCTGCAAGGTTTCCTGGGCATCGACCCAGTTCAGCGCAGTAATCGCGCCCTCCTCGCTTACGATGGCGATACGGCCCAGAGGGGTGTCCATTAACCGCTGCATTAACCTTCCTTCCCCTTGCGCCTTGGCTTTCCCAAGACAAGGCCCCGCTTTTAGCACAATTATGCCCGAATTTGTCGGCATGTTTATAGCCATGGAAAAGTCTGTTCCGAGCAGGCTTTCCGGTTTCTGTCACCACTCAAACGATTGCGTGGACCAATGGGGGTTGGGCCGCGTACCGGGAGAATTTGCATGTTAAAGATTTTCGCTGCCGCCGTTTCGATCGTCGCGATGACCGCTCTGCCCGCTTCTGCCGATCTATCCCAAAAGTTCGGCCGTGCCTCGTCGAAAAAGATGAAAATCGCGTCTTCGCACCTACTACCGCCCGCCGATTACAAGGGCCAGTGGTGGACCTCGCCCGACAATTGCGAATATTCGCGCGCGGGCCGTCCGGGTGAAACCGTATGGTACCTGATCATCAACACCGCCCATTCCAAGTGCAAGACGCACCTGGTCCAGTCGATCTATAAGGACGCCTACTGAAATACTTTCACGCTCGCCAGAATGGCACGGTGAAGATTACGTATACCGCCATGATTTCTAGCCGTCCGACCAGCATGGCGATGGCAAGGATCCACTTGGCGGTATCATTCAATCCTGCAAAATTGCCCGCCGGACCGATCCTGTCGCCCAGGCCCGGTCCGATATTTGCGATGGCGGTCGCCGCACCGGATACGGCGGTGATCATGTCAAGCCCGGTCAGCGCCAGACCCCAGGATACAAGTCCAAGCGTTACCACAAAGAAAACAAAGAACGAGATCACCGAGTTCAATGTTTCCTGATCAATGGGCCGGCCCGCATAGCGCGGGACAAAGACCCCATGGGGCGTCCGGATCCGCTGTAGCTGGACCTTGATCGAGGCGAACAGCAACTGGTAGCGGAAGATCTTTACGGAACAGGCGGTCGAGCCCGCGCAGCCGCCGATCAACCCGATAAAGAAGAACAGCGAGATCATGAACGGACCCCAGCCCATGTAATCGACGCTCGCATAGCCGGTGCCCGATATAATCGAGGTGATGTTGAACAGCGCCTCGCGCATGGACTGTTCCCAATGGTGCGGAAAGATCGTCGTCAGCACGACCGTAGAGATCACGACCAGAACAAGAATGGTCCAGAGAAAACCGCGCACCTGCACGTCTTGCCAGATGCTCAGCGGATGCCCGTTGATAAGTTGCACATAGCGCACGAACGGCAGGGCCGCCAGGATCATGAAGATTGACGCGATGTATTCCATATGCCCCGAGAAGGTGCCGAAAGACGCGTCGTAATTGGAAAATCCGCCGGTGGAGATCGTCGTCAGCGCGTGCACGGTCGCGTCGAATGCGGACATGCCAAGCGCCGCGTAGCACAGCATGCAGGCCATCGTCAGCGCAATGTAGATGACCGAGATCTGCTTTGCGATCTCGGTCGCGCGGGGCAGGATCTTGCCCATGGTTTCAAAGGCTTCGGTGCGGAAAATCTGCATGCCCCCGACCCGCAGTTCGGGCAGGAACACCATGGCGACCACGATGATACCGATACCACCCAGCCATTGCAGGATACCGCGCCAGAGCAGCAGGCCATGCGGCAGGAAATCGAGGCCGGTGATGACAGTCGATCCGGTGGTAGTCATGCCGGACATCGCCTCGAAATAAGCGTCGGTGAAACTCAGCTCGGTCGCGCCGATCATTAGCGGCAGCGATCCAAAGATCGGCAGCGCCACCCAGACCCCGGTGGTCAGCAGGAAGGTCTGCTGGATCGTCAGCCCTTCCTGCACACCATTGGCGCAGCACAGGGCGACAAGTCCGCCGATCAGGATCGTGACCAGCCCGGCTTCGAGAAAGACAAGCCAGTGCTCATCGCCGCGCGCCAGATCGATCAGCATTGGCAAGAACATCGTCAAGCCCAGAATGGCGACTAAAAGGCCGATTACATAGCCGACAGGGCGCAGGTCAAACATGAGCGAAGGCTTGGCTTGGCGCATGCGCGCTGTCAAGCGCGACCGCATCGCGCGCCGGCCTCCTGTCACCTAATCGACGCGACACGCGGGTGTTCCGTCTAGTGCCGTGGCAGCCGGTCGGAAAGTTCGATCCACGGCACCTGTTCCGCTGAGTGATAATGGTCCGTAGGTTGCACATCCGCCCCCGCCCGCAGCAGCGCGGCGTAAAAATGGGTTTCACCCGGGTAGCGCTCCGTCCGATAGAACAGCGGCGTCCCGCAGGTGCCGCAGAAACCCCGCTCGGCGCCCGGACTGCTTTCGTAGGTGACCGGCTCATCCCCGGTCCAGCGCCACTTGCCGTTCTTGTGGCCGACCCACGTGGTAAATGGCGAGGCCGTCGCCCGGCGACAGCTTTCGCAATGACAATGGCCAACCCAGAGATGCGGCCCCGTCAGCTCGAACCGGCAATGTCCGCAGAGGCAATGACCATCGATAATATGCTCGGACATGGCCCCTCTCTGGCGGTTGTCACCCTACATGTATCAGGGTCGAAAACAGCTTTGGATCAAAGTTGCGTGCATCGAACGTGTCGCCTTCGATCAGGACCGACACCGCGTCATGGCTGTGCAGGCTTTCCTGATGACTCGCCACGATACGGAAATCTCCGATCCGGGCATCGGCCAGCAACTGTTCGCAGAACAGCCGCGCCGCGTCTTCGACAAAGATCGGATTGGCCGCGTTCAGCTCGGCAAAGGCCTGTTCATCCTCGCGCTTGACCATCACCTGCGTTTCCGTCGGCACCGCGCGACGGCAGGCGTCGATCAGGTCCTCGAACCAGAGGCATTGCCCATCGGGTTCCAGCGCCACGGAAATCCGCGCGACCGAGCGTTGCGAATGCGGCGTCGCCAGCTGGCCGCGCGTCGCACGTGCATGTTCCGACAGTTCGAGCGAACAGGGACAGGTCGAGGAATAAACATAATCAAGGTGCATGATCTTCTGACGCACGCCGTCGGTTTCGACAAGTTCCAGCGCGATGTCGTAATACTGATAGCCCGACAGGCCGGAACGCAGACTGTCCACCTTCATCGGGAAGGAAAACCGCATCTGGATGCGCGCATCAAAGCTTTCGAGGTCGGATTTGTAATCATCCAGCGCCGCCTCGATCACGCCAAAGCTGAAGGTCCGGTCGGCATGGGCATAAAAGCTGCGCATGATGCGGCTCATGTTGATGCCCTTCTTGTCAGCCTCAAGGCTGACGGTGCCGGTGACCGAGGTTTCCAACGTCAGATCGCCGTTGTCACGGGTATGAAAGCGGATCGGCAGCCGGAAATTGGAAATACCGACGTGCTGAATCTGCTGACGTGCGCCCCGGATCAGGCTTGACGGGCCATTCTGCAAATCCGGCAGCGACGCCTTGTAGGCGGCATCGACGGTGAATGCCTCGGGGTACTGGCGCGACAGAACCGGGTATTCGATATTCGACTGGCGGCCCAGCGCACGCGCAAGTGCGGGGTCGAGATTGACCAGCTCTGCATAGGTCGCCTTGGATGCCCAGGCGCGCAGGACATCCAGAGCCGCGGCTGCGTCATCGTGATCTGGCGTACCCTCGATCGTCGTCGGCATGTGGATGTTCATCAGCGTCCCCTTTGCAGTCGAGCCAAACCTAAGTACGGCAGATGCAGATTACCAATATATACTCAGTACGCTTCGCAACCATCCCCGGATCAGCGCCGGGCGCAAAAACTTTCAATCATTGTACCAGATAAGTATCACGGGACGGCCAAACTTTTGCGCGAATGGCCGCCCCGGGAAAGACTTAGCCCGCCGAGGCGGCAGCGAGCGCCTGCCGGATATCGGCCAGCAGGTCCTCCGTATCCTCGATCCCTACCGAGAACCGGATCAGCCCGGGGGTGATCCCCAGCAGTTCCTTCTGATCTGCCGGAAGCCGCTGGTGCGTCGTGGTTGCCGGATGGGTCACGATCGATTTGGAATCGCCGAGGTTGTTCGAGATCAGCACGATTTCCAGAGCGTTCAGGAAGGCGAACGCTGCTTCCTGACCCCCTTTCAGTTCAAAGGAAATGACGGTACCGCCCTGTCCCATCTGGCTCTGGGCAAGGTCATGCTGCGGATGGCCCTTGAGACCAGGGTAAAGCACCCGCTCAAGCGCGGCCTCACCCTCCAGCGCCTCGGCAATCGTCTGCGCCGACTGGGACTGCGCCTTGACACGCAGGCTCATGGTCTCAAGCCCCTTGAGCATGATCCACGCGGTGAACGGGCTCATCGAACCGCCGGTGTGCTTCATGTAGGGCTCGACCGTCTTGCGGATGAACTCGCGCGTGCCAAGGATCACCCCGCCCAACGCCCGGCCCTGCCCATCGATATGCTTGGTGGCGGAATAGACGACCACATCCGCCCCCTGCGAAATCGCCTTGGAAAAGACCGGCGTGGCAAAGACGTTATCGACAAGCACCAGCGCACCGACCGCATGGGCCAGCTTGGCTACCGCCGAGATATCGATGACTTCGAGCGTCGGGTTCGACACGGATTCAAAGAACACGGCCTTGGTGTCGGGGCGGATCGCGTCGCGCCATTGGTCAAGATCGGTGCCATCGACAAAGGTCACCTCGACCCCGTAACGGCCCAGAACCTCTTCGAGAATGTAAAGGCAGGATCCAAACAGCGCACGGGCCGAAACCACGTGATCCCCGGCCTTCAGCATCGAGGTCAGGGCGCCGGAAACAGCCGCCATGCCGGAAGCGGTGGCAAAGGCATCTTCCGCCCCTTCAAGCAGCGCGATCCGTTCCTCGAACATGCGCACCGTCGGGTTGCCGTAACGGGCATAGATGAATTCGTCATCCCCCGTCTTGATAAACCGTGCCTCGGCGGCTTCGGCACTGTCATAGGCAAAGCCCTGTGTCAGGAAAATGGCTTCGCTCATTTCGCCATACTGGCTGCGGCGCACGCCCCCGTGGACGGCTTTCGTTCGGTTGTTCCAGTTCTCGCTCATTTCGACCTCCGGCCCTTCTTCGGGCACAAAAAAACCCCAGACGCGGTCAAGCGAAAGGGGCCTTTCATCCTGACCTTTTAGCGGAATATTTAACGTGGCCCGCAATCCGGTAACAAATCGCCACGAAGCATGCGTGTCCTTTACTTGTCACAGCGACGGAAAGTCAAGGCACCAATCCACATCGTCACGGTGCCGTAACCATAGCTTCATCCCGACGTCATACGCATCGGCCAGATAGCAGCCACAACATCTGGTATGAGGTGCGCGATGCCGCTGATCAGGATCAATGCGAAGGGGAGCGAGCCGCGCCTGCACTGCGGGACCCAGCCCCTCTACCGCCGCCTCGCCGAGGTCAATTCCGAGGTCACCCGTGATGAACCGGTCATCGTGATGATCCACGGCTACAAGTATCGCCCCGGAATGCCGGATCACTGCCCCCACCTTCACCTCATGGCGATGCATCCGCGCGACCGACCCTGGCACTCGCCCAGCTGGCCCCGACAGCTCGGCTTCGGCACCGGCCACGCGAACGAAGGTCTGGGCATAGCCTTTGGCTGGGACGCGCGCGGCCCGCTCTGGAGCGCCCGCCGCCGCGCCATCGAGGCAGGCCGGGCGCTTGCGCAACTGCTGAATGACCTGCGTCGTCAGAGCCCAGACCGCCCGGTCCACCTGCTCGCGCATTCGATGGGTACCGAAGTCGCGCTGCAGGCACTCTACCACCTGCCAGCCAATGCTATTCAGCGCATCGTGTCACTGACCGGGGCCAGCTATCGCGAAACCGCACACTCGGCGCTGGAAACGGCGGCCGGGCAGACCACCGAGTTCTTCAACATCACCAGCCGCGAAAACGACACCTTCGATTTCCTCTTCGAACGGCTGGTCGCGCCTCCCGTTCCAGGCGACCGCGCCATCGGGCTCGGTCTCGACGCCCCGAACGCGGTAACGTTGCAACTGGATTGCACCGAAACGCTGGGCAATCTGCACCGTCTCGGCGCGCCGCTGGGCAACCCGGAACGGCGCATCTGCCACTGGTCGACCTATACCCGCGCGGGCACGCTGCGCTTTTACAACGATCTGATGCGCAACCCGGCCCGCTGGCCGCTGCAACGCGTGCAACAGGCCGTTCCGGAGGCGACCGCTCGCCGCTGGTCACGCCTTGTTGCGCCCCCGGCCATTGCCCTGCCCTTGCTTGCGCCGCAGAAAGCGTCATGATCGCGCCCGATTAGAACGGGGATGAGACATGACAATCGATCTGTATTTCTGGCCGACACCAAATGGCTGGAAGGTTTCCATCGCGCTCGAGGAGATGGAGCTGGCCTATGACACGCATCTGGTGAACATCCAGAAAGGCGACCAGTTCAAACCGGAGTTCCTGAAGATTTCGCCGAACAACCGCATGCCCGCCATCATCGATCCCGACGGGCCGGACGGTGCGCCGATCTCGATTTTTGAATCCGGAGCGATCCTGCAATATCTCGCGCGCAAGACCGGCAAGTTCTGCGGCACGAGTGAACGGGACCGGATTGCCGTGGACCAGTGGCTGATGTGGCAGATGGGTGGTCTGGGTCCGATGGCCGGACAGGCGCATCACTTCCTGCAATACGCCCCCGACATGGACCCACCGCAGGTGCTGCCCTATGCACAGGGCCGCTATCGCAGCGAGGTCGCGCGGCTTTACGGCGTTCTGGACAAACAGTTGGCAGAGAACGAATTTGTCGCCGGGCCGGACTTTACCATCGCGGATATGGCGATCTGGCCTTGGGCGCATCTTTACAAGCGGCAGGAACAGACCATCGAGGACAAGCCGAACATGGCGCGCTGGCTCGACACGGTCAGCGCCCGCCCAGGCGTTCAGCGCGGGCGCGACCTGCATGCCGATCTGCGCAAGCAACTGCCCGACAAATCCGCGCAGGAACTCCTCTTCAAGAAATGACCGGCAAGGCGTCTACGCCTTGTCATCCTCGTCGATCATATGCGCCTGAAGCGCGACGATCTGCGCCCAGAGGAACAGGAACAGGATGATGGGGAAACCGAAGGTCTCGATCTTGACCCAGAGATCGGTGGACAGGTTTCTCCACACAAGTTCATTCGCGATGGCGAGCAGCGCGAAACAGATGCAGAGCCGCCGGGTAAGCTGCATCCAGCCTGCTTCGCGCATGGGGATCATGTCGCCCATCACGTATTCCAGATAAGATCGTCCGCGCATCAAACCGATGCCCAGCAGAACGGCGAATACGCCATAGACGATGGACGTCTTCATCTTGAAGAACCGTTCGTCGTTGAACCACGCGGTCAGCCCGCCAAAGAAGATGACCATGAAGGCGGTGAAAATCTGCATCCGGCTGAGTTCGCCGGTCAGTTGCCACAGGATACCCATCGCGATCAGCAGGATCGGCACAAAGACCAGCGTGGCGACGATGAACCCGGAATATTCCGTGCCACCAAAGATAAACACGTCTTCCTTGATGCGCAGGTAGATCAGGAAAAACAGGATCGGCGGCCCCAGTTCCAGCACCTGTTTCAACCAGATGTTGATCTCTTTCTTCTGCTTCGCCATTCGGGCTCTCAGCCTCCCATTTCTACGATGACCGCGCCAATGGCGATCAGGGACATCAGCGCGATCCGGCGCGGCCCCACGGTTTCCTTCAGCACCAGCCAGCCGATCAACGCGGCAAAAACGGTGGATGTCTCGCGCAGTACCGCCGCTTCGCCCACCTTGTCCAGCCGGGTGGCCAGCATGATCGACCCGAAACTGAAATAGGCGACGATGCCACCGAAAAAGCCACGCAGCAAGAGCGGGCCTGGATTGGGCGGGGCATCCATGCGCCGCCAGCGTACAAAGCCGATGATCGGCATCACCAGACCGTCGAGCATGAAAAACCAGAACAGGAAGGTGAACGGATCAGCCGTCGCGCGGATGCCGTAGGCGTCGTAGGTGGTATAAAGCGCCACGAAGAGCCCGGTCATGACCGCCAGCCCCAGCGCCGCCCAGAGCGTGTCGCGCTCCGAGACAAGGAAGATCAGGTTATAAAGGGCAAGACCAAAGATCCCTGCCAGCAATACCCCCACACCAACCCACTGCATCGGCGCAAAGATCTCGCCGAAAATGAAATAGGCCCCGATGACGGTGAACAGTGGCCCCATGCCGCGCACCACCGGGTAGACCACTGTGTAAGCGCCCTTGGTATAGGCCTGCGCCTGCAGGAGCTTATAGAACAGGTGGATGACAAAAGCCCCGGCAAAGATCGGCCACATATGCGCCTCGGGCCACGGCACGACGAAAAGCACGAACGGGATAGACATCAGGCAATAGAAGATATCGATCGCCCCGCGCGACAGCCACGGATCGTACCGCCCCTTTTGCAGCGCGCCAAAGACCGCGTGAAGAAACGCGGCGAGCAAGGCAAGGAACAATGCAAGCTGATGGCCAGCCGTGGTGCCTTCAAGCGAAACCAGCCAGTCGCTCATTGCACGCCCACCGGGAACCTGTGATAGGATGTGTCAGTTTTGTGACAATCGCAGACGAGGTAAAAATTCATGTGGGACACGATTGTAGACGAACTTACCAACACCTTCTCCGAAGTGCCGCTGGTTGTGGCCCTGACGCGCATGCTTGCCGCGTTGGTGCTTGGCGCCGTGATCGGCATGGAGCGGGAATGGCGTCGTAAACCTGCCGGTCTGCGCACCCATATGCTCGTCTCGATCGCCGCCTGCCTGTTTATCCTCGTCTCACAACACCTTGGCAGCCTTCCCTTTGGCGTCGGCAATGAAGTGCAGATCGACCCCCTGCGACTGATCGAGGCCGTCACCGCCGGAGTCGCCTTTCTCGCCGCGGGCGTGATCTTTACCTCGGGCGACAAGGTGAGGAACCTGACGACCGGGGCCTCGATGTGGCTGGCCGGGGCCATCGGTCTTGCCTGCGGTGCCGGACAAGCACCGCTGGCCGCGCTCGCGACCCTTCTGGTCACTGCGGTTCTGATCGGTCTGCGCTGGCTGGAAAAGGGCATGGGCACGCATTGATGGCCCCGACGCCGGTCTTCGGAAAGGGAGATTTTCACGCGGCGCTATCCATCCCTGTCAGCGCGGCGGCAAATTCATCGGGGTCGAAGGGAGCGAGATCGTCGATCTGCTCGCCCACGCCAATGGCATGGATCGGAAGACCGAACTTGTCGGCCAGCGCGACGAGGACGCCGCCCTTGGCCGTCCCGTCCAGCTTGGTCATCACCAGCCCGGACACGTCGGAAATCTTGCGAAAGGTCTCGACCTGGCTCAGCGCGTTCTGGCCCGTCGTCGCATCAAGCACGAGCAGGGTATTATGCGGCGCGGTTTCATCCTTTTTGCGGATCACGCGAACGATCTTGGCAAGCTCTTCCATAAGGTCGGCGCGGTTTTGCAACCGCCCTGCGGTGTCAATCAACAACAGATCGGCCCCGTCTTCCTGCGCCTTGGTCATCGCGTCAAAGGCAAGACTTGCCGGATCCGACCCTTCCGGCGCGGTCAGCACCGGCACCCCGGCCCGGTCGCCCCAAACCTGCAACTGCTCCACCGCCGCCGCCCGGAAGGTATCACCCGCCGCGATCACCACCTTCTTGCCAGCGGCACGAAACTGACTTGCCAGCTTGCCGATGGTCGTGGTCTTGCCCGACCCGTTCACCCCGACGACCAGCACGACCTGCGGCCGTTTCGAATAGATCGGCAGGGGCCGCGCGACCGGCTCCATCACCCGCGCGATTTCGGTGGCGAGAAACTGCTTGATCTCGTCGACCGAAAGTTTCCGCCCAAAGCGACCCTCGGCCATGTTCGCGGTAACCCGTAGCGCGGTGTCCACGCCCATGTCGGCACTGATCAGCAGCTCTTCGAGCTGTTCCAGCATGTCGTCATCCAGCACCCGGCGCACCACCGTCTTGGGCGCGCTGCGGCCCAGCAACCGGCCCAGCAGCCCTCCGCCCCGTGCGGGTTCAGGCGCGCCCATGTCCAGCCGGTCGGGCGAGATCGAGGGCTGCGGATCGCTTGGCATCGGCGCTTCGCTCGGCGGAGAGATCGGGCCCGGCTCGGGATTATCCGGCACTTCGCTGGGCGATGGTGACGGGACCTCGGTCGGCGAAGGTGTCGGCGACGGCAGATCCGGTTTCGGATCGGGACGTGGCGTCGGCCGCGGCACGTCCGGTTCGGGGTCCGGCTCGCGCTCGGGGATCGGGGTCGGCTCCGGCGTCGGATCGGGGATCGGCGCCGGGTCGGGATCCGGGGTCGGGTCCGGAATGGGGGTCGGTTCCGGCTCGGGTGTCGGATCCAGGGTTGGCGGCGTGTCGGGTTTCGGATCGGCCGCGCGCGTCACCGCTGCAACCTCTTCGGCTTCGCCGCCATCTTCCACGATCGCGTCCAGACCCTGCTCCAGCTTGGAAGAGGATTTGAACAAGCGATCTTTCAGCTTGGTGAAAAATGCCATGATCTACTCCGCAATTGCCCCCATGACGTAGTCCAGCACCACGCCGGATGGAAGAGCGGATGATCAGATAGCGCCAACAGCGCCTCAGACTTCTTCGGGAAAATGCCGGATCACGCTGCGGATCGGGTTCGGTGCCGCCTGCCCCAGCCCGCAGATGCTCGCATCCGCCATCGCCGTACAAAGCTCATCAAGCAGCGGCTGATCCCAGTGATCCGCCTGCATAAGCTTCACCGCCTTTTCGCAGCCCACCCGACAGGGCGTACACTGGCCACAGCTCTCATCCTCGAAAAAGCGCAGCATGTTCAGCGCCGCGTCGCGCATGCTGTCCTTGTCCGACAGGATCACCACCGCCGCCGATCCGATAAAGGTGCCATGTTCCTGCAACATGTCGAAATCGAGCGGCACGTCGTTCAGCGAGGCGGGCAACAATCCGGAAGACGGCCCGCCCGGCTGGTATGCCTTGAACTCATGCCCGTCGAGCATACCGCCTGCCGCTTCGAGCACGTCCGAAATGGTCGCCCCCGCAGGCAGCAGGTGCACGCCCGGCTGGTTGACGCGGCCCGAGACGGAGAAGCTGCGTAATCCCTTGCGGTCGTTGAATTCCATCTTGCTGAGCAGGCCGTGCCCCTCTCGGCAGACCCGGTTCACCCAGTAAAGCGTTTCGACATTATGCACCAAGGTCGGCCGGTCAAAGACCCCGACCTGCGCCACGAAGGGCGGCCGGTGACGCGGGATTCCCCGTTTGCCTTCAATGGATTCGATCATCGCGCTTTCTTCGCCGCAGATATAGGCCCCGGCCCCGCGCCGCAGATCGATATACCCCTGCGCGACGATCCCCGCGTCCTCGAGCGCGCGGATTTCCCGGCGCAGAATTTCGAGGATTCCGGGGTATTCGTCCCGCATGTATATGAAACAGGTTTCCGCCTCGACCGCCCATCCGGCGATCAGCATCCCCTCGAGAAAGGCATGCGGCCTGCGTTCAAGGTAGTAGCGGTCCTTGAACGTCCCCGGCTCGCCTTCGTCACCGTTCACGGCAAGATAGCGCGGCCCGGCATTGGCCCGAACAAAGCCCCACTTTTTGCCGCTCGGAAAGCCCGCGCCGCCCAGACCCCGCAGACCTGAATCGAGGATCAGCTGCTGCACCCCTTCCCAGTCGCCGTTTTCGCGCAGATCAAGCAGCGTCTCATATCCGCCATCCGCGCGATAGGCCTCGAACCCCTCGTAATCGGGGATGTGGGTGTGGGTATCGCCCTCCTCGATCGCCTGCATGGTCTTTTCGACGGTCGCATGGGTGATGTGGTTATGGCCGATTTCCAGCACCGGCGCGGTTTCGCACCGGCCCATGCAGGGCGCGCGCAGCACCCGGATCTCCGCCGGGTCGAGCCCGGTTTCAAGCGCCTGTTTCAACGCCTGCGATCCCACCAACTCGCAAGACAGCGAATCGCAGACCCGGATGGTCAGCGCGGGCGGCGGCGTTTCGCCCTCTTTCACCACGTCGAAATGCGCGTAGAACGTGGCCACCTCGTAAACCTCGGCCATAGAGATCCGCATCTCCTCGGCCAGCGCCCGCAGATGCGCGGCAGACAGATGCCCGTATTCGTCCTGTATCAGGTGCAGGAACTCGATCAGCAGGTCGCGACGGTGCGGTCGTTCCCCCAGCAGCGCGCGAACCTCTTCCCAGGCTGTATCCTCGAGCTGCCGGCCCTTGGGCGTATGCCGCCCCTTGCCCTTACCGGATTTCCAGACACCCTTTGCTTCCCGATCCTGCATTTCGCCGGCTTCCCTGTTCAATTCTTAAGCAATCTATATCCCACCCGCACCACGTCATTCGATCAAAAGCGACAGGGCAGAGCGACTTTGCGTTGCCTTGAGCTTTCCCATATGATGCATGGCGTCGCGCATCTGATACCAGACCTGAGCCTTTGACCCGTATCAAAGCGAAAATCGCGGCCCATGTCGCCCTAGCGTAAAGTCGCGTTCTACGGGAAGGGAAATTAATGATCCGTTACGCGATGGCCAGCCTGACACCTGCGGTCCTGCTTGGTCTCGGCTGCATAGCGGGTGGGGTCTGGATCTGGCTCGGGCTCGCCTCCATGACTCTTGTCGTCTTTGCCTTTGACCGGCTGACCCGACTTCCTGCCCTGCCACGCGACGATGCCCCCGTGCTGGCGCATGGCAACCGGCTTTGCATTGTTCTGACTGCGGCGCATTTCCTGCTGCTCGGGCTGGGCTTTCATGCCTTGGCCGATGGTAGGGGCAGCCCAGCCGCCACTGTCGCTCTCTGGTTCGGCATCGGCCTGTTTCTCGGTCAGATTTCGAATGCCACCGGGCATGAGCTGATCCATGCCCCGCAGCGCGAGCTTCGCCACCTTGGCACCGCGATCTTCACCTCGCTGCTCTTCGGCCATCACGTCTCGGCTCATCTGCGGGTGCATCACCCCTTTGTCGCCAGCGACCGCGATCCGAATTCGGCACGCCCCGGCGAAGGGTTCCATCGTTTCTGGCCTCGCTCCGTCATTGGGTCATTCCGCGCCGGGCTTCGCGCCGAAAACCGCCTGCGGCAAGGACGCGCGAGGGGCGTGCACCCCTATCTGGTTTACACACTCGGCGGCGCGGCGACTGTGCTTGCCGGCCTGCTCATCGCCGGATGGCCGGGCCTGATCGCCCTTCTCACCCTCACGACATTTGCGCAGATGCAGCTTATGCTGTCGGATTACGTCCAGCATTACGGGCTGCGCCGCAAAACCCTTGCCAATGGGCGGCTCGAGCCGGTTTCTCCGCGCCATTCATGGAACGCCGCCCCGTGGTATTCCGCCGCGATGATGCTAAACGCGCCGCGCCATTCGGACCATCACGTGGCCCCCACGCGCCGCTTTACCGCTCTTCGTCTGAACCCGGATGAAATGCCGATGCTGCCCTCGACCTTTCCGGTCATGGCGCTAATCGCGACTCTCCCGCCGCTCTGGAAACGCCTCATGGACCCGCGCGTTGCCCGGTTTGGCGCCGATCGTCCAGCCGGCGTTAACCCTGTGTCAACCATTGGTAGCGAAACGCGCGACCCTGTGGCAGAGTTTGCCCATGCTACGACTATCGCTGATTCTGACCGCTTTCCTCGCCCAGCCGCTGGCCGCTCAATCCGCGATGAGCGCAGAGGCGTTTGAAAACTACACCAAGGGCAAAACCCTGTTCTACGGCAATGGCGGTGAGGCCTACGGGGTCGAGCGTTATCTCGATGACCGCCGCGTGGTCTGGTCCTTTCTGGACGGTGAATGCAAATACGGATCTTGGTACGAACAAGCTGGCCAGATCTGTTTCGTCTACGAAGACCGACCGGGTGATCCGCAGTGCTGGACCTTTCGCAAGGGCACGGGCGGTCTGATCGCCCAATTCGAGAATAACAATGCCTCCACCGAACTCTACGAGGCGCAGGACGTCGGCGAAGAGATGATCTGCTACGGTCCTGACGTCGGCGTCTAGCTTAAGCTCCGATCAATAGATCAGAACAGGCTGCCCTGATCCGGTTCGGGTGCCGTTTTCGACGCCTTTCGCGCGGGCTTGCCGCCCACCATCATCCGGCCATCGGCGAATTGAATCTCAAGCGTTGCCGCCCCTTCGGCCTCGGCCTTGCGGGTCACGACCTCTCCCTCGGCGCGGATCACCGCATAGCCCCGCTCCAGCGTCGCCTCATATCCCAGCGTGGCCAGCATCCGATCTGCTGTTTTCAACCGGATATCCAGCGCGGAAATCTGGTTGCGCCCGATTGCGGACAACCGCTTCGACAAGCCGCCAATATCCTGTTTTCGCTGGGTAATCTTTGCGGTCAGCTCGCGCGGCCGCAGACGCGCCGCGCGCGATTCGAACCCGGTGCGCCGCTGCGCCACCGCCCGGTCCAACGCGGGAACCAGCCGCGCCGACCACTGCTGAACGCCACGCCGTTCCTGCGCGATCATCCGCGTCAGAATCGATGGTCTCAGGCTGCCTGAAACGTCCGACAGATGTACCCGATGCGCCTGAACGCCCTTGATGAGCGCGACCGGCAGCTGATCGGCGATCCGGTCATAGCGTTGCCGCGCCGAGGCCAGCAGGCTGTCGCCCCGTGGCAAAGCCCGGCTCAGATCGGCCAGCCGCTGACGCCGCAGGGTCACCGCGCCATTGCCCGCCCGTGTCAGCCGCGCGCCCTGCCCTTCAACCCAGGCCAGCAGTTCGACCCGAACCGGCACGGCCAGTTCGGCCGCCGCCGTCGGCGTCGGTGCGCGACGGTCAGAAACGAAATCGATCAGCGTCGTATCGGTTTCGTGCCCCACGGCAGAAATCAGCGGAATCTCCGACGCCGCCGCCGCCCGCGCGACGACTTCCTCGTTGAATCCCCAAAGATCCTCGACCGAGCCGCCACCCCGCGCCACGATCAGCAAGTCGGGTCGCGGCAAAGCGCCGCCGGGCGTCAGGCGATTGAACCCTTCGATGGCCCGCGTCACCTCGGGCGCGCAAGCCGCGCCCTGCACGGCGACTGGCCAGATCAACACCTTGCGCGGAAAACGGTCGCGCAGTCGATGCAGAATGTCACGGATCACCGCCCCAGAGGGCGAGGTAATAACACCAATGATTTCAGGCAGGTACGGCAAGGGCCGCTTTCGCGACGCTTCAAAGAGCCCCTCTGCCGCAAGCTGTTTCTTGCGCTTCTCCAAAAGCGCCATCAACGCGCCCTGTCCAGCGACGGCCACCTCGTCCACGTTCATGTTGTACTTGGATTGGGCGCCGAATGCGGTCAGCCGCCCGGTAACAACGACCTCCAGCCCCTCTTCCGGCACCACCGAAAGATTCGCGATCTGCCCCTTCCACGTAGTGCAGGCCAGGACGCTGCGGTCATCCTTGACGTCATAGTAAAGATGCCCAGAGCGCGCCTTGAACACGCGCCCGACCTCTCCCTTGACGCGGATACGGCCAAATTCGTCTTCCAGAGTACGTTTAACCGCGCCGGATATCTCCGACACGGTGTATTCGGGTGTATTCTGTCCCGGGGCGGGATCGTCTATCAGATCGGACATGGGGCAAGTATTGCCCCATGTCGTGCGTTAGTAAAAGGTCAGGCCGCGCGTTTTTCGTGGCGACCTTCCGCGATTTCCTCGATCAGCTTGTTGCAGAACGCGGGGAGGTCGTCAGGGTTACGGCTTGTCACCAGCCCCATGTCGGTCACGACCTCGCTGTCTTCCCACAGACCACCCGCATTGCGAATGTCGGTTTCGATCGACTTGTAGGACGTAACCTTGCGCCCCTTCACGATTTCCGCTTCTGCCAGCAACCAAGGCGCGTGGCAGATTGCACCGATGGCTTTGCCGCTGTCCCAGAAGGACCGGATGAATTCGATCGCGTTCTTCTCAACACGAAGCAGGTCCGGATTGATCTGGCCTCCGGGCAACACCAGCGCGTCGTAGTCGTTGGCTGAGACATCCGATAGCAACTTGTCTACCGCAACCGGACGTCCCCAGTCATCGCCATCCCAACCTTTGATCTCTCCGCCTTCCAGCGAAACCACATGGACGTCTGCGCCTGCGTCGCGCAGCGCTTCCAGCGGCTTTTCAAGTTCGGACTGTTCGAATCCGTGCGTGGCAAGGATTGCAATTTTCTTTTCACTGAGACGTGCCATTTGATGACTCCTTATTCTCTGTTTCTGGCCACCCAACGCGAGCCGAAAGGCAGAGTTCCTTTGGACGAGTTCCCCTCGCGTCTTCTTGCCTATTGCCCGCCGTCCCCCTATGCAGACGGCGATTTGTGACAGCACCGCAGCAAGGGGATAGCGGATGAACATTCTGATCTTGGGCAGCGGCGGGCGTGAACACAGCCTTGCCTGGGCGGTCATGCAGAACCCGAAATGCGACAAGCTGATCGTTGCCCCCGGCAATGCGGGCATCGCCGCTATCGCTGCCTGCGCCAAGCTCAATATCCTCGACGGGCCGACCGTTGTGGAATTCGCGCTGGAGAACAGCATCGATTTCGTCATCGTCGGCCCCGAAGCCCCGCTTGCGGCTGGCGTCGCCGACACGCTGCGGGATGCGAATATCCTTGTCTTCGGTCCCTCGGCCGCCGCCGCCCAGCTAGAGGCCAGCAAGAATTTCACCAAGGAAATCTGCGCCGCCGCCAAGGCCCCCACCGCCGATTACGCGCATTTCACCGATGCCGAAGCCGCCCGCGCCTATATCCGCGAACAGGGCGCGCCGATTGTCGTCAAGGCCGACGGTCTTGCGGCAGGCAAAGGCGTCATCGTCGCCATGACCGAGGACGAAGCCCTTGCCGCCATCGACGACATGTTCGGCGGTGAGTTCGGCTCAGCCGGGGCCGAGGTTGTCATAGAAGAGTTCATGGAGGGCGAAGAGGCCTCCTTTTTCGTGCTCTGCGACGGAACAGATGTGCTGCCCATCGGCACCGCTCAGGACCACAAGCGTGTGGGCGAAGGCGATACGGGCCCCAACACGGGCGGCATGGGCGCCTATTCCCCCGCCCCCGTGATGACCGACGAAATCACGCGAAAGGCGCTCGATGAAATCGTACGCCCGACGATGGCGGAAATGTCCAAGCGTGAAATGCCCTATCAGGGCGTTCTCTATGTCGGGCTGATGATCAAGGACGGCCAGCCCCGGCTGGTCGAATACAACGTGCGTTTCGGCGATCCGGAATGTCAGGTGCTGATGATGCGCCTCGGCGCGCAGGCGATGGACCTGATGCACGCCGCCGCCGAATCCCGCCTTGGAAAGATGCGGGTGAACTGGGCCGACGATCATGCGATGACAGTCGTCATGGCCGCCAAGGGCTATCCCGGATCTTACAAAAAAGGCAGCCGGATCAACGGGCTGGAGGATCTGCCTGAAACCAGCAGCGAAATGTGCTTTCACGCCGGCACTTCCGAAACCGATGGCCATATAACCGCCAGTGGCGGGCGGGTCTTAAATGTCACCGCCCGCGGCAGGACGCTGGCCGAAGCGCGCGACCGCGCCTATGCGATGGCCGATGCCATCGACTGGCCCGAAGGGTTCTTTCGCCGCGACATCGGCTGGCGCGCGCTCTGATCCCCGTCGCGCCGGTTTCTACTTGACCGGCGCGGACGAGGAATAATTCGGGATCGGGCTTTCCGAGGCGGCAATCGGTTCGATCTCTGGCCAGTTGCCCTCGGCGATATTGATATTGCCGGGAATATCCTCTTCCCAGAAGCCGACGACCACATCTGTGATATTCAGGTAAAGCTTGTCATCCACCACCCGCCAGAGCGTCGGGTTGCCGGGCACCTTGCCGCCCTTTGACACCCCGTATGCGCAATGCCCGTCATAGGCCGGCGCGAAATAGGCAGGGTTTTCCATGAACGTGTCGCGGTTTTCTTCGCTGCTGAAGGCAAAGACGGCTCCATTGTATTCGGCGGTGATATCCGCGCGCCCCGGCACCGGATCGGGTTGCGGTGTCCCGACCGGGCTTTGTTCAAGATCGCGATAGGCGACCACGTCAAAGCCCGACACGGCGAAGCCGGTGGAATCAACGAATTGTTCGCCCGCTAAGGCAGGCGCGGTAAACAGGAAACTCGCGGCAAACAGCGGTAACAAGGACCGTTTCATGACATATCCTTTCGGCCATCTAGCGTGTCGCACAAGGTGCATAGGCCCGCAGATTACGGCAAATCCGGGCTTTGCGTACCGTGGCTCGCGAAGCTGTTACGCCAAATTGTCTTTCGTGATCAGGAGGGCTGCTTTTGTTTCAAAAGACCCAGATCTGCGCGCTTCTTTTTGCTAAGCCCTGAAACAACCATGTCAAAAGACAAGGCGATATGCTCTTTTAGCTCGCTATCCGACAGGCCCGGGCTGGCATAGTGCTGCACCCATTTCAGACCGCGCGACGCCATGTAGGGCGCGGGCCGGATGCCCTCCATATCCGGCAGGATCTCAAAGGCCATATCGGTGACCTTGAAAGTAAACGCCGCCGCACCGTCATTCCAGCCGCAGATGGCAAAGACCTTGCCGCCGACTTTCCACACATCCGCATCGCCCCACTGCACAACATGGGTGCTCGCCGGAAACGCTGAGCAATAGGCGTTGAATTCGTCCCGTGTCATGGCCGCAGTCTAGCCGAGCCCCGCCTCAGCGCAAGATTGGTGGTTTGTCCGGGTCGCTTCCCGGCGCGATCCGGCTGACCTCGGGCTGAACCGCTTCGGGCAGGTCAAATCGCAGCCCGGCGCGCGAAAGCGCCTCGGCCATCGGCTCATCCGAGGTAAAGAACCCGACGTCCAGCTCGCCCGCCTCGATGCCCGAGAATGTCAGCGCCTCGCCCGTGGCGCGTGCCAGCGCATCCCGGCCCCAGTCCGCCGCATCGACAAAGGCCAGCATATGCCCCTGCCCGCCTGTTTCATACGTCACTCCAACCAAGTAGGCAGTGCGCGCCAATCCCATCGCCGTCGCCAGCTTGGTATCCAGCGCCGAAATCAGGCTTTCAGGCAGGCCTTTAGGCGCGCTCACCTCGGCAATTTTCGCCTCGACCTCTGAGGGGATATTCGCCGTCGTCTCGGCAAGCCACGCAACGCCAGAGGGCGGGATCAGGATCGACGATGGCGCGACCTCGAGGTTGACGCCAAGCCCCAGCCCTTGTGCCGCCAGCATCCCCGCAAGGGTACGCCCCGACAGCCCCACATAGGGCGCGGGCCGTCCGGCGAAATCGGCCAGCCGGGATTCGCGATCAAAGGCGAGCACGAAGATCCCCTCTTCCAGCTCGAATATCTCGGGGCTTACATCATCGCCCTTCGGCTCGGCACTTAGCATCAGGAACAGCTCACCATCCGCGAGCCGTTCGTAAAACCGCATCCGCGCCGCGCCATCCTCGGGCGCCGCTTCCATCGCTGCATGGGCCTGATCCAGCGGAGTCGTTTCGCTCATTCCATAACCTTTCTCACCCTGTCGCGCAGAACCGGCAGCAGCTCCGCCTCGAACCACGGGTTTTTCTTCAACCATCCGGTATTGCGCCATGACGGATGAGGCAAGGGAAAGACCGACGGTGCATGGTCGCGCCAGCCCGCCACGGTCGCCGTCACGCTCTTTTGCCGCCCCATATGCCACTTATGCGCGTAGCCGCCCACCAGTACCGTCAGCTTGACCGAGGCAAGCTGTGCCATCACCGACCGATGCCAGGTGGCGGAGCAAACAGGTGGCGGCGGCAGGTCCGCGCCCTTTGCGTCATAGCCAGGAAAGCAGAACGCCATCGGCACGATGGCAACCCGGTCCCGGTCATAAAAGGTCTCGTCATCCAGCCCCAGCCAGTGGCGCAGCCGGTCGCCCGAAGCATCGCTGAACGGACGGCCCGAGGCGTGCACCCGCGCTCCCGGCGCCTGCCCCGCGATCAGGATCCGCGCGCCCGGACGAAACCACACCACCGGACGCGGCGCATGCGCGGTTTTCGTCGCAGCAAATCGCGCGGCACAGATCCGGCAGGCGCGGATGTCATCGCGCAGCCCCTCGCCGGGGCGCGTATCAGGTTCATTCATCGTCATGAACGATGTATCTGTGCCACGCTTGCCTCCGGATCAATCCCATGGCCTTCGCCAAGACAATTTAGGGTGATAAACAGGCTGGCAACATAAGCCCCGGAAACAGGGGCACGCAGGCAGGAAAACAGTCACACTCTCTTTGGCCATAATGTTGCCAGTTTCGCTACATAGCTGCAGTATATGACCTATTAAGAAACGTCTGATACGGGTTGTTAACCGGTTTTGGACAGGCACGGTGGACCCAACCACCCAACGTATCGGGCAAGAAGGCGGCATCAGACGACGAATATGCTAGAATTCGTGAATGTCAGCAAATCTTTCTGGACGGGGACACAGCGCAAGGTGATCCTCGACCGGGTCTCGTTCCGGGTCGAACTCGGCCGTTCGCTGGGCATTCTCGCGCCCAATGGCACAGGCAAGACCACCCTTATTAACATCATGGCCGGCCTCGAAAAACCTGATGAGGGCGAAGTCCGCCGGATGTGCAACATCTCCTTCCCGCTGGGCTTCATGGGCGGCGTCGTGCCCAAGGTTTCGGCGATGGAAAATTGCCGCTATATCGCCAAGCTCTACGGGCTTGATCCCGATTACGTGGAATCCTACTGCCGCTGGCTCTGCAACCTTGGCGAATATTTCGACCAGCCGCTGGGCACCTATTCGGCCGGGATGCGGGCGCGGTTCACATTCGCGCTGATGCTGGCGCTTGAATTTGACATCTACCTCATCGATGAGGGCATGCCCGGCACCACCGACGTCGAATTCAACAAGAAGGCGGGCGCGATCCTGCAGGAACGGCTTGCAACGACAACCATCATCATCGTCTCTCATCAGGCTGCTACGCTTGAAAAATTCGCCAAATCGGCCGCCGTTTTGATGAACGGCCAGTTGCATATGTTCGAAACCTTGGAAGAAGCGAAGCTGCTCTATGACTACGAAACCCAAGGCTAGAAAATTCCGCATCAAGCGGACGCTCACCGAAGAACCCGCGCCGCAGGCCGCGGTCGCTCGGCCCTTGCCCGGCCCCAAAGCCGTTGAGATGCCAGAACCTGAACCCGGTGCCATGCCGCCTCGCATGACCGCGCGCGAACGTGCAGCGAAACGGCGTGAACAGGCCCCGCAGGACGATGCCGCGACGACCACGGATCAGGCGACACCCGAAAAACAGGCAGAAGACAAACCCGCATCCGGGGCTGAAAGCCCCGCGGTACCGACCAGCGACGCCACTGATATCGAAACGATCAAACGCGAAGGCCTGACCGGACGGCAGTTGCGCATGGCGCGCCGCGTCGCACAAAAGCACAAGCTTCCCGCGACCTCGGATTTCGAAGCTGTACGGCTGCTGCGCGAAAAGGGCATCGACCCCTTCGCGGCCTCGAATACGCTGGAACTGGTTGTGCCCAAGGGCGGTGCCGCCCAGCATGAAGGCGGCGCGCCGGATGCTTTCGACAATGTCCCGGCCCAGCGCAAACAGCCCGGCCGGGAATTGCCGCGCACCAGCACCCCCCTGTCGCCCGCCTCGACCGAGATGAGCCCGGCGGAGCGGCGCGAGCGGGAAATCACGCAGATTCAACGCGATATCATGCGGCGCCGTCGCCGCAAGCTGATGCTGCTGATGACCCGGCTGGCCTTCTTCGTGATGCTGCCCACGGCCATCGCTGGCTATTATTTCTACGTGGTCGCAACCCCCATGTACGCGACCAAGTCGGAATTCCTGATCCTTCAGGCCGATAACCTCGGCGGCAGCGGGCTTGGCGGCCTGCTGACCGGCACGCAATTCGCCACCAGCCAGGATTCCATCGCGACCCAGTCCTACCTGCAATCCAAGGACGCGATGCTGCGGCTAGATCAGGACGTCGGTTTCAAATCGCATTTCTCGCAGGACTGGATCGACCCGATCCAGCGCCTGACCGATGATCCGACCAATGAAGAGGCCTATGCCGTCTACAAGAAGAACGTGAAAATCGGCTATGACCCGACCGAGGGCATCATCCGGATGGAGGTCGTCGCCGCCGACCCCGAAATCGCGCGCGATTACTCGGACCACCTGATTTCCTATGCGGAACAACGCATTAACAATCTGTCCCAACAGAAGCGCGCTGACCAGATGCGTGACGCCATGCAGGGTTTCGAAGTAGCGCAGGCCGAACGGCGCAACGCGCAGGAGGCACTGGTACAGCTACAGCAACGCGGCGCGATCCTCGATCCCGAAGGCGTGATCGCCGGGCTGCGCTCCCAGATCAACAACATGGAAATCCAGCTGCAGGAAAAAGAGCTGCAACTCGCCGCGCTGATGGATAACGAACGTCCCAACCAGGCCCGCGTGGACGGGGTGCAGGGCGATATCGACCGAATTCAAAACCTGCTGGACGATCTGAACGAAAAGATGATCGATGCCTCCAAGGGCGAAAATTCGCTGGCGCAGATGTCGGTGCGCATCCAGATGGCCCAGGCCGATCTCGCAACCCGCGACCTGATGCTGCAATCCGCGCTCCAGCAGGTCGAACAGACCCGGATGGAGGCCAATCGGCAGGTGCGCTATCTCACCACCTCGGTACTGCCCGTCGCCAGCCAGGAGGCCAGCTATCCGCGCCGCTTCGAGAATACCATCTTGGCCTTTCTGGTCTTTTCAGGCATTTATCTTATGTTCTCACTAACCGCCTCAATCCTCCGTGAACAGGTTACGTCGTAGCATATGAAACATGTCCAGGTCGCCGACCTCACAATCGGCAATGACCGCCCGCTGACCATTATTGCGGGCCCCTGCCAGCTAGAAAGCAGCGATCACGCGCAGATGATCGCAGGCCGTATGAAAGAGGCCTGCGACAAGTTTGGCGCCCAGTATGTTTTCAAGGCGTCTTACGACAAGGCCAACCGCACGTCGCTTTCGGGCAAACGCGGGCTTGGCATGGAACAGGGTCTGTCCATCCTCTCTGATATCCGCAAAACCTTCGGCGTCCCGGTCCTGACCGACGTCCACACCGAGGCACAATGCGCCGAAGCCGCCGAAGCCGTGGATATCATCCAGATCCCCGCCTTTCTCTGTCGCCAGACCGACATGCTGCTGGCCGCCGGCAAGACCGGTGCCGCGATCAACGTCAAAAAGGGCCAGTTCCTCGCGCCCTGGGACATGAAGAACGTCGTCGACAAGATTGAAAGCACAGGGAATGAACGCATCCTGCTGACTGAACGCGGAGTGTCCTTTGGCTATAACACGCTGGTCGCCGACATGCGCTCGCTGCCACAGATGGCGGAAACCGGTTATCCGGTGGTGATGGACGCGACCCATTCGGTACAGCAGCCCGGCGGCAAGGGCGGATCGACCGGCGGACAGCGCGAATTCGCGCCCGTCATGGCCCGCGCGGCCGTGGCCATCGGCGTCGGCGCTGTATTCATCGAAACGCATGAGGACCCGGACAACGCGCCAAGCGACGGGCCCAACATGATCTATCTCGACCAGATGCCAGATCTGATCGAAACGCTGATGGCCTTTGACGCCATTGCCAAAGCGACCCCCCTAACGCTCTGACAAAAGAGAATTTCATGACCAAACCTGCTTCTACAGTTACGCCCAACACCTGGGAATTCCTGCGCGATCCGATGATCACGCCGACCGGCTTCCGCGAATATGACGCGCGCTGGAAATACCCGGATGAAATCAACCTGCCCGGCATGACGGCGCTTGGCCTCGGGATCGGCACACAGATGCACAAGTGCGGGGTCGAACCCGTCATCGCCGTAGGCAACGACTATCGCGACTATTCGCTGACCATCAAGAACGCGCTGATCCTTGGGCTGATGCAGGCCGGGATCACCGTCAAGGACATTGGCCCCTGCATCACGCCAATGGCCTATTTCAGCTCGTTCCACCTTGGCGTGCCGGGTGTTGCGATGGTCACCGCCTCGCACAACCCGAACGGCTGGACCGGGGTCAAGATGGGCTTTGCCATGCCCCTCACCCACGGACCCGATGAAATGGGTGAACTCAAGGATATTGTCCTCAACGGCAAGGGCGAACCGCGCGATGGCGGCAAGTACGAATTCGTCGATGGCGTCTGGGACGCGTACATGGACGACCTCGTCGGCGACTTCAAGATGTCCCGCAAACTCAAGGTCGTATGCGCCACAGGTAACGGCACCGCCGCCGCCTATGCCCCGGCGCTTTTCGAACGTCTCGGCGTCGAAGTCGTCGAGAGCCACAATACGCTCGACTACACCTTTCCGAACTACAACCCGAACCCCGAAGCGATGGAAATGCTCCATGACATGTCGGCTTCGGTAAAGAACTCCGGCGCCGATTTCGCGCTTGGGTTTGACGGGGACGGCGACCGCTGCGGTGTGGTCGATGACGAGGGCGAAGAGATTTTCGCGGACAAGGTCGGCGTCATCATGGCTCGCGACCTCTCGAAAATCTATCCGAACTCGACCTTTGTGGCGGACGTGAAATCCACCGGGCTTTTTGCCGCCGACCCCGAGCTGCAGGCCAATGGCGTCAAAGCCGATTACTGGAAGACCGGTCACAGCCATATGAAACGCCGTGTCCACGAACTTGGCGCGCTGGCGGGTTTCGAGAAATCCGGCCATTACTTCCTCGCTGAACCCATCGGGCGCGGCTATGACGACGGGATGCGTGTCGCGGTCGAAATCTGCAAGCTGATGGACCGCAACCCTGACATGAAAATGTCCGACCTGCGCAAGGCTCTGCCGGTCACCTATTCCACGCCCACCATGTCTCCCTACTGCGCCGATACGGAGAAATACGAGGTTCTGGAACGGCTTGTCGAAAAGCTTGTCGCCAAGGCCGAAGCCGGTGAACAAGTCGCCGGGCGCGACATCAAGGAAGTCGTCACCGTCAACGGTGCCCGTGTGATCCTTGATAACGGGTCGTGGGGGCTGGTGCGTGCCTCCTCCAACACGCCGAACCTTGTCGTCGTTTGTGAAAGCAGCGAAAGCGACGAAGAGATGCGCGCGATCTTTGCCGATATCGATGCGGTGATCCGTACCGAACCTTCCGTCGGCGATTACGACCAGAAAATCTGAAGCATTCCGGGCGGCGTCAATCGCCGCCCAACAGCTTGAGAAAGCCTTTCTTGGCTTCCTCCTCGATCTTGTCCTTGAGAAGCTCTTCGACATCGCGCGTATCGCCAGGCGCCCCGCTCAGCTTGGCGCGGATCTTCTCCTTGGCGCGTTCCTCCAGCGCATCCAGTTTCACATCCGCATTCGCCTTCAGCACCGCTTCAAGGTCGGGCTGCACCCTTGGCCGCGCCCATGGGCCGCTGATGCGCACGGGGATAGCCAGCCCCTCGCCACCCCGCGCCCGCAGCGCCACGGGCGTGATGACGTAATCGATATCCCTTTCCCCCAGCCCGATCACGCCGGTGCCGTCAGCGCGGAAATTCTTGAGCTCGACGGCAAGGTCGTCATTGCTCAGCACGCCGCCCGTGATATCGAAACTGGCTTTCAACGTCTCGAAAACCGTGGTGCCGCCATTCTGCTCGCCCGAATCCATCAGCGCCTCAAGGTCGATGCCCGCGATTTCCCCCGCTGTCATGCCAATCCGCCCCGATCCCGAAAGCGATCGCATGATCATATCCGCACTCTGTCCCACGCCCAGAAAGGTAAGCTTCATATCCGCCTTGCCGGAAAATCGATTGATATCGGCCATATCCGACAAGAGCCGCTGCATCTCGATACCCTTGGCCTGCAAAGCTCCTCCAACCGAAAGCCCTGTCCGGTTGTTGGCCACCAGCTGCCCGGTGATCTCTCCGTCAAAGGCTTCGACCCGCGCAAGGTCCAGCACCGCACGGGAGTCGACCAGCGTGAACAGCGCCTGCACCGCGCCCAATTGGGTGCCCGCAACCCGGACGCTTTTCGCATCGAGCGTGACCGACGCGTTCACAAGGCCCAGCCCGCTTGCATCGATCGGTGTGCTCGACCAGCCAAGCCTTGTCGAGCCCGACCCGGCGCCCCCGCCGCCTTTTGCGGAAACCGGCGTGAAATCAAGCGCATCGGCATTCAGCCGCGCGGTAAGTTTGACAGTATCGGCAAGGTACAGATCGGCCGCGCCGTTCACCCGGTTCCGATCCAGCAGCACGGACAGGTCGCGTAACGAAAGCCGCTGATCCAGCGTATAGGTCGCCTCGGTCACCAGCTCCACACCGCGTCCCATGCGCTCGGGCCAGAAGCCCTGCCCAAGCCCCAGCGCCCGCTGCATCTTGACGATATCATCTGCATCCATCGTCACCCGCCCCGAGGCTTCGCCGTTCAGCCTCGCCCGACCGACAAAGCTCGCCGTACCGCCCGAGGTCGCCACCTCGAGCGTCAGCGGCGCGACATCGCTGGAAAGAAAGTCTTGGAAATTCGCAACTTGTGCCGCCACCTTGATGCGCTCGCCCGCTGGGGACATCGCCAGATCAATATGGGCGACGCCGCTCGGTTCGGGCCAGTCCAGCGTCAGATCGACATCCGACAGGGCAAATTCTCCGCCGCCCTCGCGCCGGTACAGCAACCGCGCATCGCTTAGTTTGAGCCGTTCAAGCATGACGGGCGAAGACCCGCCCGGTGCTTCTCCGGAGGTTTCACCGCCGTCCGCGACAGCGTCGGTTTCTGTGAACTCCCAGTTGCCGACACCGTCTGCGCTTTGCTGCAGCCGCAGGTCCGGCTGTTCTGCCACCACTTCGCTGACCCGGATCCGCCCGCGCAGAAGATCGCGCGCCGACAGCCCCACCGAAAGTGCCTCGGCACGCAGCATCGGCTCGGCATCGGCCCAGTCGGCATTTGCAACTGTAACCGGCCCCGTTTTCACCCCCAGTGTCGGCCAGAGAGACAGGCGCACACCGCCGCCAATGGTCACCTCTCGCCCAGTCTGGTTGCGAATCTGTTCAGCCGCAATTTCCGCGATACGTTCCTGCGGCAAAAGAAACAGCCCGGCACCCAACGTCACCAGCGCCAGCAACACCGCGCCGATCAGCCTGAAAATCCACCGCATTCGCCTGCTCCGCCTGCCGTTTTCCCCAGCATATCCGCCTTGGCCGTTTGCGCAAAGCCTTTGCACCTTTCTCGCGCCGGCCCTATAGGAGCGCACATGAGCACGAACCCTCCTGAACTGCGCCCCGATCTCGCGCCCCGCGCGCGCATCGGCGATGCGCCCCGTCCCGGCCAGCCCACCATTGGCATGGTCTCGCTTGGCTGCCCCAAGGCGCTGGTCGACAGCGAACGCATCCTCACGCGGCTGCGGGCCGAAGGCTATGGTATCTCGCCAGATTACAGCGGCGCCGATGCAGTAATCGTAAACACCTGCGGATTTCTCGACAGCGCCAAGGCCGAAAGTCTCGAAGCCATCGGTGAGGCGCTGACCGAAAACGGCCGGGTCATCGTGACCGGCTGCCTCGGGGCCGAGCCGGAATACATCACCGGGACCCACCCCAAGGTGCTCGCCGTGACTGGCCCGCATCAATACGAACAGGTGCTCGACGCGGTGCATTCCGCCGTGCCTCCCGATCCGAACCCCTTTGTCGATCTGCTTCCGGCCTCGGGCGTCTCCCTCACACCTAGACACTATTCTTATTTAAAGATTTCAGAAGGTTGCAACCACAAGTGCAAGTTCTGTATCATTCCGGACATGCGCGGCCGGCTGATGTCGCGACCCGCCCATGCGGTGCTGCGCGAGGCAGAGAAACTGGTCGAAAGCGGCGTCCGCGAGCTTCTGGTGATCAGTCAGGACACCAGCGCCTACGGGCTTGATCGCAAGTACGACACGAACCCGTGGAAAGACGGCGAGGTGCGCAGCCATATCCTCGACCTCTCCCGCGAACTGGGGCAACTCGGCGCTTGGGTGCGGCTGCATTACGTCTATCCCTACCCGCATGTGCGCGATCTGATCCCGCTGATGGCCGACCCGTCGAACGGGCTGCTGCCCTATCTCGATATTCCTTTCCAGCATGCGCACCCGGATGTGCTGAAACGCATGGCCCGCCCTGCCGCCGGGTCGAAAACGCTCGACGAAATCGCCGCTTGGCGCGACATCTGCCCCGACATTACCCTGCGCTCGACCTTCATCGTCGGCTACCCGGGCGAAACCGAATCCGAATTCCGGACGCTGCTCGACTGGATGGACGAAGCCCGTCTCGACCGGGTCGGATGCTTCAAATACGAAAATGTCGACGGGGCGCGGTCTAACGACCTGCCCGATCACGTGCCCGAAGAGGTCAAACAAGAGCGGTGGGACCGCTTCATGGAAAAGGCGCAGGCCATTTCCGAAGCTAAGCTGCAGGCCAAGGTCGGCCAGCAGTTACAGGTGATCGTCGATGAAATCGACGACGAAGCCGCCACCTGCCGGAGCTGGGCCGATGCGCCCGAGATCGACGGCAACCTCTTTATTGACGAAGGCTTCGAAAACCTGAAGCCGGGCGATCTTGTTACGGTCACCGTGGATGAGGCCAGCGATTACGATCTCTGGGGACGTCTCGCCAGCTGATCCAGCATAAGCAACGCCCGGCAATTTACTGGAATAGAAAGCTTATTCCACGCGCAGCCGGGCCATCATTTCGCTGTTCCGGCAAAAGCTTGGCGTCTGCATGGCGCCGGTTTTCTGCGCGTCCAGCCAGCTTCCGCAAAAGCCCGGATCCGAGCATTCACAACAGCGCAGCACCGCGTCGCCAAGCTCACTAACGGTCAAACGGCCGCCGTCCAGGATCTCTTGCTGCATGTCCACGCCGACCGTCTCGGCCATCCGGTCCATTAGAACCGCGTGCTTCTTAAGCTTTTCAGGATCTTGCATCCGGGTCTCCGATTCCTTGAATCTGCCCGGCCACTCTGCCCGCGATAAGGGGGCATCGCCTTGATCGATGTCAAATAAGCCTCAGCCCGAGGTCAACCGCGACATGGTCCGGCGCACCGTGTCCAGTCGATCTGCATTCGGCGGGTGCGAGCCAAGAAAACGGTCGCCCGGGTCCGGAATCTGGGCGAAGAATCCCGCCCCGATCAAAGGGTTGAATCCCGCGCGGTAGGCGATCACCGTGCCCAGCTCATCCGCTTCCAGTTCGAATTCCTTGGAATAGCTGCGCGCCCCGACCGCGGCACCAAGCCGCTGGGCGTTTTCCACGTCCAGCGCGCTGCCGCCGGTGAGCGTTGCAAGCCCCGCAAACACGACAGCGCCCGCTTCGGCATTGCGCTGCTGCCGCGCAAGGTGGTTGCGGATGTGATGCGCGGCCTCGTGGCTCATCACAAAGGCCAGTTCATCCACGCTCCCGACACTTTCAATCAGAGAGGCGGTAAAGGTGATGACCGGGCGTCCCTCCCGGTCGAGGCTTTGGAACGCATTCGGCTGCGCGTTGCGACGGGCATCCACGGCAATCAGGAAATCGCAGTTCATTCCCGTTGTACGATTGCGACATTCCTGTTCAGCTATCGGCTCTACCGCGCTGACAACATAAAAAAAGTTGGCCTGAACAAGTTCCGGGGAAAACCCGGGCACGACCGAGGCGCCAGAGGTGGCGCCGCTTGACACGGTCGGCATGTCGCACCCCGAAAGACCCAAGGCTGCACATAAACCGATCAGTACCCGACCCCAGCGCATCGGCGCTCCTTTCTTCAGTATTTCCCGAATGACCCTAGCACAGTCGACGCCGCCTTCCAGTGCCCGGATCTGCGGTGAATCGCCCTTGCAATGCCTCAGCAACAGCGCCAATCTCAAGCTCATGTTTAGCATTGAACACGAATTCGACGCCACTGTGATCACGCTTGTCGACGAAGCGCCCGCGCCCCTGCAAGAGGACGTGGTCATCAACAGTTTTGCCGAATGCATCACGATCGAGCAATTTGACGCGCGCACCAACCAGATGATGAAAATAACGCTTTCGCCGGAACAATTGCGTGATCTTGCCGCCGCGCTCGACATGCCCGAGGGCGTCTATCGTCTGCGACGCAACGCCTCCACACCGTAGCGGAACAGCTTTTCGCGCGACGTTTCCCCTCGCAACAAGGTTAGCGCACTTGGCGCGACACCCAGCGCGCGGGCCAGCAATTGGGTCACGGCCGTGTTTGCCTTGCCGTTCTCCGGTGCCGCCGTGACCGTGATACGCAACACGCCATCGCGTTCGACAACCGCGTTTCTCGCCGCGCCGGGTGTGACGCGCACGGCAAATTCCGCCCCTTCGACCGCAAGGTGCGCCAGATCCGGTAGGTCTCTGGATTTTGCCCGGGCCATTTATCGCCTCACGTCAACTGCGCAACCTACCCTGCTGATTAAAACCGGAATCCCACCCGATATACAACTGGGTTGAGAAGCTGAAAAAATCCCGATCCTAGCCACGCTTGCGGATTTTCCTCGAAAAACATAGACCTCTCTCTTGCATAGCTACAGGTTCGAGCCAACATATCCGCAGAATGTAAGAAAGATTAACATATGCCGACTCCCAATCCCGCCGCGCTTGAATTTCTGCTGCACCGGCGCTCTCGCCCGGCCAAGACTCTGACAACCCCGGTGCCCGACGAGACCGCTCTTGAACCTCTGCTGACGGCTGCTGCCCGCAGTCCCGATCACGGCAAGCTGGAACCCTGGCGTTTTATCGTTATCGAAGAAGGCGCGATGCCCCGGCTCGCGGATCAGGCCGAGGAACATGCAAAAGCGCTTGGGTTCGCCGATGCCGATGTGGCCAAGGCCCGGACCCAGTTCGATCAGGGGCATCTGGCGGTGGCGGTTGTCGCCTGCCCTGATGAAACGGCGAAAATCCCTGTGATCGAACAGACATATTCCGCCGGAGCCGTTTGCCTTGCGCTTCTGAACGCCGCGCTTGCCGCGGGCTGGGGGGCGAACTGGCTCTCGGGCAGCATCAGCCACGACACGGCATTCTGCAGCGCCGCGCTGGGACTTGCGCCGCATGAGAAAATCGCCGGTTTCATCCATATCGGCACTGAATCCGCGGCGCCGCCGGACCGTCCGCGCCCCGATCTCGCCGCCAAAACCACCTGGGTTTCGTCTTGATCCTTCAGGCGTTTTTTCTCGCCATCGCGCAAATCGGCGACCGACCGTTCCGCAAGGTACTGATGCTGGGCCTTCTGCTGACCCTGGCGCTGCTGGTCGCGGCAACGGTCGGGTTGCTGTGGCTGGTACAGACCTACTTCGGCGATGGTATGACCCTGCCCTGGATTGGCGAGGTGCAATGGGTCGACAACCTCTTCAGCGCCACCTCGATCCTGGTGATGCTGTTCCTGTCAATCTTCCTGATGGTGCCGGTGGCCTCGGCCATCACCTCCTTTTTTCTCGACGAGATCGCGCAGGCGGTCGAAGACCGGCACTATCCCCAGCTACCCGAGGCCCGCAACGTCCCCTTTGCCGAGGCGCTGAGCGACTCGGTCGCCTTTCTTGGTGTCCTGATTGTCGCGAACCTCCTTGGTCTGGTCGTCTATCTCATCTTTCTGGTCACAGCCGTTCTCGCGCCCTTTGCGCCCTTCGTGTTTTACGCGCTGAATGGGTACCTGCTCGGGCGCGAATACTTCACACTGGTCGCGATCCGCCGCATCGGCCGCAAAGAGGCGACCCGCATGCGCAAGCAGTACGGCAGCGCCGTTTTCCTTGCTGGCGTATTGATGACAGTTCCACTGACGGTGCCCGTCGTGAACCTCTTGGTGCCGGTTCTGGGTGCCGCGACCTTCACCCATCTCTTTCACATGCTCAACAAAGACCGTTAAGAAATCCCTTACTATCGACGGTATTATTTCGATTTTCGAACTTAACCGCGGAAGCTCGCACCGAACGGGCGCAAAGCCCGACGCAGAGCTCGCCGCTGTAAGAAAAGGCCACAGGCATCAGCCTGTGGCCTTTTTCAATCAACCGAGCATGCATAAATCCAGCCGCGGCACCCGGTTCCGAACACCTCTTATCGCGGCAGCGCGCGATAGAACCAGTCGAAGTCTTCCAGCGTGATCCAGTTCGACAGGATGATCCCGGATATGATGACCCAGAGCACGAAGGCAACCGCAGTCGTATAGAATGCCTTCTTGCGCAGGTGATGCGACTCCGGGGCCCCGGCATGGGTGCCGGGCACGATCTGGCCAAGATCTCCCTGCGTTTTCACGCGGATGGGAATGGCCACGAAAAACGTCATGAACCAGATGACGATGAACAGCACGATGGCCGATGTAACGCCCATGTCAGGCTCCTTTCAGCGACGGCTCAGACCTGTTCGAGTTCGACAAGACAGCCGTTGAAATCCTTGGGGTGCAGGAACAGCACCGGTTTGCCATGCGCGCCAATTTTGGGCTCACCATTGCCCAGCACCCGTGCGCCGGTTTCCTTGAGGTGGTCGCGCGCCGCGATGATGTCATCGACCTCGTAGCAGACGTGATGCATGCCACCCGCAGGGTTCTTTTCCAGAAACGCCCTGATCGGACTGTCATCGCCCAGCGGATAAAGCAATTCGATTTTGGTATTGGGCAGCTCGATGAAAACCACCGTCACGCCATGATCCGGTTCGTCCTGAGGCGCACCGACCTTGGCGCCAAGCGCATCGCGATACTGGGCCGAGGCGGCCTCGAGATCCGGCACGGCAATGGCAACATGGTTAAGTCGGCCGATCATCGGCACCTCCCTCAATAGATATCCCGCCGGTTATGAGGCTCCTCCCCGCCAAGAGCAAGCCCAGCATTGTCGCAGCCCGCCGCCCGGGGAAAGCCGCCTGTTAACCTCGCGTTAGCCACCGGTCCCTAGCCTAGAGCCAGGCAATCGAAAGGAACTTTGTCATGGCCGATTCGGATCCGCTTCAGCAGCCCCACACCATGCCGACTGCCAGCCGTCCGTTGCTGGGCCTGACGATCCTGGTGGTGGAAGACAGCCGTTACGCCAGCGAAACCATGCGTCTTTTGTGCCTGCGCAGCGGGGCGCGCATCCGTCGCGCCGATTGCCTGAAATCCGCTCGGCGCCATCTTCAGGTCTATCGCCCCTCGGCGGTGATCGTCGATCTTGGTCTGCCCGATGGGTCCGGGCTTGAACTTATCTCGGAACTGAACCGCGCCGCGCCGCGCGTCGGTATCCTGCTGGCAACCTCCGGCGATGACAACGCCGAACAGGCCGCGATGGCGGCCGGGGCGGATGATTTCCTTGCCAAGCCAATCACTTCTCTTGCGGTGTTCCAGTCGGTGATCATCGGGCGCCTGCCGCCCGAGCGACGTCCGTTCACCCTGCACCCCGTCAGCGAGGTTGTCGTAGAACCGGATCCGATCGCACTTCAGGACGATCTGGCCCATGTGGCCGATGTCCTGAGCGCGGATACCGAGGGCGGAACACTCGATTATCTTGCGCAGTTCATTGGCGGCATCGCCCGCAGCGTCGATGACACGCCGCTGGCCGAGGCCGCCGACAACCTTGCGAAATCACGCCGTGATGGCACGCCTGTCGGCCCCGCAACCGCTCTGATCGCCGGGCTGGTCAACGAAAGACTGCAACAGAGAAAGGCCATTTGACATGATCGAGACATTTCTGATCGCCCTCTTCGCCATGCTCGTCGCCCTTTACGTGCAAGCCCGCAAAGCTTCCCGCGAAATACGCAAACACCGAGAAGAAAGCGGCATCGCTACCCTTAGCACGATCATCCTCGACCCTACCGATTGAAACATCAGGGTCGCCTAACAAAATCTTGTACTCAAACCGCTTTCGGACATCTCGTCGGGGGGATAAATCAGACCTCAGGTGGCAATCCCTGATCGAGCAGTGCCGGGTCGTCCGAGAACCGAATCTTGCGGGTCAGATCGCTCAGCCGTTGGATCTGGCGGCCCTCGGCATCGAAATTATCCGGGGACAGCCATTCGGCATAAGCGGCAGACAGTGCGGGCCATTCCTGATCGATTGTCGCGAACCACGCGGTGTCTCGGTTGCGCCCCTTAACCACCAGCGCCTGACGGAAAACGCCCTCATAACTGAACCCGAGCCGCTGAGCCGCTGCCCGAGACGGCATGTTCAGCGCGTTGCATTTCCATTCATACCGCCGATAGCCGGCCTCAAAGGCCCAGCGCATCATCAGCGCCATCGCCTCGGTCGCTGCGCGGGTCCGCTGCAGGCGCGGTGCATAATTGATATTGCCGACCTCGATCGAACCGGCTGCCGGATCAATCCGGAGGTACGACGCAACGCCACCGTACTGCCCGGTCTCCAGATCCTTGATCGCGTAGAAACACAGCCCCGGATCCGCCGTCGCTTCCTTGACCCAGCGATGGTACATCGAGGCCGAGGAAAACGGCCCGACCGGCATGTAATCCCACAGCCAGTCCTCGCCATCATAGGCGGCAAACAAAAGCGCCGCGTGATCCTCGGCACTCAGGGGCTCAAGGCGGGCATAACGCCCCACTAGAACTGCACCTTCGGGACGGGGTGGCGGGGTCCAGTCCGGCACGGGCAGACCGACGGGGCGGGAAACGCTGAGATTGCTCATCTGTCCACTCTATGACCTTCCGCAAGCAAGGCAAAGCCTTGGAATCATAATAAAAGACCCGGGTCGCCGCCCATTTGCAACCCCGGAAACACGACCCTTTCAAGCGTGGCCTGATCCAGCCCCGCCATGCCGCGCAAAATCCAGGCCGCAGGCGCGCGCACATCCTGCGTGGGCATCAGGTCGCGCCGCTCGAAAAGGCTCGCCTCGTCCAACCCGGGCCAGTCCCCGTAAACGCGACCGCCGCGAATGGCCCCGCCCGCCATGATCATCGCGCCGCCGGTGCCGTGGTCGGTGCCGCCGGTACCATTCAGCCGCGCGGTGCGCCCAAATTCCGTCATCGCAACCACGGCGGTCTTTTGCCAGACCGCCTCACCCACCCCCGCCTGCAAGGCAAGGATCGTATCCGCCAGCCGACCCAGCGCGGGCTGGATTGCGCGGCTCTGGTTGTTATGCGTGTCCCAGCCGTTGATCGAAAAGGAGGCGATCCTTGTATCGCCGCGCAGCTGATCTGCGGTAAACTCGGCCACCTTCAGATGCGCTTTCGAGGGCGGCGTCGGCGGCGGCGCCATCGGTTCGTCCTCGTCCACCGTCACGCTCAGCGGGCCGGGTTCCTCATCCATGTCCGACAGCATCAGCGCCTCGTTCAGCGCCGCGTGAAAGGCCGGATCGTCCTGCATCACCATCTGCGCCAGCCGCAGCGCCTGCGGACTCAAAACAAGGTTGGCATCGGGCGACCAGTCGGCAACGGGCGCCGGCCCGTTCAGCACCTTCATCTCGCCGTGACCGATGGCAAAAGCGGTGCGCGCCTCAACGCCGCCCACCTCGCCCAGCATGCGGTTGAGCCAGCCATCGCGCGAACCGTTCAACGCATCGGTCCCCGCCTCGAGCAGATCTTGACCGTCGAAATGGCTTCGCTTGTCGCGATAAGGCGTTGAAACCGCGTGCACAAATCCAAGCTGCCCCTTGGTCCAAAGCGGCATCAACCGGTCCAGCGCCGGATGCAGCGCAAAGAATCCGTCAAGGTCGGGCGCTTCTCCGCCCAGTTCCCCGCGCAACTCTGCATATTCCGGTGCGCCATAGGGGCGCACCACGTCCAGACCGTCCATCGCACCGCGCAGGATGATCACCACCAGCCGCGTGTCCCACGGCGCGGCGGCAAAGCTCATCGGCGTAAGCAGGGGCGAGGCCGCAATCGAACAGCCAATCAGCGACGACCGGGCAAGAAAAGCGCGGCGGGAAAGGGCCTTGGTCATCTCGTGTCTCCTATCGTCTCTGGAAGGCGGGCGCGGCCAGCACCATCCCGATCGCGTCGGACTGGCTCTCTGCGGCGCGCGCGGCAAATTGCACGTGTTCATCGGCGAAATCGCCAAGGGTCGAGGCGACGAACCCCATCGGCTCGGGCAGATCCGGGCAAAGCACCTGCGGCGCGCTCACCGCCCAGCGTAGCCGCATCGCCACGCCCTGCGGAGTGATCCACGCCTCGTCCTGCTCTGGCCAGCCATCCGGCCCGTTCGGATCCTGCCAAGGCTGACCCATGTCGCGGAGCGGGTTGACCAGCGTGCGGCGCATATCGCGCCGCCGCAGCCGCGCCACATGGTCAGGATCGACCGCCAGCGCCCGCCAGCCCGAGGCGATGAAGTCCACCGGCGGTTTGACATTGCCGCGCGGCGTGTCCCATGCGGCGGGGTGTTCCAGCAGCGCGCCATAGACCGCCATCAGGTCACCCCCGCTCGCGACGTAGCGCTCGGTCACATGCGTCACCAGACTTTCGTCCGGCGTATCCGACACGAAATGCACCGCCAGTTTCGACGCGATATGGCGCGCGGTCACCGGATGCACCGCAAGGTCGTGCAGCGCCTCAAGCACCGGTTCAAGCCGCGCCGGATCGCCGCCGTAACTCTTCCCCATGATCTGCTCCGCCCCGGGCTCGGCAAAACCCCGTCGAAACCGGAATCCCTCGCCAAATCCAAAGGTCAGGCCGGTAAACAGTTCGGCCAGTTGGCGCACGTCATCCTGACTGTACGGCCCGCCAACCCCCAGCGTATGCAACTCCATCACCTCGCGGGCGAGGTTCTCGTTCAACCCGTCCAGCCGGTCATTGCGATTTACCGCCTTGCTATTCGGCCCGGTAGAGCGGTTCTGATCAAGGAAATGCAGCATCAGCGGATGCGTCACCACGGCGCTCAGCATATCGCCAAAGGTGGCGGTTACATTGGGCCTGATCGCATCCTCGATATAGGGCGCGGTCGCCGTGCGCAGCAGCCCGATCTTGCCCTTCGCGGTGAAATGATCGGCCCAGAAGGCAACAAGCCGCTCGCGAAATCCGCTTTGTGTATGGGTGCAACGCAGCATCGCCCGCATTGCCCATTCCATGCCAACCTCGTTCTGCGCGCGGCGCGCGGCGCGATAGGCCTCGCGTTTTTCCTGATCCTTGGTTTTCTGGAACGCCTTGCGCAGTTTGCGTGTCTCGACCACCCAGGCGCTGAACCGGTCAAAGCTGTCGATGGGAAACCGCGTGGCCATTTCGTCCGGCGCCGCAAGCGCGGTCAGCATAGCTTCGGGCGAAGCAGGCGGCGCGACCACCGGCGACATGCCATAGCCAAATCGCACTTCGGCAAGCTGTGCGGAAAAACCCATGTTTCTAACCCCTTGGCACGTGTCCCAAAGACTCGGGACCTGTCGGCAGTTCGTCGCGATGTTCCACCGCTCTCACGGATATAACGCACAAGAGCCGGAAATCCGTCGCGAGCGCGGCAATTTTTCGCGAAACCCGAAGGCCCCTCGCCGCGTTTCCTTCGCACATTTAAAGGGAGCACCCAGATGACCGACATTTACAGCGCCATCAAGGCAGATCACGACAATCACCGCAAGCTTCTCGACCGGATCGAACATACCTCCGGCGACAGCAACGACCGCCGCGACGCCTGGGATGAATTCTACCGCGATGTCAAAAGTCATGCCGCCGCCGAAGAGGAAACATTCTATTCCAAGCTGATTTCCAAGACATGGGGTCAGGACGCGGCCCGCCATTCCGTCCACGAACACCAGCAGCTGGACGATATCATGGAAGAGCTGAACGAAATGGACATGAGCCTTGGCGGCTGGCTGCAAAAGTTTAAGAAACTGCGCCACGATTACGAACACCACATAGACGAGGAAGAAGACGAGGTGTTCTCGCGCGCCCGCGAAGTCATCGATGAATCCGACCTGAAAGGCTTTGGCGACCGGTTCGAGGCCCGCAAGGCCGAAGAGGTCAAACTGATCGCCAAGAAACGCGAAGACAGTCTCGAAGACTGACAGGCGAAAGCCTGAGAGACGCAAAAAGGCCGTGGCGGAACCTACCCCGCCACGGCCTTTTTCTTAGCTCAAACCGTTGTTATTCCTTCGGAATAACCCGCAACCCCAGCTCCATGAGCTGGTCGCTTGTGGGATCCGACGGCGCGTTCATCATCAGGTCTTCGGCCCGCTGATTCATCGGGAACATGATGACCTCGCGAATATTCGCCTCATCCGCCAGCAGCATTACGATCCGGTCGATTCCGGCGGCACAGCCCCCGTGCGGCGGTGCGCCATACTGGAACGCGTTGACCATGCCGCCAAAGCGTTTCTCGACCTCTTCCTTACCGTAACCAGCAATCTCAAACGCCTTGAACATGATCTCCGGGCGGTGGTTACGGATCGCGCCCGACACCAGTTCGTACCCGTTGCAGGCGAGGTCATACTGGTACCCCAGCACCTCAAGCGGATCGCCTTCCAGCGCCGCCATCCCGCCCTGCGGCATGGAGAACGGGTTATGCTCAAAGTCGATCTTGCCGGTTTCCTCGTCCTTCTCGTAAATCGGAAAATCGACGATCCACGCAAAAGCAAAACGGTCCATGTCGGTCAGGCCCAGTTCCTCGCCGATGACGGTGCGCGCCTTGCCTGCGACAGTCTGGAACGCCGCCGGTTTGCCGCCAAGGAAGAAGGCCGCATCGCCGACGCCAAGGCCCAGCTGCTGGCGGATCGCCTCGGTCCGCTCGGGGCCGATGTTCTTGGCGAGCGGCCCGGCTGCCTCCATACCATCGCCCTGATCCCGCCAAAAGATATAGCCCATCCCCGGCAGGCCCTCTTTCTGGGCAAATGCGTTCATCCGGTCGCAGAACTTGCGCGACCCGCCCGTCGGCGCAGGGATAGCGCGGATCTCGGTACCTTCCTGCTCCAACAGCTTGGCAAAAATCGCAAAACCGGACCCGGCAAAATGCTCGGAGACCACCTGCATCTTGATCGGGTTGCGCAGATCGGGCTTGTCGGTGCCATACCAGAGCGCCGCATCGCGATAGGAAATCTGCGGCCATTCCCCCGGCGCATCGACCTTCTTGCCGCCGCCGAATTCCTCGAACACGCCCGCGATCACCGGCGAGATCGTGTCGAACACATCCTGCTGCTCGACAAAGGACATCTCCATATCGAGCTGGTAGAAATCGGTGGGCGAGCGATCGGCGCGCGGGTCCTCATCGCGGAAACAAGGCGCGATCTGGAAATACTTGTCAAAGCCCGACACCATGATCAGCTGCTTGAATTGCTGCGGCGCCTGCGGCAGCGCGTAGAACTTGCCCGGGTGCAGACGGCTCGGCACAAGAAAGTCGCGCGCGCCCTCGGGCGACGAGGCGGTGATGATCGGCGTCTGGTATTCGCGGAACTTGCGATCCCACATGCGCTTGCGAATGCTCGCCACCACGTCGGAACGCAGGGTCATGTTGCGCTGCATCGCCTCGCGGCGCAGGTCGAGGTAACGATAGCGCAGACGGGTTTCCTCGGGATATTCCTGATCCCCGAACACGATCAGCGGCAGCTCTTTCGACGCGCCCAGCACCTCGATGTCGCGAATGAACACCTCGATCTCGCCGGTCGGCAGCTTGGGGTTCACCAGTTCCGGATCACGCGCCTTCACCTCCCCATCGATGCGGATACACCATTCCGAGCGCACCTTTTCCACCTCGGCAAAGGCCGCGCTGTCGGGATCGCACAGCACCTGGGTCACGCCGTAATGGTCGCGCAGGTCGATGAAAAGAATGCCCCCGTGGTCGCGGACCCGGTGCACCCAGCCCGACAGGCGAACGGTTTCGCCCACATTTTGGGCAGTCAGGTCGGCGCAGGTATGGCTGCGATATGCGTGCATTACTCAATCCTTCAAGGGCGTTTGGCGGGTCGCGCCGATACAGCCCGACAGCCACCGGAAGTCAAGGCCCCCCGAGAATCCCGGCATTTATCAAAAAAATGTTTGGAATATGCCGTTCGAGAGCTATTCTTCTGACCGCGCTTGATAAAAGTGTTAACAAAACCTTTCTCGGGTGAATGAGATGTGGCAAACCATTTTTGAAAAAATGGTGTCGCGGCTGATCCAGAGCGGAGAACTACGCGTCACCTATCCAGACGGACGGACACGGACCTTCGGCCCCGGTGGCACCCTTACCGCCGCCATCCACATACAAGACAAGGCGCTGTTCAAGGGCCTCTGCACCCATCCCGATCTCGCTCTCGGCGAGGCTTACATGGATGAACGCCTCACCATCGAAAACAACGACATCGAAGGGCTGATCAAACTGGTTTTGCGCAATGCCTATACCAATGTCCTGCCGCCCTGGGTGCAATTCGCCGACCGCACCCGCTTCGCGCTCGGGCGCTGGATCCAGCGCAACACCCCGGAACTGGCCCGCTCCAACGTCTCTCACCATTACGACCTATCCAACGATTTCTACCGGCTCTTCCTCGACGAGGACATGCAATACAGCTGCGCCTATTTCACCGATCCCGCGATGTCGCTCGAAGAAGCGCAGATCGCGAAAAAGACCCATATCGCGCAGAAACTGCAAATCGAACCGGGCATGCGTGTGCTCGACATCGGCTGCGGCTGGGGCGGCATGGCCATCACCCTCGCCCGCGACTACGGCGCCCGGGTAACCGGGGTCACGCTCTCCAGCGAACAACTCGCCCTCGCCCGCGAACGCGCCGCCAAACAGGGCCTCTCCGATGTCATCGACTTTCGGCTGATCGACTACCGCGAAATCAACGAACCCTTCGACCGGATCGTATCGGTCGGCATGCTCGAACACGTGGGCCTGCCCCATTACGCCGAATATTTCGACAAGGTCAGCGACCTTCTCTCCCCCGACGGCATCGCCCTGATCCACACCATCGGGCGCAGCGGCCCGCCAATGGCGGAATCCGAATGGATCACCAAGTACATCTTCCCCGGCGGCTATGTCCCCTCCCTGTCAGAGCTCGCCCCGCCAATCGAGAAATCCGGCCTCTGGAATACCGACCTCGAAGTGCTGCGCCTTCATTACGCGATAACCCTGCGGCACTGGCTGCAGCGCTTCGATGCCAATATCGACAAGGTGCGCGAAACCCATGACGACCGCTTCATCCGCATGTGGCGTTACTACCTGACGGTCTGCTTCCTCGCCTTCGAGGAACAGAAACAGGCAGTATTCCAGTTCCAGCTGACCCACCGGCGCGACGCGGTCCCGATCACCCGCGACTATCTTTACCACGATCACGGCCCAAGACGTCAGGCCGCGGAATAAGCCCAGACGCCCCCGGCAGAGCGCCTTGCCCCTTCTTTGGGTCTTAAAATATCCCCGCCGGAGGCATGAAAACTTTTGCCCCCGCCCTCCGCAGGCGCCACGCCGCAAAAGAGGCGCAAACGCCCCCTTGCACCTGCTTGCTCCATGCCTATAACGCAGGACAATTTGGGCGCGCCTGCCAGCCGCGCTCCCCGCATCGCAATTCAAGAGGGGCCGTGACATGCCAAAAAGAACCGATATCAAATCCATCATGATCATCGGCGCCGGCCCCATCATCATCGGACAGGCCTGCGAGTTCGACTATTCCGGCGCCCAGGCCTGCAAGGCCCTGCGCGAGGAAGGCTACCGGGTCATCCTCGTGAACTCCAACCCCGCGACGATCATGACCGATCCGGGCCTGGCCGACGCCACCTATATCGAACCGATCACCCCCGAGGTCGTGGCCAAGATCATCGAAAAGGAACGCCCCGACGCGCTCCTGCCGACTATGGGCGGGCAGACCGGCCTGAACACTTCGCTGGCCCTCGAAGAGATGGGTGTGCTGGAAAAATTCGGCGTCGAAATGATCGGCGCCAAGCGCGAAGCCATTGAAATGGCCGAAGATCGCGCGCTGTTCCGCGAAGCGATGGACCGGCTCGGCATCGAAAACCCCAAGGCAACCATCGTCACCGCCCCAACCGGCGCCAATGGCAAGAAAGACCTCAACGCCGGTGTGCAGCTCGCGCTCGAGGCGCTCGAGCATGTGGGCCTGCCCGCGATCATCCGCCCTGCCTTTACCCTTGGCGGCACCGGTGGCGGCGTTGCCTACAACCGCGACGATTACGAACACTACTGCCGCTCGGGCATGGACGCCTCACCGATGGGCCAGATCCTCGTCGATGAATCCCTTCTAGGCTGGAAAGAGTTCGAAATGGAGGTGGTGCGCGACACTGCCGATAACGCGATCATCGTCTGCTCCATCGAGAACGTCGATCCGATGGGCGTGCACACGGGCGATTCGATCACCGTCGCCCCGGCGCTGACGCTGACCGACAAGGAATACCAGATCATGCGCAACGGCTCGATTGCCGTGCTGCGCGAAATCGGCGTCGAAACCGGCGGTTCCAACGTGCAATGGGCGATCAACCCTGAAGACGGCCGCATGGTCGTGATCGAGATGAACCCGCGTGTCTCCCGCTCCTCGGCGCTGGCCTCCAAGGCCACCGGCTTCCCCATCGCCAAGATCGCGGCCAAGCTCGCCGTCGGCTACACGCTGGACGAGCTCGACAATGACATCACCAAGGTCACCCCGGCCTCCTTCGAGCCGACCATCGACTACGTGGTCACCAAGATCCCGAAATTCGCGTTTGAAAAATTCCCCGGCTCCAAGCCCGAACTCACCACCGCGATGAAATCCGTGGGCGAGGCCATGGCCATCGGCCGCACCATCCACGAATCGCTGCAAAAGGCGCTCGCCTCGATGGAATCCGGCCTGACCGGTTTCGACGAGATCGAAATCGCCGGGTTCGACGCCTCCCAGCCTGAGGATTCCGCAGATAACAAGGCCGCGCTGGTCAAGGCGATCAGCCAGCAGACCCCGGACCGGATGCGCACCATTGCGCAGGCCATGCGCCACGGCATGAGCGATATCGACATCCACGGCGTCACCATGTTCGACCCGTGGTTCCTTGCCCGGATCCGCGAAATCGTCGAAACCGAGGCCGACCTGCGCAAGAACGGCCTGCCCACCACCAGCGAAGGCCTGCGCGCGGTCAAGATGATGGGCTTTACCGATGCCCGTCTTGGCAAGCTTACCGGCCGCGACGAAGACAACGTGCGCCGCGCCCGCCGCAATCTCGACGTCAACGCGGTTTTCAAGCGGATCGACACCTGCGCCGCCGAGTTCGAGGCGCAGACCCCCTATATGTACTCGACCTATGAAACCCCGGTCTATGGCGAGGTCGAATGCGAAGCCCGCCCCTCCGACCGCAAAAAGGTCGTGATCCTCGGCGGCGGCCCGAACCGTATCGGCCAGGGTATCGAATTCGACTACTGCTGCTGCCACGCCTGTTTCGCCCTCACCGACGCGGGCTATGAAACCATCATGGTCAACTGCAACCCGGAAACGGTGTCGACCGATTACGACACCTCCGACCGGCTCTATTTCGAACCGCTGACCTTTGAGCACGTGATGGAGATTCTGCGGGTCGAACAGACCAACGGCACGCTGCACGGCGTCATCGTCCAGTTCGGCGGTCAGACCCCGCTGAAACTCGCCAATGCGCTCGAAGCCGAAGGCATCCCGATCCTTGGCACCACCCCCGACGCCATCGACCTTGCCGAGGACCGTGAGCGGTTCCAGGACCTCGTCAACCGCCTCGGGCTGCGCCAGCCCAAGAACGGCATCGCCTCGACCGACACGCAGGCGCTTGAAATCGCGGATGAAATCGGCTTTCCGCTGGTGATCCGCCCGTCTTACGTTCTGGGCGGCCGCGCGATGGAAATCGTGCGCGACATGGACCAGCTCAAACGCTACATTCGCGACGCGGTGGTGGTGTCCGGCGACAGCCCCGTACTGCTCGACAGTTATCTCTCCGGTGCGATTGAACTCGACGTAGACGCGCTCTGCGACGGCAAGCAGGTCCATATGGCCGGCATCATGCAGCATATCGAAGAGGCCGGCGTGCACTCGGGCGACAGCGCCTGCTCCCTGCCGCCCTACTCGCTCTCGAAAGAGATCATCGACGAGATCAAGAAACAGACCGAGGCGCTGGCCCACGGGCTGAACGTCGTCGGGCTGATGAACGTGCAGTTCGCCGTCAAGGCCAACGAAAAAGGCGAAGACGAGATCTTCCTGATCGAGGTCAACCCGCGCGCGTCGCGCACCGTGCCGTTCGTCGCCAAGGCCACCGACAGCGCCATCGCCTCGATTGCCGCCCGTGTCATGGCGGGCGAGCCGCTCTCGAACTTCCCGATGCGCGCGCCCTATGACACCGATGCCGATTACGATGACGTACTGCCGCTGGGTGATCCGATGACGCTGGCCGACCCCGACATGCCGTGGTTCTCCGTGAAAGAGGCGGTGCTGCCGTTCGCCCGTTTCCCCGGTGTCGACACCATCTTGGGGCCGGAAATGCGCTCCACCGGCGAAGTCATGGGCTGGGACCGCTCCTTCCCCCGCGCCTTCCTCAAGGCGCAGATGGGCGCGGGCAACCCGCTCCCGCGTGAAGGCCGCGCCTTTCTCTCGATCCGCGACATTGACAAGACTGCCCAGATGCTGGATGCGGCGCAAACCCTTGTGTCACTTGGCTTTGACATCGTCGCCACGCGCGGCACCAAGGCCTGGCTCGACGGGCATGGCGTGCCCTGCACCGCCGTAAACAAGGTCTACGAAGGCCGCCCCGACGTGGTCGACATGATGAAGGACGGGGGCATCCACCTCGTCATGAACACCACCGAAGGCACCCAGGCGGTCGAGGATTCCAAGGGCATCCGTTCCGTCGCGCTTTATGACAAGATCCCCTATTTCACCACCGCCGCCGGTGCCCATGCCGCCGCTCAGGCGATCAAGGCGCAGGCCGAAGGGGACGTGGGCGTCAAGGCGCTTCAGGGGTAACGAGATCGCGGCCTGCCTTCGGGCGGGCCGTTTTGCATCCGGGCATAACCGGATGCCGTGTCAGACCTGTCGCAAATTTCCAACGCCCCGGATATATATCTCGCCAAAAGCGCCCTGCCCGGCCGCGTCCGCAAGATTTGATTGACCCCGTCACCGACAGCTTTCTACAATTTCGGCCAACCAGAACTGGTAAAAGACAAGCGCCGCAAAAGTGGCCGACACCAATTGACCGGAGCAGTCCCAATGCGTATCGCAATCGCCCTTCTTGCCCTGACGGCCCTTTCCGCCTGCATCAACGTGGTGCCGCTCGTCCCCTTCGTCTGACGCGACACTGGCATTTGCTGCACTGCGGCGGTGTACAGGGGGTGTACGGCTTGTGCACGGGCTGTGCATCGCTGCTGCACAGGCCAGAAACCGCGCGTCACTACCGGCCGCTGCGTTAACCTTTGCAGGTCTTTACCCTTCCCAGCCTTCCCGGTTAACAGGGCGGACGGTCCACCGCTCAACCCTTGCGAGCGGCCTGCCCCCGATATAGTTTTGTCAGACACAAACAAAGGAAAGCTCTGGTGCCCCACATCCCCGCGATAACCGGAACCGGTGTCTTTACACCCGAACAGGTCATTACCAACGCGGAACTGGTCACCGCTTTCAACGCCTATGCCGAGCGTTACAATGCCGAACACGCGGATGAAATTGCCGCAGGCACGCTGGAGGCAAAAGCCCCCTCTTCCGAGGAATTCATCGTCAAGGCCTCGGGGATCGAACAGCGCTATGTGGTTGATAAATCGGGCATTCTCGACCCGACCCGCATGTATCCCGCGCTACGTCAACGCAGCGACGACGAACCCTCGCTGATGGCGGAAATGGCGCTGGACGCGGCGCAAAAGGCGCTGGCGATGGCCGGTCGCAAGGGCGAAGACATCGATCTGGTGATCTGCGCCGCCTCGAACATGGAACGCGCTTATCCGGCGGTAGCGGTTGAAATTCAAAGCCTTATCGGCGCGGGCGGCTTTGCCTTCGACATGAACGTGGCCTGTTCCTCGGCGACTTTCGGCATTCAGGCCGCCGCCGACATGGTCCGCGCGGGCTCGGCCCACCGGGCGCTGGTGGTCAATCCGGAAATCTGCTCGGGCCATCTGGAATGGCGCGATCGCGACTGCCACTTCATCTTTGGCGATGTGGCCACCGCGACGATCATAGAACCCGCCGACGAAGCCAAGGGCGGCTATTTCGAAATCCGCTCGACCCGCTGCGCCACGGAGTTCTCCAATAACATTCGCAATAACAACGGCTTCCTGCGCCGCTCGCGCCCTGATGGCGTGGCCGACCGCCGGGACATGCAGTTCATGCAGAACGGCCGGAAAGTCTTCAAGGAAGTTGTGCCCATGGTCAGCCAGCACATCATGTCCCACCTCGGGGAGGAACATGTCGAGCCGGACCAGTTGAAACGGCTCTGGCTGCATCAGGCCAACAAGTCCATGAACGATTTCATCGGCCGCAAGGTTCTGGGACGCGAACCCGCCCCCGGAGAACAACCCAATATCCTTCAGGATTACGCCAATACCTCCTCCGCCGGATCGATCATCGCCTTTGCCAAGAATTCCGAGGATTTCGCCGAAGGCGATCTGGGCCTGATCTGCTCTTTCGGCGCCGGCTATTCCGTGGGCTCGGTGCTTCTAGAGCGCCACGGTTAATTTCGCCTGAAGAGAACGTCCCGTGGCGAAACTGTTTTTCAACTATTCAACGATGAATGCTGGCAAATCGACGATACTGCTGCAGGCATCTCACAACTACCGCGAAAGCGGCATGGAAACCTACCTGCTGACGGCCCGCATCGACGACCGCGCTGGCGCCGGAAAGATCGCGTCGCGCATTGGAATCGCACAGGAGGCAGACCTTTTCTCGCCGGGCGATGACCTGTTCGAGCGGATCTCAAAACGCCTCGAAACCGGCCCGGTCGCCTGTATCTTCGTGGACGAGGCCCAGTTTCTCGAACCCGCGCAGGTCTGGCAACTCGCCCGCGTGGTCGATGACCTGAAACTGCCGGTTCTGGCCTATGGGCTGAGGGTGGACTTCAAAGGAGAGCTCTTCCCCGGCTCCGCCACCCTCCTGGCGCTTGCCGACGAAATGAGAGAAGTCCGCACGATCTGCAAATGCGGGCGCAAAGCGACGATGGTCATCCGCCAGGACGAAAATGGAGGGGCCATCCTCGAAGGCGCTCAGGTCCAGATCGGCGGCAACGAAACCTACGTCTCCCTATGCAGGCGGCACTGGCGCGAAGCCGTCGGCGACACCGCAGAACGCGGTCGTCATACAAGCTGATATCTCGGCGCTTTCCGTATTTTTTAACGAGAAGAAGTAGAAGAGTATCCTTATCTTCTTCTCGTCTTCAAATACGGAAAGCGGAACATCTCAACACATGCAAGGCTGGCGTTCAGTGCAGGCGGCCGCCCATTGGCACATTCTGATCGGGACCGATGAGAACGACTTCGCCATCTTCGTCCGGAAGGCCGAGGACCAGCACTTCGGACATGAAGCGGCCGATCTGGCGCGGCGGGAAGTTCACCACGGCCAGGACCTGTTTGCCGATCAATCCCGCGGGGTCGTAATGCGCGGTGATCTGGGCGGAGGACTTGCGCTCGCCTATTTCGCCGCCGAAGTCGACCCATAGCTTAATCGCCGGTTTACGTGCTTCGGGATAGGGTTCGGCGCGGGTGATCGTGCCGACGCGCACGTCCAACTTCAGGAAGTCATCGAAATCTATTTCAGCCACGGGAAAGCTCCTTGGACCTGTCGGCGGCTGCCGCAACCGCTTTTTTCAGCAATGGAGGGAAACCGGTCTGTTCATCCATCAGGACTTCGAGCGCAGCCTGTGTCGTTCCGTTGGGGCTGGTGACATTTACGCGCAGCTGAGCAGGGGTTTCCTCGGCATCTTCGGCGAGGGCGCCGGCCCCGGCGACGGTGGCGCGGGCCAATTGCAGCGCGAGATCGGGGGACAGGCCCTGCGCCTCGGCCGCGGCGGCCAGCGTTTCGATCAGGTGAAAGACATAGGCGGGGCCGGAACCGCTGACCCCTGTCACCGCATCCATCTGGCTTTCGCTTTCAAGCCGGACGACCTGACCAACCGCGCTCAGCAGACCTTCGGCAAGGTCGAGCGATGTCGCATCCGTCTTGTCATTGCCGATGATCGCGGTGATGCCGCGTCCGACGGCGGCTGGTGTGTTTGGCATGGCGCGGATGATCGGCGTGTTCTCTCCAAGGGCCGCCTCAAAGGACGAGAGCGGCGTGCCCGCTGCGACGGAGACAAAGAGGGTCGTGCCGTTGCCAAGGGCCTTCATCGAAGGCAGCGCCTCGCCCATCATCTGGGGTTTGACGGCCACAAGGACAATGGCGGGATCCTCCGGCAGATCGGCATTCACATGCACCCCCTGTGCCTTGACCCAATCGGAGGGGTTGGGGTCTAGAACCCAGACGGAGGGGGCGGGAAGCCCCTGCTTGAGCCAGCCGGCCAGCATCGCCGAACCCATCTTGCCGCAGCCCAGGAGCACGAGCCCCCGCGCTGCAATTTCCGACATATCCATTTGCACGCCTTCCTGTTGCCGTTTCCGGCGAAAGGTTTACGCGCGGCCGTAAGCCTCTGCAATGGCGACCTGCATCGCCTCTTTCGCGGTGCGGTCTCCCCAGACCATCAGCTGGATCGCGGGGTAATAGCGTTCCGACGCGGCAACGGCCGTGTTGATCAGCGTGTCGATCTGTTCGGGGCTGGCCATCTGGCCGCCGCTGAGGACAAGCCCATAGCGGTAGACCATTAGTTTCTGCTCCGCCCAGTAGGTAAAAGCGCCCGCCCAGCACGCATCGTTCATGTGGTTCAAAAGCTCGTAGAGCGGCTGGACCTTTTCCTCGGGCGGTTCCATTTCAAAGGTGCAGACCATCCGCAGGGTCTCGTCGAAACCCGACCATGCAAGGGTAATCGAATAGGTTCGCCACTGGCCTTCGACCGCCATGGCGATCTGGTCATCCCCGATGCGATCGAAATCCCAGTCGTGGTGTTCTGCCAGATGCTCGACAATGTCGATGGGGTGAATGTCTTCTTCCAGGTACTGTTCGGAAAGGGCCATGGTGCCACCTCATGATCTCTAGCGGCGTAGTTTTTGAACCTACAAACGCTAGGTAGCTGCTCTACGGACCGGGGCGACCCCCCGTGCCCGTACTAGATATGGTGGGCGGCAACGCACATTCTGGCAACCCCCTATTTTGGGGATTACTGCAATAAGTTGTGGACATGTCGGGAAAACGCTCAATATCTCGGCTGGGCAGGCCTCGAGCCGGACCGCGCGGATATGCCAATGACATTTTGACCCGACGGTAAGCCGGGCTTCGTCATGGAATCGGTGCGTCTCAGTTCTTGATCTTGGCTTCCAGCGCTGCGATCCGGGCCGAGAGCGCATCGTTTTCCTCGCGCGCCTTCTGGGCCATCGCGCGGACGGCGTCGAATTCCTCGCGGGTCACAAAGTTGCGATCCGCCAGCCAGCGATCCATCATGCCTTTCATCGCTGTCTCAGCTTCATCCCGCGCGCCTTGCGCCACGCCCATCGCATTGGTCATGAGTTGCGAGATATCGTCGAAAATCTTGTTACGGGTCTGCATCTGTCATCTCCGGGTTGTTAACGCCTATATGGGCCTTCGAACCCGTCGCGGCAAGGTTGACTTGCCCCGAGGAGCAAAGGCAAGAGACGCGCATGAAAGCCCTGATCGAATTTCCCGAAATTTCCCCCGACCTGCTGTCCGTTACGATTGGCGGCTTTGAGCTTGCCCTGCGCTGGTACGCTCTGGCCTATATTGTCGGCATCCTCATCGCCTGGGGGCTGGCGGTACGGGCTGTGCGACGGCCCTCTCTCTGGCCGGGCGAAACGCCCCCGATGACCCCGAAACAGATCGAGGACATGTTGTTCTATCTGGTGCTGGGCATCATCCTTGGCGGGCGGCTTGGCTTCGTGCTTTTTTACCAACCCGGCTATTACCTTTCCAATCCGGGTGAAATCCTGCGGGTCTGGCAAGGCGGCATGTCCTTTCACGGTGGCATGATCGGGGTTCTGATCGCTGCGTGGCTCTTCACCGCGCGCCACAAGATCGACCGCCTGAGCGCGGCAGACCTGATCGCCCATGCAGTGCCGCCGGGTCTGCTGCTGGGGCGGCTGGCCAATTTCATCAATGCCGAGCTTTGGGGCCGACCGACCAACCTGCCCTGGGGCGTCGCCTTTCCAGGGGTGGCCGCGCAAGACTGCGGACAGGTTGCCGAATTATGCGCCCGCCACCCCTCGCAGCTCTACGAAGCGGCACTCGAAGGCTTGCTGCTGGGCGCCGTTCTGCTCTGGATTGCCTATCGCCGGGGGGCGTTCCACCGCCCCGGTCTGGTCATGGGCGTGTTCTTTGCCGGTTATGGGCTGGCGCGTTTCATCGTCGAATTCTTTCGCCAGCCTGACGCGCAATTCGTCTCACCGGGTAATCCGCTGGGACTCGCCTGGCATATCGGCGGATATGGGCTGACGATGGGGCAGATCCTCTCTCTGCCGATGATCGCGCTGGGGCTTTATTTTGCGCTGCGGGCCAAAAGGCCTGCGCGATGAGCCTCCGCGACATCATCACCGCCCGGATCCGCAGCGATGGGCCGATCAGCATCGCCGATTACATGGCCGACTGCCTGCTGCATCCGACCTATGGGTATTACGTCACGCGCGACCCTTTGGGTGCAGCGGGCGATTTCACCACCGCGCCCGAGATCAGCCAGATGTTCGGTGAGTTGATCGGGCTGTCGCTGGCGCAGGCGTGGATGAATCAGGGCTGCCCCACGCCCTTTACCCTCGCGGAACTGGGGCCCGGTCGCGGGACGCTGATGCAGGACGCGCTGCGCGCCGCGTCGAAAGTGCCGGGATTTGCGGCCGCCCTGCGACTTGTGCTGGTCGAGGCCTCGCCAGTCCTGCGACAGGCGCAAGGCGAGCGTCTGGCCAGCTACGATCCCGCCTGGATAGATTCCGTGGCAGAGCTGCCCGAGGCGCCGCTGTTTCTGATCGCGAACGAGTTTTACGACGCCTTGCCCCTGCGCCAGTTTCATAGGGCCGAGGAAGGCTGGAGAGAGTGCCGGGTCGGGCTGGACGGCGACCAGCTGACGCTCGGACTGGCCGGGGCGGCGGCGCAACCGGTGCTGGATCACCGGCTTGAGGATACAAAGCCCGGCGATATCGTGGAATTCTCTCCGGCGGCGACATCGGTGACCGAGGCGATTGCCAGCCGCATCGCCGCGCATGGCGGGGCCGCGCTGATCGTGGATTACGGCGACTGGCATTCGCTGGGCGACACGGTGCAGGCGCTGAAAGATCACGAACCGCGCCCCATTCTGGATACGCCCGGAGATGCGGATCTGACCGCCCATGTGGATTTCGAGACCATCGCGCTGGCCGCCCGCGCAGCGGGGTGCGCTCACAGCCGTCTCGCTCCGCAGGGCGTCTTCCTCGAACGGTTGGGAATTACGCAGCGCGCCGAGGCATTGGCGCGCGGGGCGGGCGACAAGGCGCTGTCCGAGATCACCGCCGCACATCGCCGGTTGACGCACCCTGTAGAAATGGGAAACCTGTTCAAAGTGATGGGATTGTTTCCCGTTACCGCGCCACCGCCGCCGGGACTTACCGTATGACTCTGGAAATTCTCACCGCCGAGCCGCTGGCGCCGTTGCGCCACGGCTTCTTTACGCGCAAGGGCGGCGCGTCTTCGGGGATATTCTCGGGGCTGAACTGCGGCAACGGCTCCTCGGACCAGACCGATATCGTGAGCATCAACCGGCATCGGGTGGCCGACGCCATGGGCGTTTCTTCTGACTATCTGGTCGGCGTCCATCAGGCGCATACGGCGGATGTGATAACGGTCACCGGCCCACTCGATGAAATACCGCGCGCAGATGCGATGGTCAGCGCCACGCCCGGCGTTGCGCTTGCCGTTCTGACGGCGGATTGCCAGCCCGTACTCTTTGCCGACCATGAGGCCGGCGTGATCGGCGCGGCCCATGCCGGATGGCGCGGGGCGCTTGACGGGGTGCTAGAGGCGACGCTGGACGCGATGGAAAGCCTTGGCGCGAATCGCGAAGACATCAACGCCGTGATCGGCCCGTCGATCAGCCAGCGGGCCTATGAGGTCGGGCCGGAATTCCTTGACGATTTCATGGCCGAAGACCCGCAGAATTCCCGTTTCTTCGCGGGTGGTGAAGGCGACAGAATGATGTTCGACCTGCCCGCCTACGGGCTGCACCGCTTGCGCAGCGCGGGAATAGGCCACGCGGAATGGACCCGGCACTGCACCTACTCCGACGCGGACAGGTTCTATTCCTACCGGCGCAGCACCCATCGTAGCGAAGCCGATTACGGGCGGCTGATCTCGGTCATCCGGCTTTGATGCGATTCCCCCGCGGGGGATTCGTCGCAATTGTGGCAAAGCCTCACGGGGACTCTCGCCAATCTCGTGCCCCCTCGGAATGTCCTGATTTCCGCTGAATTGAATCTCTCAACGATTCCAGTGCGCTTGCATCGGGCTGACCCCGACTTTCGCCAGCTAAGAAAATTTCCGGATTCTCCCAAAAGCCGCCATATCTCTGCCTCAAACAGAAGCGAGATTAACCAAGACGCACCGGACAACAGAGAACGCGAACGGATGCGCCGCGACAAACGAGGAGAGACAGAATGAAAAACAATAACCGTTTCATCAAATCCGTTGTCGCAGCAGCGCGCAATTCGGAAACCTCCCTGCCCTGGTCACGCGGGTCAAACCGCGCTGCCATGATCGCCCGTCGCGCCAAGGTGGAGACGTCGAAACAACGCTCTGCCTGACGAACTCACGAAATACGCCCAACCAACCGGACGATGCCCCAAACTATCCGGCTGGCTTAGATGCCCGTCCTGTCAGTTTTTGACAGGGCGGGTATCGTTTTTTCAGGGGCCGCTTTCGCTGACGATGGTCCAAGAGATTCGCTTGTCCAAACACAACCAGCGAAAGATTGCCGATTAATTCATCGCAAATGTGGCGGGATTGAAAAGCCCGTGGGGACAATAACGAAAGTGACCTCGGGTATTGTTTGCGCACAGACACCAATAACAATCAGTCTTTGACAAATTAAGCGAAATACCGCCATTTAACCTGTGTAGCAGATCAATACGTTAATACGTCGATTTGTCGTTGTCGGTGGGGGCCGGCGCAGATCTGACCCAAAAGAAAAGGGCCGGAACAAATGACTCTCCCCACATCGCTTTCCCTGGCGGCGCATCGTGCTGTGCAGACCGCCTCTCCCGATATGAACAATCCGGCCGACCTTCGCGATAAACCTCGTCAGCAGCTTCGCCGCTACGAAGTCACCTCGCTCTTGCCGGATGGGTCGTTTACCGAAGCGCGCCACATCGCCCCTGCCCTGCCCCTGTTCGAAGACGCTTTTTGCGCCTTTTCGCGCGGTGCGCTGATCCCCACCGTTTCCGGCCATATCGCGGTCGAGGATCTGCTACCCGGCGACGAGATCATTTCGGCCGAAGGCTCGGTTCAGAAACTGCTCTGGAAAGGCAGCACGACGCTGGTGCCCGGACGCCCCGGCCCGCAGGGACGCAACATGCGCCTGACCCGCTTTATGGCGGATGCCTTTGGCATGCAGCGCCCGCTATCCGATGTCGTGGTCGGCAGCGCCGCCCGCGTCCTTTACACGCCGCCGCACCTTCGCAACGCCCATGATAGCAGCCACAAGCTGACCCTGGCACAGGAATTCGTTGACGGGATGAGCGCGATCGAAACCGCGCCCCCTACGCCGGTTGAACTGTTCCACCTCTGTGTAAAGCGTCACTGCACCATCCGTATTGGCGGTCTGGAGTTCGAAACTTACCATCCCGGCACCGGCGCGGCGCGCTCCACCAGCCAGCAGATGCGCAGCATCTTCTTCAACCTGTTCCCGCATATCGAACATTTCGGGGATTTCGGGCCGCTCGCATTCGAGCGCTCGGACGAGGATCTGCACGGCTCGGGAGCGATGATCGCCTGAAAGCAAGCTTTAGGTACATCGATGCAGCCGCCCCTTGGGCGGCTGTCTTCGTTTTCAGGCGTCGCGGTTGAGCCGTTCCTCTAGCACATCAAAGGGAACGCCCGGCTCGTCCTTGGCCACGCGGATTACCAGCGATGTCTTGACGCTTGCCACGTTGGCCGTGGTCAGCAGCTCGCCGGTCAGAAAGCTTTGAAAGCTGGAAAGATCCGGCGCCACGCATTTCAGGATGAAATCGACTTCGCCGTTCAGCATGTGGCATTCCCGGACAAGCGGCCACTTGCGGCAGCGCGCCTCGAAAGCGGAGAGTTCGGATTCGGCCTGGCTGTCGAGCCCGACCATCGCAAAGACCTGCACCTCGAATCCCAGTTCGCGGGCGTTCACATCGGCATGATAGCCACCGATCAGCCCGGATTCTTCAAGCGTGCGCACACGACGCAGGCACGGCGGCGCAGAGATACCGACGCGTCTGGCAAGTTCCACGTTGGTCATTCGTCCGTCGTCTTGCAACTCGGAGAGTATTTTGCGATCAATCGGGTCAAGTCTTGTCGTGACCATTCGGCGCTCCTGAATTTGCATTTGTTATAGCAGCGTCCCAATTGGGCGCAATAATATTTCGTCTGATTGAAATTATATCAGCCAATTCCGAAATTTTGCCGAACCGTTGAACAAATCGACCTCGCGGAATTGGGGGTTTAAGCGCGCAGCCCCCGTCGTTATATCGCAATGAACCGGGCTGACTTTTGCGGCTCATCGCATTTTTCGGGGGTTCCCATGGCAACGTCGCGTCATACCAAAGTTCTTATCATCGGGTCCGGACCGGCCGGCTATACGGCGGGCGTCTATGCCTCGCGGGCCATGCTGTCGCCCATCCTTGTGCAGGGCATCGAGCCGGGCGGTCAGCTGACCACCACGACCGAGGTCGAAAACTGGCCCGGCGATACCGAGGTTCAGGGCCCCGACCTGATGGTCCGGATGGAGGCCCATGCCAAGGCGATGGGCTGCGAGATCATCGGCGATATCATCACCGATCTGGATCTGTCGAAACGCCCCTTCACCGCCACCGGCGACAGCGGCACGACCTATACCGCCGACGCGGTGATCCTTGCCACCGGTGCGCGGGCCAAGTGGCTTGGCCTGCCCTCCGAGGACAAATTCAAGGGCTTTGGCGTGTCCGCCTGTGCGACCTGTGACGGGTTCTTTTATCGCGGTCAGGAAATCGTGGTGATCGGCGGCGGCAACACGGCCGTCGAAGAGGCGCTGTTCCTGACCAACTTCGCCTCGAAGGTGACGCTGATCCACCGCCGCGACGAACTGCGTGCGGAAAAGATCCTGCAGGACCGTCTGGCCAAGAATCCCAAGATCGAACCGCTGTGGTTCCACCAGCTCGAAGAGGTCGTGGGCACCGACAGCCCGCTTGGCGTCGAAGCGGTGAAAGTGAAACATGTAAAGACCGGCGAGATCACCGAGATTCCGACCAAGGGCGTCTTTGTCGCGATCGGCCACGCCCCCGCCTCGGAACTGGTGCAGGGCCAGTTGGAGCTGCATCACGGTGGCTATGTCAAAACCAACCCCGGCAGCACCGAAACCTCGGTGCCGGGTGTCTTTGCCGCAGGCGATCTGACCGACCATGTCTATCGTCAGGCCGTGACCAGCGCGGGCATGGGCTGCATGGCGGCGCTGGATGCCGAACGGTTTCTGGCTGCACAGGGCGATACCGAAGGCAAGGACATGACCGAGCCATTGGGCTATGGCGCACCGGTCGCCGAATAAGCGCCGCCCCCCGCTTGACGAACAAGACGGCCCGGACCAAGGTCCGGGCTAAACTTGAACGGAGCCCCCATTTGAAAAGCCGCTGGCAAGGCACTCTGGCAACGCGGCTGCGCATGGCGTCGGGGCTTGTGCTCTTTACCTATGCCTTGTTCCACTTTCTGAACATCGGGCTTGGCCTCTTCTCATCCGAGCTGATGGAACGCGCGCAGGACTGGCGGCAGGTCATCACCCGAAGCTGGCCTGGAACGATCCTGATTTACGGCGCGCTGCTCACACATGCCGGGCTTGCGCTTTACAAGCTGGCGCGGCGCAGCACGCTGCGCATGCCGCTATGGGAAGCCCTGCAGATCGCGCTTGGCCTGCTCATCCCGATCCTGCTGATCGCGCATATTGTATATACCCGTTTCGCGCATGAACTGTTCGAGGTGAACGACGACTTCGCCTATCTGGTAACGCTGATCTTTGGTTCAACCGACGCATGGCTGCAGTCGCTCTTGCTGCTGATCGTCTGGGTGCATGCCTGTATCGGATTGAATTTCTGGCTCCGCGCAGAGCTGTGGTGGCGACGATTGCGTCCGGTGCTGACATCGCTTTCCGTTCTCATCCCCGGCTTTGCGCTGGTCGGCTTCCTCACCGAGGGGCGGCGCGCAGTCGCGCGCATTGCCGATCCAGAAACACGTGCCGAGGTGATCGCGCGTACCAACTGGCCCGATTCCGATGCAATGGCCGCGCTGCTGCGAATTGAGAATATCATCACCGTGATCTTCTGGGTCCTGCTCGCGGCGGCGGCGGGCACCTACCTTGTGCGCAAGTTGCTGCGGCGGCGCAAATCGGTGCGGATCAGCTATGTCAACGGGCCGGAAATCGTGTCGCCAAAGGGGCCGACCCTGCTTGAGATGTCGCGCGCCAACGGAGTAGCCCATACCTCGCTTTGCGGTGGACGTGGCCGCTGCACCACCTGCCGTGTTCTGGTGGAGGACGGGGCGGACGATCTGGAACCGCCCAGCGAAGCGGAAAAACGCAGCCTTGCCGCCGTCGGCGCCGCGCCGGGTATGCGGCTGGCCTGCCAGATCCGGCCCAAGGCGCCGCTTACCGTTTATCGCGTTTTTCGCCCAGACGGCAGACGCCGCCGCGCCCATGCGAGCCAGGGGCAGGAACGGCGCATGGCGATCCTCTTCCTTGACATTCGGGGGTTTACGGCCCGGACCACGGGGCAGCTGCCTTATGACGTGGTGTTCCTGCTCAACCGATTTTTTGATGCCATTGTCCCCGCGATCACCGCAAATGGCGGCGTCGTGGACAAATACCTTGGCGACGGGCTGCTTGCACTGTTCGAAACGCCGGATGAAGCAAGCTCGGCGCAGGCGGCACTGGCGGCAACGACCCGCATCGGCGAAGCCCTTGAAGAGTTTAACCGGACGCTGGCCGAGGAAGGCGCGCCAGAGGTGCGGATCGGCATCGGTCTGCATCTTGGCGAGGTCGTTCTGGGGGAGATCGGGGCAGCCGGAAATGCGCCGCGCACGATCATCGGAGAAACGGTCAACGCGGCCAGCAGGCTGGAAGCCATGACCAAGGAACTGGGTGTCGAAGTACTTGTTTCAGCTCCGGTCCTGACCAGTGCCGGGATCGAAACGGAACATCTGGACATGGTCAAACTGGCGCTGCGCGGAGTAAACCAGCCGGTCCCGTCCCTTGCCGTGACGCGCGCATCGCATTTGCAAAGCGCCCTCACCCCGACCAATTAAGCCAAAATTTACTCAATTTCCTCATTAGCGACAAAATCCTCTGGCGGCCCTAGACTTTGGCTGCTGACTGAGGCTATGCGCTGCGCGACCGTATATTAGCGGCCAGCCCGTAGACGCAAAAGCGAAAGTTTCCACATGACCATGCTTAGCAATCTAGCTCCTATCCCCGAGCTATATGTTTCATACGACTCCGCGCAGAAACTTAAGGTTGAAGCGGGTGAGTTGAAAAGTCTTGATCTTACCCCGCGCCAGATCTGCGATCTCGAATTGCTTATGAACGGCGGATTTAACCCGCTCAAAGGTTTTTTGACCGAAGAAGATTACAATGGCGTCGTCGAAGACATGCGCCTTGCCGACGGCACGCTGTGGCCGATGCCGATCAACCTCGACGTGTCGGAGAAATTTGCCGAGACGCTGGAAATCGGTGAAGACATCGCGCTGCGCGACCAGGAAGGCGTGATCCTTGCGACCATGACCGTCACCGACCGCTGGGCGCCCGACAAGGCGCGCGAGGCGGAAAAGGTTTTCGGTGCCGATGACAGCGCCCACCCTGCCGTGAACTACCTCCATAACCAGGCGGGCAAGATCTATCTGGGTGGCCCGGTCACCGGCATCCAGCAGCCGATCCATTACGATTTCCGCGCCCGCCGCGACACGCCGAACGAGCTGCGCGCCTATTTCCGCAAGCTCGGCTGGCGCCGCATCGTTGCTTTCCAGACCCGCAACCCCCTGCACCGTGCGCACCAGGAACTGACCTTCCGCGCCGCCAAGGAAGCGCAGGCCAACCTGCTGATCCACCCGGTTGTCGGCATGACCAAACCCGGTGACGTCGATCACTTTACCCGCGTGCGCTGCTATGAGGCCGTGCTCGACAAGTATCCGGCGGCCACCACCAGCATGTCCCTGCTGAACCTCGCCATGCGCATGGCAGGTCCGCGCGAAGCGGTCTGGCACGGGCTGATCCGCAAGAATCACGGCTGCACCCATTTCATCGTCGGTCGCGACCACGCGGGCCCGGGCAAGAATTCGGCAGGCGAGGATTTCTATGGCCCCTATGATGCGCAGGATCTGTTCCGCAAGCATCAGGACGAGATCGGCGTCGAGATGGTCGATTTCAAACATATGGTCTGGGTGCAGGAACGCGCTCAATACGAGCCGATGGACGAGATCGAAGACAAGGACAATGTCACGATCCTGAACATCTCGGGCACCGAGCTGCGCCGCCGTCTGGCCGAAGGTCTGGAGATTCCGGAATGGTTCTCCTTCCCCGAGGTGGTGAACGAGCTGCGCCGCACCAAGCCGCCGCGCTCCAAGCAGGGCTTTACCGTCTTCTTCACCGGCTTTTCGGGTTCAGGCAAATCCACCATCGCGAACGCGCTGATGGTCAAGCTGATGGAGATGGGTGGCCGTCCGGTCACGCTTCTCGATGGCGATATCGTGCGCAAGAACCTGTCTTCGGAACTTGGTTTCTCGAAAGAGCACCGCGACCTGAACATTCGCCGGATCGGCTATGTTGCGTCAGAGATCACCAAGAACGGTGGCATCGCGATCTGCGCGCCGATCGCCCCCTATGCGACGACCCGCCGGGCCGTTCGCGAGGATGTGGAATCCTTTGGCGCCTTTGTGGAAGTGCACGTGGCGACCTCGATCGAGGAATGCGAGCGCCGTGACCGCAAGGGGCTCTACAAGCTGGCCCGCGAGGGCAAGATCAAGGAATTCACCGGGATTTCTGACCCTTATGACGTGCCGGAAAACCCGGAACTCCGCGTCGAAACCGAAGGCACCGACGTGGACAACTGCGCGCATCAGGTGCTGCTGAAGCTCGAGAACATGGGCCTCATCGCGGTCTGACGCGGAAAGCCCTGTCCAATCGCGCCACCTCTGGGGGCGCGATGCCTCCCGCGGGGATATTTTAATACCCAAAGAAGCCGGGGCGGTGTCGAAGGCGGCACCGTATTTTGCCGGACGCTGGCCGTTTGAGAGCCTGGTTTTCCTGCCTGTTCTCAGGCCTCGTCGGATGTCAGCGTGTTTTGAATGGCCTTGGCGGCGCGTGTTTCAAAGTCGCAGAACTTTTCCAGCTCCGGTTTGAGCTTGCGGATCGCCGGCAGGCGCTGCTGAAAATCCGTCTCGCTGGCGTTGCTGATCGCGCGCATGATGTCGTTGCTGTTTGCGCATTCGATGATCGGGCCTGTATCGATGAAATTGCCGAGGTTGGGGCAGCCCCAGTAAATCGGCACCGTATCGCAGAGCAGTGCGTCGATGAGTTTCTCCGAGAAATAATTGCGTTCTTGGACGTTTTCGATGACCACAGAATAACGGTACGGAGCGAGACCGTCGGATTTCCGGTCAAACGGGTCATACCCGCCGCCCATCACATCCATATCGATGCCTTTGTTTCGGACCGCAGCGACGATCTCGTGGCGCAGCTTGTGGCCGGTCGAGTCGCGCTTGGCCGAGGCGATGAGCGAGAGCATCCTGCTCTTGGTACAGGCCACCTCGCGCCAGTCCGGGACCCATGTGGTGCCATAGGGAAACAGCAGCGCGTTCGGCAGCCGGTCGAGCAGGTTTTGGTTGAAGGTCAGGATCCGGTAGAAGCGGCGATAGCTGAACCTGAGCAATGCGATATGCTTGGCGTGGATGACGGCGGGTTCGCCCATCACCAGCGACACCTGCGCTGAAATCCCGAGACGGGGCTGGAAATGAGTGACGGTGCGGGGGAAGAGGATGAGGTGATCGCGGCTTGTCAGATCCGCCACGGTCTTGCCTGCCAGACGATCCGGACATCCGAGCGGCCAGATCAGGTCCGAAACCGACGTGGCCGCCAGCTCACGGCCTTGACGATGGGCGTAGGGCAGCACCGCGATGGCGGGCGCGTTTTCCATGTTCACGCCGGTTGATCCGGCAGATCGACCGTGCCGCGCATCAGGACATAGCCTTTTCCCGCGACGCTAATGCCGGTCATGTTCTGCGGCGGCCCACAGCGGCCCACGCGGGCCTGGCCCGGGCGTCCCATCCAGTGTCCCTGCTCGGCGATGAAACTGTCTTTCTCCATCAGGCCGTTATGCCAGAGATAGGCCGCCATTGCCCCGGTCGCGGATCCGGTGAACGGATCTTCGGGCGGGCTTGGCGGGGCGAGCAGGAGGCGGGAGAAGGTATCGCCCTCCTTCGTGGCGCCGCTTAAAGTGACGAGGAATGGCTCGGCCATGTCGTTGGAGGCGTAGCCCATCGACGCCGTTACCTTGCCGAGCCTCTCGGGGTCGAGCTTTGCGCGGCGCAGGGCGTCGTGATCGCGCAACACGGTGATACAGAATGGCAGGCCAGTTGAGACCATGCGCGGCGGCGCGATGATGTCCTCGGGGTCAAGGCCGATGATACCTGCCACGGTTTCGGCGGCAACGTGGTCTCCGAACTGGGGAGCGACCTGGGTCATTTCGATCAGCCCGTCACGTAGGGAAACCGGAATGATCCCCGCGCCGGTCTCCAGCCGGATAGTATCCCCGCTGATCAGACCGCGAGATTGCAGCGCGGCGACGGTGGCGATGGTCGGGTGGCCTGCAAAGGGAATTTCCCGGGAGGCAAGAAAATAGCGGACGCGGATATCGGCGATTTTCGAGGGTCCGGTAAAGGTGCATTCCACCAGCGAGGTTTCCCGCACGAAATCCATGCAGGTCCGATCATCCAATCCGGCGCCGTTCAGAACCACGGCGCATCCGTTGCCGCCAAAGGCGCGGTCGGTGAAGGCATCGACCCAATCGAATTCGAAACTTGCCATGAATGCCATTCCTCCTGATCTCTTTATTCGGGCTTCGCAAGAAACCCGAATGGGTTCAAGCGGTAACAGGCGTGATGCATCGGGGTTCGGGTGCTTGACCGCCCGCCGTGGAAAGGGTCAGCATCCCGCCGTCAGATCATCATAGGACGTAATCTTGGCGTTTCACATCAGGGATCCCTTGGGCGATGCAGATACGCCCTTTGCCGAGTGGTTCAGTGCCTCGGGGTTTCTCGACAACCGCGCGGGACGGTATCACCTCGCGACAGATTACAACTGGGGTGCCGTGGGAGACGACGCCGGACAGGAAGTCTATTCGATAGCCGACGGGGTGATCGCCTATCAGGCCACGGATTACGGCGGCTATGGCGATGCGCTGGTCGTCTATTACACGATGGCGGACGGGACGCCGTTTTCTGCGGTCTACGGTCATATCGACGGGAGCGCCGACGTCGGCCCGATCTCTTACGGCGCGCAGATCGGCAGATTGTTCGATTACGCCTCGGATCATCTGCATTTTGCCGTGGCGGCCGGTCATACGCTTGGTGTCTTGCAGGGCTCGGTAACTTATGATCCGACCGCTTATAAAGGCGTCGGCACGGATGGTGTCGCCTATGTGGATGTGAGCACCGCGTCGGGACCTCTCCGGTATTTCGACCCGGAGGCCTTTCTCGCGACCTATATGAACCCGCGCAGCGGTGAGACGGCTCCCGCAGTCACCGGGCGGGCCTATGTCGCGGGCAGCAGCGGCGGTCTTTTCCTGCTTGAGGACGGCGAACTGAGCCACGTTCACCGGAGTAAAGGCTTGCCGGTGTTCCTTGACATGACGCTGGCCGCAAACGGCGGGCTTTTTGGGATCGCCGAGGGCGGACTATATCAGATCAGCCTGCTCGACGGGTCGGCCACGCGATTGACTGACCTTTTTGCGGACGCGAACGCGCTGGGATCCGACCCTGATGGCATGCTTTATGTCGGGTCAGAGAGTGTCGGCAGCATAGATGTTTTCGACTCGGCCACCTTTCGGACGGTCGATTCAATCAATCTTCCCCAAGCTGTATATGCCGAGGGCGATATCGTGGTTAACGGGGACAGCCTGTTTCTTGCCACCACAAAGGGAACAATGCTGACCTATGATCTGGCGGCGGGAGAGGTCGTCAGTGATGTGCCGCATGGCATCGCGGACCTGTATGCGCTTTATTTCGACGATGGACTCTACGGGTTTTCCGGTGAGACATTGTACCGGCTGGATCCCGTAACCGGCGGCAATCAAACAGTTGCGCAACTTGAGGCGGGCGGCACGATTTATAGCGCGGCCAGCCTGCCCGTTGGAAGAGTTAAAGGCACAAGCGGCGATGACATGCTCTACGCGCCTTTTGCCGGGGCGGTGACCCGGGGCGCAGCAGGGCGCGACCGCATCCATGGCACACAGTACGAGGATACTTTGTTAGGGAATCGCGGCAAGGACTGGTTGTTCGGCGGCAGTGGCGCGGACAAGCTCAAGGGCGGCAACGGCAATGACAGCTTGATCGGGAACCGGGGGCGCGACAGGCTGATCGGCGGGGAGGACAACGATACGCTTTCCGGCGGCAAGGGTCGGGACGTCCTAATCGGGGGAGCGGGCGACGATATCCTGTCGGGTCAGGCCGGGCGCGATCGCTTTCGTTTCAGCTTTGAAGATGCCGGGCGGGACACGATTACGGATTTCTCCGCCGGAAAAGACAGGCTGTTGCTTGATCAGGAGCTGGTCGGGGGGGCAACGTCAGGTGCCGAGATCGTCGCGGAGTTTTCGCGCCGTGTCGGGGGCGACGCAGCGCTTGATTTCGGCAACGTGGAGATCGTTTTCGGCGGGCTCATCGACATCACGACGCTCGCCGATGACATCGTGCTGATCTGACAGGAGAGGGCCGCTTTTGCGCGGCAATTGGCAGGCCGCTAAACTGGCCTGCCGCGTTCGTATGAGGCAAACGCCGTGACTTAGTGGACGTTTACAGGTGCCAGATCGTGCTGGCGTGCAAGGGAAAACGCGAGTTTACGGTCGGACACGAGCGCAAGCTGCGCACCGTCCTGATCGTGTACCGCATAAAGCTGTTCCAGCTCTCCTGCTTCGTCACGGACTTCCTTGGGCAGATCCGCAACGAATACCGGTTTCACGTAAACGATCCGGGGACCGTCACCCTTGAATTCTACGTTGGTATCCATTTCTCACCCTTTCCTTATGTTGATCGTCTGAACCACGGTATCCGGGATGGCCCGGGTCAGATCGACGTGAAGCAGCCCGTTTTCCATGACGGCTTCTCCCACCTCAACGCCTTCGGCAAGCACAAAGGTCCGCTGAAACTGACGCGCGGCTATTCCCCGGTGGAGAAAGACGCGGCCTTCGCTGTCGTCGCGCTGACGACCTCGGATGACCAATTGCCTGTCTTCGACAGTGATGGCGAGTTCTTCCTCGGCAAACCCGGCCACGGCCAGGGTAATGCGGTAGGAATGATCGGAATTCTGTTCGATATTGAACGGCGGATACCCTTCGTTGCCGGACTTTGCAGTACGTTCCAGAAGGCGTTCCAGCTGCTCGAATCCCAGCAGATGCGGGTAAGAGGCAAGAGTTAGTTTCGACACGTTATTCGGCCCTTTTGCACGAAAGCGACACGAGAACACGGTCCCTTTTTGGCAACCGCGCAAGGTGAATATGGGGACAATTCGTTGTGTTCACAAGGTCTAGGCGAAAACATCCCTAAGGGTTACAATAAAACCCTGCTAGCAGCCGCGAGTCGCCTTTTATGAATGCACCTATCGATCTGTCGATGAAAACAGATGAAGTGTTGCGTGTCGAACTTGAAGTGTTCAGACGCCAGCACCGCGATCTCGACGAGGCTATTCATGCGCTGGCCGAAAAAGGTACTGGCGATCAGCTTACCATGCAACGGCTCAAGAAGCAGAAGCTGCGGCTGAAGGATATCATAGCACGTATCGATGACAGGCTGACCCCTGATATTATCGCCTGATGGCAGGGTAGCGGGACCCGCACCTTGAAGGCTTGTATTGATGATCTGGATGCAATCCGAACCGGTCTTTGCGACATACTGAAATTCTCGCCGTTTTCCGGATTGGTGCCGGAAATTGCCGGAGCAGACTGGTCGGAGGCAACGACCATGTCGTCGCGCGCACCGGTCTGCGATGCATTTCCGGATGTCATAGCGCTTTGCGCCGATCCAGCCGCACATCCCCGCTTCGCACGGCCGCTGTCCTCACTTCTGGACCGGCTGGGCTGGGTCGCGGATTATCCGTCTCACCCCGTCTTGAAGGACCGGTTCGGACATGCGGTGCTTTATGCGTCGAATACACTGGTCATCGGATGCAACCTGACAGCCGCTGGTACGGCCTATCCCGCCCACACGCATCTTGCGCAGGAAGTGTATCTGCCCGTCACCGACAGTAGCGCGCTTTTCTGGCATCAAAGGGCTGACGACGCATTTCGCGTGACACCCGGCAATCTCGTGTTTCACGAAAGCGAGGAAGCGCATGCTTTGCGCACTTCCGACCGCCCTGCCCTGAACCTCTGGCTGCAATTCGGCGAGGCGCCGGGCGGGGCGACCTGGTTCGTGGATGCCCCTGCCCCATGGAATTGAGTTAACTATTGCGGAGAATGCGCGGTTTTGCCCTTGTTTATCCAGTGAAGCGACATTGCCTGTGACACGCCAATGGCTATAGTGCCGCTTCCTTTGAAACGGGGTGAGATCATGCAGGACATCCATGTCGGGATCATCATGGGCAGCCAGTCGGACTGGGCCACCATGAAGGAGGCCGCCGATATTCTTGACGCGCTGGACATCAGTTACGAGAAAAAGATCGTATCTGCCCATCGCACGCCCGACCGGCTTTGGGAGTATGGCAAGACAGCCGTCGACCGTGGATTGCAGGTGATCATCGCCGGTGCAGGGGGTGCGGCGCATCTGCCGGGGATGATGGCGTCAAAGACCCGCGTCCCGGTCATCGGCGTTCCCGTCCAGACGCGCGCCTTGTCCGGCGTCGACTCGCTTTACTCGATCCTGCAGATGCCGCGCGGCTTTCCCGTCGCGACGATGGCGATCGGTGCGGCCGGGGCCGCGAATGCGGGCCTGATGGCGGCAGGAATCCTCGCCCTGCAGGACAGCGATGTAGCGGAGCGGCTGGATCAATGGCGCGCGAACCTTTCCGCATCTATTCCGGAGGAGCCCCAGGATGACTGATCCCCTGCCGCAAGGCGCAACAATCGGTATTCTCGGTGGCGGCCAGCTCGGGCGCATGCTTTCGGTGGCGGCCTCGCGGCTTGGGTTTGCCTGCCACATCTACGAGCCGGGCGCGAACCCGCCCGCAGCACAGGTCGCGGCGAGGCTGACCACGGCCGGGTACGATGACGCCGAGGCGCTGCAGAGGTTTGCGGACTCTGTTGACGTCATCACCTACGAATTCGAGAACATTCCGACCGAAGCGCTGGATATCCTTGAAGAGCAACGCGTCATCCGGCCCGGGCGCGAGGCGCTTCGGGTCAGCCAGGACCGGTTGACCGAAAAGACCTATCTGCAGGGGCTCGGGCTGAAAACGGCGCCTTTCGCAGATATCACCGATCTGGCCAGCCTTGAAAATGCAATTACCGAAATAGGCACCCCGGCCATCCTGAAATCCCGTCGCTTTGGCTATGACGGAAAGGGACAGGCGCGGCTGAATGCGCCCGGGGATGCCGAAGCGGCGCTTGCGGAGATGGCCGGCGCGCCCGCGATCCTAGAAGGGTTCGTGGATTTCCAACGTGAGGTGTCGGTGATCGCCGCACGTGGCGCCAACGGTGAAGTCGCCTGTTTCGACCCGGGCGAAAATGTGCATCGCGACGGCATCCTTCACACGACCCGGGTGCCCGCGACGCTGTCGCCCTCGCAGCGCACGGATGCGGTGCTGATCGCCGCCAACATTCTGAATGCGCTGGATTATGTGGGCGTCATAGGCGTCGAGCTTTTTGTCACAAATACCGGTCTTGTCGTGAACGAGATCGCACCGCGCGTGCATAATTCCGGGCACTGGACCCAAAACGGTTGCATGGTGGATCAGTTCGAACAGCACATCCGCGCGGTGGCGGGATGGCCGCTGGGTGACGGCAAGCGGCAGCTCGACGTCGAAATGGAAAACCTCATCGGCGCCGACCTTGACCGGGTCGAAGCGCTGAGCCGGGATCCGGCGACCGCGCTGCATCTTTATGGCAAGTCAGAGGTCAAGCCGGGCCGCAAGATGGGTCATGTCAACCGGATTCTCGGGCCAGCAGGATAATCGCGACCTTCGGCCAGAGATGAGCTAGAACTCAAAATGGTGCCACCGTTCCGGCGGCACCAGGCCTCCGGCGGGGATATTTTGAGACCCAAAGAAGGTCGGATCACCCTAAGAAACGGGCGGCGATATCACCGGACATGTAGCTGAAGCGACCGCCCGCGATGGTTGCCGCAATGCGTTTGGTTTCGGCATCGAGGATGACAAGATCGGCACGCATGCCGGGCTGCAGCTCACCGCGGTCGGTCAATCCGAGCAGGCGAGCCGGATTGCCGGAGACCAGCGACCATGCAGACGGCAGGTCGCAGATACCCTGTGCGACCAGTTTGAAAACCGCGCGCCGCAAGGAGGGATAATGGTAGTCGGACGCCAGCGCCGTGCAGAGCCCCTTGGCGATCAGGTCGGTCGCGCTGATGTTGCCGTTGTGGGAATTGCCCCGCACGACATTGGGGGCGCCCATGATAACCGGATCGCCATTGTCTATCGCGGCTTCGGCGGCTTCGAGCGTTTCGGGAAATTCGGCGATGGAGACGCCCCGTCGACGCCATTCGGCACGTTGCCCTGCGGTTTGGTCGTCATGGCTGCCCATCTTGATCGCGCTTGCAGACAACTTGCTGGTCAACTCCCCTAATGCGGCGGGCACCTCGGCGGCGCGGCTATGCAGCTCTAACATCAGGTCCAGATGCGCTTCTGGATTGCGCCCAGCCTTGAGCGCCTGTCCGGTAAGACGAGGCGGCTTTCGTCCGGCCGCCAGCCGATCATGGGGAAGGTGGTCGTTGAAAACGAGATAGGAAACACCCCAATTCGCCAGTTTGCCCGGCAGATCGGCGTAATCGTCGAGCATATGGGTTTCGAACCTAAGCTGCGCCATGAGGTCCGTCATCACCTGCGATTTGGCGGACCTGATTGCCGCAAAGACCTTTGCCGCATACTCCGGACTGCGCAGCCCGCCTTCCCAGCTATAGAATTGAGCAAGAACCGCAGTTGTCAGTCCATTGGCCGCGAACTCGGCCTCGGCGGCGACGACGCCTTCGGTCATATCCGGCATCGCACCGCGTCTCGGCGCGAGATGGCGTTCGAATCCGTCTCCGTGCGGATCGACGATGCCGGGCAAAACCAGATAGCCTTGCAGATCGATGCGACGCCCTGCCCGGTCGTTCCGGATGATCCCGTCGGCGCAAGACAGTCGGCTTTTTTGCATCCCATCTTCGGGTGTCAGGACGAGAGCCCCCTCGAGGTCAAGCGAAAGGACGTTCATTTGCTCGGCTCGCCTGCCTGATCGACGCAGCCCGCAAGGCGCAGGCAGCTGTTCTGCACAAGATCCAGGGTCGCTTCGGACCAGCCGAGGTCACGCTGGAAGCGACCGGTTTCCAGGAATTGAAGGGTTTCGGCAATCACCCTTGGATTATTCATCATGAAGGTATGAGTGACTGGCAGGATCAGGTGGTCGGACATGCCTTTGACGAAAGTCGAGGCGACGGAGACCTTACCGTCATCCGGTCCGGGAATGATGTGGGAAAAGATCGGGTTAAGCGTGTAGGTTCCGGCGATCACGCCGAGAGGAAAATCGACCGGGGGCAGCTTTTGAGGCAGACTGTCAGGTCCAGTGCCGAGTTGCAGCCCGGCGGGTCCGTTCAGCATGCCGAAGACCTCCCATTCGCCGAGTTCATCCACCAGTTCGCTGCCCTGGTTGGGCGGCCCGAGCATGACGACGCGCCCGAGCCTGGCGGGACGGTGGTTCTGAAACCAATATCGAATGAGTATGCCGCCCATGGAATGCGATACGAAATGCACTTCGCGATCACCGCAACCGGCAAGAGCATTGGGAATGGTATGTTCGGCCAACGTCGCGATCGGATCTACGGTCGAGGGGTATTCCGGATGGATCACGAGATAGCCCTGCGCCTCCATCACTTCGCGCATGACCGTAAAGGAAGCGTCAGTCCGCGCGAGACCATGCAGAAGCACGACGCATTGAGCGAGAGCGGGCATTGGCAGCAGGAAGAGACATATGGCAAGGACGAAACGCATAGGGGCGGGATAGGCTCAAAATCCGTGCGTGAAAAGGGGTGAGCTTGCCGCGTTGTTTCATACTCGGGGTCTGAGAAACGACAGCGTAAGCCCGCCGAGGACCAGCACGGCGCCGCCGAGGTAGCGAAGGTGAAGCACTTCGCCGAGGAGCAGGACGCCACCGGCCAGCGCGAGGACCGGCACGCTCAGCATCAGAATTGCCGCCGTCGAGGGCGCTAGTTTCGGCAGAAGGCTATACCAGAGCGCGTAGCCAAGGCCCGAGGCGAACGCACCGGACAGGACAGCAAGCAGGAGACCAGTCGCACTTATGTCGTGCGGTGCATCTGTAAGGAAAGGCACCGCAAGCGTCAGTGGCAGGGCAAGGACGAAATTGGCCGCCGTTCCGGCAAGGGCGTCCGGTTCATACCGGCCGGTGATCGTGTAGACGGCCCAGCCAAGCCCGGCCAGCGCCATCAGCCCCGCGCCCTGCAGATCGACCGACACGGTGGCAGACGGGTTCACGATCACGACGAGCCCGCCAAAGGCGATGACCGCACCGACTATTTGCCTGAGGGTTGGGGCTGCCTTGAGGAACGCGGCAATCACGAAGATCGAAATCTGGACCACACCGAAGAGGATCAATGCGCCAAGCCCGGCTGGAAGTGTAAGATAGGCAGTCGAAAAGCCGATCATGTAGAGGGCGAGCGCCAGTGCCCCAAGTCCGCGGCGTGGCTCGAGCCACGTCAGATTTGCGCCTTTGATCCGGGCAAGGGCGATCAGCATGAACGCGCCCGACGCGACCCGGATGACCGCAAAGCTCTCCGGATCGATATAGCCGTAATCGACCGCGATGCGGTTGAGCAGCGAATTCGCTGCGAAGGCGACCATCGTTAGACTGATGAGAATGTAGAAGCGCATGCTCGCACGTGGCCCAATTCTTGCAGTTTCCGCAAGTACCATCGACGTTCATGGTGCGACGATCAGCCGAACGCCTTTGGATAGACAAGCGTTTCCTCAGGGGCCGTTTCGCCGGGGCCAGCCAGTAGCGTATGGTTTACCGGATAGGGTGAAGTCAGCTGCGCCGCGCGTTCCAAGGAAAATCCGTAGCGGGAGTAGAAACCGGGTTCGCCAAGGACGACGACGGTCTTTTTGCTCAGGCGGGCCCATTCGGTGATCATGCCGACCATGCGGCCACCTATGCGGCGGCCCTGCCAGTCGGGGTGGACAGCGACGGGGGCAAGGCAGAGCCAGCCCTTGGGCCGCATCATCTGCGACAGACCGGCATAGGCAACAATCCGGTTGTCGGCGCTGATAACCATTTCACCGGCAATCGCGCGATCCTTTCGCAGGCGGTGGACAAGGCGGACTTCGTCCTGCCCTTCGAAAGCGAGGGCGAGCAGGTCATCCACCTGCCCCTCTTCTCCACGGCGCAATTCACGCATGTAATCTGGAGATGTAATCAAGATGGTCTCCGCGATGTCTGAGGTGGCACGTTCCTCGGTGGACAAAATTCTTACAAGAATTTTTCCAAGAAATTTGAAATTTCTTGTCGCTCGCAATGAGAAAGGGGCGCCTGGTTTGGCGCCCCTTTCGGATACTGATGGGCTAACCCATCGAAACCTGTCGGTTTCGATTATTACATCATGCCGCCCATGCCGCCCATGTCGGGCATGCCGCCGCCAGCGGACGCGCCTTCCTTGGCGGGCTTGTCGGCAACCATGGCTTCGGTGGTGATCAGCAGACCAGCGATCGAAGCAGCATCCTGAAGTGCGGTACGAACCACTTTGGCCGGGTCGATAACGCCGAACTTGAACATGTCGCCATATTCTTCGGTCTGAGCGTTAAAGCCGAACTTCAGGTCATCGGATTCACGGATCTTACCCGCAACAACCGAACCGTCCACACCGGCGTTCTCGGCGATCTGACGCAGCGGGGCTTCGAGCGCCTTGCGTACGATCGAGATACCGACGTTCTGGTCGTTGTTCGCACCGGTCAGACCATCGAGAGCTTTTGCACCCTGGATCAGGGCAACACCGCCACCGACGACGATACCTTCCTGAACAGCAGCGCGGGTAGCGTTCAGCGCGTCATCGACACGGTCCTTACGCTCTTTCACTTCGACTTCGGTCATGCCCCCGACGCGGATAACGGCAACGCCGCCTGCCAGCTTGGCAACACGTTCCTGAAGCTTTTCACGGTCGTAGTCGGACGTGGTTTCTTCGATCTGGTTACGGATCTGGGCAACGCGTGCTTCGATCTCGGCCTTCTCGCCTGCGCCGTCGACAACGGTGGTTTCATCCTTGGTGATCGACACTTTCTTGGCCGAACCCAGCATGTCCACGGTGACGTTTTCCAGCTTCATGCCGAGGTCTTCGGAGATGACCTGACCACCGGTCAGGATCGCGAGATCCTGCAGCATGGCCTTGCGGCGATCGCCAAAGCCCGGTGCCTTGACAGCAGCAATCTTCAGGCCGCCGCGCAGCTTGTTGACAACGAGAGTTGCCAGCGCTTCGCCTTCGACGTCTTCTGCGATGATCAGCAGAGGTTTCTGCGACTGAATCACGGACTCGAGCAGCGGAACCATCGGCTGGAGCGAGGAGAGTTTCTTCTCGTGCAGCAGGATCATGCAGTCTTCGAGTTCGACGGTCATCTTGTCAGCATTGGTGACAAAATAGGGCGACAGGTAGCCACGGTCGAACTGCATACCTTCGACGACGTCGGTCTCGGTTTCCAGACCTTTGTTCTCTTCGACGGTGATCACGCCTTCGTTGCCGACTTTCTGCATCGCGTCAGCAATCTGCTGGCCGATTTCGGCTTCGCCGTTGGCAGAAATGGTGCCGACCTGAGCGACTTCAGCGCTGTCGGACACGTCACGAGCGGCGGCTTTGATCGCGTCGACGACTTTGCTGGTGGCAAGGTCGATGCCGCGCTTGAGGTCCATCGGGTTCATGCCCGCTGCGACCGACTTCATGCCTTCCTTGACGATGGCCTGAGCCAGCACGGTGGCGGTGGTGGTGCCGTCGCCTGCTTCGTCGTTGGTGCGGGAAGCAACTTCCTTCACCATCTGGGCGCCCATGTTTTCGAACTTGTCTTCCAGTTCGATTTCCTTGGCAACCGAAACACCGTCTTTGGTGATGCGCGGTGCGCCGAAGGATTTATCGAGAACCACGTTACGGCCTTTTGGGCCGAGAGTTACTTTTACCGCGTCAGCAAGGATGTTCACACCCTTGAGCATGCGATTGCGGGCATCGGTGTCAAATTTGACGTCCTTAGCAGCCATATCTTGTATCTCCTAAAAATCTTGATTGGGATTCGTGAAAACCCGGGGTGTTCAGGCTGCAGCAGCTGCTGCCGAGTCGGTGATCACGCCAAGAATATCGCTCTCTTTCATGATCAGCAGCTCTTCGCCGTCGACAGTAACCTCGGTGCCCGACCATTTGCCGAACAGGATCTTGTCGCCCGCTTTCACGGCCATTTCGATCAGCTCACCGCTATCCTTACGCGCGCCGTCGCCGCATGCGACAACTTCGCCTTCGCTGGGCTTTTCTTTTGCGCTATCGGGGATGATCAGGCCGCCCTTGGTTTTCTCTTCGCCTTCAACGCGACGCACCAGAACACGGTCATGAAGTGGTTTGAATGCCATCTTTGCAGCTCCTTAAGCTCAAAGTTTGTTTCTACAGGCCCCCCGTAAGAGGCAGCCGTTAGCACTCACCTAAGTCGAGTGATAACGACGCATAGCTAGGGAGCGCCGTCTTTTCTGTCAACAGGATTCGCGGGGAAAATTTTTGACGTCCGGATGCCTTTCATTGCCAAGCTTCCCTGTCAACCAAGGGAAAGGAGGACACCCCCCTCCCCTGCGCTGTCTGCACGAGCGTGACCCTAGCCTGTTCGACGCAGGATCAGCCCGTGACGGTAGCGAGATAATCAGCCCGAAACTCTGTACAACCGGGATCAGCAGAACAATGCCGACGCGGCGGATGCCAAGTCGTGTTAACCTGGCGCAGCGCACGGGCAAATGTCACGGGTGACAAGCCCGATCCTCCCGCCTATAAGGCGCGCAAATCACAGGACGCACCAAGGATATTGACCATGAGCATTCAGGTATTTGGCCACAAATCCCCCGATACCGACAGCACCGGCTCGCCCATCATCTGGGCCTGGTACCTGTCTGAAATCGAAGGCACCGCCGCCACGCCCGTTCTCCTCGGAGAGCCCAACACCGAAGCGGCTTTCATGCTGGAACGCTGGGGGCTGGAAAAGCCAGCGATTATAGATGGCGTCGAAGTCGGTGCCCCGGTCGTGATCGTCGACACGAACAACCCGGCCGAGCTGCCCGACAATATCAATGACGCCGACATTCAGGCCATCATCGACCACCACAAGCTGGTCGGCGGCCTCGAAACCAAGGGTCCCATCGACATCACCGTCCGTCCGCTCGCGTGCACCGCGACGATCATGCACGACCTGATCGGCGATGACCTGACCAAGATGCCCGAGCAGATCAAGGGCGCGATGCTGACCTGCATCCTGTCGGATACGCTCGAATTCCGCTCGCCCACCACGACGCCGCATGACCGCGCGGTCGCCGAAAAACTGGCCAAGGAACTGGGAGTCGACGTTTCTGAATATGCTGGCGAAATGTTCGCGGCAAAATCCGACGTTTCGGCATTTTCCGAAGCTGAACTGCTTCGCATGGACAGCAAAGAATACGAAGTCGGCGGCAAGCAGTTCCGTGTTTCGGTTCTTGAAACCACCGCACCCCAGATGGTTCTGGACCGCAAGGATGCGCTTATGTCCGCGATGACCGGTGTAGCCGAAGAAGACGGTGCCGATCAGGTCCTGCTGTTCGTTGTCGACATCCTGAACGAGGAAGCCACACTGCTTGTCCCCAACGATCTGGTCAAGACGGTCGCGGAAAAGAGCTTTGGCGCGTCGGTCAGCGGCGACACCGTGGTTCTGCCAGGCATCATGAGCCGCAAGAAGCAGATCATCCCCAACCTCGCGGTCTGATCGCTGCTTGCGACATACCGGGTGCGAAGTGCGCATCGCGGAAAAGCCATCGGGCGCCCCGGAAGTCGGGGCGCCTTTTTCGTTCGCGCAGCGCTGTCTAAAGGTGTAGGCAGCATTTGAATTAAAACAGTTTGAGGCCCGCCCATGACCCAGATCATCAATTCGCTGTCAGAGGTTTCCGATCGCTACGATGCCTTGTTCGTCGATCTCTGGGGATGCGTGCATGATGGCGTCAGGGCGCTTCCCGATGCCTGCGCGGCGCTTCAGGAATATCGGCGCAAGGGCGGCTGCGTCGTTCTCGTGACGAACTCCCCCAAGCCGCGCGCCGGGATCGCACCGCAGATCGCGGGTTTCGGCGTGCCCGAGGATGCGTGGGATACCATCGCCTCTTCGGGTGACAGTGCCCGCGCCGCCATGTTCCAGGGCGTGGTGGGCGAAAAGGTCTGGTTCATGGGCGAACCCGAACGGGACGACGATTTTTTCAAGCCGATGAAGGTGATCGAGAACCCGGTGAACATCCAGCGGGTCGAACTGGAAGATGCCGAAGGTATCGTCTGCTGCGGGCCTTTCGACCCGATGGCTGATCCGGCGGACAATCGTCCCGAATTCCTCTGGGCCAAGCAGAAGGGGCTGAAACTGCTTTGTGCCAACCCCGATATTGTGGTTGATCGCGGTGATGTCCGGGAATGGTGCGCGGGTGCGCTTGCCAGGCTGTACACTGAGATGGGCGGCGAGAGCCTGTATTTCGGCAAGCCGCACCCGCCGATCTACGATCTGGCGCGGCGGCGTCTGGCCGAGATCGGCAAGCATGTTTCCGATGGCTCGATCCTTGCCATTGGCGATGGGGTTCACACCGATATCGCAGGCGCGATGGGCGAGGACATCGACAGCCTCTTTATCTCGGGCGGATTGGCCGCCAAGGAAACCAAAACGAATGGCCAGCCCGATCCTGATGCGCTGGACGCCTACCTGAATAAGGAAATGGCCAATCCTACCTTTGCAATCGGGCATCTGCGCTGAGGAAAAGGCTTGCTTTTCTGCAGTCGCGAAGTAATTAAGTTGCACGGTTGAATTAAATTCCGTAAATTTATTACCGAGTCGATTGCCGGAGCTGAAATCATGCTGGATAACCTGCCGCGCGGAACGATCTGCATCGAAGATATCGAGATGGGCATGACGCGCCATCTGCGGAAAGTCGTGACTGACGAAGATATCGAGATGTTCGCTCAGGTCTCGACCGACCGGAATCCGGTACATCTGGACGACGATTACGCCCGCGACACGATTTTTGAGGGCCGGATAGCGCATGGCATGCTCACCGCCGGTCTGATCTCTGCGGTGATCGGAGAACAGCTGCCCGGTCATGGCACGGTCTACATGGGCCAGACGCTCAAGTTCCTGGGTCCCGTTCGCCCCGGCGACATGGTCTATGCCGAGGTCAAAGTGATCGGCATAGATCTTGCGAAGCGGCGCGTTCAACTCGACTGTCACTGCGCGGTGGACGGCAAGAAGGTTCTGGCCGGAGAAGCGACGGTACTCGCGCCGAGCCGCAAGTTCGACTGACCCCGGCGACTGCCCAACAAAGGCAACTGAAAGCGCGCAGGCTTTGCGCGTATTTCACAGTTCACGACGTCGCGCGGTTCGCCTGCGCGGGTTGCGCTTGAACAAGCCCCGCTTCGACGCTACGCAGCGACCATGCGGATCATCCAGACCTATCAGAATGTTGCCCCTGCCGATCGCGGCGCAAGCGTGGCCATCGGGAATTTTGACGGCGTCCATCTTGGGCACCGCTCTGTCATCAGGCTTGCCGAGCAGGCAGACGCGACGGCGCCGACCGGGGTACTGACGTTCGAGCCGCATCCTCGGGAATTCTTTGCCCCCGACAGCCCGCCCTTTCGCCTGATGAGCCGCGACGCACGGCGGCACCGACTGGAAAAGATCGGGGTGGATATCCTCTATGAGCTGGCTTTTGACGCAGAGATGGTCGCGCTGACGCCGGAGGAATTCGCCCGGGACGTCATCTCAGACGGGCTTGGGTTGGCCCATGTGGTGGTTGGTGCGGACTTCCGGTTTGGCAAGGAACGCAGCGGCGGCGCCGAGGAACTGCAGGCATTTGGCGAACAGTTCGGGTTCGGCGTTACGATCGCCCCGTTGCTTGAAGAGAATGACACGACCATATCATCGACCGCGATCCGCACGGCGCTAAGTGAAGCGCGGCCGGGTGATGCCGCAGCCATGCTTGGCCATTGGCACCGGATCGAAGGCAAAGTCATCGACGGGGAAAAGCGGGGACGCGAGCTGGGATATCCTACAGCGAACATGTCGATTGACGGCCTCCATCCGCCTGCCTTCGGCGTTTACGCGGTACTCGTGGATGTGCTCGACGGTCAGCACAAGGGCAGCTACCACGGCGCGGCAAGCCTTGGCGTGCGACCGATGTTCGGCGAGAACCGCGCGAACCTTGAGACCTTTATCTTTGATTTCAAAGGCGACCTGTACGGCAGCACCCTGTCGGTCGGGCTGGTGGAATTCCTGCGCCCCGAGATAAAATTTGAAGGGCTGGAAAGCCTGATCGCGCAGATGGATGCCGATTGCGAAAAAGCCCGGAAGGTTCTGGAAAGCCTATGAAAGATCCGATCCCCCGTCGCGGACTGGCCAAACGGTTCTGGGAAAAGAAATCGATGGCGGAGATGTCGCAGCAAGAGTGGGAAGCTCTTTGCGATGGCTGTGGTAAATGCTGTCTGAACAAGCTGGAAGATGAGGACACGGGCGAGATCGACCTGACACGGATTGCCTGCCGTCTGCTTGACGACAGCACCTGCCGTTGCAGCCAGTACCCCATTCGCCACCAGTTCGTTCCCGAATGCATCGTGCTGAAGCCCGACAACATCCAGGACCATCTTTACTGGATGCCGCAGACCTGCGCCTATCGGCTTATCTATGAAGGGCGCGAGCTATATGACTGGCACCCCCTTATCTCTGGCCGGGCCGAGTCTGTGCATCATGCAGGCGTGTCCGTGCGGGGCATGACAGTACCTGAATTCGAAGTCCCCGAAGAAGAGTGGGACGACTACCTGATCGAGGAGCCCACCTGATGTTTTTCGCCTCTGACAATGCCGGTCCGGTCCATCCCGCCATCATGGAGAAACTGGCGACAGCCAATGCCGGTTACGCCCTGCCCTATGGTAATGATCCGTTGATGGATGAGGTGCGCGACAAGATCCGAGATATATTCGAGGCGCCCGAGGCTGCGGTTTACCTTGTCGCAACCGGCACGGCGGCAAACTCGCTGGCGCTGGCGACGCTGACGCAGCCCTTTGAGACGATTTTTTGCTCGCCCCTTGCCCATATCCACGAGGACGAATGCAACGCGCCCGAGTTCTACACCGGTGGCGCAAAGCTGACGCTTGTTCCGGGCGGCGACAAGATGACGGCGGAATCTCTGCGCGAGACAATTGCCGGAGAGCAGACACGGGGCGTTCACGGCCCGCAGCGCGGCCCTGTTTCAATCACCCAGATCACAGAACGCGGCGGCGTTTATTCTTTGTCCGAAATTCAGGAACTTGCCGAGGTCGCAAAATCCTTTGGTGTGCCGGTTCACCTTGACGGCGCACGGTTCGCGAATGCGCTGGTCGCGCTGAATTGCTCACCGGCGGAAATGACGTGGAAAGCGGGCGTGGACGCGGTGTCCTTTGGTGGGACGAAAAACGGCTGCATGGGCGTCGAAGCGGTCATTCTTTTCAACCCCGACAAGGCCTGGGAGTTCGAGCTACGCCGGAAAAGGGGCGCGCAGCTGTTTTCAAAGCACCGGTACCTGTCGGCGCAGATGGCGGCCTATCTGACGGACGACCTGTGGCTAAGCCTCGGGCGGAAGTCCAACGATGCCTGTGCAAGGCTGCGGGAGAAACTCGTGACTGCCGGTGCAGAGATTTCTTGGGGCGGAACCGCCAACATGATCTTCCCCCGCTTTTCCCGAGCCGCGCATCAACGGTTGCACGAGGCCGGGGCGCTCTACAACATGTGGGATGGCGAATTGCAGGGGGCCGATCCCGAAGAGATACTGACAGCGCGGCTTGTCTGCGACTGGTCCGCGAGCGATGAGAACACGGACCGCTTCATCGAGATACTCAAAGGCTGATGATCAGGCCGGGACCTCTGTAAACAGCTGACGCAGGTGATCAGCCGTCTCTGCCGGATGGCTGATCGGCAGCATATGTCCAGCACCTTCGACCACGACGTTCCGGGCATCCGGTAAATACTCGGCGAATCCATCATTCACGGCGGCGATGATGTCCGCCGTATTGCCGCCCCGCATCAACAAGACGGGCAGGTTCAGCGATTGCAGTTTCCCCGGTTCCAGAAGATTGTGGATATCGTCCAGCAAGGCGGGGCTGCACGCAGGAACGATCTGCGCGCCCCGGATCATGGCCGCCCGTCTGTGTTCTGGCATTTCCTCCCAGCTTTCACCGACACCGCCGCCCCAGCCGCCGTTGAATAATCGGGCGCCAAGCTCGACGTCTCCGGCCTCCATCGCGTTATAGAAGGGCGCGGAGGACCGCATGCTTGCCTCGACGAGTTCTGGCCGATCCTTCTTTACGATGGCGAAGTAGACGGATTCTATCATCGTCAGGCTGCGCACGAGTTCCGGGAACAGAACAGCGACGCGCATCGCGATGGACGCGCCAAAGGAATGGCCGATGACATCCACGGGTTCCGTCAAGGTCGCGACAGCAGCCCGCGCCATGCGATCCTGAAAGTCCCCCTGCCCGTCCCAGTCAGGGCTGAGTCCGTGGTTGAACATATCGGTGGCGGTGACTTCTATCTCGCTGTCCATCTCGGCTACGAGACCCTTCCAGGCCCCGGAATGGGCAAGCGTACAATGCAGCGCCAGAACCTTGCGCTTACCGTTCCCGAGTTTGCGGATTTCAAGAGGTTGAGGTATGGACAAAGCCATGTTCACGCCGAAGCTTCCTCTAGATGCGTATCGAGCGCGTCGAGCCGATCCTGCCCCCAGAACCGTTCATCATCCTCGGTAATGTAGAAGGGCGAACCGAACACACCACGGCTGATCGCTTCTTCGAGATTGGCGGCATAGGTCTCCGCCCCTTGCAGCAAGCCCCGATCGGCGATTGCCGGGTCGAATCCGGCTTCCTCTAAGCAGGCGCGAATGACCGCATCATCGGCGATGTCCTTGTCCTCGGCCCAGCAGGCGCGCAGGACCGCGTGGGACAGAACACCGACATCCCCGCCCCCTTCGGCCTGCGCCGCGATGATCGCATACGAAGACGGCGCGGCGTTGGTCGGGAAATGGGCGGGCTTAAAGTTCATCTTCATCTGGAGATGCTTGGCCTGCCGCTTGAGTTCCTGCATCCGGTATTCCTGACGCGCGACGGGGCGATCCTTGGGGAGAGCCGTGCCGGTCCGGGAGAAAAGCGAGATGATGTCGAACGGCTTGTAGACGACGGTCGCCTCGTGCCGGGCTGCTATCTGTTCGAGCCGGGTGCCCGCGAGATATGCAAAGGGTGACAAGGTTGCAAAGAAGTAGTCGATCTGGGCCATTTGCTTTTTCTCCCGCGGCTAGCTTTGCGCGACGGTAAGGCCATGCTAAGCGGTGTCAACACCACGAATCTGTTACATATCTCTCTCGCTGCTCCGGGAAACCAATCTCAATGCCTCATATGATCGAACCCAAGCTGATCTCTGGGAATGCCAACCAGCCGTTGGCACAAGCCATTGCGCGTCGCATGACAATGCATCGCGGCATTCAAACCGGGTTGGTCGATGCCCGCGTGGAACGTTTCAACGACGGCGAGATTTTTGTCGAAGTGTTCGAAAACGTTCGGGGCGAGGATATGTTCATCATCCAGCCCACGTCCAATCCGGCCAATGACAACCTGATGGAATTGCTGGTGATGGCCGATGCGCTACGCCGGTCGTCGGCGGCACGGGTTACGGCTGTCCTGCCCTATTTCGGTTACGCTCGTCAGGACCGCCGTACCAAGGCGCGTACGCCGATCACGGCCAAGCTTGTGGCCAACATGATGGTCGGCACCGGCATCGAACGGATCCTGACAATGGATCTGCATGCGGCCCAGATCCAGGGCTTCTTCGACATCCCCGTTGACAACCTTTATGGCTCGCCGGTTTTTGCGCTGGATATCCGAACCAATTTCAAAGGTCAGATGGACGAGTTGATGGTGGTATCGCCCGACGTGGGCGGCGTGGCCCGCGCGCGCGAGCTTGCCAAACGTGTAAATGCACCGCTGGCCATCGTCGACAAGCGGCGGGAAAAAGCCGGTGAAGTCGCGGAAATGACCGTGATCGGGAACGTTAAGGACAAGATATGTCTGATCGTTGACGACATCTGCGACACGGCGGGCACGCTCTGCAAAGCGGCAGAGATCCTGATGGAGAACGGCGCCAAGGAGGTGCACTCTTATATCACGCATGGCGTGATGAGCGGCCCTGCGGTCGAACGGATTACCAACTCGGTCATGAAATCGCTGGTTCTGACCGATACGATCCGTCCGACAGACGCGGTACTGGCCGCACCGAATATCCGTATCGTGCCCACCGCACCGGTATTCGCGCAAGCCATCCTGAACATCTGGAACGGCACATCGGTATCCTCGCTCTTTGAGGATTCGACGCTCTCGCCGATCTATGAATCGCTGTACACGATGGACTGAGAAACCGGGTGTATCGGGAAATTCATTGGGCGCTCCGTTTTGCGGGGCGCCCTTTTTCTTTCACCGCGTAGCTGCCCGAACTTGCCATTCCCGCAAAAGAAAACCGGCCCGCGATGGGGCCGGTTTCCAAATATCAATCGTGTCAGACGACGTCAGGCCGGAGCCGGACCGCCGCCCTTGCCGATGGCGATGTGATCGCCAAGGGCAACCATGTCGGACAATAGCTTGGCCGCGTCATCTACAGGACCCGGTTCGTTCTTGAACGTCGACTTGGCCTCTTCGTGCTTGGCACGAGCATCTTCGATCAGTTCGTCGATATGCTCACGCGTGACCTCGGTCATCGGGATCGCCTGCTCGGCCAGAACCGACAGGCCTTCGGAGTTGATCTCCGCAAAGCCGCCAGTGACGATGTATTCCGACGTGCCTTCCGGACCGTCGACCCGCAGAACACCGGGACGCAGCGTGGCGATGACGGGGCTATGACCGGGCATTGCCGTCATGTCGCCGTCCGCACCGGGGATCAGAACCTCGCGGGCCTGAAACGACGCAAGGCGCCGTTCCGGGGACACGAGGTCAAATTGCATTGTGTCTGCCATCAGTGGCTCCTTTAAGCCGCGTCAGCGGCCATGCGTTCGGCTTTGGCTTTCACTTCTTCGATGCCACCGACCATGAGGAAGGCCGCTTCGGGAAGGTGATCGTATTCACCGGCCACAACCGCCTTGAACGACGAGATGGTTTCTTCCAGCGGCACCTGCACGCCCGGCGAACCGGTGAAGACCTGCGCCACGTCGAAGGGCTGGCTGAGGAAACGCTCGAGCTTACGGGCACGGGCCACGGTCAGCTTGTCCTCTTCGCTCAGTTCGTCCATGCCGAGAATGGCGATGATGTCCTGAAGCGATTTGTAGCGCTGAAGCAGCTGCTGCACGTCGGTTGCGACCTTGTAGTGCTCTTCCCCAACGATGGCCGGGTCAAGCAGACGCGACGAGGAGTCGAGCGGGTCAACCGCCGGGTAGATGCCTTTTTCCGAGATCGCACGGTTGAGAACCGTGGTCGCGTCAAGGTGCGCAAACGAAGTTGCCGGCGCGGGGTCGGTCAAGTCGTCCGCAGGCACGTAAATCGCCTGCACCGAGGTGATCGAGCCAGCTTTGGTCGACGTAATACGTTCCTGAAGCGCGCCCATATCGGTGGCCAGCGTCGGCTGGTAACCCACGGCGGAAGGAATACGACCCAGAAGCGCCGACACCTCGGAACCCGCCTGCGTAAAGCGGAAGATGTTGTCGACGAAGAACAGAACGTCAGTCCCGGACTGGTCGCGGAACTGCTCGGCCAGCGTCAGGCCGGTCAAAGCAACACGCGCACGCGCTCCCGGAGGTTCGTTCATCTGACCGTAAACCAGAGCAACCTGCGATTCTTCGAGGTTGTCGGGCTTGATCACGTTGGATTCGATCATCTCGTGGTAAAGGTCGTTACCTTCACGGGTCCGTTCACCAACACCGGCGAACACGGAGTAACCCGAGTGCACCTTTGCGATGTTGTTGATCAGTTCCATGATGAGAACGGTCTTGCCCACACCGGCACCGCCGAAGAGGCCGATCTTACCACCCTTGGAGTACGGCGCGAGAAGGTCGACGACCTTGATGCCGGTAACGAGAATTTCCGACTCGGTCGACTGAGCGGCGAATTCAGGTGCTTCGGCGTGGATCGGACGTGTTTCGGTCGCGTTGACCGGACCTTTTTCGTCGATCGGCTCGCCGACCACGTTCATGATGCGGCCGAGAGTCGCGTTACCGACCGGCACCGAGATCGGCGCGCCAGTGTCGGTCACGACAGCGCCGCGAACCAGACCTTCGGTCGCGTCCATCGCGATGGTACGGACAGTGTTTTCACCAAGGTGCTGAGCCACTTCGAGCACCAGCTTCTTGCCGTTGTTCTCGGTGTTCAGTGCGTTCAGAATCTCAGGCAGCGCATCGTCGAACTGTACGTCGACCACAGCGCCGATGACCTGAGTGACTTTGCCTGTTGCAGTAGCCATGTTTGTCTCCGGTTCTCTTACAGCGCTTCCGCGCCGGAAATGATTTCAATCAGCTCGTTGGTGATGACAGCCTGACGCGAACGGTTGTATTCGATGGTCAGTTTGTCGATCATTTCGCCCGCGTTGCGGGTCGCGTTGTCCATCGCGCTCATCCGTGCGCCCTGCTCGCCAGCCCCGTTTTCCAGCAACGCGCTGAAGATCTGGGTGGCCACACCACGCGGCAGCAGGTCGGCGAGGATTTCCTCTTCGCCCGGTTCATAGTCGTAAACCGTGCTTGCCGAGTCCGCCTTTTCATCTTCTTCGAATTCTGCAGGAATGATCTGCTGTGCCGTCGGCACCTGGCTTACCACGTTAACGAATTTCGAAAAGAACAGCGTCGCCACGTCGAACTCACCTGCATCAAAGCGCGACAGGATGTCCTGCGCGATTTTTTGTGCGTCGGTGTAACCAAGGCGTTTGACATTGCTCAGATCGACATGGCCGATGAAATCGTCCGCGAAGTCGCGCTTGAGCACGTCACGGCCTTTCTTGCCGACCGTGAGGATCTTGACCGTCTTGCCTTCGCCCTTGAGCTTGAGCGCATGGTTCTTTGCGAGACGCGCGATGTTGCCGTTGAAGCCCCCGCAGAGGCCCCGTTCGGCTGTCAACACCACCAGCAACTGCACCTGGTCGCTGCCCGTACCGGCCAGCAACTTCGGCGCGCTGTCGCTTTTGCCAACCGACGCCGCGAGCTGTGCCATCACGGCGTTGAACCGTTCGGCATAGGGACGCGAGTCTTCGGCAGCTTCCTGGGCGCGGCGCAATTTTGCTGCCGCGACCATCTGCATCGCCTTGGTGATCTTGCGGGTCGATTTGACCGACTCGATCCGGTTTTTAAGGTCCTTGAGATTTGGCATTGCCCTATCTCTCCTTAAGCGAAGTCAGCGGCGAATTCGTCAAGCGCTGCTTTGAGTTTGTCTTCGGCGTCGCCCTTGATCTTGGGATCTTCGTTGGTGATCCAGTCAAGAATGTCCGAACGCTTGCCACGCAGATGCGCCAGCAGGCCCTTTTCAAAGCGACCCACGTCAGAGACGGGCAGCTTGTCGAGGTAGCCGTGCGTACCGGCGTAGATGACGCAGACGATTTCCGCGTTGGTCAGCGGCGAATACTGCGGCTGCTTCATCAGCTCGGTCAGACGGGCACCACGGTTCAGCAGACGCTGGGTCGCGGCGTCGAGGTCGGAGCCGAACTGCGCAAAGGCCGCCATTTCGCGGTACTGAGCGAGTTCCAGTTTCACCGGACCGGCAACCGACTTCATCGAGTTGGTCTGAGCGGACGAACCCACACGCGAAACCGACAGACCGGTGTTCACGGCAGGACGGATGCCCTGGAAGAACAGGTCGGTTTCAAGGAAGATCTGGCCGTCGGTGATCGAAATCACGTTGGTCGGAATAAAGGCCGAAACGTCACCACCCTGCGTTTCGATGATCGGCAGAGCCGTCAGCGATCCGGCGCCGTTGTCTTCGTTCAGTTTGGCCGAACGCTCAAGCAGGCGGGAGTGGAGGTAGAAAACGTCACCCGGGTAAGCTTCACGTCCCGGCGGACGACGCAGCAGCAGCGACATCTGGCGATAAGCCACGGCCTGCTTGGAAAGGTCATCGTACACGATCAGCGCGTGACGGCCGTTGTCACGGAAGTATTCGGCCATCGCGGTCGCGGCGTAAGGTGCAAGAAACTGCATCGGTGCCGGTTCGGACGCGGTTGCAGCCACGACGATGGTGTATTCGATAGCGCCGGTCTCTTCGAGACGCTTCACCAGCTGCGCGACGGTCGAACGCTTCTGACCGATCGCAACGTAGATGCAGTAAAGCTTTTTGCTCTCGTCGTCGCCGGCGGCGTCGTTGTAGGATTTCTGGTTCAGGATGGTGTCCAGAGCCACGGCGGTTTTACCGGTCTGACGGTCACCAATAATCAGCTCTCGCTGGCCACGGCCGATCGGGATCATCGCGTCGACCGACTTGAGGCCGGTTGCCATCGGTTCATGTACCGACTTACGTGGGATGATGCCCGGCGCCTTGACGTCGGCCACACCGGTTTTGTCGGTGTTGATCGGGCCTTTGCCGTCAACGGGGTTACCAAGGCCATCGACAACGCGACCCAGCAGTTCGTCACCGATCGGCACGCTCACGATGTCATTCGTGCGCTTTACGACGTCGCCTTCCTTGATGTCCCGGTCGGAACCGAAGATCACAACACCGACGTTGTCGGATTCAAGGTTCAGCGCCATCCCCATGATGCCGCCGGGGAATTCGACCATTTCACCGGCCTGCACGTTGTCCAGACCATATACACGGGCAATCCCGTCACCGACGCTGAGCACGCGCCCAACCTCGGCGACTTCGGCCTCCTGACCGAAGTTCTTGATCTGGTCCTTCAGGATCGCAGAAATCTCTGCTGCTTGGATACCCATTTATCCGACCTCTTTCATTGAATTCTGGAGGGAGTTGAGCTTCGAGCGGATCGACGTATCGATCATCTTCGAACCCACTTTAACGATCAGACCACCGATGAGGCTTTCATCGACGGTCGCATTGATAGTAACGGTCTTGCCGACATTCGCACTGAGCGATTTCGACAATTTTTCGGTCTGTTCCTTGGTCAGAGCCTTGGCGCTGGTCACCTCTGCGACGACCTCGCCGCGTTGATCGGCAAGCTGTTCGCGCAGCACGGACAGAAGCTGAGGCACAACGAAGAGACGGCGTTTGTCCGCCATCAGAGCCAGCGCGTTCTGAAGAACCGGAGCGAGGTCCATTTTCTTGGCCAGTGCACTGATCGCGTTGCGCTGTTCGCCGCGGGAAATCAATGGTGACTTGATCATGGCGCTCAAATCCGCGCTGTCGTTCAGAGCGGCGCTCAGATCGCCGACGCTCGTCTCGAGCCCATCAAGGTTACCGTTCTCTTGCGCGATCTCAAAAATCGCTGTGGCATAGCGTTCAGCTATACCAGTGGAAATCGAAGCTGGTTCGGACACGTCCACCCTTCCGATATTAAGACCCGATTGGCTGCCAGCATGGCGACCTCCGGGCGCGTTAGAAAGCCCCGTGAAAGCGCGGGGCATCGAAATCAGCGTGGATGTAACAGAGCGGTCTTTCGCCCGCAATACAGTATCGTGATGATGCACGGGAACGTTAATCTTTTGTTTTGAAGGACTTAACGAAATCGCCTGCGATTAAGGCATTATGGATGTTACAAAAAAGCCAGAATTTTCGTGATCAGGTGCGATTCCTGTCTGAAAGGCGCAACCGTTCTGGGTCTTTTTCGACGCTTGTCGGGCTTTGCCGCTGCTTGCCAGTTTCAGCTTAAACCGGCGATGTTTCCGGCTTGGGGCTGAGTGCCGGTATCGGGTTGCGCGACCATTCCTTTGTTACCGTTCCGCTTGGCGGCGCGACCCGTTTGCTGACCTCGACGAGAAAGGCCCCTCCAGCCATGACGGTGGGCATCCGTGCGCCGACCTTTTCGAACAACGGCGCGGACTTCAACCAGAACCGACGAGTCGATGGCAGCTGGTAAAGCGCCGCGCTGTGCCGTTCGGGCAGGAAATCATGCTGCTCCAACTGGCTTTCAAGCTGCCCCAGCGTGTAGGGACGCCCGTATCCGAACGGCGTTCTGTCAGAGCGTGACCATAATCCAGCCCGGTTCGGCACAATAAAAATGGCCTTGCCTCCGGGACCAAGGACGCGCCAGCATTCCTGAAGCAAGGCTGAGGGACGCTCGGAAGTTTCCAAGCCGTGCATGACCACGAGGCGATCAACCCGCCCGGTTTCCAATGGCCAGAGGGTTTCTTCACTCAGCACAGCCACGTTGGGCATATTGGCGGGCCACGGCATGACGCCCTGCGGCGCCGGCATCAACGCGACGACACGGCGTGCATCCGCCAGATACGGCCGTAACAGCGGCAGAGCAAATCCAAAGCCGGCGACGGTCTGTCCTTTTGCCTCAGGCCAGAGTGCACATAGCTGGTTGCGTATCGAAGCCTGCGCCGCGCGCCCAAGCGTACTGCGATAGTAAAAATTCCGAAGGTCCTGGACATCCAGATGCATTGTAGTCGCCTGTCCAATCGGTCAATCTGAATTACAATCAGCGTAGTGTAACAATGAAATGGAGGGACACGCCATGCCTCTTGACATCCTCACCATCCCATGTCGAACCGATAATTACGCTTTTCTCGCACATAACGCAGAGACAGGCGAAACATTCCTTGTGGACGCGCCCGAGGCTGAACCGATCCTTGCCGTACTGAAGGAAAAGGGCTGGTCGCTGGGAACGATCCTGCTGACCCACCACCATCCGGATCATGTCGAGGGCCTGCCCGGTCTTTTGGCCGAACACGATGCGCAGGTCATTGGCGCCGCAGCCGACGCTCATCGCCTGCCTCCGCTCGACAAACAGGTTGAAGACGAAGATAAAATCGAGGTCGCTGGAGAAACCGGATACGTCATGGATGTGTCCGGTCACACGGTCGGCCACGTTGCCTTTTACTTCCCCCAGAGCGACGCAGTATTCACGGCAGACAGCCTTATGGCGCTGGGATGCGGCCGGGTGTTCGAGGGAACGATGCCTCAGATGTGGCATTCCCTGTCCAAACTGGCGGCACTTCCCCCGGAAACGGTCGTTTACTCTGGCCATGAATATACCGCGGCCAACGGAAAATTCGCCAAGACCATTGAACCGGACAATCCTGATCTTAAATCTCGTATGGCCGCGATCGCCGAAGCAAGATCGCGCAATGAACCAACTGTCCCGTCACTTCTTTCTCTCGAATTGGCAACAAATCCGTTTCTGCGCGCAGGCAATGCGGATGTTGCTCGCCAACTGGGCCTCGAAGGCGCAGAACCCGAGACTGTTTTCGCTGAAATTCGAACCCGGAAAGACAATTTCTGATGCCGAAAATCCGCGCGACTGTGTCACGATAAAATCAATTGTGACTGTAAAATGAAAGAAAAGCCTTGAAGCTGCGCTACGATCAACCAAACTCTAACACTATCAAGACATGGTTGGAATGCGACGGCTTCCCCTGATGCTCTCGCCCCGGCCCAAATAAGAGGAGCACGCGCCGTGCCTTCATTCTCGAGCACACTGGAACACGCCATTCATGCAGCGCTTGCGCTGGCGAATGAGCGTCGCCATGAATTCGCCACCCTTGAGCATCTGCTCCTCGCCCTGCTGGACGAACCCGATGCGACCAAGGTGATGAAAGCATGTAGCGTCGATATGTCAGAATTACGCGGGACACTGGTTGAGTTCATCGACGATGATCTTTCCAATCTCGTGACTGACATTGACGGCTCCGAAGCGGTCCCCACGGCCGCATTCCAAAGGGTCATTCAACGCGCCGCCATCCACGTCCAGTCTTCTGGCCGGACGGAGGTGACAGGTGCCAACGTGCTTGTCGCGATTTTCGCGGAACGCGAAAGCAACGCTGCCTTTTTCCTGCAGGAGCAGGATATGACACGCTATGACGCGGTGAACTTCATTGCGCACGGTGTGGCCAAGGACCCGGCCTATGGCGAAAGCCGCCCGGTTTCAGGCTCTTCAGAACCGGAAGAGGCACCTCAGGGTGTCACCGAAGGGGAGCAGAAGGAAAGTGCACTCGGCAAGTATTGTGTCGATCTCAACGCCAAGTCGCGCGAGGGCGATATCGATCCGCTGATCGGGCGGGATGCAGAGGTGGAACGCTGCATTCAGGTTCTATGCCGTCGGCGCAAGAACAACCCGCTTCTCGTGGGAGATCCCGGTGTAGGCAAGACAGCCATCGCCGAAGGTCTGGCCCGCAAGATCGTCGCTGGCGAAACACCCGAAGTGCTATCGAAAACCACAATCTATTCGCTCGACATGGGCGCGCTGCTCGCGGGTACGCGGTATCGCGGTGACTTTGAGGAACGTCTGAAAGCCGTTGTCAGCGAGTTGGAAGACCATCCGGACGCGGTTCTCTTCATTGACGAGATCCACACGGTGATCGGTGCGGGCGCGACCTCGGGCGGTGCAATGGACGCCTCGAACCTTCTCAAGCCTGCGTTGCAGGGCGGTAAGCTGCGGACGATGGGGTCGACCACTTACAAGGAATTCCGCCAGCATTTTGAAAAAGACCGCGCTCTTTCCCGCCGTTTCCAAAAAATCGACGTGAACGAACCGACGGTCGAAGATGCGGTGAAGATCCTGAAAGGGTTGAAGCCTTACTTTGAAGAGCATCACAGCGTCAAATACACTGCAGATGCGGTGAAGACTGCGGTGGAGCTTGCCTCGCGCTATATAAACGACCGCAAGCTGCCTGACAGCGCCATCGATGTCATCGATGAAGCGGGGGCCGCTCAGCATCTTGTCGCGGAATCTAAACGTCGCAAGACGATCGGAACCAAAGAGATCGAAGCCGTCGTTGCCAAGATTGCGCGTATTCCACCCAAGAACGTCTCCAAAGACGACGCCGAAGTTCTCAAGGATCTTGAAGCGTCGCTCAAGCGGGTCGTATTTGGTCAGGACAAGGCCATTGAGGCGCTTTCAAGTGCGATCAAGCTGGCCCGTGCGGGTCTGCGTGAACCTGAAAAACCCATCGGGAATTACCTTTTCGCCGGACCCACCGGTGTTGGTAAAACCGAGGTGGCCAATCAGTTGGCGGACACGCTCGGTGTGGAATTGCTGCGTTTCGATATGTCCGAGTATATGGAGAAGCATGCGGTTTCGCGGCTGATCGGCGCGCCTCCAGGCTACGTGGGCTTCGATCAGGGGGGTATGTTGACCGATGGCGTGGATCAGCATCCGCACTGCGTTCTCCTCCTTGATGAGATCGAGAAGGCGCATCCGGATGTCTACAACATCCTGCTGCAGGTGATGGACCACGGCAAGCTTACCGACCACAATGGGCGTACCGTCGATTTCCGCAACGTGGTGCTCATCATGACGTCCAACGCCGGCGCTGCGGAACTCGCCAAGTCGGCCATCGGCTTCGGCCGCGATCGCCGCGAGGGCGAGGATACGGCAGCAATCGAGCGCACCTTCACGCCCGAGTTCCGGAACCGTCTCGACGCAGTGATCTCTTTCGCACCTCTACCGAAATCGGTCATTCTGCAAGTTGTCGAGAAATTCGTACTGCAGCTTGAAGCGCAGCTGATGGATCGCAACGTGTCCATTGAACTGACCAAGGCAGCCGCGGAATGGCTGGCCGATAAAGGCTATGACGACAAAATGGGTGCCCGCCCGTTGGGGCGCGTCATCCAAGAAAACATCAAGAAGCCTCTAGCCGAAGAACTGCTCTTTGGAAAGCTGGCCAAGGGTGGTGTCGTCAAGGTTGGCGTGAAGAACGGCGAAATCGAATTGCGCATTGATGGACCGGACAATCCACGCCTGTCGGGCAACAAGCCGCCGTTGCTGACTGCGGACTGACCGACACTCGGCTAGTCGAAGAAACAGAAGCCGCCCCAACAAAATTGGGGCGGCTTTTCTTATCTAATCCGGCAAGTGTTGCAGAGGCAGCGCCAAGATCGGCTGACTGGGGGAAGATCAAAATCCTTACTTTTCGGTAAGCTTCAATTCGATCCGCCGGTTCTGAGCCCTCGCCTCGGGTGTGGAAGCAGGATTGATCGGCTGGTATTCACCAAAGCCATTTGCGGACAGGCGACCGGGCGGAATACCCAGCGCGTTCACCATGTATTTGACCACGGAAAGAGCCCTGCCCTGACTTAGCTCCCAGTTATCGGCATACTTTCCTGCGCCGAGCAAAGGTATGTCATCAGTGTGCCCGTCCACGCGGATCACCCAGTCGAGCTCAGAGGGTATGCTGTCTGCCACTTCGCGCAGGATTCTGGCAACCTTGGCGACTTCGCTTTTGCCTTCATCGGACAATTCCGCCGAGCCCAGAGGGAAAAGAACCTCTGACGAAAACACGAAGCGATCCCCCTCGATCCGCACACCGTCACGATTGCCGAGAAGATCGCGCAGTCGGCCAAAAAACTCGGAGCGGTAGAGTTCCAGATCCTTGGCCTGTGATTTCAGCGCCTCGGCTTCTAGCGCCAGTTGCTCCCGTTCCTCCTGCAGCCGTTTGCGCTCCGCCTCTTCGAGCAATCTGCGCTTGCGCTCTTCGGATGCCGCGCGGGCGAGAGCGGCGTTCAGATCCGTACCAAGGTTCTGAATCTGCACTTGGGTCGCCGCATCCCGGTCCTCGTAGTCGTCCAGCAACGCACGTAGTTGCCCAAGTTGGTCCCGCAACGCCGCTACCTGTTGGTTCAACAGCGCAGTTTCCCTTTGCGCTGCCGCGGATTTTTCCTTTTCCTCCGAAAGCGTCTCACGCGCCTGAGCCAGCAGACGGGCGCGTTGTTCTGCTTTGCTCAACTCTTCCGAGGCATCTTCGGCCGCCGCCTCACGCGCGGCCAAAGCTGTCATTAATCGAGCCTGAAGCTCATCCCTGTCGCTGACGGCCAATTCGGCCTGCTCCAACCGCTTCAGCGCCGCGTCCAAGCGGTCCTCGATAGATGCCCGGGTATTCTCTTGCTCTTGTAATTCCGCTCTTGCTGCGGAGAGCTCGGCCTGAGTCCGATCCAGTTCCGACTGTAATGTCTGCTCTGCCTCTCTGCCTTGTTTTTGGGTGACCTCCAGACGGGCGACGAGCTGCGACAACCGCTCAGTCAGGGCATCCTTTTCCTGAGCCTCTGTTTCCACTTGAGCAAGGGCCGCCGCCAATTCGCCATCCAGCTCATCCCTCGCCGCCCTTGCAGCCGCAAGAAGGGTCAAGGTGTCTTCAGCTTCCTGTCGCTGTTTTTCCAAAGAGAGCGTCATGGCGGTCAGTTCGCTATCGGCGTTTTCAAGCCTTTCTCGCAGGGCTTGCGCAGCCGCCGCTTCGGCCAATCGGGCCTGTTCTTCTTCACTCAACTCGGTTTCAAGTTCGGCAACCCGGTCATTCAATGCTGCGGCTTGGGTTTCACTATCTGCGTTCTCGGCACGTAGATCCGCCACCAAGGCTTCAAGCGCTTCACGCCGGGCTGCGGCAAGCCGGGCAGCTTCTGACTGTTCGTCAATCTCGCTTCTGCTTTGGGCCAAGGCGGCATTCAAAGCATCCTGTTCTGAAAGCAGTTCCTCTCGTTGCGATTGCAGATCGGCACGCTGCGTTTCCAGCTCTTCAACCGTGCCCAGGGCATCGTCCCGTGCCGCAATCAAAGCGGCCACCCGGGCCTCGAAAGAGGTAATCTCTGACCGCGCGGCTTCCAGAAGCGTATCCTGTCGATCGCGCTCTGCCGTCAGCGCTGAAATCAGCGAATTCTGCCGCGCGAGCTGTGCCTGGGCATTTTCAAGATCGGACTGCGTTTCACCCAAAGTCGCGTTCAGCGCCCCCATACGTGCTTCCAACTGGCTCGACTTGCGTTCTTCAAGCCCCAGCGCACCGGCCAAAGCCTCGATTTCATCAGACAGCGAATTGAGTTCGGTCTCCTGACCCGAGATCGTCTCACGCAGAACGAACTGCACCACCATAAAAATGGTGAGCAGGAACATCATCACCAGCAGAAGACCGGTCATCGCATCCACAAAGCCCGGCCAGATCGATCCCTGAAAGCGGTTGCCTGTGCGACGTGACAGGGCCATGCGCTATTCCTCTCCCCTGCCCGCGCTTCTCCGTGCCGGACGCTGTGGCACCGTAAGCGCTTTGATGAGGTGATCGATATCCTTGCGCAGCTCGGCCATGCTCTCTTGTCGCCCGGCCGAAATTTCCTCGAGGATCCGTAGCATCTGAACATCGATCGAGCGCAGGCGCATCCGACTCTCGGCGTCGATACCCTCGGAAGGGCCGTGCTCGCGCATCAGATCGACAAGCGCCTCCTGACCCGTCGCGACCCGTTCGAGCGCGCCTGTAATGCTTTCTGTCTGATCGATGCGGTCAACCATCTGACCAAGTGCATCTGCGAGCGAGCCAAGCTTGCTATCAACGTTTGAGCGGCTCGCCTCGGATTCTGCGAACATCTGATGGAGACTTTCCATCTGCTCGCCCATCTGGTCGAGGATACCGGACAAGGCAGCCGTTTCATTACTGCCTTCCTCGCCAGAGGCGAAACCGACGCGGGTGATGGAGGACAGCCATTCTTCCAACTCGCGATAAAACCTGTTTTGTCCGTGACCGGCAAAGAGTTCCAGCAGACCGACGACAAGCGAACCGGCAAGCCCGAGCAGAGAAGACGAGAATGCAACGCCCATGCCGCCCAACTGCGCCTCCAGCCCGGTCATCAGACGGTTGAAGACCGCGATACCTTCCTCACCCTCTTGTGGTGCAAGGCTGCGAATGGTGTCGACGACGGCGGGCACGGTGGTTGCCAGACCGTAGAAAGTTCCCAGAAGCCCGAGGAAAATCAAAAGGCTCGCAATATAGCGGGTGATTTCGCGCGCTTCATCGATCCGTGTCGCAACGGATTCGAGGATCGATTGCGTGGAGGAGGACGAAAGCTGCATCCGGGCGCCGCGCGATCTAAGCAAAGACGCAAGCGGTGCCAGCAGCCGGGGGGGATGGTTACTGTCTGCGGACAGACCGGATGCGAATTGTTCAATCCAGCGAACCGAGACCATCAATTGAAAAACCTGCCAGAAACAAGCGAGGATACCAAACAGGAAGACGAGCGCGATAAACCCGTTCAGATAGAGATTGGCCAGAAAGACAGGCAGCACACTTGGCAATGCCAGCACCGCCCCGGAAACGGCCAAGCCCAAAGCAATGACCATGAACATGATCTGCTGAAAAGGCTGCGAGAATTGCGGCCGTTGTTTCGTGTCTGGCTGCGCCATGCGCTCAGCTCCTGACAGGTGTTCTGCTCACCGCCAACCTAAAGAAGAAAAGCCGGAAAAGCCAAGCGTTTATGAGAGGATAAACCGAACGCGGTCAGTCAGCCATTCCAGATCGCCGTCAGGTAGACCAAGCTCGGCAAGATGGTCCGTCGTATTGAACAGATATTCGGCATTCGGGCCCCGTCCGCCAACCGCATGGGCGATTATTTGAGCCTGTTCCTCAAGCGGCATACCCCCGCAGTATTGCACATGGGCCGGATCTATCACATAGACGAGCGCTTCGACCCGCCGCCCGTCATCCAGATCAAGCTCGAGCACCTTTTCGATATACGCCGAAGATATCAGTTCACGCTCGCGCAAGTACGCCAGGGTCTGCTCTTCTTCCCCTTCGGCGACCGCAAAGGCGACGCCCCGGCATTCCGCCCCTTCAACCTCGTCCAGAGCCAGAACCAGACCGGGCGCTTCCTCGGTGCCACGGTGGTGTATCGAGTGCATACAGAAAGAACGGGCATACCCATCGAGACGCGCCAGCACCCGGCTGGCCACGTTGAACCCGGGGTTCCATAACAGGGAACCGTACCCAAATACCCACATCGTCATTCGATCATACCTGTAATTTTCTCTGCGCCACGCTCGACGCCGACTATCCTAGCGGCAATAGGCGCCACCGCGATGATTTGCCATATCGAGGTGGAAATGGTCTTGATGAAACCGGTCGGATCGCGGTCCCAACACCGTTTTGAAAGTCCCGCATGCCGCACGGTGAGACGCGTTAAGAGGCCCCTTGCCCGTCCAGTCCTCTATCACGGTGACGACTTCCCCGCTTTGCATGACGAAGCCGGAAATGTCGATTGCATTTCCTCGCCCATGTTCAGAGATCTTGGCACCGCGTTGGTTGTTTCTTGGACGGCAGGCATAATGCGCCGCGACGCGCAGTTCAACAACCGGCCCCTTTTTCGCAAATGCGGGCTGAACGCCTTTGTCGACCCAGTTCTTGAGCGCACTGGCGGTTTTGCAATTGATCAAGGCGGCTTGGCTAAGCTTGACGCCGGACACGGAACGCAGACGGACCGCATTTTTGACGCCGCAGCCCTTGATCCGGCCGGGGACCCGGCCGACCTCATCGCCCTGAAGTTCGATATCTCCACAGACCGCTCCCTGACGTCGCAATCTTCGCTGGGCCATCGCCTTTTGCTCGACGCGGGGGGGCCGCGCCCAAGGACGCATCGATTGCTCTGGGCTAACGAACGCAACGCGTTCGGAGAGGTCGATCATTTCCTGTTCCTGTTCCGAAAGAGGCCGGACCGGCGGCCGCATACGCACGACCTCGGAGATACCGGCGTCGGTGTCGACCAGAACGGTCGCGCCGGCAAGCTTTGCGCGTTCGGTCCGTGCAACGGGGCGAAGAGAAGTTTCGGGCGTATCTGCCATCACCGGCAGAGAGATGCTGGCAATCAGTAGAATGCCAGCGAGCCTCCTCATTTCCTTGCCTTCTGGCTGCGACCGAAATCTGGTGCGTCCGTATCCTGCCCGGCATCGATGATGCCGCGCCGTATGGCTCGGGTCCGCGTGAAATAGGCATGGAGATGATCGCCATCGCCTTTCCGGATCGCTCTTTGCAGGGCAAAAAGCTCTTCGGTAAACCGACCGAGAATTTCGAGTGTCGCGTCGCGGTTCGTCAGGAACACATCACGCCACATCGTCGGATCACTGGCCGCGATGCGCGTGAAATCACGAAAACCGGCCGCCGAGTATTTCACGACTTCGCTATCTGTCACGCGTCGCAAGTCGTCGGCAACGCCAACCATTGTGTAGGCAATCAGGTGCGGCGTATGACTGGTAACAGCAAGGACAAGATCATGGTGATCTGCGTCCATCTCCTCGACATTAGCCCCCAGTCCTTCCCAGAACTGACGAAGCTTTGCCACGGTTTCCCGGGCGGTTCCTTCAACCGGAACAAGCAGACACCAGCGGTTGTCGAACAGTTCTGCAAACCCGGATTCTGGCCCCGAATGTTCAGTCCCAGCGAGCGGATGCGCTGGGACGAAGGCCACGTTCTGCGGCAGGTGAGGCAATACATTGCTTATTACGTCGCGTTTAACCGACCCCACATCCGATACCGTACAGCCGGGTTTGAGGTGTTCCGATATCTCCATCGTTACCTGCCCCATGACGCCGACCGGGACGCAGAGGATCACAAGATCCGCATCCTCCACCGCCTCGACCGCCGTCTCGCAAACCCTGTCGCATAGACCGATACGTTTGGCAGTGTCCCGGGTTTCCTGCGACCGGGCATATCCGGTCACCTCGCCAGCAAGTCCCGGGTTACGCTTGATCGCCCAGTAGATAGACGATGCAATCAGTCCCAGTCCTATCAGTGCGACGCGTTCGTAAATAGGTCCCGTCACGTCGCCCGCCCCTTGAATGTCCGCACAGCCGCAACCAGACGTCGACAGGCGATTTCATCTCCGACTGTCATACGAAGCGCGTGGGGAAGTTTGTAGCCCCCGGTCTTGCGAACGATCAGACCTTCGGACTGCAAAAACGCGTCGCACGCCTCGGCCTCTGCCGCATCCGAAAACCGGGCAAGTATGAAATTTGCACAGGAGGTGTCCGATGCGACACCGATCTCGGCCAGCGCTTCTGCCATCCACGCTCGCATCCGCGTGTTTTCGGCACGGCATTGGGTAACAAACGCCACATCGCGCACCGATGCAATGGCGGCGGCAATCGAGATATTCGACAAGTTGAACGGCCCCCGGATACGGTTCAGCACATCCACGATGGCTTTCGGCCCATAGCCCCAGCCGACACGCATCCCGCCAAGTCCGTAGAGCTTTGAGAAGGTGCGCGTCATGAAGACGTTGTCGCGCACATCGATCAGTGCTCTGCCTGCATCGAAACCTTCCACGTATTCCGCGTAAGCGCCGTCGAGCACCAGCATCGCCTTGGGCGGAAGGCCTTCGGCAAGACGGGCCACCTCGGCCTCGCCAATCATCGTGCCTGTCGGATTGTTCGGGTTCGCGATGAAGACCAGCCGGGTGCGTTCATTACATGCGGACAGGATTGCGTCCACGTCCGTCACGCGGTCACGCTCGGGCACCTCGACGGGCGTAGCACCCACGGCGTGGGCGCCGATCTTGTACAGCGCAAACCCGTGTTCCGTGTGGATGACCTCATCTCCCGGACCGGCATATGCCTGGCAAAGAAACGAAAGGATTTCATCGCTGCCCACACCGCAAATGATCTTTTCGGGATCAAGACCATGCATTTCACCGATGGCCTGCCGCAACTCCGCATGATCGGTGGACGGGTAGCGGTGCATCTGCAAGGCCGCGTTTTTCGCGGCCTCTATCGCATGGGGGCTTGGGCCAAAGGGGTTTTCATTCGATGAAAGCTTGATGACATTGGCTACTCCCGGGACGTGTGCTGCCCCGCCTTCGTACAACGCGATATCCAATATGCCCGGTTGTGGTTCTATCTGAGCCATCGACATTCCCCAATTTTCCGAGGCGTTCTAGAACCGGCAGGGGTGCAAAGCCAGTGCAAAATGAGTCCGAGATGCCCGTGCGTTACAAAAATCGCGCAAGATATTCATCCGAATAGTCTATTTCGATTTCGATCCATACCGGAAGGTGATCGGACATCTCATAGGTCATCCAGGTTCGATACATGCGTCTGAAGTCGGCATAGGGCGGCCTGCCAACTGCGGCACGCTGACGTAGGTTCTGGCCTTCGTAATGCGCGGTATTGACGGCATCGGAGACACGGGAAACGAGGTCATTTCCGATACCAAGGTCTGCAACACCATGGGCGGGATACGGTCCAAAGACTGCCCGGCGCCAATCAAAAGCGCCGGCACGCAATAGTCTTGTTTTACGTTCGGCCATGCCTTTATCTGTGAAAGCGATCTGATCGTAATGCTTGTCACCCGATAAGTTCGTCGGCGGAAAACTCGGGATGACCATTTCGCTATCGCGAAGCGCCTGCATGATCGGACCGTCAAGGCTTTCGATGTTCATGTCGCCAACGAGAATGTAGACTTGGTCCTCTTTCTTCGCCTTTTCCACCAGCATCCGCGTAATTGCTCTGATCTCCTGCGACCTTGTTTCTCGCGCGCCTGCACCTTTTCCATAGATGATATGCGCGGAGCAAAGACAGAAACGGAACCAATCCGCTTGGAATGCTGCAAAGAAGGGCGAACGCGCTATCTGGTTACCGGCGACAAGATCGACATTGTCCAAGACTATTTCACCGATCAAATGACGAAAAATAACCTTGTCCTGATTGTAGACGAACGCCATGCGTTCATTGTTTCCACCACGATGGGTTGAAACGTCTGACACGAAATAGGACCAGTTCGGTCCCAGCAGGCGAAGCAACCTTTTCAATGGACCCAGGTCCGACTTGACCTCTTGTATCGCACAGATGTCGAAAGCCGCGATGATCTCGGCAAGATAATGGTAGCTTTCATCCAGCCGCGGAATTCCGTCGTCAAAGGCGCGAATGTTCCAAGAACCAATGATCAAGGAATTGGGGCGCCTCCGATCAAGGATTGCCTCTTTCAGATCGTGGCGTAACGCAAGCAGCCGGCTCGCAATCCAGGACTGCTTATCCGGATATTGATCGTCGGCATCGTAGGTTTTCAGGTCATGGTAGAACGGCATTGGCCTGCAATCCGTGTGACATCCAAATACCATAACGCGGTATCAGAATGCGTCCAGCCATGCGGTTGGATCAGAAATTTCCACCAAGAAAATCTGAAAGAATTTTAAAAAGAAAAATGAATTCTCTTACTGCGCAAACAAAAAAAGCCGCGCGAAAGCGCGGCTTTTCAAATTTTCAGGCCGGAACTTAGTTCTTGGCGTAAAATTCGACGACGAGGTTCGGCTCCATCATTACCGGATAGGGCACATCACCTAGCGACGGGGTACGAACGAAAGTCGCCGTAAGTTTGGAGGTGTCCACGTCCAGATAGTCAGGCACATCGCGCTCGGGAAGCTGAACCGCTTCGAGAACCATGGCGAGCTGCTTGGAGCGATCGCGGACTTCGATCACGTCGCCCTCTTTGACACGGTAGGACGGAATGTTGACCTTTTGGCCGTTCACGCGGACGTGGCCGTGGTTCACGAACTGGCGTGCAGCGAAGACGGTCGGCACGAACTTGGCGCGGTAGACAATCGCATCGAGACGGCGCTCGAGCAGACCGATGAGGTTTTCACCGGTGTCGCCTTTTACACGTTCTGCTTCGGCGTAGATGCGGCGGAACTGCTTCTCAGTCAGGTCGCCGTAGTAGCCCTTGAGTTTCTGCTTGGCACGCAGCTGGATACCGAAATCCGACAGTTTGCCCTTGCGGCGCTGACCGTGCTGACCCGGGCCATATTCGCGGCGGTTAACCGGCGACTTCGGGCGGCCCCAGATGTTTTCGCCCATGCGGCGGTCAATTTTGTACTTGGCAGACGTTCGTTTAGTCACGGCTGATCTCCTTCGGTTTGACGCTCAAATGAGCCATGAAGGGCGTTGTCCTTTGGTCGAAACCTGACAGGCATTCTCTTGCGAGAGCCACCAACACCAATGAGAGGGCGCTTATAGACATGAAGATCAGCGTGTCAACGCGGAAATCTCCTAGAACTGGAAATTACTGCGGTAAGCCATTCGCATTCATTCCTGCTTTCCGCCGTCAGGCAGCGGCGTGTCGCAAAATCGCGGTCTCCGAACCTGTCAGACGTCGCCGCGCACTCATTCCATAGGATCCGGCCATGCTTTCCAGCGTCGGCATACACTCGAAAAGTGCCTGCTTCTGCGAATAGTGCAAAGCGTCCAAATCCGCTGCTTCCGGCAAAAAACTCTCGGTCTCCATGCCGTTGGCCCAGATAACCTCGTGCCGGGGCAAAAGCAGGTGAAAGTACATAACCTGACCACGGAGTGGTTCACGGCGGACGAAATGACCGTCCACCAAGGTCCCTGCGGGGACCAGAAGTTCAGGTTCGTGGAAAAGGGCCTGCGCGGCGTTTCCACTCTGCAGCATGTGGTGCTCGGGCGAAACGACCAAGTCCTGAAATGGTCCCCTTGGCCCGAAAGCGCCCCGCGCTATTCGGACGGGTCGCATAGCAGGATTCAAGGCGAGCCGAGTTGGTGATAGCCGACGCGACCCCAACCATAAAATTTCTTGCAGGCCGCTATCCTTGGTCTGAACCTTGTCGCCCGGACGCAAAAATTCGACTCGCTGCAGGCCCCGTTCGGTGAGAATATGTGTACCCAGCGTAAAACAGACCAAACCCATAATTTGCCTGTTTTTTCCTATCGGCTGAGGTTTCCAAGCGATCCGAGCGATCCAAAGTTGTTTGCCCTGGGGCGGCAACTCATCCTCGAACATCAAGAACAGCCGGTTTTGATCATCGCTCTCAATGATCCGAACTTCGTAGCTTTGCCGCCCGTCCGTCACGGTAAAATCTGAATCCGATCGATCTGCCCTGCCCTCTTTGATACAGTCCTCGACCGTCTTGATGCCAAATTGACGGGAAATCTTTTGCGCAGCTCTTTTCCGCAACGCCTTTTCACCGATAGGCTCGTCAAGCAGCAGGACACTCGTCGGACCATCAACCCGCAATGCATCTCCACGCCATTGCCAGCCTGCACCAACGTGCAAAGCCAACGCCGGAGCGTTGGAGACGCCATCGATCTCGGTCTGCGCCCATGAAATGACGTACAAGCCGCAAAAGCCCGCGTTCATAGCCTAATCCAGCACTGCTCTTCTTTTTTAGTGATTCTAACAGCAGCGGGAGCGCCGGGAAAGGCTGTTGTATCGGAAAGCAGATATCGATCTAGAATTCGAACTTCAGACGGACTGATCCGACAAGTTGTCCTTCAGGCTGGTTTTCAAACTCCTCGGAGAGATACGTCAGGCCATAGAACACTGAACTCGTAGCGCCCTGCCAGTTGACCCCCGCGCGAAGCCGATACCTGTTGTTCTTCAGATCGACGCCGATATTGTCCGGCAGGTATACGCTGTTTTCCACATAGGCCACGTCGCCGCCAAGAATGAAATTCCAACGCGGTTCTTCATTAAAGAGAACCCGGTATCGTTGCCCGGTTACGGATTCTCGAACAAGCAATTCGCCTCCCCCACCGCCAAAGGTCAGATCAGCGCCGATACGAACAAGGGTTTCATCCCCTGCCCGCACCTCAGCAAAGGGTCGCAGATTGGAATTTTCGAGCAGTATGTCCTGCCCGAATTCAGCAACGAAAGTCGGGCGGATTGTGTTGCCGATCTGGTTGGCGAGGATGCCCGCTGCCGGCAAATCCGCTCCGACCAGTTCATGAAGTTCCCGTTGGAACGATGACAACCCAGTCTGGTCACCGATCACCACGATGTCAGCGCCCATCGAAACCTCCAGACCGCGCCATTGCGCGTGGCTGTGCAGGCCAAGGCTGATGGCCGTCGCATATCGGCGATCTGAGGGAACGTATCTAGTCAGGCGCGAAGGCGTTATGATCTGCCCCTGCAGACGCAGTTCCAGTAACTCCCCAAGCCTGTCGGGCAGCGTGCCGTCCCAATGATAACCCCAGACGCGAGAACTGGTGAGTGACCCGGTGCGCCACCGGTCCTTCCTGTCGCCGAAGAGGTCGTTCGTGAACAACCGCCCATAGCCAAGGTATCGCCGCCCGGCTGGAAGTTCGTGCTGGGCATAGCTACCCTCGGAAAGCTGGGAAGTTCCAGTTTCAGCCACTGCAGCCTTTGGAAAGATCAGTTCGCAAGCCAAGGTGGCGGCCAGGAAAAACGTTGAAACAGCCTTCATATCGGGACCTTCGGAAGCAAAGAGCGTATACTTATCGAACCGCTTTTATGTGTGCCTCGGCCCCGGAACCACCCTTTGCGAAATCAATGGTAGAATTTGTTGCCGAATGAGCCATCAAAGAAACAATCCGCGGGAAATTTGGGCTTTCCCTGGACCAAGCAGGCAGTATGGCTGCCAATCTGGAACCAAATCATTGATCAGCGTTCAGCTCGCCTCGAAAGCAAGAGACCGGACACCCTGTTTCTATCGACGTTAGTGGTGCGGGCGGTGGGACTCGAACCCACACGGGCACAAGGCCCAACAGATTTTAAGTCTGGTATGTCTACCATTCCATCACGCCCGCAGCCGTGGTCTGGCCTTGTTATCAACCCCCCAGATTTACGGCAAGTAAATGTCCAGGCGCGCGATACGATTTCCCTAAGTTTCCAGTTCGCGGCACGAGAGATTGTTGCTGCAAGCTTCGCTTAGATGGCGCTTGACCCGGTTTGAATTTCGTCTCAGCGTGGCAGGCATGTTTCCCATCCGTGACCATAATCCGTCGGGGCGAACGCCCTATGTTACCTATGCGCTCCTTGCGGCCAATCTATTCGTATTTCTTGCCTTTCTCGGCGTTCAGACAGACGAGGGCGCGCTTTGGGAATTCTACGGCAACTGGGCAATCGTTCCCGCCCGTGTTTCGGCCGGCGAAGGCTATCTGACATTGGTCAGCTCGCTCTTTCTCCACGCTGGCTTCATGCACCTTGCCGGAAACATGCTGTTCCTTTGGATCTTTGGCGACAATTTCGAGGACGAGATGGGACATCTGACCTTCCTCGGCTTCTACCTCGTGTGCGGTCTGGGTGCGGGGCTCATCCACATTCTAATGGAGCCGCAATCCACCGTGCCAACGGTTGGCGCATCTGGCGCGATTGCGGGTGTGATGGGCGGCTATCTTCTGCTGTTCCCAAAGGCCAAGGTCGATATCCTCATCATATTCATCATCTTCTTCAAGATCCTGCCCGTACCCGCGTGGCTGATGCTTGGCCTGTGGTTTGGCATGCAATTATTCGGCAGTATCGGTTCCGATCCCGATGCAGGCGGTGTCGCTTATTGGGCGCATACAGGTGGCTTCATCATCGGCGCCATTCTTGCATTGCCCCTTTTGATCCGTCTCGGCGGCATTGGGTTCTGGAACAGGACGCACGGGCATCCTCCTCACCCACACCCGCAATACCGGCTTGTCCGGTCAAGCATACCAAGAGTACCGCGCAAATGAGCAATGAAGCACAGACGATACGGGCCGGCTGCCACTGCGGTGCCGTTCTGATCGAGGCCACCCTGCCAGATGGGATCGCAGCACATAATCGATGCGACTGCAGTTTTTGCCGCAGGCGCGGTGCGGCGGCGGTAACGGCTCTCACCGACACCGTGCATATCCTGAAAGGCCAGGACAACCTGACGCTGTACAGCTTTGGGACCAAGACCGCGCAGCACTGGTTCTGCAAGACCTGCGGAATTTACACGCATCACCAGCGTCGCTCAGACCCTGCGGAAACGGGTATCAATCTCGGATGCATCGACGGGGTCAACCCGCGCGACTTCGAACCCATCGCATGGGTCGATGGAGTCAATCATCCTTCGGATCGCAGCTCTTAGCTACGGATAACCTTGGCAAATGAATCGAAAATAGCTTCGTTGGCCGCGATAACATTGCCGTCTTCGACCACGTCGCCATTCTCATCTATGGCATGGGCAAAGCCACCAGCCTCGCGGACGATGATCAAGCCGGCAGCGAGATCCCAGGGCTTCAGGCGCCGCTCCCAATATCCATCGTAGCGGCCCGCCGCGACATAAGCGAGATCGAGCGATGCCGCCCCCCAGCGCCGAACGCCCGCACATGCCGGCATCAGGCGCGCGAGATCCTGCAGTGTTTCAGGCAGATCTGCCCGACCTGCGAAGGGAATACCCGTTGCAAAGATGCTTTCTATCATACGTGAACGTCCGGACACGCGCAGTCGCGTATCATTCATCCACGCCCCCGCGCCTTTTTCGGCGAAGAACATTTCGTCTTTAGCTGCATCGAAAACCACCCCGGCGACGATCTGTCCCTTGTGTTCAAGACCGATCGAAATCGCCCAATGTGGAAGACCGTGGAGGAAATTCGTTGTTCCATCCAGCGGGTCAACGATCCAGCGGCGCGTCGGATCCTGCCCGTCTTCACCGCCACCTTCTTCTCCGAGCCACCCGTAGGTCGGACGTGCGCCCATCAACTCCTGCTTGAGAATTTCCTCAGCCGCGATGTCGGCACGGCTTACGAAATCGCCTGCACCCTTCATCGAAACCTGGAGGTTTTCAACTTCGCGGAAGTCCTTGACCAGTGACCGTCCCGCTTTGCGCGCGGCCTTGATCATGATGTTCAGATTGGCACTGCCTACCATTTTCGGATTCCTTTTGAGATCAGGGCGCGCGTATACGCGCCTGTTGTCCGCTTGCCAAGTCCCAGCAGTACCCGGGTTTGGCCCAGATCTCACCTTGCAAACTCACCGGACAACCTTCACCGTCACGCGCAAAGGTAATGAGGAGGAAAACACCATGTCCGATCAAATGCATCATATCGCTCTGGCCAGTCGACCAGACGGCGCACCGCAGCCGGAAAACTTTCGCTACGAAGCGAAGCAGATGCCAGAACCCGAAGACGGTGAGGTGCTGGTCAAGGTTCATTATATGTCGCTTGATCCCTATATGAGGGGCCGGATGGACGATGCCAAATCCTATGCCGCACCCGTGCCGATCGGAGGCACCATGGAAGCAGGCGGCGTCGGCGAGGTCATCGCTTCAAAGAGCGACAGGTTCAAACCCGGAGATTTCGCCTTTGGCATGTTCGGCTGGGCGACGCACGGCTGCCTGCCCGCCAACCAGCTTCGCACGATCGATCCCTCGCACGGGCCGATCACGACATCGCTTGGCGTTCTGGGCATGCCCGGTCTGACCGGCTGGTATGGCATGACCGAACTCGGTCGCCCCCAGAAAGGTCAGACGCTCGTAGTGGCGGCGGCCACGGGTCCTGTCGGATCGATGGTCGGTCAGGTTGCCAAGATGCATGGCATGCGAACCGTCGGAATCGCTGGAGGTGCGGAAAAATGCAAGCTGGCGGTCAAAAAATTCGGGTTCGATGCCTGCCTTGACCACCGTGAGTACGAGACTGCCTCGGATCTTCGCAAAGCATTGGGCGACGCCTGCCCGCAAGGCATTGATGTCTATTTTGAAAACGTCGGGGGCAAGGTACTCGCCGCTGTCATCCCCCTGATGAACCCACACGGACGCATCCCGATCTGTGGCATGATCAGCTGGTACAACGCCGGCGGGCTTGGGTCGGGCGCAAGTGACGCGGAAATTTCCGCACCGGGTCTGTGGCGAAACATTCTGGTCAAGTTCCTGTCGGTCAACGGCTTTATCATTTCTAACCATTTCAACCGCATGCCTGATTTCCTTGCGGAAATTGGCCCGAAAGTATCAAGTGGCGAGTTCGCCTATGTGGAAGACATCGCGGAAGGTCTGGAAAATGCGCCTGCCGCCTTCATGTCGATGCTGAAGGGCGGGAACATGGGCAAGCAAATCGTAAAGGTTGCCTAACCGGCCCTGATGGCGGCGCCCCTCGCCGGGCGCCGCCTCAAAGATCCAATTCTGTGAGAACAGCGCTGGCATCCAGCGAACCCGGCGCGATGCCGTCCCGCACCATGCGGCTCGCCAGCTGACAGAACCAGTCGTTCAACGGTGTTGGAACGCCGTACATTCTTCCGAGCATGGCAATCTCACCGTTCAGGAAATCAGTTTCGACTGACCCGGCACCGCGTGCAAGGCTTTGCGTTGTGGAACTTCCGACCCGGTCGATTCCAGGAACATGCTCGATCTGCAAAGTGCCTTTACGCCGCGGATCATTGCCCCCGACATCCATCCAGCTGATGCCTGCAGCAGTCAGAACGCGCTCGCCTTCGGCCTGCAAAGCCTGACGCACAATCTTGGCCTCTTCGACCTCACCCAGAGCGGCGCCGGATATATTGGCGAGGTTCATCAACAGCTTTCCGTACTTGCTTGCCATTACTTCTGCACTTGGAAACGCAACAAAGTTGGCCTTGTTCAGCGTCTCACACAAATTTTCGTCCGCGTTGTCCACTCCACCCGGAAAGCGGCCGACGTCAAAGATCGCGTATTTCGGTGCGCCAAAGACGGCCACTTCGCCGGGTTTCATGTAATCAGCCGGTAGCATAACGGTAATGCCGTGGACGTTGGGGAAGAGTCTCAAGGCGCGGCGCTCGTTCTCCACCCCGTTCTGCGCACAGAATATAGGCTGAGTTGTCACGCCCGCCTCGACCAGCTGGGCAAGAGCGGCCTCGGTATGCTGACCCTTGACCGTAAGAACAATCGCATCGTCGGGTCGGAAATCGATTTCAGACGGACTGCCTACGCATTCAAATTCTGTATGATGCACCCCGTCGACCCCATGCAAGGTCAGACCATTTGCACGAATTGCGTCAAGCTGCGCGCCCCGGGCAATTCCGATGACCTCTTGTCCGGCCATGGCCAAAGCTGCCGCCATCGTTCCGCCGACGGCGCCCACACCCAGAATTATTACACGCATTCTTTACGCCTCTTGTAGTTTCCGCGCCTCTACGCGAGCCAGATCAATCAACATGCGCATGAAAGGCTTTTCACGATCCTCGCTGCGCACCGCGGCATACAAACGCCGTTTAATTCCTTTATCTGTCAATGGGCGCGTAACATAGTCAGAAGAATACTTTACCTCGCGTACCACCCAGTCAGGAAGAACGGACACGCCGCGATTGGAGGCCACAAGGAGGAGTATTACTGCCGTCAATTCGACCTGACGTATGGCGGCGGGTTCAACTTTTGCCGGGATCAGCAATTGGCTGAACACGTCCAGCCGCGAACGCTCGACCGGATAGGTGATCAGCGTTTGGCCCCGGAAATCCGCCGCTTCGACATAGGGTTTGGAGGCCAGCGGATGTTGTGACGACGCCACAAAGACCGGCGCATAATCAAACAATTCGATGAACTCGATACCGGGCAGGTCTTCCGGGTCGGAAGAGACCACCAGATCGACATCTTCCTTCATCAACGCCGGCAGCGCATCGAATGCCAGACCCGGACGGATATCGACGTCCACATCCATCCACTCTTTGCGGAACCCTTCAAGCACAGGAAAGAGCCATTCGAAACAGGCATGGCACTCGATTGCGATATGCAAACGGCCGGTTTTGCCGCTTCTCAGGTTACCGAACTCTGCCAATGTTGCTTCGACCTGAGGCAGGACCTGCTCTGCAAGTCGCAACAACCTGAACCCGGCGGCGGACAGGGTCATCGGCTTTGAACGCCGCACGAAGAGCTCCACGCCCGCCTGTTCCTCCAAACCTTTAATCTGATGGCTCAACGCGCTTTGCGTGATGTTCAGCTTGTCAGCGGCACGGGCGAGCCCCCCCGCTTCGTGGATGGCTTGGATCGTGCGCAGATGGCGAAACTCTAAATGCATACTGCTATGGAACTCATGTTGTAGTTGAGAATTATGAAATTGTCTCACATTGCACTATATGCGACAAGAGTCGAAACCAAGAGGATTGATGATGACCGCTCCGACTGTTTCTTTCGAATTTTTTCCGCCGCAGACATTGGCGGCTTCGTTCCGGCTGTGGGACACGGTTCAGACCCTTGCTCCGCTGGATCCTCGTTTCGTGTCAGTCACGTATGGCGCAGGCGGCACCACTCGTGATCTCACACGCGAAGCCGTTGGCACGCTGCATAAATCCTCGGGTCTCAATGTCGCCGCGCACCTCACATGCGTCAACGCCACCAAGGAAGAAACGCTTGCCATTGCGGATGGGTTCGCGGAGGCAGGTGTCAGCGAAATCGTCGCTCTTCGCGGTGATCCGCCGAAAGGCACCGGCGCATTCAAAATTCATCCGGGTGGTTTTGCCAATTCGGTCGAACTGATCGAGGCGCTTTCGGCACGGAACAAGTTCACCATCCGCGTCGGCGCTTATCCTGACAAGCACCCCGAAGCGGCTGATCAGCAGGCGGACATCGACTGGCTGAAAGCCAAGCTCGACGCAGGCGCTGATGAAGCTCTGACCCAGTTCTTCTTCGAGGCGGAGACTTTCCTTCGCTTCCGTGACGCATGTGTCAAAGCAGGAATCGACAAGCCTATCGTTCCGGGCATCCTGCCGATCGAAAACTGGAAAGGCGCGTCGAAATTCGCTCGGGCTTGCGGCACCGTAATTCCAGAATGGGTAGAGGCCGCGTTCGAAACCGCCCTCCGCGACGGTCGCGAAGATCTTCTTGCCACGGCGCTTTGCACAGAACTGTGCAGCGAACTTCTCGCAGAAGGCGTCGATTCGCTGCACTTCTATACGCTGAACCGTCCGGAACTGACCCGTGACGTTTGCCATGCGATTGGCGTGACACCGAAAGTCGTACTTGAAAACGTCGCGTAAGTGTTGCGCACAAAGGTTCTCCTGCTAGCGTTCAGTCAAGCGGGAGAACGAACATGAAGATAGCCGAGAAGCTTGAAGAACTGCCAAGCGCCGAGGAAGCCCTCGGCGTTTCTGGTCTTGAATTCATGAAACGCATTCAAGAGGGCGAATTCGCCGGTGCACCTATCGCAAGATTGCTGAACTTTACACTGACTTCCGTCGTAGATGGCCGTGTCGTGTTTCAGGGGTCGCCCGAATTTAGCATGACCAATCCTCTCGGAACCGTGCATGGTGGTTGGTACGGAACGATTCTCGACAGCGCGATGGCATGTGCCGTCATGACCCGGATCCCGCAAGGGTCGACCTACACGACACTGGAATACAAGGTGAATATCATTCGCCCGATTCCCCTGGGCACGCTGGTGGATTGCGTCGGCATCACCGATCATGTCGGCCGCTCGACCGGTATCGCCCATGGTGAAATCCGAGGAGTTTCGGACGGAAAACTTTACGCGACAGGCTCTACCACCTGCATTGTCATGAGGCTGAGCGGCAAGTAGAGCGAAAGCCGTTCCTATTCAGCCGGATTTGCGTTCATGAGATGCGCGGATCCGGTATCCAGCCCTGCAATGTCCGCAGGTTTGACCGTTTCATGTATCCGCTCTGACAGATCCATCCCGACAATACGGTTCTTGCGGAGCAAGAAGATCTTACCCCAGCCGCGCCACGTGCCGACCGATGGTGCAGCTGGATCGGTGTAAAACCGTAACCTCCAGCCATCAGGCATTGGCAGGCCACATTCCTCGGCCCGTTCCAGCATCCAGATCAGAGAAATATTTGCGAGGGGACGCGCCGCCTCAAAGCCGCCAAGCTGCCCGCCCACATCGCCATGTGAGCCCCTGAACCACACTTGCTCAAGACGCCCTTCCCAGTGATCGGGTGTTTCCCACATGACCGGCGTGAAGACCTCTCGCGTTTCATTCAATGCGATCGCGTGGAAGCCGTTCTGCACCGCTCGGCTCAGTTCATGGTTGTGAAACGCATGACGCAATTCGGACCCTTTCCAGACGAAAGGCAGCCGCATGCCCAGCGCTTTCACAGTGTCCCAGACGCCGACCATTTCGATGGGCAGGTGTTCATGACAGAACTTCGCCGAAAATATCGACGCGCTGTCGCTGTCAGGGGTTACCTGATAGTGCCGATAGGCCGTTCGGATATTGCGAACTGTCGCGTGCTCCGCTTTGAGCAAGCCAATCCGATCAATGACACCGGCGAGCGAGCGGACAGCATAAGCGCCCCGTGAATACCCGAAGAGAAAGATTTTGTCGCCGGGCCGATACCTCGAAGCGAGATACCCATAGGCCCGCCTGATCTGCCGGTTGATCCCCCGCCCCATCGAGACGTCCAGCGTACCTCGCCAACTGTGCCACTGTACGCCGGCCTCGTAGTAAACCGAGACGTTTCCCCCGATTTCACGGCAAAGACGGTAGGTCACGCCAGCATGAGTTTCATGCCCCCGTTCCAGCGTGGAAAGCGTACCGTCAAGTATAATCACATGTATCCGCGGACCACGGGTAAATATCTCCGGTGACTGCGCGTGCCTTTCGGCGCGCCACAACCATCCGAATAGCCGTTTACTCAGCCGCGATAGGGCCATCCCTCAACATTCCCCATACTCGTAGCGGCGTGAAGGGCATATCCACCTGCTTCACGCCCCGGTCCCAGACGGCATCCTGCACGGCGTTGGACACTGCCGCCATAGCGCCGACCGTCCCCGCTTCGCCACAGCCTTTCATACCCATCGGGTTGGCGGTGGACGGAACCGGCTCCGGGGTGAAAGAGATCATCGGCGAATTGTCCGCCCGCGGCATGCCGTAGTCCATGAAGGTCGCCGTCAAAAGCTGTCCGTCCTCATCATATACGACACGTTCGATCAGCGCCTGCCCGATCCCCTGCACAACACCCCCGTGTACCTGACCTTCAGCCAACATCGGGTTAATCAGGTTTCCGAAATCATCGACGACAGTGTACCGATCAACTTTTGTTTCGCCGGTCTCAGGATCAATGACGACCTCGGCGATATGCACGCCATTGGGATAGGAACGTCCCGGCAAGGTCGCGCGCGCTTCGTGCGTCAGCAGTTCTGTGCGCCCATCACTCCGGGCCATCTCTGCCGCTTCCATCATCGTGGGGCGCAGGTTCGAGCCCGGGGCGGAAAAGCCATCTTCGTGAAAGGTGATGTCCGTCTCATCGACACCCATCTTCTCGGCGAGATAGGGCGTAAAGGCTTCGACCATCGTGGCAACCGTCGCGAGGGTTGCATTGGTTTGCGTCGTGACCGAGCGTGACCCGCCCGTACCCCCGCCCTGTGCGATCAGATCGGAATCGCCCTGCACCACCTGGATCATGTCGACAGGAATGCCGGTCTGGTTGGAAAGGAAAGTGGCATAGACAGTTTCGTGTCCCTGCCCGTTGCTCTGCGTCCCGACATAGATCGAAACGGTGCCGTCCTCTTGGAATTCGACCTTTGCGCCTTCCGAAGGATCGCCGAGAATGCTTTCGATGTAATAGCTCAGGCCGCGACCACGCAGCAGGCCCTTGGCCTCATCCGTCTCGCGCCGTTTCGCGAAACCGTCCCAGTCCGCTTCCTCAGCGCCGCGCGCCATGACGCGTGCGAATTCACCCACGTCATAATTTTCGCCGGTCGCGGATTTGTACGGAAACTTGTCGGGCGCGATAAAGTTGATGCGGCGCAGTTCCAGTGGATCAATTTCAAGCTCGCGGGCAGCGCGATCCATGACGCGTTCAAGCACGTAAATCGCTTCTGGGCGTCCAGCGCCGCGATACGCGTCGACCTGCGTTGTGTTCGTATAGAATGCCTGCGTTTGCATCCACGTGGTCTGAACGTCGTAGGTTCCCATCAGGACCCGCGCGAAAAGGTTCGACTGGATAATCTGGCCGAAATTGGAGTTGTAGGCCCCCATATTGGCCCGTGTGGTCACCCTGTATGCCGTGATCCGATTGTTTTCGTCGAACGCCAATTCCGCAAGCGATACAAGATCGCGGCCAGCATGATCGCTCAGCATCGCTTCGGTACGGTCGCTCATCCAGCGGACCGGCCGCTTCAAGGTGCGAGCAGCATGCGCCACAGCATAATACTCAGGATAAGGGGGCGCCTTCATCCCGAAACCGCCACCAACATCGGGGTTGGTAATACGCACCGATGCTTCATCCATTCCAAACGCCTTGGCGAGCTGCGATTTCATACCCCAGACGCCCTGCCCTCCGAATGCGAGGTGCAGCTGTGTGCCATCCCATTCCGCGTAGCAACCACGCGGCTCCATTGAATTTACGATTACGCGATTATCGTCTATCTCAAGGCTGACCGTCCTCGCCGCGGCCTTAAAGGCCGCGTCGGTCGCCTCTTCATTGCCCAGCCCAAAGTCATAGGCCATGTTGTCAGGCGCTTCCTCGTGAACAGTTGGCCCGCCCGCCTTGATGTCCAGCTTTACAGGAAGCTCTTCGTATTCGAACATGATCATCTCGGCAGCATCGCGCGCCTGATCGTAGGTTTCGGCGATCACCACGGCGACCGGCTCACCTACATGCCGGACCCGTCCCTTGGCCAACATCGGCCGCATAGGGGCCGCGGCCTTGGTTCCGTCACGGTTTTCAATCACGATCCCCCAGATCGAAATATCGACACCTGCCGCTTCAAGGTCGTCGACAGTCAGCACCATGTGTACACCATCCGCCTCACGGGCATCGGACACGTCCAGCGAAGTGATTTCTGCATGCGCCACCGGGCTGCGGAACACATAGGTAAAGAGCGCCCCCTCGGGAACGATATCATCAACATAGCGGCCGTGCCCAGTCAGCAGACGGGTATCCTCGAACCGTTTTATCGATTGGCTCTTTCCGAATTTTTCCATGAAATCCATCCTTCGCGTTTGCCCGGAGACTAACCTCAGACTTGGCAATGTCCAGCCTTGCATCCCGTGTTTCCAGAGGCTTTCTTGCTCTGCAATTGACACTGCCCTTTCAGTACTCTCTGCTCGGCATAATGCTGCGGCTTCCTCTGGAAAAAGGCCGTAGCATGCCCGAAATCACGCAAACGAGGTGCAGAGAATGGACAAGGTCAGTTTCACCGCGATGAAGGACGGCACGCCTGACGACTATGCCTTTCTCACGAAACACGAGACCGAATATGCGAGTGGAACAGCTGACCGGCTTCTCGAGGCGATGACGGAGCTCGACAAAGGCCTGTCTGGCTATCAGGTCACCCGTCTCGAACACTCGCTGCAATCTGCTACCCGTGCATGGCGCGATGGCGCAGATACCGACTGGGTGGTGGCCGCGCTGTTGCACGACATCGGGGATATCTATGCCCCCTACAATCACGACGAATACGCTGCCGCGATCTTGCGCCCGTTCCTGCGCGCTCAATGCGTCTGGTGCGTTCAGACCCACGCCGACTTCCAGATGATCTATTACGGTCATCACGTTGGCGGGAACCAGAACAAGAGAGATCTGCACGCCGGGGCGCAATATTTTGATGATTGCGTAGAATTCTGCGAACGTTGGGATCAATCCAGCTTTGACCCGAACTACGAGAGCCTGCCCCTTTCATTTTTTGCACCGATGGTACGCGAAGTGTTCTCACGAACGGCATACGACCCGGACGTGATCTGCGACGGTCTCAGGAAACCTCTGACTGATTCCGACGTGGCCAAAGCGCGCATTGCACAAGCTGAAACCTCATGAGCGTAGCAGGCCCATCCAACGGAAAAGCCAAATTTCACCTGCCGTAATCACAACCAGCATGATGCAGACAGCCCAGAACGCGTTCGGGTCATTGGAGCCCGGCATGCCGCCGACGTTGATTCCCAGCAATCCGGTGATCAGCCCGAGAGGCAGAAAGATGGCAGCGACGACCGACAGCACGAGCATCTGCCTGTTGCTGGCTTCTGCCCGCATGTCCATGATCTGATCCTGCACGACTTCGGCGCGGTCACGTATGGCGTCCAGCTCCTCCGAAAGTCGCGTCACACGTTCCGTCGCTTCGCGCATGCGTTCCCGGGCCAATGCCGTCAGCCAGTCCATATCCTCTATTGCAAAGGTACTGAGCGCATCTCGCTGCGGAAACATATACCTGCGCAGCATGATCGAGACGCGGCGGACTTCGGCCAGATCGGCCCGCGATGGCAGGCGATCCAGATCTTCGAGTTCAGTTTCGAGATCATCTATACTTTCATTCAATTCGGCCACGATGGGCTCGGCCCTGTCCGCCAGCCGCAAAGCCAGACGGGCGACCAATTCACCACTGTCCCGAGGCCCGACCTGACGTGAGACCGAATCCAGAACGTCATCGACCGCACGCAGCGGCCGCCTTTGAACCGTGACGACCAGCTGTTTGGTCACCCATATCCGGAGAGAAACCATATCTTCGGGATCAGCCCCTTCAGCAAGATTCACCCCGCGCAGATTGATGAGGATACCGTTTCCATAGACCACCGAACGCGGCCGTGTTTCCTGTGCATCGAGCGCCTCACACACGGTGGAGGAGAGATCGGAATGGCTCAGCCAGTCAGTTCCGTCTGCGGCCGGACGTTCGAGATGGATCCAGACGAACCCGTCTCCCTGCATCAAATCTTCTGCTGTTTTTCCTTCTACCTCCAGCACAACGGCAGTCCCGTCGCTCTTGCATTTCCACGCTGACCTTATCGCCATGTCGCTGCTCCTTCCGACTTAACCTTACTGGCTTTTCGACAATCTGGCTCAGTGTTGGCGTCTGTGCCATGAGAAACTCACTGCCCATAGGCGGCTGTGGCCTTTCCCTTTGCGCCATGCTTCGCTAGATGAAGCGCGCAACTTGCAAGGATCGCGACGATGGCCATGGAGAACACCTTTAATGCAGCCGAGGCGGAAAGCCGGCTCTATCAGGCTTGGGAAGAGGCCGGATGCTTTACAGCCGGAGCAAATGCCAAGCCCGGCGCAAGCACCTATTCCATCATGATCCCACCGCCGAACGTCACCGGCTCACTGCACATGGGCCATGCGTTCAACAACACTCTGCAGGATATCCTGATCCGCTGGAAACGTATGCAGGGCTTTGATGTTCTCTGGCAGCCGGGAACAGACCACGCCGGGATCGCGACCCAGATGGTCACCGAACGCGAGATGGCAGCCAATCAGGAACCCTCACGCACCGAAATGGGCCGTGAGAAATTCCTTGAGCGGGTCTGGCAGCAAAAGATCAAATCGCGCGGCACCATCATCGGTCAGCTCAAACGCCTCGGCGCATCCTGTGATTGGTCGCGCGAAGCCTTCACCATGTCCGGTGCGCCTCAGGCCCCGGAGGGAGAAGACGGCAATTTCCATGATGCCGTCATCAAGGTCTTTGTCGACATGTATGAAAAGGGCCTGATCTATCGCGGCAAGCGTCTGGTCAACTGGGATCCTCATTTCGAAACCGCCATCTCGGATCTCGAAGTCGAGAACATCGAAGTGGCCGGCCATATGTGGCACTTCAAGTACCCGCTCGCCGACGGCAAGACTTACACCTACGTCGAAAAAGACGAAGACGGCAACGTGACCTTCGAGGAGGAACGCGATTACATTTCAATCGCGACGACCCGCCCCGAAACCATGCTCGGAGACGGGGCAGTCGCCGTACACCCCCAAGACGCCAGATATGCACCGATTGTCGGACATTTGTGCGAAATCCCCGTCGGGCCCAAGGAACACCGCCGGTTGATCCCGATCATCACCGACGAATACCCCGATCCGACCTTTGGCTCCGGCGCGGTGAAAATTACGGGCGCGCATGATTTCAATGACTACGCGGTTGCCAAGCGCGGCAATATTCCTTGCTACCGTTTGATGGACACGCGCGCGCGTATGCGAAGCGACGGCGCCCCCTACGCCGAGACAGCTTCCCGTGCACAAGAGATCGCCGAAGGCGCGGCATTCAGCGAAGCTGAAATTGACACGCTCAACCTCGTGCCGGACGAGTTCCGCGGCCTTGACCGCTTCGAGGCACGCAAGCTGGTTGTCGAGCAGATCACCGCAGAAGGCCTCGCCGTCATGGTCCCGGTGGAACAGCCCGATCCCGCCGAGGCCTTCGATCCGATGGACACGCCGGTTATGGAGCCTTTCGTCGACAACAAGCCGATCATGCAGCCCTTTGGCGACCGCTCGAAGGTTGTCATCGAACCGATGCTGACCGATCAGTGGTTTGTCGAAACCGACAAGATCGTCGGCCCTGCCCTGGATGCGGTTCGGAATGGCGACGTTAAAATCCTGCCGGAACGCGACGAAAAGGTCTATTTCCACTGGCTCGAAAACATCGAGCCCTGGTGCATCTCGCGCCAGCTCTGGTGGGGCCACCAGATCCCCGTCTGGTACGGCTTCGACCTGGAAAACAACAATTTCCGCGATGACGAGGGCGACGGCGCCCTCGATCCGGTCGAACTGGGCCGCCTGATGTCCGATCAGGATCTCGGCGACGCCACAGACCGCTTTCATTGCGGGCCGGATTTCGAAGCTGTCAGCAATCAGTTCGCCGATGTCCTCTCGGGCCTGCCGACGCCGCTGAACCATGCGCGCGTGATCGAGGTCGAAGACCGCGAAACAGCCAAACACGCCCTCGCCTCCAGCCTCGCGGAATATGCCGAAACACAGGACCCGACGAAACTCACATATCCTGTCTGGCGCGACCCCGATGTACTCGACACGTGGTTCTCGTCCGGCCTCTGGCCGATCGGCACCCTGGGATGGCCGGAAAACACGCCCGAGCTGCAGAAGTACTTCCCGACCAGCACGCTGATCACCGGCTTTGATATCATCTTCTTCTGGGTCGCCCGTATGATGATGATGCAATATGCCGTTGTCGGCCAGAAACCCTTCGACACGGTCTATGTGCACGCGCTGGTGCGTGACGAGAAGGGCAAGAAAATGTCGAAGAGCCTCGGCAACGTGCTCGACCCGCTCGAACTCATCGACGAATACGGCGCCGACGCCGTCCGCTTCACCCTCACGGCGATGGCAGCGATGGGACGCGATCTCAAGCTGTCGACCCAACGCATCGCCGGGTACCGGAACTTTGGCACCAAGCTCTGGAACGCCGCCTCTTACGGCCAGTTCAGAGGTGTCTTCGAGGTTCCTCATGCAGACCATCCGCCGGCGGCCTCCCTTCCGCTCAACCGTTGGATCAGGGGTGAGATCGCCAAAACCCGCGAAGAAGTAGATACAGCGCTGGCACAGTTCCGTTTCAATGACGCGGCCAACGCGCTCTACAGTTTCGTGTGGGGTACCTTCTGTGACTGGTACCTCGAATTCACGAAACCCGTCTTCGACGGTGAAGATACAGAGGCGATTGCCGAAACAAAGGCGACCTATGCCTGGGCACTCGACCAGTGTCTCATCCTGTTGCATCCGATCATGCCGTTCATCACCGAAGAGCTCTGGGAACAAAAGCCGCGCCCGTCGAAACTGATTCATGCTGACTGGCCGACCTACACGGCGGCGGAATTGGTGGACCAGAGCGCGGACGAAGAACTCAACTGGGTGATCCGCCTGATCAGCGCCATCCGTTCGGCGCGCGCCCAGATGAACGTTCCCGCCGGGGCGCATGTCCCGCTCGTCGTCAAGGGGTTCACAGCCGAAGCGCGTGCCGCCTACCAGACCAACGAGGCCCTGATCAAACGCTTCGCACGCCTCGAATCGCTCAGCGAGGTCGACGCCTTCCCGAAAGGCACCGTGGCGCTGGCCGTGACAGGCGGCAGCTTCGGTCTGCCGCTGGCCGACGTCATCGATGTCGAAGCGGAAAAAGCGCGTCTGGAGAAATCGCTGGGTAAGCTCGCCAAGGAACTCGGCGGGCTTCGCGGGCGGTTGAATAACCCTAAATTCGCGGCCTCCGCGCCCGCAGATGTGGTAGAAGAAACGCGTAACAACCTTGCCGCGCGGGAAGAAGAAGAAAGCAAACTGAAAGAGGCGCTTGATCGCCTCAAGGAAATCGCCTGATCTTCTTCTCGTCCAAAATACGGAAATCCCCGCCTTGCAGCAGGCGCAGGGCGGGGAACTCAATCGAATCGATAAGAACTTGAATATTTAACCGAACACCGGTTTGCGCCGCTGCATCTGGGCCGCGATGACTTCCATTTGCTCCGGCTTGCCGATGAGCTTGGCCTGTTCGGCGGATTCTGCCAGCAGAACCTCTTTCCGGTCCTGGCTTTCACAAAGCTCGATCAGCCGTTTCGCCCCACGAATGGCACTCGGGCTCTTGCTTGCGATTTCTGCCGCCAGATCGTTTGCGGCCGCAAGCGGGTCGTCCGAGAGAGACGTGACCAGCCCCCAGCGTTCGGCCTGCTCGGCACCGACCGGCGCCGCCGTATAGGTCAGCTGGCGCAGCACATCGGAGCGGACCAGCTCCGGCAAAAGCACCATGCCGCCCATATCGGGCACGAGGCCCCATTTCATCTCCATGATCGCAAGTTTGGCGTCCGGTGCTGCGATGCGGATATCGGCCCCAAGCGCAAGCTGCATCCCGCCCCCGTATGCCGCGCCCTGCAACGCGGCAATCACCGGCACGGGCACACGGCGCCAGATCAGGGCGACTTCCTGAAACAGGTTCGCGTCGTGGTGGCTGCGTTCCATGAGCCTGCCTTCGACATCGCCCTGCCCCAGCGTGCCAAAACTTGCCATGTCCAGCCCGGCGCAGAAACTCTTGCCTTCTCCGGACAAGACAACGGCCCGGGCGTCCGACTGGGCAACCTCCTGCCCTGCGGCGACAATCGCTTCCATCATGTCAGGATCGAGTGCATTCATCTTGTCACCGCGCGTCAGCGTGACTTTGGCAATGTGATCTTCATAATTTACGGATACCCGTGCCATGCTGGCCTCCCTTGAATGGCAATCCCAGGCACCCTGCCCTTTGCCGATCCGGGACGCCAGAAAAACCCTGCGGCACAACCCGGGCCGAGAGCCAGCGTTTACAATTCAATCCGGCGCATTAGGTTTCAGCCTCGAGAAAGAGAACGAACGTGACACAGATGGATCCTGTCCAAAGCAACGCTCATCATTCGCGGCACGTTCGGCACCTCTGGACCGCCGCAGGACTGATCGCGTTGGCCGTCGGGATCATAGGGGCGTTTCTACCGATCCTGCCAACAACACCGTTGGTACTGCTTGCGGCTTTCTGTTTTGGCAAGGGTTCGCCAAGGTTGCGCGCATGGATCACGTCGCATCCCCGATTTGGCGCTTCGATCGAGGATTGGGAGGCAACCGGAGCCATCCCGCCCAAGGTCAAGATTTTCTCCTGCACCGTCATGGCCGCGACATTCATTGCGAGTGCCCTTCTGGGTCTATCTCCCATGGCTCTTGCAGCGCAGGGTGTTCTCATGGGAATTGGCGCAATTTACGTGCTCACACGACCGAACCGCTGAACAGATATCTTGCCGAGCGCCACGCCATCGGATTATGTGCTGGCATGACATATCCGCGTTACACACCTCTCGTCGCTTCGCTGCCTGCTTCCGTCCCCTTTGTCGGGCCGGAAACTCATGAACGCGAAAGAGGCGCTTCTTTCATCGCCAGGATCGGTGCCAACGAAAACGTCTTTGGCCCCTCGCCCAAGGCGATCTCGGCCATGCAGGACGCGGATGCAGATATCTGGAAATACGGAGATTCCCTAAGCTTCGATCTGCGCGCCGCGATAGCAGAGGAAAACAACGTCCGACCTGAAAACGTCATCGTTGGCGAAGGTATCGATGGTCTGCTCGGCTACCTTGTCCGGCTCGTCGTCGAGCCGGGCGACCATGTTGTTACATCGGACGGGGCCTATCCGACATTCAATTACCATGTCACCGGATATGGCGGCACGCTTCACAAGGTCCCCTACCGCGACGATCGCGAAGATCCCTCGGCCCTCATCGCAAAGGCCGCTGAGCTTGGCGCCAAGCTGGTTTATATCGCCAATCCCGACAATCCGATGGGCACCTGGCACTCCGGTCAGGAGCTTCACAAGGCGCTGGATACGCTGCCCGAAGGCTGTCTGATGATCGTCGACGAGGCCTATGTCGAATGCGCACCGGACGGGACAAGCCTTCCGGCTGACGCGGACGATCCGCGACTTATTCGCATGCGCACATTTTCCAAGATTTACGGGATGGCCGGTGCGCGGGTCGGTTATGCTCTGGCGGCACCGGAATTGATCGCCGCGTTTGACAAGGTCCGAAACCACTTTGGCATGAACCGCAGCGCGCAGGTAGGAGCCTTGGCCGCAATTCAGGACAAGGATTGGCTCGCCCATGTGAAAAGCGAGGTTTCGGCTGCAAGGGATCGCATAAGCGATATCGCCCGGCGCAACGGATTGACCGCGTTGCCGTCTGCGACCAATTTCGTCGCTGTGGACTGTGGCAGGGACGGTGAGTTTGCCCGCGCGGTACTAAATGAGCTGGTTTCTCGCGGCATCTTTGTTCGCATGCCTTTTGCAGCGCCGCAAAATCGCTGCATCCGGGTCAGCTGCGGTCGGCCGGTCGATCTGGATGCTTTTGCGCAGGCTCTTCCAGAGGCATTAAAGGCCGCGCGGGAAAGCAGGGAAATTGAAGAAGCCGCGCGTTAGATTTAGTCGAATATTATCACCCCGTCTCTAGTCTCTGCCGCGAACAGCGCCGGAGTCATCATGTACGACCACGAATTAGGCACCGCCCCCGACTTTTCGACTGCAGCCATCGCCATGCTTGGGTTGAACCTGATGTGGATATTCACAGCACTCTGGGCAATCTGGGGACTTGTTCCAGTCGTTCTTCTGGGACTCGGAATGAATGAGGCAATCAGTCGTTTTGCCGAGGGAGATGACTGACCCCCTCGGCCCGTAGCTTACCGGCCGGCAATTACCGCGGCCGCCGCGCCAAGCGCGCCCGAACCGTGCGGTATGTCAAGCGCGCACATGCCTGCCTCGATTCCGCCCAGCAGGCCCATGATCATCTGACCGTTGATATGTCCCATATGGCCGAGGCGGAAGAAACCGTGCCATGCCGGATCGCCGGGTTCCGCCATGCCAAGCCCGATACCAAGTGTCAGGCCGACCTGCGAAGACAGCCAGTCGCGCAAGGCGGTGCCGTGCGGAGCCCCCAGTTGAAGCGCCGTAACCGCATGGCTGCGGAGGCCAGGATCTGTGATGTTCAGGCGCAACGGCCCTTCGCTTGACCATGCGTCACACGCCGCCCAGATCGCCCGGGCCAGCCTCTCGTGGCGTTCCCAGACTTTTTCGACCCCCTCTTCGTGGATGAGATCGAGCGCGGCTCGCAAGCCATAGAGATGATGCGTAGGGGCAGTCCCACCGAAATGCTGGTAGAATTCCTTTGGCTTGGCGCGGGGCGTCCAATCCCAGTACCGGCTCACGCGCGGCATTTGTGTCCGCACCTCATCGGCCTTGTCGTTGAAGAAGACAAAGCTCATGCCCGGAGGAACCATCAGACCTTTCTGGCATCCTGCCACCATGACATCGACGCCCCATTCGTCCATTTCGAACGGGTCGCAGCCAAGCGAAGCGATGCAGTCCACCATGAGCAATGCCGGATGCCCAATTTCGTCGAGGATGCGGCGAAGACCGGCAATATCGTTGCGAACAGAGCTGGACGTATCCACATGCGTCGCCATCACCGCCTTGATCTCATGGCCCTTGTCTGCGGAAAGCGTCTCGCGGACTTTTTCAAGATCGAAGGGGCCCGCCTTGCCAAAATCCTGTACGCGGGTCTCGATCCCCAGACCACGCGCCATGTCGGCCCAGCCTAGGCCGAAACGTCCTGTCGACGGCACGTAAACGGTTTCGCCGGGCGAAAGCACATTCGACAGCGCCGCTTCCCACGCGCCGTGACCATTGGAGATATACATCGCAACGTAATGCTCGGTGCGCGCGACGCGCTTTAGATCGGGCACGATCGAATGGGTCATTTCGACGAGCGCACCGGCATAGATGTTCGGTGCGGGCCTGTGCATCGCCTGTAGAACTACATCCGGAATAACGGACGGGCCCGGTATTGCCAGGTACTCGCGCCCTTGCGCCAGCGAGGATTCTTTGTTCATGGTAAAGTCCGTAATCGATTTCGCCCCACCCTAGTCAGCCCCGGTCCGGCGTCAATGCGGCAAAGCTGCGGACTTGCACCAAGAACCAGCGACACGTAAACGGCCCGCTACACGTAAGGACATATCGATGACTTCCAAAGATCCGAAAGCGCACGAATGAGCCGTCCACACAAATCTGCACGTGAGCTTATGGGCTGGCTCTGGCGTGGCTATCTTCGTCATCATATTCCGATGCTCTCGCTCGCCATCATTTTCATGCTGATCGAAGGCAGCATGGTCGGTGCGGTCAGTTACATGATGAAGCCGATGTTCGACCTTGTCTTCGTCGCGGGAAATACGTCGGCGCTTGGCTGGGTCAGCGTGACGTTTCTTTTGATCTTCTGTATGCGCGGCCTTTCCGGCATGTGCCAGAAAGTTCTGTTGACACGTATTTCCCAGCTGACGGCCGCAGCGCTGCGGCTTGATCTCGTCAAGCGCCTGATCCGTCAGGACACATCCTTTCACCAGACGCATCCGCCAGGTTTCCTGATCCAGCGGGTGCAATCGGATGTGACCGCGGTGAACGAAGTCTGGAAGGCAATCGTTACCGGTGCCGGACGCGACGCAATTTCACTGGTTATCCTGATCGGTGTCGCGGTCAATATCGACTGGCGCTGGACGGCCGTCATGCTGGTCGGGCTGCCTTTGCTCATGCTGCCCATCGGCGTCGCACAACGATATGTGCGTAAAAAGTCGTCGCAGGCGCGCGACCTTGGTGCGGCCCTTGCGACGCGTCTGGACGAGATTTTCCACGGCATCGTGCCGATCAAGCTGAACTCGCTTGAGGGATATCAGGCCGGTCGTTTCAAAAGGCATACGGATACTTTCGTTCGCTCGGAAATCCGCGCGTCTTTCGGTACTGCCGTGATTACCGCTATGGTCGATATAATGGCCGGCGTCGGTTTCATGGGCGTGCTGCTTTATGGCGGTGCCGAAATCATCGAAGGCGACAAGACCGTCGGTGAATTCATGAGCTTTTTCACCGCGATTGGCCTTGCGTTTGACCCGATGCGACGTCTGGCCGCCGTAAGCGGTGTCTGGCAGGCCGCCGCGGCAGCGCTGGAACGACTGAAAGAACTGATGGACGCGCCGATCCTTGTGCAGGAACCGACGGATCCGGTCGATCCGCCAAAAGGATTGCCACCGATCAATCTTGAGCACGTGTCGCTCAGCTATGGCGATGCCCCGGTGCTTCGGGATCTGTCGCTGAAAGCCGAGGCCGGCAAGACCACGGCGCTTGTCGGCGCCTCAGGTGCAGGCAAATCCACCATTTTCAATTTGCTGACACGTCTTGTCGATCCGCAAAGCGGCTCCGTGAAGATCGGGGATGCAGAGGTGCGCCGGATGCGCATGGAAGATCTTCGCGGGTTGTTCTCGGTTGTCAGCCAAGAGGCGCTGCTTTTCGACGAAACGCTTCGGGAAAACATATTGCTTGGCCGAACCGACGTCAGCGACGAAGAACTGAAGAAGGTCCTCGACGCGGCGCATGTTTCCGACTTCCTGCCCAAACTGCCGAATGGTCTGGAAACCGAAGTGGGGCCGCGCGGCTCTGCCCTTTCTGGTGGGCAGCGGCAGCGGGTCGTCATCGCGCGCGCCTTGCTGCGTGACACGCCGATCCTGCTGCTGGACGAAGCAACCAGTGCGCTGGATGCACAGTCCGAAAAAGTGGTGCAGAGTGCGTTGGACAAGCTGGCCGGAGGCCGAACGACACTGGTCATCGCGCATCGGCTCTCTACGATCCGAAACGCCGACAAGATCATCGTGATGGATCGCGGTCAGGTCATTGACGAAGGCACCCATGACGAATTGCTGGCGCGCGGTGGCACCTATGCGGATCTCTACCGCCTGCAGTTTCAAGATGGAAAAACGATCATAGATCCGATCGGCACAGCAGCGCTTCGGGCCCGGGCGCCGAACAACGAGGATCGACCACCATCGATCCTCCGCCGTCTTGGGCGGGTCCTGTTCGGATAATCAGCGCCTGTAAGCTTGCGCCAGCACCTCGGGGTCGGCGCCGGCAAGGTAACGGCTGAGCATCCAGATATTGCGGGCTCCGCGCCGCATCCAGCCATTGCGGCGGTAACGGTCCGCCGCAGTTGTCGCCAGCACCGGCAGGCCGACGGGGCGCCGATTCAGAGCACGAACCAGAGCGACGTCTTCCATAAGCGGTTGATCGGGATACCCGCCAGCGCGCCTGTATTCGTCTATCGAAATCAGCAGGCCCTGATCGCCATAGGGCAAGCCGAACAATGCAGACCTGAGATTGGCCCAGCCTGCCACCCATTTAGGCATCATCCCGCGCGCTCGAAAAGCCAGCTTGAAATAGGCTGGCGAGTCTTCAACTTCGAGGTAATCGGAAACCTCACGCGACCAGCCTTTTTCAAGCTCCGTATCCGCATGGAGAACAAGTAGCCAACGGCCTTTGGCGATGTCTGCGCCCCTTTTCAGCTGACCGCCACGCGATGCTGGCCCCGTGACAAGCGTCGCCCCGACATCATCGGCGATACGGCAGGTCGCATCCGTCGAACCGCCATCACTGATGATGAGTTCTCGGATCAACCCCGCCGTCAGCCCTTCCATCAACGCCTGAAGGCTGATGGGAAGAGTCTTTTCCGCGTTCAAAGTTGGAATCAGGACGCTGATGTGCGCAGTCAAAAGGCTTCCCCTGTTTAATTCCGTGTCTATACCTATATGACATTCCCAAAGACACAAGGAGCAGTTTTATGGCGACTCGCCGTGTAATTAGGCTTAGCGGGCCGGAAACAATCGATTTCCTCCAGGGTTTGGTAACGAACGACGTCACCAAGATCGATGCGGGTCTGGTCTATGCCGCGCTGCTGACTCCGCAAGGCAAATACCTTGGAGACTTTTTCTTGAAAAAGCAGGACGATGACGTGCTGCTGGACCTTGCAGAAGAGCAGGCAGATGACATCATCCGGCGTTTGACGATGTACAAACTGCGCTCGAAGGTCAGCTTTGAACCGACGACGCTGTCAGTTGCGCGTGGCACTGGCGAAATGCCGGATGACGCGTTGACCGATCCCCGGCACCCTGCACTGGGTTGGCGCGCCTATCGTGAGGGAGAGGAAAGCGATGACGGTTCGGACTGGGATGCAATCCGGGTCGAACATTGCATCCCGGCGAGCGGCGTCGAATTGACTCCGGATACGTTCATCCTCGAAGCGAGGCTTCAGGATCTGAACGGAGTGGATTTCCGCAAGGGCTGTTATGTCGGACAGGAAGTCACAGCGCGGATGAAGCACAAGACCGAGTTGCGCAAGGGTTTAAAGCAAGTCCGCATTTCAGGAGATGCGCCAATCGGCAGCGAAATCACGGCAAATGGAAAATCGGTCGGAACGCTTTTCACGCAAGCCGGCGACAAGGCCATCGCTTATCTGAGATTTGATCGCGTCACGGACGAAATGAACGCAGGCGACGCGAAAATCTCAGTTTCGTAAGCAGTTAGCGTGCGAAGAGTTGTCCGGTCCTTGTTGTTGTGGTCGTGCCTGTCCCCACAGCGTCATCATCTGACCCGGACACAATGCCAATAACCGTCAAGCCTGCCAGCACGCCAACAGCGACGGGCGCTGTAAGTCCGGTCCCGGCAAGAGCCGTTTCCGCCGTCGTGGCTTGCTGTGTCTGACTTTGGGAGCTCTGCTGCGAGCAGGTGACCTGCAACTGGCCACCGCCAATGTATTGCGCCGACACAAGTGTTCCGCTGCCACAGGCAAGTCGAGCGCGCGCTTCGGCGGTCGCCGCCTCCACGACCTGAGCCCTGGCCGGAGCCAGTGAAAAGGCCGCCATCGCCGCCGCGCAAAAGATAATCAAGTGTAGTTTCATATTCTCACCCCTGAGAGGTAAACTTCAAGCTGAACAAATCGCTTTTCATTCGCCGATGTTGACGCAGAGGAAGAGGTTTTTCAACGGCGTCTCGCAAGAATGGGGCAAAGCCTGCAATTCTTTGACGTAGGGGCAGGAATCCATCTACATTCTTCCCGAGCCGGAAACGTCTGGCGCTGTCAGGGTCACGCCAGTTACGCTTCAATCATGTTTTAGGGAGATTCCTCATGAAACCATTCAGCCGCTTTTCAATTACATTGATGGCTGCGGGCGCTATTGTCCTGCCCCTTCCCACTCTGGTTCACGCACAGGCTCCTGTCGGAGGCGTGGTAACTTTTGTTGTTCCGGCTGGCGGGTTCGGCTCAAGCCGGTTCACGGATGTGATCGTGGGATCGCTTAGCGCAGCAAGCAAATTTTGTGGCGCGCTCGATTCGGCGTATCGGGTGGATTGTCTTGCCGAGCGGATCGGCAAAATGGCAGCGGATATTCCCGAAGATACGGATTACGAGGAAATCAAGGATGTCCTGAACCAGACCTCACAGGATATGGCCAATCTGGCGCGCAGAAACCGCGACAGCAGCAAGCCCAGACAAAACGTTTCCACCGGTGGGTCTTCCCCGCAGGCGACCACCCGTCCTCTTACGGCGGTCCGCGCCGAGTCCCAGGCAAGCGTGAACCAGCAGGCCGAAGCGATTTTGCAGAACACCGAGACACTTCTCCTGCGGACTCCGGATGATGACACCGGCAAGAAGCTGCATTACACGCGTATCGCCGAAGCGATCGGGTCGAACAAGACGCTGCTTCGCTCAACCTGATCGCTGTAGAACCTTCAGACGCGCGTGAGACAAAACGTCACGCGCGTTCTGTGTATTCCATGGTTTCGGTGTTAACCACGATGTCTTCGTCCTGACCGACGAAGGGAGGCACCATGACCTTTACGCCATTGTCCAGCACGGCAGGTTTGAAAGAGTTCGCCGCAGTCTGGCCTTTGACCACCGGCTCGGTTTCGACAACCTTGCAGACCACCTTTTGCGGCAAGGTGGCGTTGAGCGCCTCTTCTTCGTGGAATTCGACGACAATGGTCATGCCATCCTGCAGGAACGGACGCCGATCACCGAGAATTTCCGCAGGCAATTCAACCTGTTCGTAGGTCTCTGTGTTCATGAAGACCAGCATACCGTCGGATTCATAGAGGAACTGCTGATCTTTTTGCTCGAGCCGCACACGCTCGACCTTGTCCGCACTGCGAAAGCGTTCGTTCAGCTTCGAACCGTTGCGGATGTTGCGCAGTTCGACCTGTGCGAACGCGCCACCCTTCCCGGGTTTGACGTGGTCCACTTTAACCGCCGTCCAGAGCGCATCGTTATGCTCGAGAACGTTTCCAGGACGAATTTCATTTCCGTTGATCTTGGGCATTACAAAACCTTCAAACAGGTTGATGATGGAAGTTGCGCTCCTATATCTCGGGGGGACGGACCTGACAAGACAACGATATCTCGCGTTACGCAAGGCAAAGCCATGCAGACAGCGCATGGCAGGCATGAGTATTTGCGGTATCCGAATCGGTTCTGTTCCGTCATAAGGGGCTTCGCGCCGAAATTAACAAGAGCAAAAAAAACAAGGGAAACGAGATGAAAGATTTCGTTGACGGCACTGCCTTTAACAACGAGCAAGGCAATCGTGCACGTAAACTTTTCGCAGCCGTCGTGTTGGCTGCTCTGGATGATGCCATCGCCGATGACAAGAAATACGGCAATGGTCCCGAACAAATCGCTCGCTGGGCACGTTCGCGGGATGGCCGCGAAGTACTGTCCTGCGCCGGTATCGACCCCAATGAGCGGGTTGTGCTGGGTCTGATGGATTTTGTTGGACGTGGCGTCCGTACCTCTGTTGCGCTGTCGCGCGAAGAGAGCGAGCGTCGTCATGCCGCGGAGCAGGCAGAAGCAGCCTGATCCAGACGTATGACTCAAAAAGGGCGCGCCGGATGGGCGCGCTTTTTTTGTGTCTGCCTGTAGCGTTATCGCTGTATCAGGACTGACGGGAAACGGAGCTCAACAGGACCGGACCATGGCGCGCGCGTTGATGATTCAGGGCACCGGCAGCAATGTCGGCAAGTCGATGCTGGTGGCCGGGCTGGCCCGCGCTTGCGTAAGGCGCGGGCTAAGCGTCGCGCCATTCAAGCCTCAGAATATGTCCAACAACGCCGCTGTAACCGCCGACGGTGGCGAGATCGGGCGCGCACAGGCGCTTCAGGCGCGCGCGGCGCGCAGGGTTCCGCATACGGATATGAACCCGGTGCTTCTCAAACCTGAAACTGACACCGGGGCCCAGATCGTGCTGCAGGGTAAGCGGGTCGGCCGCACCGAAGCAAAAGCGTATCAACGCGACCGCACCGGGTTGTTGCCAGCCGTGCTGAAAAGCTTTCGGCGACTGGCTGATAAGGTGGATCTGGTCCTTGTCGAAGGCGCAGGCAGCCCGGCGGAGATCAACCTGAGAAAAGGCGATATCGCCAATATGGGCTTTGCCCGGGCGGCCCATATTCCCGTGGTTCTGGTCGGCGACATAGACCGGGGCGGCGTGATCGCACAGATTGTCGGGACGAAGGCTGTTCTCGACACCGAGGATGCGGCACACGTTCAAGCATTCGCCGTGAACCGGTTTCGTGGCGACCTGTCTCTTTTCGACGCTGGGCGAGATGCGATCGCTTCTCTGACAGGCTGGCCGTCCATGGGTGTTGTTCCCTGGTTTGAAGATGCGTGGCGGCTTCCAGCAGAAGACATGCTGGATATCGCATCGCACACCGGCGGTGCCTGCAAAATCGTGGTGCCAAAGTTGCCCCGCATGGCGAATTTCGATGACCTCGATCCGCTTGCCTCTGAGCCGGACGTTTCGGTCGAGATCGTTCAACCGGGACTCCCCTTGCCCGGCGACGCCGATCTGGTCCTCATACCGGGCAGTAAGACGACGCTTGGTGATCTTGCGTTCTTCCGGGCACAGGGCTGGGACATCGACCTTAAAGCTCACCTGCGCCGGGGCGGGCATGTACTGGGGCTTTGCGGCGGGTATCAGATGCTTGGGACCCGGATATCCGATCCGGGCGGCGTCGACGGCCTGCCCGGCGCAGCGTCTGGCCTGGGACTATTGGACGTCGAAACGACAATGTCCGGCGACAAGAAGGTCATAGAACGGAGCGGCATTGCGCGCCCCGGTGGGGAGAGAGTTTCTGGCTACGAAATCCACATGGGACGCACAGAAGGGCCAGACTGCACCCGTGCATGGCTCGAGATCGACGGCCAGCCGGAGGGCGCAGCATCCAAAGACGGACGCGTCATGGGTTGCTACATGCACGGTATTTTCAGTTCCGATGCATTCCGGAAAAGCTTTCTGAACCGCCTTGGGCACCGTTCGGTCGCGCAATACGAGTCCGAAGTCGAGGCAACGCTGGACGCGCTGGCCGATCACCTCGAAAGATATCTGGATATCGACGCGATGCTCGCCCTGGCGAGCGAGCCGAGGTTCTAGTCGAACTGCTGCGTGGTCAAGGCACGCTGGATTTCACGACGCACGAGTTTGCGCACGTTGCGTGTAATCCGTTCGCCCAGAGGCCCTTGCAGTTCCTTGCGAACGATGTCGGCAACCAGGTCCCGCAGTGCTTCTTCGTCGATGAAGCCTTCGTCAGAAAACACGTCGGCGACGTCGTTTTCCTGTTGCTCGTGGCCCGCTGCCTGAGGAGGCGTGGCGGTGACTTGCTCTTTCACAGGTTCATTCGCCATCGCCGCTTCCTTGCCATTCGTCTGTTCATTGGCGTCGCGCCACTTCATCGATCGTGTCGGAACTCCCGCGTAATCATCTCCCTGCGAGCCGTCCGGCTCCCATTGATCTTGCGTCTGTGCAATCGCAGATTCCAAGGCTTGGATCTTTGCGCTAAGGCTCGCGGCGCGCGCCACGTGCTCGCTTTTCGCGGGCTCTGGCGAAGTCGCTAAAGGACTGATTTCCCGGTGAGGCGAAGGCTTGTTCGCATGCTCTCCGTCAGCGGGCTGTTCGGCATTCGCAGCTAACCCCTCTGCCGCGTTGTGCAGGGTGTTTTCCGGATTTGACCAAGGTGGATTCGAAAACGGATCAACCCTTGCCCTGGTGCGATTTTCAGGCGATCCGGCTTCTTCTATATCTGCAACATGCGTTCGCGGTTCCCCGGTGCGCTCCTCCGCCTTCTCACCCGAGAGCTGTGACGCGGGAACGCGCAGCGCAGGCGTCAGAACCAGCTTGCTTGCGGGTTTCTTTTTCGCCTGTGCATCGCCGGACCTTTGTCCGCGCCCTTCATCCGTGACCAATCGTCGAATTGAGGACAGAACATCCTCGATCTCTGCATTCGCTACCGGTTCAGACATTTTTTATCTCCTGCCTCGGTATGAGTGTAGCTCTGGCTGTCGCGTCAGACAACCAGAAGCAACGCTGCTTAATTGCGCCCCAGCGCTTTGAGAACGCGATCGAGATCTTTTGACTGTTTGCTCAGCGTGGAAGGCGCATCCTTGGCGAGGTTGTAGTACAGCGTCGGATCATAAATCTGCACGCCAAGCTGCATACGTTCGGCCGTCAGAAGCCCCTGCGCAGCAAGGAGCTGATAAGCGGCCACCGATTCTTCGGAGCGCGCGGATATCCGCGCAGTTGCCGCATCAAGCAGTTCCTGTTCTGCCGACAGAACATCAAGTGTCGTCCGCGCGCCGAGCGTTGCTTCCTCACGGATGCCGTCAAAGGCCACCTGAGCTGCACGAACCTGTTCCGCAGTCGCAGACAGGCTTGCCCGCGCCACACGGAGACGGACAAAGGCATCGTTCACTGCCAGAAGAACCTGACGCTGGACGTTCAAAAGGTTGCCCCGCGACGCATCGCGAGTCGCCATCGCGCGACGCACACTCGCGAGCAGCGACCCACCGCGATAGATCGGCTGGTTAAGCGTCAGGGTAAGGCTCGTATCCTCACTATAGGCGCCGGACCCAAGATCATCGGTGTAGCTAAAGTCGGCACCGGCGTTGACGCTCGGACCCAGATCCGATTGTGCGGCCTTGATGGCAAGCTCGGCTGCAGCAACCTGATGCTGAGCCGCGAGAATGTCCGGGTGCGTCCGCATGGCCACGGCCTGAGCCTGTTCAATCGAGGCAGGGAGAGGCGGCATGCGCGGCTGGCCCGCAAGAGTGCCCGGCTCGGAGCCGACTGCGCTTAGATATTCAGCCCGGGCACTGACCAGCCCGCCTTGTGCCGTCGAAAGGTTGCTGCGAGCGGCTGCGACCTGCGACTCCGCAAGCGCCACGTCGGTCCGCGTCACTTCACCAACATCAAAACGGTCCTGAGCGGCCCGCAATTCCTCTTGCAGCAGGCGCAGGTTGTTCTGACGAAGCTCTACGTTCTCCGCCTGTAGGAGGATATTCACGTAAGCGCTAACAGCACGCAAAAGCACGGACTGTTCAACGGAAAGCAATTGCTGCCGGGTGGCCAGAACCGTTTCTTTGGCAGCCGCACGTGACATCTGTCGGCCGCCACTGTCATAGAGCAGCCAAGTTGCCGAGATCTGTGCGGTCAACGTATCTCGGCGACTGAAAGTGCGCGGCACGATATTGCTACCGCTGTTCGTGTCATTGCGCTGAGCCGACATGATAAAGTTCAGGACCGGACGAAGCGTTGCCGTCGCCAGAGCGACGTCTTCATCGGCCGCGCGCAGCAGCGCTCGGTTCTGTTCAAGCAAACCGCTTGTGTTGTAGGCACCGACCAGCGCGTCTGCCAAGTTATCAGCCTGAGCGCCGACGGAAGTTGCCACGATGACACTGGCAACGGAGAGACCGCGCGCAATGCTTTTCTTAAGAAAGTTGCGTTTCATTGAGAGCCTCATTTCTCACCTGCCTCTTTTTATGTTGGTCCCTCGCCCGCTCCGACGTCATTTACTGCGCCGGTTTTCGCGTAAAGACGGGGACTACAATGCAAATGCCCTTTGTTTCTGAAATCCCGGAAGCACCGGTGCCCCAGCGTTGAATTCAAACCGCCAAGACATGCCAGCGCTCGTTTTGTAACCAATGCGGACCGCGCCAAGTGCTTCGTCCATGAAAAGACAGATGATACGCCCGCCTTCCTTGAGTTGATCCGTGAGCGCGACCGGTAATTCACCGACGCCGCCCTGCACGATGATCGCATCATAGGGGCCATGTTCCGCGGCACCTTCGGCGAGCGTGCCTACCTGCAGCACCACGTTGTCCGCTCCGACGTTGACCAGTTGATCCTGTGCTTCGCTGGCCATTTCTTCGTCTTCTTCCAGCGCCACGACAGCCTGGGCCATACGCGCGATAACCGCAGAAGAATAGCCAAGGGCGCAACCGACATCGAGCACAAGCTCGTCGCCGCGCACGTCCAAGGCATCGAGCATTTTTGCGAGTGTACGCGCCTCGAGAACGACGCGCCCGTCGCCGAGTTCTATGTTATCGCCCGCATAAGCCGCTTCACGCAATGCATCGGGTACGAACTGCTCCCGGGGAACGGCCAGCATGGCTTCTATGATCGGGAACTTGGTGACATCCGAAGGACGGACCTGCGTGTCGACCATGATCCTGCGGCGGGCGGAAAAATCTGTCATTTCGGATCTCACGTTTGTGGCCTTGGGCCGGTATTGCCACATCCCCCCCCTTTCGGCAACGGTCTGCTTGAGCAAAAGGCGTCATCCGAGGCTTGGAGTACACACCCCGGATTTCCAAGTCATGAACGGCAGGGCGGCTAAGCGAGGAAGCAGTGTTTATTGCTTCAGAAGGCCATTGGTCCGACCAAGTCTGAAAGCTGTTTCAAGCGTCGCTAAACCAGGCCCCCTGTCTTGTGATGAAATGGCGCGTTTTGCGCGGGCCTTCTCAGCTCCTCTCGCGCGGACACAAGATTTGGCAACGAGGCCTGAAGCGGTCGTTTTCAACAGAGCAACACCAATTATGTTTTTGATATGCCGGTGGTGTTTCTGAATGCCCGATGCATCGAAATCCATAAACAGGAAATCTTTCGGCTTGTGCCGACCAAAATAAGACGATATCAGGCCCCACACCACAAAGTCCCTTGTTCTAAGGGCCTTGGCGAGTTGGCGGAGTGGTGACGCAGCGGATTGCAAATCCGTCCACACCGGTTCGATTCCGGTACTCGCCTCCAATAAAATATGGGCCCTCGAGCGCCCTTCTCCCAAGAAGCCACTCCAGTTTACTCCGGTTTACAAGCTGGGTTTACAGTTTCGAACTCGTGTCCATTGGCCGCGATCATGGAAGCACCGATCGACTCACCGGAATCGATGACGCCGCCGGGAATGCCCCGACGGCGTGATTTCATGGCTCTCTATCGGATTGCCGCTACTCGGAAGATTTCGAAGCCTCAGCCTCGCGCTTCCAGAACAGGCGGAGCTTTTCCGCGACGCGATCACTTTCTTCCGGCACCAAGCGGACGTACTCCTCGATAATGTTCGAAGCGTGCCGGAGCCCCCACCCCATGTAAGTCGCTACTTCACGCAAGGAGCAGTCGGCGCGAATGAGCGTGGTCGCGGCAGTGCCCCTCATGTCGTAGAGGTGCAGTTCCTCACGAACGGAACCGCGATTCTCTGCGTTCGCCCTGTGTTTCAGGTTCCTGATAATCCCCGAGGCTCGCTCGGGCCTGAGCGGACGTCCTGTCAGCGACAGCAGAAGTCGCTCCTGCCCCACAGCCATGGTATCAACCAGTTCCGCGAGGTCAGGTGTCAGAGGAATATTGAAGGGCTTGCCCGTTTTCGTCCGGCGGAAAGACAAGCGCCGACCCTTCGGGGTCTTCTCAACATGCGCGCGCGTAAGAAGCCCGAGATCCTGCGGCGTAATACCCCCGCGCGCCGCGAGCACGATCCGGCGTTCGAGATCGGTGGCCACGTGGAGCAACGCCTGGATTTCCTCGGGACTCCAGATGAGCCCAGCGCGATCAGACTCGTAGAGATATTCAGTCTGAATATGATGATGGAACCGGATGCTCATGTCCGTCTTTTTACACCAGTTCAGGAAGCGTGTGACGACAGCGGTGGCGTAGTCATATTGCCTGGGCGAATGCGCCCAGTTCTTCTTGAAATTGTTGATCTCGGCGACCGCAGCGACTTCCTCGAACATCTTGATCGGATCGCTGCCGAACTCTTCCTCGAAGGGCCTGAGGTACTTCTCGTAATCCGCTTTCGTGCGCGGAGCGAGCTTCTGATATGCTGCGCTTTCTCGATACTCTGCGACCTTCGCGCGGGTACTGTTCTTGTCCGATTTCCCTTTCAGCGCCAGCGACTGGACGGAGCGCAGCACCTCCTCATAGCGGGATTCATAGGCCTTCGAACCTTTCTTGATCTTGTCCGTGCTCGACCAGAAGCGCGGCCCGCCACGGAAGCAATAGTGATACTCGCGGGCGGTGCCGTCCTTCAGGGTCTTCGTGACCCGGTGCACATTCTTCAGAATCTTATTCTCCACGGCGCTGCCTCCGCTGCTCAACCAGCGAGGTCGGCTGATCGAGATTTGCGGGCGTATTCAGCCGCTGCGCCTCGTCGAGACGCTGACGAACCAGCACCGGGTCGTAAATGTCCCGACGGCCGGGCACGGGTGTGATGCCGAGGTCCGTACACCACGTGCGGAAGGCCGAGGTCGTGCCGGAATACAGCAGCAGGGTTGCGAGATCGTCGCCGGAAATCAGCTGGATCGGGAGGATCGGATTGCTGGGCGCAGCGCGAAGCTGCACGGCCTGGGGATCGAAGTGATAAGTCATTTTTCTCGTGTTTCTCTGTTCACGAGGAGAACATCGGACCAGGCCTCCCGAAAAAATTGCATCCGGGAATACGGTTCGGTATCTCCCTGAAACGCCGGAGATCAGCCGGACGCCCTCCGAGGCTTGAGGCGCTCGGAGAGACATTTACCGGTCTGTTTTTGAGGGGTTTTCGGCGGAGTTCTCAGCCGAGACGCGCGCAGAGATCTGAGACCCGTGCACCGTACCAGCGGATGGCGTTGTAGATATCGAAAGACGCCTTTCCCTCGGCCGCGAGCCGATCGAGGCTAAGATGCGGAATCCCTTCGAGGACCGACCGGACTGTTCTCATGTCGCCCGCAATAATGCGGCCGTCAGGCAGGCCCTTGTCGCTCTCGCGGACGAGACCGAGCGTCGCTTCCTGCCCGACCGGATCGTCGAGAATCTCGAAAAGGTCGTAGAGGCCAAGGCCGTGCTCCCGGATGAAGTCGGCCGCATGGAAGCTGGCCGCATCGGCCAGCCGAGTGCCCCCTTCGGCATGAATGTCGATCAAGGTCATGATCGTCTCCTGGGTGACCAGGCCGCGGCCCGTGCCGCGATCTCATTCTCTGGCACCGTCAAGCACCGCCACCGCAGGAGAAGCTGATGGCGGCGTGGTCCGTCGCGCGGAATTACGCGGCGGGCCGGAGTCGCGAGGCAGGCGGGCGTTCCAGGTCCGCCATGACGAGGGCCTCGCGAAGCTGATCGGTCAGGAGGCAGATCTCCTCGACAACCGGATCTGCGGGATCGATACCGGCGAAATACGCGGCCTCCGGGCGTGTGCCGTCGTCGACATTCTCGAGAGCGAGGATGTCGAGCAGATCGAAGAGATCGCGCCGGGTCGACCTGGCCTCGGTCGCGCCGCGCGAGATTGCCTCCTGGAGGCGGCTGACCAGGCGGGCACCGTCCTTGCCGGCGAGCAGACCGGCCGCATTTGCGAGACCTTCGCCGCTGGCGGCGAACAGAGACGCGATTGGACAGGCGGTGTGCGGGACATGAGCGGACCGCAGACGCGGGCCGTTGGGATCGTGATACATGTGGGGCTCCATCGAGGGGGCTGGCAATCTGCGCCAGTCAAATGCCTTCCCTTTTCCTCCGTCCTCCTTCGGCTTCCGCGCTGATCTCACCAAGGAGAACAGCGCGGAAGCCGAAGGAGGACGACGTCACGCTCTACCAGGCCTCAGGATCGCATCTCTTGACGCTGTCGCCGGCGACCCCGCGCCTTGTGCCGGATGGTGGCCTTCACAGGCTCGGAGGGAGGCGTCAGGGCGCCGGAAGCGGCGACCGAACTGTCGTCCTCCAGATCCACGAACTTGTCGAACTCCCCGCCGGTGGGCGCGCTGGCGCCGCTGTTGGCCCAGGCGATCGCCTGGGACAGCGGGTCGAGGCAGTCGAGATGCGGGGCGCTTGCGATGGCCTCGGCGGCATCCGCCTCGCTCCGGGCAGCTTTGATCTTCGCTCTTGCGGTTGCAGCCTCGGCCCGTCGCGCGGCCTCGCGCGCCGCGGCGATCTCTGTGGCGAGAACGCGGGACCGTTCCCGCTCGAGAGCTCGGACCTTCATCCAGCAGGACCAGACCACAGCATTGTGGTCCTGGGTCTGCTTGCGCTCTCTGCCCATGAAGGAGACATCGTGACCGCGTTCGATCTCGAACCGGCGCCCGCGCGCCGTGTTTTTCGGTCCGAGCTTGCGTTGCGGCACAAGTCCATCCGGCGCATCGCCGGCGGCGACCATCTTCTCATAGCTGCGGAGATCGACCCTCTGCTTGACGCCATGCCGTGCGAGCGCGACATTCACGCGCTTCTGCCATTCGTCGCGGCAGGCCTGGACTATTTCCGGTCCGGTCACCTTGTCGTCGAGATGCCGCAGCTTCTTGCCGAAGCGGCCCTCGTCGGGCAGGTATTCTCGGGTCGGGCACAGGATGTGGACATGGTGATTGCGAGGATCACCACGTCCGTCTCCCCGGGCACATTTCGGCGGGATTCGGCCCTCGGTCTGCGGGATCAGGTCACGCAGGATCTCGCGGTCAGCCCCATCCGCATGCGGGTGATGGATCGCTGCCAAGGATGAGATCCGGTACTGGTCATGAAGCCAGAGGCAAAAGCCGCGCACGAGCCCGCGCTGAGTGTCGAGCGGTAGCTCGGCGGGAAGCGAAATGAGAAATTCGCGCGCGACCCGGGCGTTGATGCGGGTCTCGGAAGCGTCGACCAAATTCCAGAATCCTTCGATATCGCCACCGCCGCGGATCATCTCGACACTGACGACGTCGCGCTTTGACCGGTAGGACTTGCGCAGACCGAGGCGGTGGTCGAAGAGAGATCCCCCGATGCGATATGCGACGGCGCCGAGGAGCGACGCGCAATTCGAGCGGCCCTTGATGCTGATCGAGAAGTTGCAGGCACGGTGTAGCATGATCGGTAGATTGTGCCCGGCCGGGACTTTCGCGCAAAAAAAAGCCCGCGGCAGGCGCGCAGCAAACCCCCGGTTTGCGTAATCGCGCCCTTCGCCTTTTCCAGGCTTGGGTAGGCACCCAACGCTCACCGTCCATCGCAGTCGATCCGACCGTATGCGCGCGGATTCCCCCGGCGGGACCCAAGTCCCTCATGGAAGCCGCAATGGAGGATCACCAATGGCAAAATACAGCGACGAGATCGAGAAGCTCGAGCAGAGGATGGAGCAGCTGCGCCAGCGCCAGCGCGACCTGAAGGCCAAGGAGACCAGGCAGCAGCGCGCTGACGATACTCGCCGCAAGATCCTCTACGGCGCGGCTTTTCTTGCAGCCGTGCAGAATCTGAGCGAGGAGAAGCGGGCGCAGAGCCTGGCGCGGCTGCATGCCCGCATCCGCAATCCGAAGGACCGAGCCTTCCTCGGCCTGCCCAAGCTTGACTGAGCACCCTGCGCGCCGGCGCCCTGGCAGGCAGCTATCATCGCTCTGATCAGAAACAAGAAAGGCGCCCGCATCGGCTGGATGCGGGCGCCTTCGTTTACATGACGTCGGAATTCGTGAGGTCGATCGTCGATCACACGATATCAGCCTGCCGTCGCATTGACCGCTTTCTCGGGGTTATCCTTCCCGTCTGCGTCGGCAAACATGTCGCGCTGGCCGGGCTCTTCAGAGGACGACGCCAGCGAGACAGGTTGGGCTTTCGCCCCCTTGGTCCGATGCACGATGTCGTCGTCGCGCTCCGCGAGCCGCCCGCTGAGTGCGGCGATCTCCAGCTCGGCCTTGCGCAGTGCCTCTTCCAAAGTCTGGGCCTTAGCTGCCGCTTTGTCGGCGCGGGCTTCGGCATCGTCGCGCGCGGCAAGCTGACCGTTCAGCCCCGCGATCTCGAGCTCGGCCTTGCGCAGGTTCTCGGTGAGAGCCTGAACCTGCTCCGCGGCTTCCCGGGCCCGCGCCTCGGCTTCGTCGCGCTCATCCTCAACCTGACCGCAGTTCTCGAGCGCTTCCTGAACCTCCGCCTTCAGCTTGTCGCTCTCGACGGCATGCGCGCGCCGCTCAGATGCCGCGATCTCATCGGCGAGCGACCAGGCGGTGTTCCACATCGCGGATGCCGCGTCGTGAAAATCCTCCGGCATATCGGGCGCTTGCCGCGCTGCCTGTTGCTGCGCCGCAATCTCGGCCTTGATCGATTTCAGCATCGGGCCAATGTCCCGAAAAGATCCGCCACCGATCGCTTCGCGGACCGTAAGATTGGTGATCGGCTTGCCCTCTTCGGTGAGCTTCTTGACCCCGCCCCTGACCTGTTTCTCAAGTGACGCGCTGTTCTTCTGGGCCATTTCCGGCCTCCTATATTGGTAATGGTAAGCGCCGGTAATACCGTTACCTGGCGCTACCACCCCGGCGGGGCGGTGCAGAAGAAATGGTACTTTTCCACGTAGGCAAAAAACCTGAGGACGAAAAATCGGCGGCTTGTCTATCAGCCGCCGATGATCGGACCGCGGGTTGCGAGATTGGCCAGATCCGCACCGGTGGCAGCAACCTGCCCGTGCAGCTGCTGATATCCACCAAAGAAAGCAGCGACTTTAGCTACCATTCCCTTTGTCCTGAATGTCATCAAGGCGACTTTCCTTACTTTCGCTGCGAGTGCGCGGTGTGAGATATGTGCAGTGGGAATGTCAGCAAATCGTGTTGTGAAGTTGCGGCGCCCCCGTCGGGGTGGCGTTGGATGCCGTGTCAGGGTATGCATTCGGAGCGTTTGCCCGGGTGCTTCTCGATCGCCCGTATCTGCGAGACTCGTATAGCATGAGCTGGATTGATGGGATCAAACGGTGGGCAGCGGATCTGAAGCGCGAGGTGGTCGCGGTGTGGATCGCTGCGCGCGATCCCAGAACGCCGCTCATGGCTAAGCTGGTCGCAGGAGCGGTTGCCGCCTATGCGGTGAGTCCGATCGACTTGATCCCAGATTTCATCCCTGTCGTCGGATACCTGGATGATCTGTTGATCGTTCCGCTTGGCCTCATGCTCGCTGTGCGTTTGATCCCACAAGGATTGATGGTCGAATTCAGGGAGCGCGCCGACGGTATCCGCGATCGGCCACGAAGCGTTGTAGGAGCGGTGGTCATCGTCGCCATCTGGATTGCCGCCGGCATCGCCCTCGGCACGCTGCTCCTGAAGCAGTGACCCCTTCGAGGAGCGACCTCTTCCGGAGCCGCAAGCTCCCCGGCGACTGACCGCGATGTTTGGAGGGGGAACCGGGATCAGACGTCCGCGAGAAGTGCCCGGAAGATCGTCAGCGGATCGCCATGCCGACGTGCGACCATCCATCGGGCATAGCCGTCGAGATACTTGCTCGCGGGACCCCGCCACTTCTTGCGGAACTCGCCCTTCCACTCGGCGTGGAGGCTATTCACCGTATTCAGGTGGTAGGCTTTCGGGGTGGATTTCCAGCGGCGGCCTGAGACCAGAACCGTGTAGGAGAACCCTCGGGTTCGCGCGATGGCCTCATACTGCGGCGCGCCATCGAACAGGACCATCGCGTCCGGCGCCACCTGCGGCATGAGCGCCGCCTCGATTGTCGGCTGCTTGTTGTCTCTGATGTGCTGGAAGCTGGCCAGCCCGGTTCGATCGACGACGCCGAGTAGCGGGCGCAGCCACTGGCGCACGATGGACTGCGGTGGACCCTTGCGTCCATACTCATGCCACCGCTTTCTGGGCGGCTGCGGAAACAGAGTTGGATCTTGAGCATGCCGAACCCACTCACGCGATCCCTTCCGGCTTTCCCTCTGGAAAGTCTCGTCGGTTTCGATGATCCCAGAGAGGGCGTTCGGCTCGACCTTCAGCAACTGGTTGAATACGATCATCCGCCAGCGCCAGACTGTGTCGCGAGAGACCCCGAGGCGGGCTCCCAGCTTCCGGCAGGAGAGCGGATTGTCCCCCGGGTTGAGCATGTTGCGGAGGGCTTCGATGAAGAGGCCGAGGCGATGAATATGGGCGAGTGGCGTGTTGGTCCGCCCCGTCCAGGTCCGCGAGCAAACCTGGCACCGCCAGCGCCGCGCACCGGCGCGTGTAGAACCCCAGGAAACCCGATCGTCGGAGCCGCAATGGGGACAGGCCCGCGCCTGGCCAACCTCGTCGATCTCGACGACGGCCTCCGCTCTCCGTCGCGCGGTCGCAAGGGCCGCCTCCGCTCTCAAGATCTGCGCGGGCGGCAGTTCGGAAATGGATTTCAGAAGAATATCAAGCAGTTGGGTAGGCGTGGCGTGGCGCATACAGCATCTCCGGCACAAAGGGAGAGGCAATATTGGCTATTTTCGGCAGAACGAAGGCGGCCAACACGATTTGCTGACATTCCCTGTGCAGTGACCTCACGGCGATCCTAAAGCCCTCAGGCAACAGCGTAGCTTGAGAAGTTACCCGTGGTGCCATCCTTATGGATCAGGAACACATCGTAGGCTTCCCGCTCATCCTCTGGACCCATGCCCGGTGACCCGTAAGGCATGCCGGGAACGGCGAGACCGATGGCATCGGGGCGCTCTGAGAGGAGCCTTCGGATGTCGGTCGTCGGCACATGTCCCTCAATCATGTAGCCCTCGACCTCGCCGGTGTGACAGGAGGTCATGCTCTGGGGGATGCCGTTTTCGAGCTTATGCCGGATCAGGAGGGTCCCGAAGCTACGCTCGGTGGTGACTTTGAAGCCATCCTCCTTCAGGAGCTCGATCCAGGCGGTGCAGCAGCCGCAATTCGGATCTTTCAGGACGTGGATCGCGGGGGAGCGCTGGGCCAGTCCGGCGGTTGGCGCTGTCGCGGCGAAGCACGCGGCGGAAGCCATCATGGCGCGGCGAGTGAGTATCATCAGTGTCTCCTTTTCAGATCGTTGAGGCTGCGTGATCGGGGCGTGTCTCAGCGGTCAGACCGACGTGCCCCGCAGGTTCAGGTGTGCCCGTGGGGCCGGAAGAACAGCAGCCGGAGAGCGTTCATCGTGACGAGCACCGTGGCGCCGGTATCCGCGAGGATCGCGATCCAGAGGCCGGTGATCCCGAGCACGGTTGTCACCAGGAAGATAGCCTTGAGCCCGAGCGCGATCGCGATGTTCTGGTGGATGTTTGAAATGGTGGCGCGGGAGAGACGGACCATGCCTACCACATCGGTCACGCGGTTGCGCAGGATCGCCGCGTCGGCCGTCTCGAGCGCGACATCGGTGCCCGAGCCCATGGCAACGCCGACATGCGCGGCGGCGAGCGCGGGCGCGTCGTTGATCCCGTCGCCGATCATCATCACCCGTGCGTCCGCCGTCAGGTCGCGGATCGCCGTCACCTTGTCTTCCGGCATTAGCTCCGAGCGATGCTCGAGCCCGAGCCCGTCTGCGATAGCCTGCGCCGTGCGCGGGTTGTCCCCGGTCAGCATGACCGAAGAGATGCCGAGGCCCCGCAACTGCGCAACCGCATTCGCCGCATCGGCGCGCGGCTCGTCCCGCAGCGCGATGAGGCCTTGGGGCACGTCATCGCGCAACACGATGACCACGGTCTTGCCGTCGGCTTCCAGCGCCGCCACGCTGCTCCGCAGGTCGTCCGCGAGCGCGCCGCGCTCCTCCGCCAGCCGCGGAGAGCCGACGCAGACCGTCACGTCGTCGATGGAGGCCTCAGCCCCCTTGCCGGGGAGCGCGCGGCCCCCCTTGGCTGCCGCCGCACCCACGCCCCGCCGCTCGGCCTCCGCGCAGATCGCCTGTCCCAGAGGGTGGCTCGCGCCGCTCTCGACGCCGGCCGCAAGGGCCAGAAGGTCATCCTCGCTCCCGCTCAGCAGCGCTACGTCCGTCACGCGGGGCCTGCCATGCGTGAGCGTCCCGGTCTTGTCGAAGGCGACATGGGTCGTGCGGGCCGCCGCCTCGATCACTGCGCCGCCCTTCATCAGCAGGCCGTTGCGCGCCCCCGTGGAGAGCGCCGAAGTGATCGAGGCCGGCACAGAGATTACCAGCGCGCAGGGGCAGCCGATCAGCAGCAGCGCCAGCGCGCGGTAGATCCATTCTTCCCAACCCAGGCCAAAGGCAAGAGGAGGGACGACGGCGACGAGAACAGCTGCTCCGACCACGGCGGGCATGTAAACCCGGCTGAACCGGTCGATGAAGCGCTCGGTGGGCGCGCGGGCGCTCTCGGCTTCTTCCACGAGGCGGACGATGCGGGCGATGGTGTTGTCCTCGGCCGACCTCAACACCCGCACGCGCAAAAGCGCCTCGGCGTTGATCGACCCGGCGAAGACCTCCGCGCCCGGTTCCTTGAGGCTCGGGACGCTTTCGCCAGTGACCGGGCTCTCGTCGACGCCAGAGGTGCCTTCGATCACCTCGCCGTCGCAGGGCACGCGGTCGCCGGGGCGGACCTGCACGACCTGGCCGATCTGGAGCTTCTCGGCCGCGACCTCACGTGTCTTGCCGCCGACCTCGAGCCGCGCCGTCTTCGGCACGAGCTTCGAGAGCGCCCGGATGCTGTCGCGCGCCTTGCCCGCCGAGACGCCTTCCAGGAGTTCGCCCACGGCGAAGAGGAAGACGACGAGCGCCGCCTCTTCCGGCTCACCGATTATCAGCGCGCCGCCAGCGGCGATAGTCATCAGCATCTCGATGGTGAAAGGCATGCCGGCCCGCGTCATGGCGAAGGCGCGCCGTGCCACGGGCGCGATCCCGACCAGTGTCGCCAGGACGAACGCCCAATGCGCGATCTCAGCCGGCAGGACAAGCCGTGACGCCCAAGCTGCCGCGAGCAGTACGCCGGTTCCGAGCACAAGGCGACCCTTGGAAGTCTTCAACCAGGAGGTCGGTGCATCATCGTCGGGCCCAGTGATCTCCTCCGGCTCGCGGTCGATTTCCACGGCCTCCGGCGCATCCGGAAATGCTCCATCCGGCAGGACAAAGCCGCCCTTGGGCTTCTCTGGCCGTGCGCCCTTGGGCGAGATACCGAAGCCGACGCCTCGCACCGCCTTCTCGATGCACTCGGGCGATGTCTGTGTCTCATCGAGCGTCAGTCGCAACCGCTCGGCCATCAGGGCGACATCGACACCCTCGACGCCAGGCAGGCGCTCAACCGCTCCGCGCACCTTTGCGGCGCATGACCCGCAATCCATGCCTGTGACGCGCCATTCGCGTTGTCCTGCGCTCCCGTCTGCCATGATGTTTCTCCGTCGTGATTCTTCGATCGGAACTCGATATAGGACCTACAGCAACTGTAGGTTCAAGCCGCGCGAAGAGGTTTTACGTATCTTTGGCCTCGGGGACGCGACGCTAACGACGGAAGGAGACGATTATGTTGTCCATTGGGACGCTGGCAAGGAGGACCGGCACCAACGTGCAGACGATCCGCTATTACGAACAGATAGGTTTGATGCCCGAGCCCGGGCGGAGCGAAGGCGGCCAGCGTCGCTACGGGACACTGGAACTCGACCGGCTCGCCTTTATCCGGCACTCTCGACAACTCGGCTTCTCATTGGAGGCGATACGAGAGCTTCTGGACCTATCTGACAGCCCAGAAAGGTCCTGTGCGCAGGTCGATGCGGTCGCTCAGAAACAGCTCCGCGAGGTGGAGGCGCGCATCTCTCGGCTTGAGGCGCTCCGGATGGAATTGCAACGAATGATCAGCGAGTGCAGGTCCGACCGAGTTGCCAACTGCCGCATTCTTGAGGTGTTACGCGACCACGAAGAGTGCCTCTCCGATCACGACCGGCCCGGTTCCTGATGCCGACCGCGTTGATCTACCTGCCCGTCTCGTGAGGCGGCTACAAAGATCATCGGTTTTGCGGTGCCCTTACCCCTGGGATGGTAGGCTCCTGAGAGGGATTTCGATGCTCCTCCGACATACGCCTCGTCGACCTCGACGATGTCCTCCAGCGGCAGCAGCTCGGCGTTCCGGTCGTCCATCATTTCCCTGATGGCGTGCCCCAACTTCCATGCGGTCTTCTGGTTCACGCCGAGCAGCCGTGCCATCACGACCGAGGAGATGCCCTCCCACCTGGGGCGGGGCGGCGGTGCGACCTTCATCGGATCTGCGAAGTGCCTGACCCATTCGCGAGAACCTTTTCGAGACTCTCGCTGGTAGGTTTCGTCAGCCTCAATGATCCCGGAAAAATTCGCCGAGGAGCCACTGCGTTCGATGATTGAAAACACCAGCATTCGCCAGCGCCAGACCGTGTGTTTGTTGAGCCCGAGCCGTCTCGCGAGTTTGCGCACCGACTGCGGTGCGGAGGTGCCCAGCATGTCCCGCAGCGCCGCCATGAACAGGTCTGGGCGATGGATGTGGCCGATGGCGCTGCCGGTTCGGCCCGAATAGGTCTTCTGGCAGCCGGTGCAGAGGTAGCGCTGGACCTTGGTCCGCGTGCGGCCCCACTTCTGCCGGCGCTCATCACCACAGAAGGGGCACTTGTGATCTTGAATTGTCCGTGCCTCGATCTCCGAGATTGCTTCCGTCTTCCGTCGGAGATCCTGGATCTTCGTTTGGGCGTCCTCAATCTGGGCCGGGCTCAGACCGTCGAGGGAATCGAGAAAACGGCGAAAGTCGTGGTGTAGCAAGGGCATCCTCCGCTGGAAAAGCGGAGTGATATAGGCCTTTCTACGAAATCACGAAGCACACCAACACGGTTTGCGGACACCCCCATTTTCAACAGACTGGTTTGAAAGGCCAGTCATTGCAACTACCTGCGTCCCGGGCGCGATCCTACCGGTGGGCATCTGGTCACGGCCGCAGCCTCTCCTTCCTCGATCATGTTCCACCACGATCTTCGGCTGCGTCGGGCGCTCGCCGGGCGCGGCGGGCGCTGCGCGCGGCGGGGGTGAATCGGGGCCTGTGGCCGTGAGACGAGCTCACAGCCTTGGCCTGCGGCCTGGGTTCCCCCCGTGTAGCGGACACGGACCTGTCTCACTGAGGGATCGTCTTCGTCGTCCGATGAATCCTCGTCGCCCGCTGCGTCCACTGGACGCGGCTTGCCCTTTCGGTACCACGTCGCCCGCGACATGCCGACGGCAAGCCATGGCTTTTCGCGGCTGTCCGCGTTCCGGTCGAGATATTCCTTGCGCGTCACAGCGCCGACTTCCTGGCGCCGCCGCTTTTCCTTTTCGGCCTTTCTCCGCGCGCGCTCGGTGTCGGAATAGACCTGACGCAAGCCGAGGGTCCGGGCGAGGTCGTCAGAGATGTCGAGCTGGGTCGCAACGGTCTGCCCCCTGTAATGCAGACGCCCATCGAGGAGCGGACAGGACGAACTTGCCTCCTGCGCCCTGGCTTCGGCGGCCCGGACCAGGCGTGCAATCTCGCCCTCCGGCAACCCCGGCGTGGCCCGCCGGGCGATTTCCTCGACCCGAGTCCCCAGATCGCCGTCCGGTATTGTATGGGTAAGGCAGGTCGCCATGAGGTGCAGCCATATATTGCGATGGCCTTCGGGCACCGAACCACCCCAGTGCTCGAGAAGCCGCAACAGATCCTGCTCGATCAAAGCAAAGCGCTGGCGCGGCGACAGGCCCCCATTCCTCGGCGGAGCCGGCCGATCTGAGGCCTTCTTTATCCGCGCCTCAAGTTCCGCCCGGGTGGGCTTCCCAGCGGCTATATAGATGCGATCAGCGAAGCCCTCGAAATCGTATCGCTGACCAGTTCCCCCGATAATTTCGACCACCCTCCGCGCTTTCAGGTTCACCGTGCCGGGCAGTCGGAATATACGGGGACAGTCAGAACAGGCGCTGTCAGCACCCAACCCGGTGAACAACTGGATCAATGTCTTCATGGCGGAACTCCATCGCGCCAGGGCCGCCTTGGGCAGCGGTCGGATCAGCCAGATCGCAGCAAGTCCGCGGCCAGTCGCCAGCAGCAACGAGGGCTGAGGTAGGTCGGCCTGTTCGAGTCTGGTTGCCAGCTTCTGCGCCCATCCAGAAGGATAGGAAATGCCATTGTCCTGCAGGCGCCAAACGTCGAGATCAAGGTACAGGGCGTTCAGTTCCGCCACCTTCTTCGACGACCGAGGGCCGTTGAAGCGATTGAGCGTGATGTAGGCGCTCTCGTCGAGCATGACCTCCGCGGAAAAGGGCGCGGTCGACGGCTGGTAAGTCCGAAACTCGGCCTTTTCCCGAGCGTCGATCCTGCCAATCGTCACTTTACCGTAGGAGTCCATCGGATGAAGGAGCCGGACATAGTCGGCGGTGGACATGCCCGCAAGTGCGGGTGTGACGGGTTCGGGTGGGTATCTGAGCTCTCTCATCGCAGGGAACTGGTTCCCTGCAGCGCTTCTCGGAAATTCTGATCTGCGTCTCTGGCCCGGTCAGTTCAGGCGACAACCCCCTCCCTCAGTCCGGGATCGGAACCGTTGAGCCTATGCCCCGCCAAGCAATGCGTCGAGAGCCAGGGCCGTCGTCAGGCCGACCCCGACATCGCCCATGGCGGCCCTGAGGGCGCGCGGCTCCACGCGCCCGGCCTGGAGCGCCCTCCGAGCCGCGAAGGCCGCGCCGACAAGGGCGGAGGCGCCCGCAGCCTCTACCATCTCCTGGGCAACGCTCTCGCCAGGCAGCGTGTCGAATGCAGCGAGCACTTCCGATTCGAGTTCTGCATTGCTGTATCCACTGCTCGAAACGCCCGGAATCATGGCGGCGACCTCCTCGGTGGCAACGATGTCGATGCCGGGGTATCGCGTCAGGTGCTCGTAGACGCGTTCGGGCGAGGCCACGGCCTTGAGTTGCACCGCCCCGATGACCTCGCCGTCGATGGTAAACTCCACGTCCGATCCCGGGTGGTTCGTTGCCACAGGAAGCTGCGCCAGAACGATGTCGCCATCCGCATTCTCCGCCGCTTCGAAAAGCAGTTCATGGTAGATGCCTTTCACGTTCGAGACGACGCCGCGCAGCTGTTCGGGCTCGAGGCCGACCAGATAAGCCGCGAGATCCGCTTCGCTTGCCTCGGCAAGATCGTTCCGGGACCGGCGAAGAGCGTCCAGGACGAGCGCCTCCTCCACCCTCCACTCCCGATCCGGATCGTCGATGAGGCGCTGGAATGTGACCGCGAGCACCACGGCGGCGCTACGCCGGCTCATGCTTTGGCCCATTTCCCGGCGATGCTTTCGAGCCGCAGAAGGGCGCGCCGCAGTCGCCGCCGCGGCCAGTAGGCCAAAGACCCCGAGTGCGCTGCGCATGTATCGTCTCCATCGGTTTGTGTATCTTTGGCGTAGAGCGCGTAGAGCGTCGATGCGAGTGGCAGCAGGCCTTGCCGGGCGAAGAGACGCATCTCGATGGGGGCGAGCGGCACCGCCTTGGATCGCGTTGCATGCACGGGCGCAGCGAGGCGCAGGGCGGCATAGAGCGCCGCCTGTTCCTGGGCGCTCAGGCTCTTGCCGGTCCTGCGACGTCCGAACACGCGCCTGCGCACGAGGATGGCGGCCGGGATGCCGGCAGCAATCGCGCCGCCCGTCATTATGAAGCTTCCTGCGGCAACACCCATACCGACGCTGGAGCCGATCCAGTAGAGCGTTGCCGTTGTGGCGGCCGCCCCAGACAGGGTTGCGATCGCCGTGCCGGTGCTCGCGACTCCGAAGGCGGCAATACCGCCGAAGGTCCCTGCCATCACGCCGGCGGCGACAAGCTTCGAGGTCGCGACTCCGACTATCGTGCCGGCGGTGCGGTTCGATTCCTGGAGGATGCTCCCGATCACGGCCGTCAGGGCTTCGTCGAGTGCCTTCAAGTCCTTGGCAATCGCGCGCGCCCTTCTTTGGCGCGGAGTGAAGGCGAAGCGTGGAACGGCAGCCATCACAGATCGACCTCGACCCCGGTGTGCTTTCGGATCTTCTCTCGCACCAGGCCTTTGGCCAGCGCTCCAAGCGCCTCGAGGCTGAAGCTCCCGACGGCCCGGGCACCCTCCTTGGTGCGGCGCCAGATTTCCTCGTCGCGGATGGTGTCGAGATACTCGTGTCCAGCCATGGTCAGCCGGATCGGTAACATCGCGAAACGCGCCTTCATCGTCTTCGCGTCAATCGCTGAGATCAACCCGGCTTCATCAAGGAGACGCACCTGATAGTCGACTTGTATCTTAGCAGCATCAAGGCCGGAGAGATCGGCGTAGCCCGGACGGGACTCGCCGTCGTAGGCCTCGATGGCCAGCAGGATGTTACGCTCGAGATCCGGATCACGCTTCATCTGTCGGGCCTTCCTGCTGTTCCGGACGCCGCGCATCGACGACGACCGCCCGTTCAACCGAGAGCTGGTTCATTGGTCTCCCTCTCCCAATGTTCTGTCGGCGGTCTCGCCAGAAACCTGGGAAAGATGACGATCCAGGACGAAATCAACAAATGTGCTGGCGGCCCCAATCGCGAGGCGAGCATGACGTGGCTGAAGGCCCTTGAAATCGCGACCGCGGCCATGACCCTTTCCATAGGCATTGCGCAGCGGGGCGAGGGAGTGCGCGATGTTCCCCAAGCTTGTCAGGATACCCCTGATTTCATTCGCGCCCTTTGCGTTCTCATTGATCCCGTCCGGCATGATCTTGATCTCCTTGCGGAGGAGCTTCAGCAGCTCGGGGATCTCAGCCTTATCAGGATAGGAAACCTTCCGATCATCGAGGATCAGCTTACAGCAGCTCTCCACGATTTCCTTGGCCAAGGCGATCGCTTCGCCAGGCTCGCTGTCGCCGATGCGCTCGAGGCGCCGGAGGTCTTCGTAGAGCGTATCCGAGTTCAGAGTGGCCGCCACGGCTTTGATGCGCTGGACCGATCCACCCAGGGCGTGAACCTTGCGTTGCGGCACATAGGCCGGCCGGCCATCGATGATGGCGTCCTCGACGAGTTCCCACCCGTCAGTCCGCAGGTGACCGTTGAACGCCCGGGCGAGCGCGTCCTGCTCCGCGTCGTCTTTCCGGACGATGGGATGAAGAACTTCACAGATGAACTTCAGGAAGATGGCCTGGTCGGTGGCATAGAGACGGAAGCGCGGGTCGCTGTAGATCCAGTCCTGTGACCAGTCGAAGTTGTTGATGCAGTGCTGCCAGATGTCCTGCTCGGCGTTCTGGAACCGGCTGTCATGAGAGGGCAGTGAGGTTAGATCGAAGATGCGGCTGAGAAATGCGATCTCATCCAGAGCCCCGTGCCAGGCGGTCTGCCTGGCGCGCATCTCGTCAAGGATGGCAGCGCGTGTCCGTTCGGCGATCATCCCGTCTGGAAGACGCCGCCCCGGGGGCGGCGCGCGCATCGGCGAGATCTCCGCGCTCACCCAGTATCCGTTGTCCTTTCCTGTGACGAGTTCGAGGTTCTTCGAGATGAGCTCGGCGATCTCGCCCCGGCGGCCTTCGATCGACACGAAAACACTCACAGGGACACGAAGGAAGATAGTCCAGAGCTCGGTGCCGCCATTCCAGTTGTCGTAGCCGACCTCGGCGATCTCGATATCCGCCTGGCTCATGGCGCGGAGAGCGTCGTTCTCGCCCTTCTGACGAAGGAGCTCCGCCACAGTTGGTAGGCTGCCTTCGATCTCACGTCTTATGCTAAGGTATCTCATGGGCGAGCGATCTGTAGCGAAGAAGAGTGTTGGCCTGACACCACAGGCTCAATGGAAGGGCTTAGCGTCGCGCACCAAGTGACGCGCGAGCTTCTCGTTGACAGCTCGAAACAGGCGCTCGAACCGGTCTATGGCGTCAGGCGTCAGAACATCTTCAGGTGTCTGCCCCATCTTTTCGAGAAATCGGCGCGCGGGGCGGGTCTTGATGAACTCCACATCGACACTGTTGAGAGCCTGCTCCATGCGCTTGGCAAGCCTCGGGATGCGGTCGTTCAAAGTGAGCTTCTTCTTCCCGATCTCGCGAGCATGGCTGTCACGGACCAGCTTCTCGTAGATCGCGGCGTCAAGCAGGTCCTCGATGTCGGCATCCTTGGGGCGCGCGTCCTCCTCGAAGGCATCAGCGATCGAAAGGATGTTGTTCTCCCGGAGGACCTTCGTTTTCAGGAGATCTTCTCGGGTCGAGATCGCGTCCTTCTCGTGGTCGAGCAGAACCAGCACGTTCAGGTTCTCCGACGCAAGCAGCGCCGCCATGTAGGGGATCTTCTGGGCGCCGCCAGCAGGCGTGATCGTCAGGCTCTCATCGAGACCTTGCCGGCCTTGGGAGGCCAGGTACTCCGACACGGACGACAGTATCCAGAAATCGGTCACGCCCTCGACGATCAGGTTGCTACCGCCAAGGAAGAGGTTCTGCGCCAGATCGTAGCCGAGGGCCGCTTGGAGCGGGAACAGGGTTCTTCGGTCGCCGGATGGGTTGTTGGTGACCGTGGTTCCATCGGCCTCGGCGATGTTGACCGTCCGTACCCAGTCAAGATGCCTGGTCGGCACCATGAAGGGGGAATGCGTGGTATAGAGTATCTGGTTCTCGAAATCGTCTTCCAGGTGGGTGAGCAGGTCGCCCTGGGACTTGGCATGCAGGTAAAGCCCTGGCTCGTCGAGCAGCAAGATCGCTGTGTCCTTGTCGCCTTTGTCAGTGTCAGCCGCGAAGGCGGTATAGAAGCTGAAGAACCACTGGAATCCGCGACTGCGTTCATTCAAGTTCACGTCCACGTCGAAGGTATGAGCGGTATCCGACACGAAGGTTTGGAAATCGTCGCCATCCGGATTAAAGCGAACCTTTACCTTCCGATCGGTCCAGCGCTTCTGTAGCTCTGCGGACACCACGGCGCTCGCCCGGTTCGCGAGCTGGTTCCGCTGTTCCGTGTCCGACTTCTGCAGCTCCTGAAGCTTGGTCGGGTTGAGTCCGGCCACCTTGCAGAGCTTCTCGAAATTCTCGTCAGCGGTCTCCAGAGTGCCCTCGGCCTTGCGCTTGAGATACGCGGGAATGTTCTGGTGCCCAGGAATTTCCGGATAGTCGTCGAAATAGACGAACAGGGGCAGCTGCTCCATCAGCCAGTCCTGAGCTGCGGCATGTGCCTTTTCGTCTCCGGCGATCGCCTGAGCGTCCTTCTGCAGGCCCGTCAGAACCTCTTCCTGCTTGTCGGTGAGATCCTCATCGGCCTTGGCCAGTTCCGTCCGGAGCGTGTCGATTGCGGCGATTGCTGCGGTTGCCCAGTCTTGAGCATGCTCCTGGGACGCTGCGGCGGCCTTGAATGTCTCGGCGGCCGTCTCGAGGGCCGATTTTACTGCGGCTTCCTCGACCCTGGATGCCGCCGCTTTGACGCTGGCGCCGATCCTCTCCACGGCTTTCTCGATGACTTCCGTGTCAAAAGACAGATCATCGCGTGAGATGAATATGGTGCGCTTCGCGCCGTAGAAGCGCGTGATCGCGATGGGTTCATCTGGCCGCGCACGAGGCCAGATCTTGGAGACCTGGGCCTGCTCATGTTCATCCAGCGCCCAGGTCGTGACGACAACAGGGGTGTTTTCGCTGCATTCCTCCAGTCGGCGATTGCGAGGGAAGTCCTTCACGTCGTTCAGGGGCTGCATGCCGCCGACGGGGTTCAAATGGGTCAGGGCCCGCAGAAGGTTCGATTTGCCGCTTTCGTTCCGCCCCAGTAGAGCCGTGATCCGGGAGGCTGAAATCTCGCCGCTGTCTTGGATGGAGCGGTAGTTCGTGACCCGGAACGTAAGGATTTGCATTTTGGAAAGCCTTGAAACTAATGAGCGTTCACAAGGGGATACAACATTACATATTCAATGCAAACCTCCCCATACTTCAGCCATCGGGAATTCGAGGACCACAACGGTTGCCCTGATCCCCTACCTTGGACCGCCGGAATCTGGATTTTCCTGGCAGTCTCACGATGATGGGCTGGTTGCGCCATCGGGATAATGCACGGCAATCGGGACGTTGTATCCGATCGGACCGTGGGGGCGGTCTTGTTTGTAGTGTCTACGCCAACCCCGCTTTGAGCAAGACCGTCGCCACCGGCAGGAGCGATCGCGGAACGCTTCCGACACGCTCGATATCACACCATCTTTGTCTGAGCGAAGCCAAGGAAGCAGGAGTTGGATTCTACAAGATTTCACGCCAACGAGGTCGCCGGCGACAAAACCGCGGTAATGCGGCGGCAAATTCTACAAAATTATCGAGTGTTTTCAATAATATTTGCGGATTGCAAATCCGTGTACACCGGTTCGATTCCGGTACTCGCCTCCATTTTCCTTAAACTTCAAAACACCAGAAATCCAGAGACGCTGGCGATCGGTTGGATTCTAAATGTGCGGAGTTCTGTGCGCATGCCATCTTAGGTGTCTCCAGTTTCCCAGACACCAACCTGTTCAACTTCTGCTTCCAGCCCTTGCAAGACGGCTCGCGCTCAAATGTTCTGTTATCCAACCCGGAGGTCGACCTCAGTTCAGGTCAGCCCAGTTACGCATGCTCTGGGCCGGGTTACGACTTTTAGGCTAGGCGCCGCGTTACTTGGTGCAATGTCCGCCATCTGCGCAACTTTTCCATCAGTATTTGGCGCGCCGAACGAAAGCTCTATCCAGGGCTATATGTCTGCTTTCAAATTTTTGCGCGCGATGCGGTGCGAATGGAAGCAGATGTTGCCCCCCCAGTAAGGCCTGCCCGAAGATCACTCTGTGTGATAGAGGCAAAGCTAAGTTTAACATCTTACAGCATCACCAAGGCCATTCGGACAGCGAGGCAAACGGGCGCATGCGTACATTTCAATCGTCGTTCAAGGCAACAAAGGAACGCCGCCTCATAGTGCAAGGCGACCGGAGCTTCATATTCGCTAAAAATTTGGAAAAATGGTGCTGCTGGAGAGAATTGAACTCTCGACCTCTCCCTTACCAAGGGAGTGCTCTACCTCTGAGCTACAGCAGCGCCGTGGGCGGCTGATTAGACGCAAACCGCGCGTGGTGCAAGGGCAATCTGGACGCTTTTTTATTGCTGGGATAGAGAAGGTTCATGGCAAGAAAATCACCCCCCTCTCCCGACCGGAACGCGGCATCATGCCGCGAAGATCGCCTTAAGGCTGCGCTGAAGGCAAACTTGGCTCGACGCAAGAAACAAGCCAAAGCAAGAACGCAGTCACGGGACGAGGAAAATGGCGAACCGGGCGTAACAGAGAAGGATTGAGGCGAATGGATACAATTTTTGTGACGGGTAACGGCCCACTTATCGGCCAGATACCGATCGCAGGTGCCAAAAATGCCTGCTTGACCCTCATGCCAGCGACTCTGCTAAGCGATGAGCCGCTGACCCTGACGAATGCGCCACGTCTGAGTGACATTCGCACCATGACCGCGCTGCTGACGTCGCTTGGCGCCGAGGTGTCGTCCCTTCAGGACGGCAAGGTCCTCGCGCTCTCGAGCCATGCAATCGGGAATCACACTGCGGATTACGACATCGTTCGTAAAATGCGGGCTTCGATTCTGGTTCTTGGACCAATGCTGGCCCGAGATGGGCATGCCATCGTTTCATTGCCAGGCGGCTGCGCGATTGGTGCCCGCCCGGTCGATCTGCATCTCCGGGCGATGGAAGCGCTTGGCGCAGAAATGGAGCTCCGCGACGGCTATGTGCACGCCAAGGCGCCCGGCGGGCTCAAGGGCGGTATCGTCGAATTCCCGTTTGTTTCGGTTGGGGCGACGGAGAACATTCTGATGGCTGCGACACTGGCCAAAGGAACTACAGTTATCAAACGCGCCGCTCGCGAACCTGAAATTGTCGATCTCGCTCACTGCCTCCGCAAGATGGGCGCCCAGATCGAAGGCGAAGGAACTGACACCATCACGGTGCAGGGCGTCGATAAGCTACGCGGCGCGACGCATCCTGTCGTTACCGACCGAATCGAACTGGGCACTTATATGCTCGCCCCCGCGATCTGCGGCGGCGAGGTTGAACTGCTGGGTGGACGTCGCGATCTCGTCGGCGCATTCTGCGACAAGCTCGACGAGGCGGGCGTGGATGTTCAAGAAACGGATAACGGGCTGATGGTCAAGCGACGCAGCGATCACATCAAAGCAGTCGACGTCGCGACTGAACCCTATCCGGGCTTTCCGACGGACCTGCAGGCGCAGATGATGGCGTTGCTTTGTACAGCCGACGGCGTCAGCGTTCTGGAAGAAAAGATCTTTGAAAACCGGTTCATGCACGCGCCCGAACTCACCCGCATGGGTGCTCAGATCGACGTGCAGGGCGGCACTGCCACTGTGACCGGCGTAAAAAAACTCAAGGGAGCCCCAGTCATGGCCACCGACCTGCGTGCAAGCGTTTCGCTGATTCTGGCCGGTCTCGCCGCCGAAGGAGCCACCAAGGTCAGCCGGGTTTATCACCTTGATCGGGGCTATGAACATGTTGTCGGCAAGCTGAAGGGCGTAGGTGCGAACATCGAACGTGTTTCGGACCAATGAGCAACGACGCCACCTTTGAAGAAGGCCGGGAACTGCCTCTGAACCTCGGCGCGATGGACGCCGAGGATCTCAAGGTGATCTCCGCACTCGCCCAGGATGCCGTCATTCCGGTTACCGAGATGTCCTGGCGGCGCAAAGAGCGGCGCTTTGCCTTGTTGCTGAACCGGTTCCGCTGGGAGGACCGCGAGCGTGCGTCGCTTAGGAATCGCCCTGTTGAACGCGTTCAGTCTGTGCTTTCCATTGAAAACGCACTTAAGGTTTCCGCTCAGGGTATTGATCGAACTGACAAGGATATCATTCTCTCGCTGCTCGACATTTCCTATGAGCCCGGTGATGACGAAGGCGGATCGGTGCTTCTGACGCTGGCAGGCGATGGCGCAATCGAGATCCAGGTCGAAACGCTGGAAGTGCGCCTGAAGGATGTCACCCGCCCGTACCGGGCCCCGTCCGGAATGGTGCCCGACCACGGGGATTGAGCCCGTATCAATGCGTGCTTAGGCAAGGTTCACCGGTCTGGATCCGTGATCAGACCGGCAAATTCCAAGGGATGGTGCCGGAAGCATTTTCTATACTTGAACCGAAAGTGTCGTCGACAATTGCGAACCTGAGTTCCTCGAACACGCCTTGTGCTTGAGACACGCTCCCGACCCTAGTATGAGCGAGAAAAAGGAACGCCAATGCCAGTCTTTCTCGATACGAAATCTGCTGATTTTGCCGCACAATTCGATGCGCTTCTGTCTGCAAAGAGAGAAGACAGCCCGGATGTGGACGAGGTCGTGGCAAAGATCATCGCTGACATTCGCGGCCGGGGCGATGCGGCATTGATAGAGCTGACGGCCAAATTCGACCGCCTTCAGCTGACACCCGAGACGCTGGCCATCAACGCGGACACCGTGGATCAGGCGATTGCCGAAGTCTCGGAGGAAGAACGGGACGCCCTTGAACTCGCCGCGGATCGCATTCGCGCCTATCACGTTCGCCAAATGCCATCGAGTGAAAGCTGGACGGATCCCGAAGGCGCGACGCTCGGCTGGCGTTGGTCTGCCGTCTCGGCAGCCGGTCTTTATGTCCCCGGTGGCATTGCCTCTTACCCGTCTTCCGTCCTGATGAACGCGATTCCAGCAAAGGTCGCTGGCGTCGAACGGCTGGCAATTGTGGTACCCAGTCCCGATGGCGTTCTGAACCCTCTCGTCCTGCTTGCCGCGCGGTTGGCTGGCGTGGATGAAATCTATCGCATTGGGGGTGCACAGGCGATTGCCGCGCTTGCCTATGGAACCGAGACCATTGCCCCGGTGGACAAGATTACCGGTCCGGGCAACGCCTATGTCGCCGCCGCAAAACGGCGCGTTTTCGGCAAAGTCGGCATAGACATGATTGCCGGACCTTCCGAAATTCTGGTGATCGCGGACAAGGATAACGACCCGGACTGGATCGCTCTGGACCTGCTGAGCCAGGCCGAGCATGACGAAAGCGCACAATCGATTCTGATCACCGATTCTCCGGAGTTTGCAAATGCCGTTGCCGCAGCCGTAGACAAACGGCTCGAAACACTGGAAAGGCGTTCGGTTGCTTCTGCAAGTTGGCGCGATTTCGGCGCGGTGATCACCGTCCGAGATCTCGACGAGGCAGTAGAGCTTTCCAACAGTATCGCACCTGAACACCTCGAACTCTGCGTGGCAGATCCTCATACCCTGTCGGAAAAGACCGTACATGCGGGCGCACTGTTTCTTGGTCAATGGACACCCGAAGCGATCGGAGATTACGTCGGCGGTCCCAACCATGTCCTGCCCACGGCAAGGTCCGCACGTTTCTCCTCGGGCCTTTCCGTGATGGATTTCCTGAAACGGACGACCATCGCCCAGATGACCCCGGCCGCCCTGCGGGCGATAGGGCCTTCTGCCGAACGGCTCGCGATTTCCGAAAGCCTCCAGGCACATGGCTTGTCGGTGAGGACAAGGCTGGACAAGCTGAACGACTGATAGAACCGGACGCTGGGATCTCTGCCCATTGCCGCAATGCGGCGACTGCGCTACTCCTTTTGACGGTAAAGTTAGCGAGATGTCAGTCATGTCACGTATTGCAGAGATCAACTTGGACGACGCGGGCCTGCCGCCTCCGACTCCGGAAATCGAGCAGGAGCGCAAGGTCGCCATTTTCGATCTGCTCGAAGACAACCAGTTTATCCTGCCCTCTCGTGAGGGGCGGGATGTTCCTCCCGGCCCTTATAAGCTGAATCTGGCAATCCGGGAAAAACGTCTGGTTTTTGATGTCGAAACGCCCGAGGATCAGAAAGCGGCGGAATTTCATCTGTCACTTGGACCCTTCCGGCAAGTGGTGAAAGATTACTTCCAGATCTGCGAAAGCTATTTCAACGCGGTCAAAACCCTTCCCCCAAGCCAGATAGAGACCATCGACATGGCACGCCGGGGCATTCACAACGAAGGCAGTCGGGTGCTTCGTGAACGGCTGGAAGGCAAGGTCTCTGTCGATGAAGACACCGCCCGCCGGTTGTTCACTCTGATCTGCGTGCTGCATTTCGGGGGATGATTTGATCCAACCGCTCCCGCAATCGATCCTGTTCTGCTGCGATCACAACGCAGTACGGTCACCGATGGCCGAGGCCATCACCAAAAAATTCTACGGGATGTCGACCTATGTCCAATCGGTCGGAGTCAGAAATGATCTGGAAATCGACGGGTTCGCGATTGCCGTCTGCCAGGAACTGAATGTCGAACTGTCCCGTCACCGCTCACGTTCTTTCGACGAAATGGAGCGACTTGGCGATGACCTCAGCAGTTTCGATCTTGTGGTCGCCCTATCCGACGCCAGCTATGCGCGGGCTATCGAGCTGACACGCTGCTTTCACGTCGAAGTCGAGCATTGGCCGATACATGATCCAACCGGTCAGGGTGAATTTCGCGCCGACCGTTTGAACAGCTACCGCAAGACCCGCGATCAGATCATCGCACGATTGAAAGCGCATTGGGGAGAGCCGACGCAGGTGCAGTAGACTTGCCAGAGAAGGCTTGCATTTTCGCATTTGGCGGGTCTTCCTGCGCGTCGAAACATTCAACACCAGGGGCCGACATATGCATATCGTTCAACGCTACTTCGACGCTTTTAATGCTGGCGATACGGCCACGATGCTGGACTGCCTGACAGATGACGTGGCTCACCACGTGAACGAAGGCAATATCCGCACCGGCAAGGAAAAATTTTCTGAGTTCTGCGACCACATGAGCCGCTGCTACAAGGAAAACCTGACGGATATGGTGGTTTTCGATGGCGCCGAAGGCACGCGTGCAGCGGCTGAATACATCGTAAACGGCACATACCTGCAAACCGACAGCGGACTGCCCGAAGCCAAGGGCCAAACCTATCGCCTGCCCGCAGGATCCTTTTTTGATCTACGCGACGGAAAGATCGCCCGTGTCACAACCTACTACAACCTCGCCGACTGGGTCGCTCAGGTCTCGTGATCGAAACCCGGCTTCTCACTGGTTCTGACCTCGACGCAGCACTCGACGCGGTCGCTACTTTGCGGATCAGCGTTTTCCGCAACTGGCCCTATCTTTACGATGGCGACCTCGCGTACGAGCGGAATTATCTCGAAGCCTACCGGTCATCCGACCGGGCAGCGGTTGTAGGGGCTTTTGACGGCGACAAGTTGGTTGGTGCGGCGACAGGCACACCCCTATCCGATCATGCCAAAGAATTCGGCGCAGCCTTTGAAGGCACCGGGATCGATATATCCAAGGTCTTCTATTGCGCCGAATCGATTTTGCTTCCCGCTTATCGCGGTCAGGGGATCGGACACCGGTTCTTTGACCTGCGCGAATCCCATGCCCTCAACTATGGTTTCAAGCAAAGTGCATTTTGCGCCGTGATCCGCCCGCAAGATCACCCTGCCCGACCAGTTGCCTATGCACCGCTGGATCCGTTCTGGAAATCCCGCGGGTACAAACCTTTGCCCGGCGCCGTCGCCTCATTCGCGTGGAAGGACGTGGGCGAAACCGAAGAAACCAGGAAACAAATGCAGTTCTGGTTGAAATCCGACCTCTGATTTGCCCAGAATAGGCCACACCGCACAGGACACCCCAATGAAAATCGCAACTTCTGCCTACCCGCTCGACTTCTTCGAAAACTGGTCGCAATACGAAGACAAGCTTTCGTCCTGGGTGGCCGAGGCTGCAGACAATGGCGCCGATTTATTGGTTTTTCCGGAATACGCTGCCATGGAACTGGCGACTCTTGCGGGCGCAGACATCGCGGCCGATCTCGAAAAATCGCTCTTCGCCGTGTCCGAACGCATGGAAGACGTGCAGGCGCTGCACAAGAATCTCGCGGCGAAGCACGGAGTCTATATTCTGGGCGCGTCCGGCCCAGTGGAACAGGCCTCCGGTCGTCCAGTCAATCGCGCTTACTTCTACTCGCCCAGCGGCGAGGTCGACTTTCAGGACAAGCAGATCATGACGATGTTCGAACGGGATCCGTGGGACATCGCACCCGCCAACCCATTGAAACTGTTTAATACATCGTTGGGCAAGATCGCCGTCCTTATCTGTTACGACAGCGAGTACCCGCTTTTGAGCCGCGCCGTCTCGGATGCCGATCTCATCCTCGTGCCCTCTTGCACTGAAACGCTCGCCGGCTATTGGCGGGTGCGCATCGGTGCGATGGCGCGGGCGCTGGAAAATCAGTGTGTGTCGGCAATGTCGTCCATCGTGGGCCGTGCCGAATGGTCCGAGGCTGTTGACAACGGACACGGGGCGGGCGGCGTGTTCGGTCCGCCGGATACCGGCTTTCCGGAAACCGGCGTCTTGGCCGAAGGCAAGCTGAATGAGCCAGGCTGGACCTATGCCGAGTTCGACCCTGCCGCCGTCGCACATGTCCGAAAGGACGGGATCGTGCGCAATCGCAGCCACTGGGATGAGCAGGATGACCGTACGAAATCGGTAACTTTTGTGGAATTGGGTTGATTGCGCCTTGAAAAAAGGCCCGAAGAGGATCATTTAAGCGCACGGTCCGCAACTTGGCGGACACCATTGCAATGGAGACAACATGGCCAAGGAAGACACTCTCGAATTCCCCGGCGTCGTGAAGGAACTCCTGCCCAATGCGACGTTTCGGGTCGAACTTGAGAATGGCCATGAAATCATCGCACATACGGCAGGCAAGATGCGCAAGAACCGCATCCGTGTTCTGGCTGGCGACAAGGTTCAAGTCGAAATGACGCCCTACGATCTGACCAAGGGTCGGATCAACTACCGCTTCAAGTAACGCCGCATCCGTGGCTTTTATTCTCGGATCCGGCAGCCCCCGGCGGCTGGACCTGTTGGCTCAGCTCGGGATAACCCCCGATGCGGTGCGACCGCCGGATATCGATGAAACACCGCTAAAGGCAGAGAAACCGTGTACCTATTGTGCACGGATTTCATCCCAGAAAGCTAAGGCAATTTCTGCCGAACCCGATGACATCGTGCTTTGCGCTGATACCACCGTCGCGCTCGGTCGCCGCATCCTGGGCAAACCCGAAAACCGCTCGGAAGCCGAGAGCTTTCTGCGCACCCTTTCGGGTCGACGGCATCAGGTCATCACGTCGGTCACCCTGCGAAAGAACGACAGATTCTGGCAAAAGAACGTGACCAGTCAGGTCAAGATGAAGCGCTTGTCGGACCCCGAACTGACCCGCTATCTTGATAGCAATGACTGGCAGGGCAAGGCGGGCGGTTATGGTATTCAGGGACCAGCAGGTGCTTTCATTCCATGGATTTCAGGTTCTTTTACCGGCATCGTCGGCCTGCCTCTTTCCGAGACGGCGAACCTGTTGCAAGCTGCAGGCTATCCGCTCTACGGGGAAAGTTCATGAAGGGTCGGACGATCATACTTGATGAATGGAAAGGCCGCGATGCCGCCGCGCTCATCGTAGATGGCAAGCTCGAGGATTTTTTGATCGACAGCGACCAGCCTGCACCCGGCACGATCTACCGCGCGCGCGCCGACCGCCCGGTCAAAGGTCAGGGCGGAATGTTTGTGACAACGCCCGACGGCCCGGCTTTCCTCAGGCAAATAAAAGGCCTTTCTCCCGGAAGCATGTTGCTCGTCCAGGTGACCGGTTATGCCGAACCGGGCAAAGCCATTCCTGTCACCAGCAAGCTATTGTTTAAAAGCCGCTATGCGATCGTAACGCCGGATGCGCCGGGCATTAACATTTCCCGTTCCATCCGGGATGAAGATACGCGGAATGCGCTGCTTGAGATCGCGCATGACGTGATGCCCGACAGCGACCACGGCCTTATCCTTCGATCCGCCTGCGACGGCGGCGAACCAGAAGAAATAGCCGAAGATATCCAAGCCATGTCCGCATTGGCGACGCAGGTGCTCTCGGATGACGGGGACGAGGTCGAAACATTGGTCGAGGGCGACGGCGCCCACACGCTCGCATGGCGGGAATGGAGCGATCACGCCGAGGTTCTGAGCGAGCCAGGCGGGTTTGAGGAACTGGGTATCGTGGACGACCTGGAAGCGATTGGTCAGGCATATGAACCGCTTTCCGGTGGCGGCCATTTGTACATCGAACCTACACGGGCGCTTGTTTCCGTCGATGTGAACACAGGGTCAGACACATCGCTGGCCGCCGGCCTAAAGGCCAACATGGCCTGTGCCCGCGCCCTGCCCCGTGCGCTGCGTCTCAGGGGGCTGGGCGGCCAGATCACCCTCGATCTTGCACCGATGCCCAAAAAGGACCGACGCAGCTTTGAGACCGCCCTGCGTGCTGCCTTCAAGACCGACTCCGAGGATACGGTGCTTGCAGGCTGGACCCCTCTTGGACATTACGAACTGCAACGCAAACGCGGTCGCCTTCCATTTCACGAGGTTTCCACATGACTTGCCCATTCTGCGCCGAAGAGACCGATCCCAAATACCGCCCTTTCTGCTCGCGCCGTTGCGCAGATCGAGATCTGGGAAAATGGCTTTCCGGCTCTTACGCGATCCCGTCCGAAGAGCCCGAAGACGTCGAGAAAGCTCTGGAAGAAGCGGAACGCGCCAAGCACGGACCACATTAATCCAAAACATCAAAAAAGCCTCTGGACACCCACCTCACATAGCCCTAGAACGCCGAAACCCGAAAGGTTCATCCTTTCCCGGTGCCCGGGTAGCTCAGGGGTAGAGCAGTGGATTGAAAATCCTCGTGTCGGTGGTTCGATTCCGCCCCCGGGCACCACTCATCACCTTAGATGCAGTGAAATCATCGCTTTAGAAGCCGAATTTGTCCCACCACCGTCCGGCATGGGCAAAAGTGGGACGTTTTTGTTCGCGCTCTGTGCTTGAAGACACCCTCGTCTTGGCCGTCAGCCATCCTCCTCATTTTCACTGCCATCGCTTTTCACTCTCTTGGTGATCGCCCTTGAGGTAGTCGTCCGCGACCTTGCCAGCGGTCGCGTGGCCTTCAATGTCCGGCCCGCACCATCCGCCAAGGCGGACCGTGTTGAACATGAAGCCTCCGCTTTTCCCGCCGTCTTTCCGGGGCGCGTCCATCAAGGACGCCAACCCAAGAGAGAAAGGAAAAGACAATGGGACTTGATATGTATGCAATGGTGACTGACGAGCATTTTGACAGCGATGTGGATTTCAAGCCAGAGCGGCCCACCGAACTGCACTACTGGCGCAAGCATCCGAACCTTCACGGCTGGATGGAACAGCTCTACTTCGACAAAGGTGGCAGTGCTGACAGTTTCAACTGCGTCTGCGTGGCACTGACAGAGGCCGATCTGGATCGCCTGGAAGCTGATATCAAAGGGGCTGGCTTGCCAGAGACCTGCGGCTTCTTCTTCGGTGCCTCCGATGGCACGGAAACCGAAGACGATCTTGCCTTCGTCGCCAAGGCCCGCGAGAGGGTCAAGAACGGCTACACCGTCTTCTATGACTCGTGGTGGTAGTGATCCCGCCGAAGCGGTCGAAAGCCGCTTCGGCAGGTTTCAACCCTTGTCGCGAGACAGATGCTTCATGCCGGATGCCGCCAGCACCTTCTGGCGTGCAGCACGAGTATAGCGCGAGGCTTCTTTCATCGTGCTCCAGCCGAAGATTGCCATTAGCTGACGCTCGGTGGCGCCGTTCTCTGCCGCAAGCGCCGCACCGGCCTTGCGAAGACCATGCGCAGAGCAGTGCTTGAGCCCTGCGGCGTCGCACTGCTTGCGGAACCAGTTGCCGAAGCCATTCGAAGTGAAGGGCTTGCCAAATGCCGTCACCAGAAAGGCGAGATTGCCTGTCGGTGTCGCATCGATCACAGCTTCAAGCTCCGGCAGGACGGGGATCGATAGCGTAACGGGTTTTCGGCTACGGTTCTTTTGCTGCGTGAGAGTGAGCCAGCCATCCTTGATGTGTTGGGGACCGAGCCGCACAACGTCCGACCGCCGCTGCCCGGTGTAGAGCAGCAGCGCAAGCGCGAGCCGTGCCTTCGAGCCAAGCGCATGATGTTGCTCAAACTGCGCAACTTCTTCCATCGTCCAGGAATGAAAGCCATCGCTCGCCGAGCGGATATAAGGGACATCGCGCGCTGGATTGCGGTCGGCGAACTCGTACTCGACCGCGAAGTTGAAGATTTGCCGCAGGGCTTTGACAACGCCGTTGGCAGCTTCCGGCGTGTCTGCCCTGTCATCGCGCATCTTGCGCACATGGCGTGCTTCGAGCAGCGCGTAGGGGTTCTTGCCGTTCTTCTCGCAGACGCCATCGAGAATGCGGCGGCGGACATATTGCGTGCGCGGTGCCAGGCGCCTGAATTCAGCGGAGGCGAAGTATTGCTCGCAGAGCCATCTGAACGTGCCTTTGTTGCCGCGCCGGTCGAGCGCAGGCGCTTGGGGCCTGTCCGGCGCGTCATGAAGAGCCCTACGATACTCATCCAGAAATTCCTGCGTGCCGGGCTGGCTCTTAAGTCTTACCTTCGGCTGACCGGGCTTGCGCAGGTAAACGCGCACATTCCCATGGCGGTCAGTGTCTTCGACCACGTGTTTCAGGCGAAAACTGCCTGTGCCATCTCTCATTCTGAATGTCGGCATCGCTCTATGCCCTCTATTGCATCAATCATCCCATGGGTTGTCTTGAACGGTCTCTCCATCAGGAATCAGCTCGAAGGCCCGGTCAAGCCTTATCCTGTCCCAAACTGTTCGGCTGTTGATCCGCTTTGGTGGCGGCATCCGGCCATCGTTCACTAGAATGTCAAAGAGCGAGGGCGATACGCCAACATAGGCGGCGGCCTCCACACGGGAGAGGCCGCGCGGCGCCAGAGAAAGGGGAAGTATGTTTTTGCATTTGGCCATCTTGCCCCGGAATATGGAGCAAGACCTGCCTTGGCGCGCGGACACAAGCTGGACAAGGTAAGCCTCGTCAGTTTGGTGAGAGTGTTCTGATGAGCGCTGCAAGAGTTTCGCGTGCTGCTATAGCGCGCAAGACTGGATCGCGGATTTCGAGGTTGTGTCTGAACCGCGTGCAGTGTTCCGGCCGGGTCATGTGCCTCTCCAGAAAACGGAGCGCCTGGCAGACTTCTTCACTGCGCGCGTCTTCATTCGCGCACCGGAATACGGCATCGCTAAGTGTTGATACGGCATCGCGGATGAGCCGCTGATGGGAAGTGCCATCAGCCCAATGCCCAAAATAAGCTACCTTGTCTATATCGTCAGGAGAGAACATTATAAGAACATATTCGAGATTCGGTGACGGAGCAACAAAATCCCTCACCCAAGATCGGGCGAGGGATGAGCTTTAGATTGTGGGCGTGTTCGCCGACCGTTCCGCGATGGCGCGGCTGATATTCTCGATGCTGGCGATCGCGTTGCAGCGATCCACGCTTCCGGCTTCGCTTGCGACCATCTCTTCGTGAGCCTTGCGGAACAACGTGCGAAGTTCTGGGATGCTGCGTCCGTCCAGGGCTGCGGCTGTAAATATCTTTGACATGGTAATCTCCTTGTCTGTCTTAGTTGACCCCGACCACCGGGACCTTTCGCCGTTCCCCCACATCATCATCGGCAGGAAGAAGGTCCCGTGGACGGCAGGTCGAGCGGAGGCAGACAAGCGGGACGCCATACAGAAAAGAGATCAGCGCAGACCATCGGCGCAGGTAGCCCAGATGCGAAGTGACTGTTTCAGATCATGAAAGGTTGTCGGAAGATGGCTTGGAGAGCCAATTTCGCGCGTGCAGCATAGATAAAATGCAAGATAAATTTAACGAAATGCTAAGGACGGACTGCCAAGCTTAAAGAATATTTAGATGATTTTTTTAGGGCTTTTGATGACGAGAAAATATCCGGGCAAGCCATCACCGTATCTGACGGTGGATTACTCCCGATTGGGCACAATATCGTTGGACGAGTTCCGGCAAGCGATCCTAACCGATCTCCATGTTCTGGAGGACGTGCACAACGTCCAGTTCATCACCGCACCGCTGCTAAGGGTCCAAGTCACCGATGAGTTTGGTGATCCGCACTCTGTGCGCAATCTCGGTGACGGCAAGCCCATCTACCGTATGCATACACGTCATTTTCGGCCGTCCTGTTGGGACTACGAGCCGTAGGCGATGCAGAAAGGAGGGCATTATGGAGCCGCCATGCTATCTGCGTATAGATCAAGTAAGAACACTTTTGGCCGAGATGGGCATCGAACTATCCGAGCGCCAGATCAAGCGGGCTGCCGACCCTGATCCCAATGGCAAGCGGAAACTGCCATTCTTTGTCGATCCGATAGACGGGCGACTTAAGATCGAAAAAGGGACGCTTGTGCGAATTTATCGTGAGGCGCAAATAGATGCTGAAAATAATTCCAAGATTTGATAGCGTGGAGAACTTTTCAAGAACAACAATTGTAATGAGTAATGTCAGATATAAGAAAAAGGACAGGTAAAAAGGGCACGACGTACCAAGTCAGATACCCAAATAGCGCAGCTAAGACAGGCTACGCTTACAAGACGTTCCGAACGATGAAGGAAGCGCGGGCGTTTAGTGAAACGTTGGGAATGCGCCCTAACGCACCGGTCGATACATCCATCAGGACAGTCCCGCAGGCAATCGAACGATGGCTAGAGATTTGCTTCAAGGAAGGTCGCGATGGCCGCGATCCGGTAACGCCATACACTCACAAAATCTATTCCTACCGAGCCGATATCATGAAGGCTTATGATTGGGAGAAAGACTTGCACGAACTGCAGACGCCAGATGTCGTCAAGTTTCGGTCCTGGCTTTTGCGAGATTATACACGAGATCAAGCCAAGAAAGTGATGTCGTCCTTCCATTCCGTCGTGAAGGAAATGGCGTTGCGGGGCCACATAGCAAGCAATGTTGCCAGCGGCGTCAGCGTCCGGTCCGACTCTCGTTACGACAAGCCGATTGAGCTCCCGAGCGCTAACGATATTGCTGCGTTGCTAGCTGCTGCTGACCGTCTTGCAAACTCGTCTAACCGGCAGACTGCGAGAACATGGGAACGCTATCGACCCATCCTTTATCTTGCAGCAGACAGTGGGATGCGCCCGCAGGAATATGTCGCGCTTGCGCGCCGCAACATCACAGATGGCGGTGTATTGGTAGACCGCGCCTTGGAACGCGGCGAAGCGCGAATCTCAGTGACAAAGACGCCCGCCGGTAGGCGGTTCATCGATCTGACGCCGGATGTCTTCGATATGGTTCGGCACTACGCTGATCACATCGCAGTCGATGGAAAGTATGATCTTGCCTTCCCGACTAAGTCAGGAAGATGGCTGACGCCCGATCATTGGCGCAAGCGCGGGTTCTATACAGCTTGCATTGAAGCTGGGCTCGTCGTGGAAGAGACAGTCGATGGGAGGAAAGTGCAAAAGCCGAAGTTCAAACCGTACGATCTGCGGCATTTCTTTGCATCGATGTTGATAGAACAAAACTTGAACTTAAAGCGGATTCAGTATCTAATGGGACATGAAGACGTAACAACGACGTTGAACGTCTATGGCCACCTGATCGATCAGAAAGATCGAAGGGATAAGAGCAAGTTCAATCTTTTAGGAACTCTTTCCCAAAATCCATGTGGCAATTCTGTGGCAGATGGCCGCTAACCCGCTCTCAACAACGTTTTCTCCGCAGCTTCCGGAGCCAAAGGCCGCAGGTTCGAATCCTGCAGGGCGCGCCATAACAAAATCAATGACTTAGCGGATTATTCTGGAAAGAAATTGACCAAAAATCCCGCTTTTGCCACAAATTGCTGATCCGCTGTAACCCGCATAAATCCGCCACTGTACTTCTCACACTAAAGTTCCTTGTGGCGAATTTGTGGCAAATCCTGTGGCATAGTTATCGTGGCTCGGGCGGACAGTATAGCGCCGCAATATCTCGGATGGCATCTTCTACCGATTGACCGTGCTCATAAGTATCCATACTTCGCCGCTCGTATTCGATGACATCGAACAGCGTCTTCCAGCCCGTTGGCAGCCGTCCCTGGATCGGATTGTATATCGAGCTATAGAAGAGCGCCGTGGTGCAATCTCTGCGAAACAGTTCGCCGGCCGCCTCAGCTTCTTCGATCAGTCTTGCCGCCTCGTCTGTGATAATCTCGCCCTGCTGATCTTCGGTCATGCCGTAGAAGTCGCGATAGTCCGTCTCTGCCAGTGCCGGAGCGCCAAGCGCGGCCGCAAATGTCACCATCAAGGCAGCTTTCGGTGCGTTCCTGTTTAGCATGGCTTGATTTCCCGTTTCTCTAGCGTGACTGTCCGTTGAGGAGCTTGAATTTGTTCCCGTTGGCCACATCCGGCACGGCGGCTCTGTGCGCTGGTCTCAATACTTTGCCCTGTCTATGGGCGGCGATCAATCTGTGCGGAACCGTATCCATTTTCCACGACGGGCGGATTGGTCGTCTGTGGCCATGGCACCTTCCGTAGAGGCCTTCCTCAATCTCTGACGCATACTTGGCCGGGGGCGCCTCCTGGTCAACGGCCTGCCCGCACCACCCAGCCTACGCTGCGCTTCGGCGTGGCCGTGTTGGCCGTACACGCGCCTGAAGACGGCGCGATGACCATGCGGCTGAAACCCCCGTCCTTTTCGTGACGCGTCTTGAGGAAACGCCAAACGGAAGGAAACAGCCATGACCCGCAAAGACGAAAACACCCGCCCCAACAATCGTGGAGACATCTACACCCGCATCACAGATCAGATCATCACCGCCCTGGAGCAGGGCATCAAAACCTGGACGCAGCCCTGGAACGCCGCTCACGCCGCTGGACCCGTCTCGCGACCGCTCCGCCACAACGGACAGCCCTATAGCGGTATCAACGTCCTGAGCCTCTGGGCCTCCTCGATGGAACGCCACTTCGCCGCTCCGATCTGGATGACCTTCAAGCAAGCCCACGAACTTGGCGGCCATGTCCGCAAAGGCGAGAAAGGGTCGCCTGTCGTCTACGCCAACACGCTGACGCGCACCGAGCGCGACGAAGCTACAGGTGAGGAGGTCGATCAGACCATCCCCTTCATGAAGGGCTATACGGTCTTCAACATCGAACAGATCGAGGGTTTGCCAGCGCACTACTACGCACCCGCGCAGTCGCAGTTCAATCCCGATCAGCGGGTCGCCGCCGCCGATGCCTTCTTCGCCGATACCGGTGCCGATATCCGCCACGGCGGTAACAGCGCATATTACAGCCCGCAGCAAGACTTCATTCAGATGCCGGTCTTCGAGAGCTTCTGCGATGCCGAGAGTTACTACGCCACCCTTGCGCATGAATGCACGCACTGGACGCGGCACAAGAGGCGCCTCGATCGGGATTTTGGGCGCGAAAAGTTCGGCGACGCCGGATATGCCCGTGAAGAGCTTGTGGCTGAGCTGGGCGCTGCCTTCCTCTGTGCCGATCTAGGCCTCACACTCGAAGATCGCGAGGATCACGCCGCCTATATCGGCAGTTGGCTGAAAGTCCTACGTGATGACACGCGCGCTATCTTCGCCGCCGCCGCACACGCGCAGCGCGCAGTCGACTTCCTGCAAGGCTTGCAGCCGATGATTGATGAAAACGATGCGAGTGAGGTCGCCGCTTAGGTGGCCTCTGTCCTATCTTGTTGCCAGATAGAGCTGGGTGATCTCAGACGGATTAAGAATGCGATCATAAACTCTGACGTCATCGATCCCACCTTCAAGTCGCCTGATTCCCGATACGTCACGTGCACAAATGTGTAACGTGCCATCGGCAGGTGGCGTGACGGTCCCAGACGGTGAAAATGGTACACCCAGAGATGTTTGCAAAACACCATTTATATAGATATTGGGTTCCGTCCCTACTGGAGAATTGTAGTTATAGGTTACAGCAACGTGCGTCCATGCGCCTAGATCGAGCGGATAGCTGGTTGCGTTCCACGCTCCAATGCCGCCATTCCAAGCGCTTGCAATAAACCCAATATACTGCTGCTGAAATGGAAATCTCAGCGTCGCCAAGTCAACGATCTCAATTATCCCATGGTGGTTGTCAACAAAATCGGGGCGTACCCATGCGGCAAATGTAAATGCACGCAAGTCGCGGTAATCGTTAGTGCTCGGTGCGGAAATGTAGCCAAGCGTATCCCCGCACAACTGGCCGCCGCGGTTCCGCGTTTCAATTAATTGGACACTCCCAACCTCGGACGCCGTATTACCATTCGCAGTATCTGCGAAGGGTGAGAGCGCTTCATCTAGGGTCCAGTGAGCGATGAGCCCGTCAGTTGGGGGCACCTGTTTTCCGATACCAACCCAATCCTGTGAGTTACAGAATTGTAGTACATTGAAAACGTCATTGAACATCAAGTCACCCGCGTTGCCCGCAGGGTTGACACAGCCGCCACCGCCTGTCCCACCGACTGGTCCCATTGCGACCCAGTCCTTGCCATTACAAAACTGCATTACCAGCTGATCGGTATTGTAAATGATGGAGCCTATGCGATCGGTCGGGTTTTCACAGAAAGCCGCATCATAAATGGCTTGAATTTCAGGTTGGGATAGAGCGCGGTTATATACGGCAACTTCGTCTATGGAGCCATTCCAGTAGTATCTGTCAGAGCGTGCATCAGCACCAATCGACGTGTCTCTATTGACGTTTGTGCCGCCCCCATCCCAAAGCGAGGTAAAGGCTCCCGCACTACAATTCTGACCTCCAATATTAACGCCATCTTTGTATATCGTCAGGCTAATTCCGTCCCACGTTCCTACTATGTACTGCCAAACACCTGGTTCCACACTCCCGGGGGGACTAAAGGCATCGCAGATCATACTTCCATCGGATACGCCTAAGTTCCACCTCGTCGGATCAAGATTGTAACGCCTAAGCAGGTAAACCGTATTGTTGGCGGAGCTCTGAACAGCTCCTCTGGAAAAAACTACGCCCGATGTCTCTGGTTTTACCCAGGCTGCTATTGTGAAAGCGTTACTTCCAGACATATCTAAATCAATTGGGCGCCCAAGATCGACTTCATTGGAAGACTGGGGAGCGAAGTATTGCGCGCCACCGAAAACCCCGCCAGTTGGCTTTACCGTGAGGCTACCGCGCCATGTGCCATCATTCGCGCTGGCGTAATCTATCACGGAAGTGCCGCTGGTTTCATCTAGTCTCCACCATCCAACCAGACCGTTCATCGGCATATCGTTGTAAGGGTGACCAGGTTCGTTAGTAAAATAGGTCAGTTCGCCGTTTTCGACAAAGCCACCGCCTGTGCCTTTGTTGATGTGCCAGGTTTCGACATCACCGCTGAGGAAGATATCGGGCGCGTAACCTGTTGGCAGGGAACCGTCTGGCCCCAGATACATCGGCACGCCTGTCGGGCTGCGAAATTTCGCACGCTGATCGGCGCTGGAAAAATCGATGTAATTGCCGAAATCAATCCAGAGATCAGCGATTTGTCCATCCAGTGGCAACGACCCTGTGGTATTCGCGCCGACAGAATTGCTTGCAATTGTAAAATCTATCGCACCATTTGTTGGAGCCGTGAAGGTTTGCATGCTGTCGGCACCATCGACATAACACGTCGCAACCCCAGTCCCCACATCCACACTTATTAGGTGGTGATACCAAACACCAACCTCATGGGGATCAGGTCCACAGCCAATATTTACCAGATGCGAATTAGATGAGTCTTGCAATAGCATCTGCATTGTTTCTGTGCCGCCACCACCATAATATATGCGTATGCGGCTAGGGTTAGAGCTTAAAATTGTATATGTAGTAGACGTAGGATAAGAATTAAAACGAGTCCAGAAGCTCGCAGATATTTGCGTTCCGTCTGTAACTCCTATGTATTCCGATCCATATGTCAGATAATCCGTGCCATCGAAAGCTGCTGCTGTCGGGCTGAAAGAACCCGTGCCAGCCATCACCCAGTCCACACCGTCGCAATATTCGACAGAAGCGCTGTTGCCATTGAAACGAATGTCACCAGCATTCAGGCGAGAGAGGCGCTTGACCTCGCTGGAGTTTAGCACCCTGTTGTAGATGCGAACATCGTCTAAAGCACCGTGAAAGCTTCTGCCTGTGCTCGGTCCTGACCCAGCACCTATAAATAGCGTCTCTGGTGCATCTGAAAGCTTATTGCCAATGGCTTGCTGTGAACTGGAAGCAATCTCTTCGCCATCAACATATATGCGAACACTCCCAGAATCCGCGTTTCCGTCCCAGGTCACTAAGACATGATACCAGTCATTGTTGGTAATAACATTGTCTGGAGTTGATATAGATAAAATTCCTCCATCAAAACCCTTTCTGAATGTGACTCCGTTGGAATTACTTATGCCCCAGCTCCATTCTCCGCTGCTTACATTGAAGCTGCCCTTTTGTAATATTCTTCGATAGTTATCAGTAGATGAGGTTTCCTGATTAACCCACGCTGAAAGCGTCATCCCGTCGCCTTGTGAATCAATATCATCCAGCGTAGTGGGCGAACCTATTCCTCCGATTTCGTCATCGTCACCGTCAAAATAGACAGCTTTTCCTAGGACGCCCGCGCTGCCATAAGATATTCCCCCACTTGCGGTTCCATTGTGGCCGAAACCGGATGAGTCAGCCAAGGTACCGCTGGTTTCATCAAGCTTCCAATGTCCAACGAGTCCAGCAATTAGCGTGCCGTCGCACTGCGCTCTTGCACCGCTTGAAAAGCCGACGATGAGAAATAATGTTACTATTAACCGAATGAACATCATTTTATTATAGATTACATAGCCTTAGGAAAATACTAAGAATTAACATTTTCCTCAAAAAGGCATTTCGTCTTCGTCAAGCACGGTCGGATCGCACATGAGCCCCGCCTCGAAAAAGCAAGGCTGAGCGAGGCGCTGTGATAGCGCCTCGTTTTCTTGCCGGTCATGTTCTTCCCAATTCGCGATGGCATGGGCTAATACCATGGCCGCAAACTCTTCCCGGTCATCATACGATGCCCGCTCGGCAAGCCGTTCGAGCTTGGGGCCGTATGTCTTCCCGAGATCAATGGTGTAGAAATACCCGGTCATGTAGTTTCCTTTCTGCGCTGGCGGCGGCCGCGTTTGGTGTTGCGGGGCTCAAGAGAGACATCTAGGCCATGAGCCTTTGCGAGTTCTTTGATCTTGGCGATGGCCGCGCGTGTGCGTTCAGCCTCGCGGGCTTCAAGGATGGCGCTCGCTTGCTTGATCAGATCGGTCAGTTGCTGATCTGTGGCCTGATCGAGCGGCTGAGGGGCAAAGGTTTCGGCTTTGGTTGGCGTGAGTGTCTGGTTTTCCATTGCATTTCCTTTCATTAATCTATGCCCAGCCCAACTGTTTGCGGATCAGGTCGCGGGCGATGTTGATGGCTTTGGCGCGTGAAGGATTTCCCCCAAGATCGAGATGCGCCTTGCGCATGGCCTTGCGGTAGGCGCGGGAGAGCTGCGCTTTGGTGAATCCTTCGACCGGCAGACCGAGCAGTTTGCAGGCAGGCTCCCAGCCATTGACGCGCGCGATCGTGGCATCTTCCCTGGCTTCTTCGCGGCCGCGACGCTGCCATTCGGGTTCAGCTTCGAATGCCGACAGACCGCGCGCCGTTCGGGCTTTCAGCGCCGCGATGACTGCGCTGAATCTGTCGCTGATCAGGTTGATCATGCGAGCTGGGATTGACGGCAGCACTTCCAGCAGGACGATTTCTGCTGATATCAGCACCAGCATGAACGTGAAGCAGATCAGCCGCGTGACCAGCACGAAGGCGATGGCGGCAAGTCCGCCCATGACGCCAAGTGCGACTGCGCCACCGAAATACGTCAGATACACATCACCCGCCGTCATGACAGAACTCCGATCATCTTGTGGATCGCAACGCCAAGCAGGCCGAGATACAGGAAAGCTGCCGCCGGATGCGGCGCCAGCAGACAGACCAGCAGGTGATAGAGATCACCCCACAATCCCTTCAGGCCTGCGCCGAGGGTGACAGGCGACTTGCGCGACTGGTACGGGTTGCGGTTAAACCGGCCCCGTAGTTCAGGGCGCTCCCAGTAAGACGTTTTCTTTAGCGGCTGGGCTTCGAGATTGCGGATGAACACGAGCTGACGTGTTTCATCAAAATGCAGAATCTCGTCCACCGTCAGCAGGGCGCGGCGCGTCTCAGACGAGCTGGCCTGGCCCTGCGCATTGGTCGAGCGGCTATGGGTTGTCTGCTCGCCCAAAAGCTTGCTGACATACTCCGCCGTCTCCAAGTCGCTGACGCCAATGAACTGCCGCAGCCCGCAATTTGCGATGAAGGTCTGCCACTGCTCGCCATAGAGCGCTTTGACCTGGCCGATATTCTGGAAGATTGGCCACAGCACGGCCTTGTACTTGCGCAATGTGGCAAGCCAGTTCGGAAACCGCGTGATTTTGCCAAGCGCTGCAGCCTCATCGATCAGGAACAGCACTTTCTTCCGGGCAAGCGGGGCGCGCTGCATCTCCCAGATCGCGCAGCCGAGTGCGAGACGCGGGATGGCCGCGTGGCTCTCGTTGTACTCAAGCGGCAGGACAACAGATATGACGCCGCCCTTAAGCGGTTTGCCGGACTTGTTGCGTCCTTTCAGGATCGAGAAATCCACATCGCTGCGCTTGAGGCTTTCGCGTACGACCTTATCGCCGAGCCAGACCAGGTCCTGCTGGACTGTGGACATCACCGCCGAGAACTCTGCCGGTGCCTGTTCTTCGCGGCGCTCCATCGACGAAGCGGTCTTTGAGACGAAGCCGTCGCCAGCGGAATTGGCGACCATCGCTTTGATCAGCGTCTCCCACTCCTCAGCATCACCGTTGACCACAGCATAAACCGTGCCGAGGTGACGCTCGCTTTTTGGCATGGTGCTGATGACGTGCATCAGCACCGCCTGCAGGAAGCTGGTTGCCGCGTTCTTAAAATAAAGCGAACTGCCATCTTCCTTGCCCGAGCGCGGGATCAGCAATTCTGCAATCAGCAGCGCTTCGGAGGCGAATGTCTCGCTATCGGCATCGAGGATGTCGAGCGGATTGAAGCCGTGGCGCGGTAGCGCCCAAGGCTTGTCTTCGAACATCCCGAACGGGTTGATGACACAGACTTCATAGCCCGCTTTGCGCCAGGATTTGATCGCCACAGCCGTGTTTTCACCGCCAGGGTCGATGGCAAAGGCAAAGCCAGGGAGCATCAGGTTCGGCAGGATTGTACACGTACCCTTGCCGCTGCCCGAAGGGCCAAAAGAGATGGCATGGGTGTCTTCGTAGTAGACTGGAAGAAGGCCCGTCCAGTCGCCGACCAGAATGCCTTTGCGCTTGAACAGTCTCGCGCGCATGGCAGTCCAGGGCTTGAGCCAGCCTGCGCTGCCATAGGTCTTGGGGTCTTGCTTGAAGCGCCAGCCTAGAAGGCCGAGGCCAAGGACGCCAGCGGCGGCGTATGCGATGATGCTACCAGACATTTTTTACCTTTCGTCGATTGACGCGGGTTCATGTGCTGGTTTCCTAATAAGGACATCATCGCGCCCATTGCGCGGACACAAGTTGGACACGGAGCATGGGCGATACGCCGTCGATCTATTCGGACTATCAGTATGAGCGGCTGCGGCTGCGCCTCCTCGCGTTTCAGCGCAAGCACAGCAAGAAACCACAAGGTCTAGCCAATGACATCGTAAACCGAACCGGCTATGCGATGACCTATGATGGCGGGCGCAAGCGCGTGGAACGCTTTCTGAACAACGCCAATCGCGTCACCGATGATTTCGTTGCGGCGGTCGAAGCCTTCCTGGGTGACTTTCAGCTCATAGACTATGAGAGCGCGGCACTTGCCTTGTCGAAGTTAACAAGGGGGCCGCAGGGTGCGCCCAGTGAAGAGGACATCGCGCGGTTTGCGGGGATTTACCACGGTGAAATGACAGGGCTTATCACAGCCGAACATGAAACCAGTGGAGCAGGAAACGCGGAGGGCAAAAGGATATGGGTGACGACTACCCTGCCTGATCCGGCCTATCCGGTGTTTCGGATGGCGCCGATGCATAATCATGCAGGGCTATATGTCTGGGCAGCTAACTCAATGGCGAAGCCAGAACAGGGAGCAAGGCCAGAAGATTTGCAGAACGTACCCTCACGCGGGATTGCATCGCGGTTCGGAGCAGATGGGCTGCTGATCGTGATCCGCGAGCCGCAATGCTCGTTCTACTACAATGTTCGCATTGCCAGCGATGCGCCGTTCACACTGTATGGCAATGGTCAGCATTTTTCTGACGACGAAGGCGGCAGCGAACCCACACGTCCGATGCCGCCGTTCGACCCGCATTGTGAAATCCGCATGGTGCGGATCAAAGAGCCTGAAGAGGAATAGGGCGCGTCCTTGTCAGGAGCGGGCTCTAGGCAGCATAGCTGCCCCAAGCCGTTAGTCTTGGCCGGTAGGTGACGATCCCTCGCGCGGGTGTGGCTGAGCGCTTTGTGGATAAATGCCCTGATTTTGTTGCAGAAATGTTGTCCGCATGTGAGACAGGGATAGAGGTAAAAGTTACCACGCGGGCGAGAGGAAAGCACATGGCACACGAAGGTATCGAGGTCTTTCGGGACCTCACCATTGGTTCGGAACAAATCCCGCTTGATGCAATCCGCGCGTCTCTTCTCGGTGTCGAGACTGAAGAGTGGGTTCACAATGAAGAGCAGGAAGCCAACCTCAAACAGTATGCTGTTGGTGCGCGCCAGGACGATATCCTCGTTTTTGAATATGCCGGCGATAGCCTTCCAAAGGCGTCACTGACGCTTTGGCAGCGCGGCAACTTCTACACCGTTACCAACATCGTGCCCGCCGAAGTTGGCGAGCTGGGGGTTAAGCTCTACAACGATCTTCTTGTTTGTTTTGTGGCTGAGGTCGTCGATGCGGCCGCCGTTCGAGATCAGCTCGCGCTTACGTTTACCGACGATGTTCGCGGCCTGGATACATGGACGAGTGCCGAAGCTGCCGATGCCCTGCGCCGATTTTCCGCGTTGGCCAACAAGAGCACAACGAACTCGCATCCAAACGACCGTCAACGGTGGGAGGAGTTTGTGATCGAAGCGCATCGCGACGGCGACAACCTGCCCGTTGATATCCTCATGCAATGGCTCGTCGAAGTCGATGCCTGGGACGAGAATTCGGCCAACAAGCTCGCCATAGAATTCGAGCAGGGAATTTCCCTCCTTGGAGCATATGATGCGATCTTGAGAGGGTAAGCACGTTGGTCTACGACTCTCTCGAAGCGATCGCACAGGCAAATGTGCCCGTCTTTCTGCCAGATACTTGCATTCTTATGGACTTCTTGCGTTCACCACGGCGGGATACCGTCGACGGGGCTGCGATGCTTGCCGCCCAAGCAATTCGAAATGCCGTGCATGATAGTGGCGCCGTTGGATGTGTTATTGTCGAGCAGGTGCGCAATGAACTTCAGGAAAATCTTCCGACAGTCCGCGAAGAAACCAATACCGCACTCAGAAAGCTAAGAGACGAGATCGCTCGGATAGACAAATGGTCCGAAGCGCTCGGACACGCCAGCGAAACCCAAATCGGTCACTTTTTGACCCGCGTTCCGGTCGCAGAGGCCGTAATGTTGGACATTGTGGGCGCGTCTTTAACAAATCCGATCACTCCCAATATTCTATCGCGCGCGACTGCCCGCGTGATGGAACCACGAACCCCTGCAAGGAAAGGGAAGGACTCTACCAAAGACTGTGTCGTGGTCGAAAGCTATCTGGAGGTAGCCGGAGAGCTGCGAGCGCTTGGGCATGGCGGTGACATCATATTCGCCTCGTCAAACGTCAACGAGTTCCTTTCGGGAAGTCCGAGAGTGCTTAACGCAGATATCGCAGCCGAGTTTGACGCACTTGGCATTCAATACAGTCGCGCTCTTCACGAGACGCGGTATCTGCTGGGGTTGTAAGGAACCTAGCCCTGGTCGCGTAGAACCATCTATTCCTCAAGCAGCCGTACCGTCACCTTGTCTTCAAGCAGTGCGATAAGTTCCGGATCACCGCGCTCATACTCATCCGGGATGTGCAGCGTGATGATGCGGTTATCTGGCGGGCGCTGTTTGAACTTCTTCCTGATGCGTTCGCGGTGGTGATTTTCCATCGCAAATATCATATCGGCGGATGCGACCAATTCCTTGGTGAGCGGCCGCGGTGCTTCTGCAGACGTACCTGCTGAGATTGCTTCAATGCCTGGGTAGTCCCGAAAGACATCTTCTGCAGTCGGGCTCCTCAGCTTGTTAGCAGTGCAGACAAACAGGATGCGCATGGCGGCAGTCTAGCAGGCGATTGCGGCTAGCATAGAGCCAAATTTTACCTTGCTGAAACCGGCAAGGGAGAGGCCATGTTCCGTTCTCAGCTGTGCCGTGGCAATGCCTGCAACGCATATCGTCATGGCGGGCTCGGCATCACCGGTGCCGATTAATCGCTGATCTGTTTCGCATGGCTTCGTCACGTCTCCGAAGATCGGTTGCCGCTCGCATCGCCAGTCCGAGCGAGAAGCTGGCGGATAGCGCGGGGCTCATGGCCGCAACTTGCTTTGTCGGCTCCCCCGTCCACTGACGTTTCCGGTCCCCCCAACAAAGCGTTGCAGCCGCCCCGACGCATCCGCCGGTCGCATCCGCATCGGCTGGCTATGGAGCTGGCCCAATTCAACAAGGAGACTTGAAATGACGAATGAAACCGAAACTAACGATCAGTCCAAGAGCACAGGCTCACGCCCGAAATTCCGCGCATGGCTCGTGCAGGACACGCCCGAAGGTGAAGCACACTGGACCGAACTCTCAGGCCTCTGGCCGACCAAATCCGGCAAGGGCTTCAAGGGCAACCTGACCACGCCGTTGGCCGCAACAGAAGGCCGCCTTGTGATCCTTCCCGCATCCTTCAAACCCGGCAAGGAGGGCTGACCATGATGAAGCTCATTCTCGACAGCCAGTTTCAGAAGCTGATCGAGCAGGGTCGCGCAACGAGCGCGGCCCAACTCGAAGGAACCGATGAACCTGACCATATGCCGGTCGTCAAACTCTTCACCCCCGATGCAAACTGCACGTGGCTGATATCCGAGCTTGATCCCGACGATCCCGACCTTGCCTTCGGGCTTTGTGATCTCGGATTTGGATGCCCGGAACTTGGCAGCGTGCGTATAAGCGAGATCGAAAGCGTACGCGGGGCCTTCGGCCTTCCCGTCGAACGCGACCGGCACTTCGCAGCAGATCGCAGCCTGTCAGCCTATGCCGATCTTGCCCGCGCAAACGGGAGGATCGTCGCATGACATACGAAGTGCAAACATACACGATCTGCGATGGCTGGGTGAACACCTGGCGCATCGAGCACCTTGATGGAACGGTCGAATACGAAACCTTCGCAACCGATGCGGAAGCCCAGGCGGCTCTGGATGAGTTCCTAGATGATCTCTGGGACGAAATCACCGCCGATCAAACGCACCCTGAAGCAGACGATACCGACCGATACCGCGTTGCGAAGGTAGGTGCGCCATGAGCAGCACCTACCAAACATTCCGCATCGAATGGCAGGGTATCGGCATCGAAGTCCGTTGGGCGGCGCGGTGGACAAGTTCCACCGCGTACCCCATCGCGCATCTGGAACTGGTTTCTGACGGGCGGGCAAAGCTACCTGTCGCTGAGACAGGCTACCGCTCGCATTTCACCAATCGCGAGATTGTGGAAGATCACGGCGGTCCCGTGGCGTTTGCCATCGCCTGGCTCGATCACGAAGCGCAGAGTGATGCGTGGAAGCGCTATATCGATGCGAGCAAACAGCTCACACTCTTCTAGTTGCACAAATATTGCCGAAGCCCTCTGCCAAGACCGGCGGAGGGCTTTCGCACGTTCCGGCTTGCCTGATCGGCAAGGATCGGCGCGTGGTCCGTGCTGGTGCACGTCTGTCCACACCGATCCGATTCAGCCCGTGGTACAGGCGATCAATTGGCGGCGGAAAGCGCGTGTCCAACTCTTGTCCGCTCGTCAATTTCAGCGTAAAAATGAATGTATATCAACGGGATCGCTTGCTCAGCGCTGGTTTGCGGGCAGGTGTTAAGAAATCACTAATCTTGTTCCGTTATCATTAGCTGAATAGGTCGTTTTCAGAGCGATACAAGATGTGCGCGGTGCCACCGCGCCATCTTGGGAAGGGGGCTAAAGAGCCGCCCCCGTTCCATCCCCCGCTCGTGTGGTGAGACCGAAAGAGAGACGAATCGTCCCCCTTGTTCACACCACAGCAGCATTTCGTTGCTGCACCACGACCGAAGAGCCTTCGTGCCCTTTGGAAACCTGAGCAGGAGACTTCGCTCTCCTACAACCATCGACCGGACCTTGGGAGATATGCTTCTCCCATCCGGACTGAACCCATGCACCAGGGAAATTCGCACCCTGGACGGCGACCAAAAGGGAGACTTCGGCTCTCCTCTTGGAACTCCATCGACCAACATTTCGGTGTTGGATCACGAGCAGGAAACGGTCCTGCACCCGGTGGCCTACGAGAGGTGAAACGGGAATACGCTATGGCTGGCAGCGGCAGCAACAAAAGAGAGCGCCAGATCATTCTCAAGGCGCGCTTTAACGAGCAGGAAGCCTCGCTCGTTAAGCAGCAAGCCGATGCTGCCGGTCTGTCTGTGTCTGCGGTGATCCGTTTCGCCCTTCTCGACCAAGCGCCCATTCGCGCATCACGCACACCGCCCCTTGATCGCGAACTTGCCGCACGTCTGCTGGCCGCTCTCGGGCCGATCGCCTGCTCCATGCGGCAGGCAGCCGATGCTGGCGATCTCGATCATCTTTCCGAGACGGTCATCGCCGCGCAGCGCGATCTCGCAGAACTCCGCACCGTTGTCATGTCTGCCTTAGGGAGGAAACCATGATCCTCAAAGGCAGCTGCCGGACGAACGGTTCCGATCTCGCGACCCATCTCATGAATGGCTACGACAACGAGCGTGCCGAGCTCTGCGAAGTGCGCGGCACTATCGCCGATGATCTGCACGGCGCCTTTGCTGAGATTGAGCTGATCGCATCGGGGACGCGCGCGCAAAAGCCACTCTTCTCCCTGTCCATCAACCCCCATGAGGCGCTGACGCGCGAGCAGTATTTCGAGGCGATTGACGCCATCGAATCCAGACTGGGGTTTGCAGGACAGCCGCGTGCCGTTGTGTTCCACGAGAAGGAAGGCCGCGAGCATTGCCATGTCGTCTGGTCGCGCATCGATGCGGAGTCGATGAAGGCGATCCCGGACTCGTTCTACAAGGCGCGGCTCTGCGACATGGCGGTCGTTCTTGCCGAAAAATTCGGGCAGGAACTGCCGGAAGGGCTCAAGCAGTGGCGGGATAAAAACCGCGCGCTTGGTGACAAGCTTGAGCCTAGCCTTGCTGAAATGGCCAACGCCAAGAAGACCGGCATCAGCCCCGAGCAGCGGCGTGAAAACATCACGGCCGCTTACATGCAGGCCGATAGTGCAGCCTCATTCGTTAACGCGCTCGAAGAGAAGGGCTATGTGCTCGCCAAGGGTGATAGCCGCGCTTATGTTATCGTCGATCAGTTCGGCGATGTGCACAGCCTGACGCGCTACGTCAAAGGCGTGCGCGCTAAGGAAATAAAGGCTCGGCTCGCCGATCTCGACATGGCGTCACTGCCAAATGTTGCGCAGGCGCAGGAGCAAGCCAAAGCCCGGCTTGCAGCACAGGAAGACCGGCTGCGTGAACAACAGGACGTGCAGCATGATCGTCGGCATGATGATGAGCGTTTTAAGCGCAGCATCGATCAGAAACGCACCGCCATGGAAGCGCGGCAGCGCGAGCGAAGGCTGGAATTTGTGCAGGCCGAACAGCAGGTGCTGACGCGCCATCAAGATGAAAGGCTCGCGCTCGATGCTGCACAAAAATCCGAGAGCGGGGGGCTCTTGTTCCGCTTGCGCGCGCGGGTGGCCGATCTGATTTCAGAGCGTCCGGCGCTGCGTTCTGTGCTCGGCCACATCACCGAAAAAGTCGGGCTTGATCCGCGTGACCGGCATCGTCTGGAACAGCAGGCCCTTGCGCGTCGTCATGAGCGCGAACGTGTTGCTCTGGCAGGTCGCAAGCGGTCGATCGAGAAGATCGAAAAGCGCGAGCGCGCTTCGCTTGAGCGTGATCTCAAGCAGGAAATGCTGCAGCGGATGATGCGGCAGGAGCAGCTGCGTGCTGCAGCAAAAGCGAGAGGATTGGATGCCGCTGAAGCAGCAGACCTCTTGCGCACCGACCTGCGTCTTCTTGAAGAACGCGCCTTCCAGGATGAATTCAATCACGAGGCGGCCGGTGATCATCACTACGACGATGATGATCGTGGCGGTGATGATGATGACGACGGTCAAAAGAAGAAGCGGAACTGGAAGCAGCGCGCGAAAGATAAAGGCCTGAAGCAAGGGCGCGAGCGTGGCGGGTATGGGTACCGGCGCGGGGATTGAGTTCGTGGGGCACCGCAAAGCGGTCACCAACGTCGAAAACCGTTCAGAGCAATTCCGCCTGTCCGGTGAGCCTTACGCGAATTTCTCGTTCATGATGTTGTGGATGCAGTTTTGTTGCACGGTCCAGTGACCATCATCACCCGGCATCGCGACATTTCCTTCGGCGTTGTACCGCACGAGCATGAGCATGAACTCGCCCTCAACATCCTTGGTCAGGGTCTGTGCTCGCGCCCAGATGCGCACGTCGCATCTTGCCACTGTCGCGTACCGGATTGATCTGATTTCGTAGTCCAGCAATTCGACATACTCGGCCATGAGCCTCAGTTCGCCCGCCATCTTGTTGGCGGGCTTGTTCACTAGGTTGACGGCGACCTTTCCCATCTTGCCATAGTTTTTGGCTTTCCAGCCCGACAGAAATTCCGTTGCCGCCATCTCCGGTCCATCAGGTGCCAGAGGCTCTTCGAACGGTCCTGCCTTCTCGTATGGTTCGAACGCGTCGATAATCTGTTTGTCAGTTCGGGTCTTCGCAAGGCTTCGGAGGTCATCGGAGAGCGTCCGGCTCTGCTTTTCTTCGTACTCCCGCCGCCGTTCGTCTTCAGATGACTTGTCGATCGCCCAATCCACGAGTGCGATCATCAGCAGCCAGGCTTTCGCACAGACTTTTTTATTGGCGTAACCGAGCGATCGGCCGTGAAGAATGCCGTGCCGCAAAGGTACTTCAATCTCATCATCGCGGGACTTGCGAACGCCCTTGGTGATCAGCTTGATCAGTGCAGGCAGGGACGTGTCGTGCCCTGTGATCGAGTCAAAGCAACTGAGATCGGCATCTTTTTCGAACGGGCTGACGGGCGCGACATCGGATGCAAACCCATCGCAGGCGATCAGGATCAACGGAACCGCCGCCATGTAGCGCTCTTCGAGATACAGCTTCAGGGCTTCTTCCAATTGGTCGTCCCGAAGCTCCGCCTCGTGGAAACGCCGCGCGCGCAGGATTGCGAAGAGTTTGATGTGGTCCTCGGTGAACCACTCGACCAGAACGTCTTCAGCTTCATCGGGCTTTCCGTTGCCATGAAGCTTCAAGGCTTCTTTCATGACATCAACGGACATAGCACCGCCAACGGCGATCCACCCGCGCTCGCCGAATGCGGCGTTGAAACGGTCAGGCAGATCGAGAATGTCCGCCTGCTTCATCATATCGTCTACTTTGTCTTTGAACCCTGCGAGTTTATCGCTTTTGAACCCAAGCCTCCCGAGAAGATCTGATGCACTACCGAGTGCCTGTAACCCTGGCAGCAGCTTCTTCATCTCTTCAGTGCTTGGATTGTCGGAGATTTTCTTTTTTGACTCGTCGTCGTTCATGGCTGTTTGTCTGCTTTACTTGAACAGTTCTTCAAGTGCTTCCTTTTGGGCTTCGAATTTCGCCTGGTTTTCCGACTTCAATTTTTTGATGTTTTGCAGCTTCCAACGGACGGCTGGCAGGTCTGCAGCGCGTGGCGCGCCGATCAGCGAAAAGTCAGGCGTCCCCTCATAGAGACCACGTAGGAATGCCTTGGCATCCTCGTGAAGGCGCGAATTTAGGTCGGTTACCAGTCGCTCTCTTATCTCGATCAGATCGGCAAGCGGTACGGCCGTTGTCGTCATCCCCTCGAATTCCTTGGCGTAGGGTTGGTCGAGATCGATCATATTTGGGTTCAGCAGTTCGTGAGCCGGGCGCTTGGCACTTGCCACATAGACAAGAAAGGTCCGGAACAGGGCATCAGTGAGGCCTTCGTTCTCGTAGAGCAGTTTCACATCGTAAAGATCGCGCGGATGCTGCCGATCAGTGGCCGCGCAAAGCTTGCCGCCGAAGAGGTCTTCGAACGAAACGACCTGGATTTCAGCGAAGCCGAATTCATCCTCGACCGCTTCTGTGACCCCCATCAGCTTAGGTTCGTGAACAACGCCGCGCGTTACAGGTGAGGTCTCGATCTTGATTGTGGCGGTCCCCATGCTAACCTGCACGCGTGTCGGATTCTTACCGCCGCCATCTATGCGGCGAACCTTCGCTTCAGCGATGCCTGCGTCAATTGCACCGGCGATGCGTTCCAACGACTCGTTGATCTCAGTCAGGCTTTCGGCGCGGTCTTTGATTGGCAGGTAAGTCAGGTCGATATCGACCGACAAGCGCGGCAGATCACGGTAGAACAAGTTGATTGCCGTGCCTCCCTTGAGTGCGAATACTTCTTCTTTTGCGACATACGGGAGTATGCGCACGAGCAGCGCGACCTGGGCTTTATAAATGTCACGCGCCATCGCTCGCCTCCGTGCTCACAAATTCTTCCGGCACCATGATCCGGTAGCGCGGGTGTATCTTGCCGCCTTTGACAAGAGCGCGGTCGCCGCTCCCGAGGTTGAATTCCTCCGGATCGAGACGCTTGCGCCAAGCGTGGTTGTGGCGGTCGGCGAAGACGAAAAACAGGCGCTTCACCTTGATTTTCTTGCAGCTATGAAGAAGCGCTGACAGCGTTCGCGGGCGCAGCGTGGTCAGGCTTTGAAACACCATGTCGAGGTTATGGAAGCTCTCGTGGTCAGGCAGTTCGTCCATCGCTTCCATGATCGCCCGCTCTGGGGATGACATCTTGAGTTTCCAGTCCCACGGGAGGGTGGTGCTGGCGTCAGTCTCGTCCTTGGTTAGGCCGAGGGACGGATCGGCGAACAGCGAGGTGCTGCGGGTTTCTAATGGTGCGTTTAGTGGCAGTTTGGCGAGCCAGTTCGGTATGGCATCGCCATAGACCCAGACAGGGGCGTTGCTGCCAAGGCGCAAATAGTGGTCGTATCCTTGCTGGCCGAGGGCAGTCGTGCCGCCGACATGGACGTCGTAGCCCATGATGTGCTGCAATGAGAGCAGGCAGGTCTTCCAGTCGAGTGTGTTGGCTTTATAGGCGTTGGGTGCAGGGCGACGGAAGACGCCGCGATGGACGCGGTCTAGCCAGCCGCGCTTGACGTAGTCGCGGAAAGTCTCATAGGCGACGCCGTGGTCAGTGAGCCATGCCGCATCGACCAGATACCCTGCAGGCACTGCTTCAAGGACTTTCTTCAGGTTTCGCGATCTTTCGGTGTCCATGACGCCTATAATGACATATTTTTAAAGAGCGCGCCACAACCCTCTTTAAGAAAGTCTGCTTTTCAACGCTCTTGGCGCTGCAATGAAGGGTTTTGTAAAGGCAAAGGGCTGTTCTGGGCCTCACCAGCAAAGCAGGGCGGGCGTTGGTGCCTGCTGCGTCCTCGCCGCCGCACCCCCATCAGCAAGTGAGGGGTGACGGACGGCTCCGGCGAAGCAGGGCGAAAGAAAATAGACCACCAAAAAAAATAGTTTGAAAACAATGGAGTGTTTCTGCGAGACTTCATACGTATGAAGGCTTTCCGTGTAAAGCCTCTCAAATCCAACACAACAAAGGGCATAAAGGGTGATGGAGACTCCTGATGACGCAAGACGAGCAACTCCACAACTTCATCAGTGAGGCGACTTGCACCTATCGCGGCGAAGACTATTGCGTCCGCGACAATGGTGCCGTCCTGCGCCGCTCCAGACCTGGCAAAAGACGGCGCCCCCTTGATGAAACTTGGACCTTTGGAAATCCAAGTACGAGTGATGGCTATATGGGCATTTCCTCGCACAAGGTTCATCGCATCGTTGCGACCGCGTTTCATGGTGAGCAGCCCAGCAAAAGCCATGTTGTCGATCACATCGATACGAACCGTCGCAATAATCGCCCCGAGAACCTCCGGTGGGTGACCAGGCTCGAAAATATCCTACTGAACCCGATCTCGGCAAAGCGCGTGATCTACCTCTATGGCAGCATCGAGGAATTTCTTGCTAATCCGCGCGATCCGAAGAACGGAACACTAACCAGCGATTTCGAGTGGATGAGAACGGTTTCACTAGAAGAGGCCGAGTACAGCCGGAAACGCATGCTAAAATGGGCATCTTCTGACCAGCCGTCAGGCGGCGGTACTCTGGGCGATTGGGTGTTCGGTCGCGGCATTCCTCCCGCTGAAGAACCGCCAGTGCAACTTGTCGCCTCAAAAACGCCCGGCGCTGTACAGCGCAACTGGCAAGTGCCGGCAGAGTTCCCACTGTGTCCGGACGTGCGCGATGCAACGCCGCTCGCCACTTACTTTGAACGCCTCACAGCCGATGCGGTTGCCGTCATCTCACCTTTTGGAGAAACAAAAGTCGGAAAGGCCGCGATGTTCGAAGACGGCACGGCGCTCTACATTCTGGGTGAACACGGCGAACAGGCCATCAAGCCATGGTCGCTCTCACAGATCACATTTGAGGATGGTCAGTACGTCCATGAGAGCTGCGGCACGTTCTTCACGCCAGATGGAGCCGAGAAGGAGTTCACACTGATCCAAGGACTGCCTTGGGAGGGCGGTGATACGTTTGATGACTATTGTTAGCCACCCGCATTTCTCTTCGGCACAAATGGTTTCGAATTTGTCAGTTCTGGATAAGTCAATGAATCATCTACACGAATTTGCATGAGGCCGTTAGACTTGCACCATGACTGATAAGCTCGACCTAAACACGACCTACAAAGCCATCCTCGCAGCGGCTCGCGAACATCGGTTCATTAGCTATGGCGACCTCGCCAAAGCTAACGGCGCGCACTGGCAAAATGTTCGCTACAAGATGAACTCCCATCTCGGTGATCTTGTTCAGATCGCGGCCGAGCGAAAATGGCCGATGCCGAGTTCCATCGTCGTCAATCAAGCCAACCTCAAGACCGGCACACTTGATGGCACCGCGCGCGAAGGTTTCATTACAGCGGCCAAGGAATTTGGCTTTGAAGTCGATGATCCAGCGGCTTTTGTCGAACAGCAGCAGCAATCCATGTTCGCTTGGGCGCCCGACGCGCCCGACGATCTGGCACTCACCGAAGCGCATGAGACAACGGATGTTTCCGCAGGCGGCCCAAAATTCGTGCAGTTCTTCGGTCCAGTGCTGGATGCATTGCGGACCTTCGGCGGGTCTGCCGAACCGCGACAAGTAATGGATAAGGTGATCGATCTCGCCGATGTCACGCCAGATGAGTTGAGCGAAACCAACAAGAACGGTCAGTCCAAGTACGAAAACCAGGTTGGATGGGCGCGTTTCTACCTTGTCAAAGCTGGGCTGATTGACAGCAAAAAGCGCGGACTATGGTCACTCACTGCCGAGGGGCGGGAAACCTATCTCGACCACGAAAGCGCCGTCGCCCTCTTCAAGGATGTCCATGCGCGGTATCGCGATACGGCTGCCGATGATGAAGAAGCGGCACCGACGCTGCCTGATGAACCCAAAAGTACTCTTTTCGATGATCCTGGTCGGCACTTCTGGTTTGTTGGCGCCCTGTGGGGGGGAACGGACGATCAGACCGAGCGCTTTCTGAATGAAGGTATCTGGCAGAACGGATATGATGACAAATTCGCCGATCACGTCTCCCGGATGAAACCTGGCGACCGCATCGCGATCAAAGCTTCATTCGTTAAGAAATACGGCTTGCCCTTCGAGAACCAGGACAAGCCTGTGTCATGTATGCGGATCAAGGCGATCGGCACTGTCACTGAGGCGACTAAAGACGGCAAGACGGTCAAGGTCGATTGGACACCGCTTGAGGAAGCCAAAGAATGGTACTTCTACACCTACCGCGTGACCATCGTCGAGGCCGATGCCTCCGATGAGCTTGCAAGGCGGTTGATCCAGTTCGCCTTCGGCAATCACAAGCAAGACTATGAATTCTGGTTGCGGCAACCTTACTGGGCCAAACGCTACCGAACCCGTGCGTCCACTCTGACCGAGATCGAGCTGGAAGAAGAAGAGGCCGACGCCGACATCGAGGAAGCCGAGATTGCGCCCTATGGTGTCGAAGACATCCTGAGCGATGGCTGCTTTCTCGATCAAGCTTCTCTGAGCGCGGCGCTATCTCGTTTGTCCGGCAAGAAGAACCTGATACTGCAGGGGCCGCCGGGAACGGGCAAGACATGGCTTGCCAAACGCCTGGGCTATGCCCTGATTGGAACCAAGGACCGCGCGGTCATCCGAAAGCGAATGCGGTCGATCCAGTTCCACCCGTCGCTGTCTTACGAAGATTTCGTGCGCGGCTGGCGTCCGGACGGCAATGGTGCGCTTTCCTTGATCGATGGTGTGTTCCTTGAAGCAGTCGAGGCTGCGCGCGCGGAACCCGATCGCCCCTATGTCGTGATTATCGAGGAAATCAATCGCGGCAATCCCGCTCAAATATTCGGTGAGATGCTCACACTTCTCGAAAAGGACAAGCGCGGCGAAGAAGAAGCCATCGAGCTTGCCTATCGCAACGAAGCAGGCGAGCGTGTCTTCATCCCGCGCAATCTTTTTGTGATTGGCACCATGAACATCGCTGACCGATCGCTTGCGCTTGTTGATCTGGCGCTCAGGCGGCGTTTCGCATTCGTCACGCTGGAAACGGCACTGAATGACAGCTGGCGGCAATGGTGCATGGATCAGGCAGGTATCGATGAAGCCGTCCTAAAACAAATCCAACATCTCATGGCTGAACTTAATGATGAGATCGCGTCGGATCGTTCTCTCGGGTCGCAATTCAAAATAGGCCATAGCTACGTAACGCCCGCGCCCTGCGAGACCGTTTCTGACGGCAAAGAATGGTTCCGTGCCATTGTTGAGACGGAGATCGCGCCCCTTCTTGAAGAATACTGGTTCGACAATTTGGACAAGGTCGCATCGTCCAAAGCGCGGCTGCTACAAGGCCTATGAGCGCGTTATCGCAAGCGAAAATCTGGCAGGCTGATGAAGCGCAGCTCGCGTACGACAAGATACCCGTACGCAATGTCTGGCTTCTGTTTCTCTACGCTTATGACCTGGCTCGCTTTCAGGGGCGGTTCGAGGCCGAGGTTGAAGACTCACCAGACTTCAAGTCACTCATTGCGCGACTGCTTTGCCATGCGGTGGAAACCCGTTTGCGGCGCAATCTCAGCTTTGGCTACCGGCGACGCGCCGATACGTTGAAGCGCGTGCGAGGGCGCATCGATATTCTGGAAACAGAATCCCGCGATCTTTTTCGGCGCGGCGAGATCGCCTGCCGGTTTGAAGAACTCACAATCAACACCCCTCGAAACAGGCTTGTTCGGGCTGCCCTGACATCACTGGGCGGACGATTGCCCGATCCGAATCTGTCCCACAGAACCAGAACCCTTGCCGGAGCTTTGGGGCGCGCGGGCGTTGGTGGCCAAATGCCATCGCGCGCCGAAATGGCAACCGACCAAATCGGACGCCACGAAGCCGAGGACAGGCTCATGGTCTCGCTAGCCCGCGCGGTCTTCGACCTGGTCCTGCCCACAGAGCAGGAAGGCGTTCGTTCTCTGTTCAAAGCATCACGCGATGATACCGAGTTCAGGAAACTCTTCGAGCGTGCTATCGGCAATTTCTTCGCCGCCGAACTGTCACGCGAAGAGGGTTGGCGTGTGTATCCTGGAAAGCAGATTTACTGGCCGGTCGGCGCAGCCTCGCCTGGTATCCGCGCGCATCTGCCCATAATGGTCACAGACATCATTCTGGAGAACGAGCAAGAGGACCGACGGATCATCATTGATACGAAGTTCACAAACATTCTGACCAGCGCGCAGTACGGCGAAGGACAGCGCTTCAAGACCGGGCATATCTACCAAACCTATTCATACCTTAGAAGCCAGGAACGGGCAGATGATCCGCTCTCTTTGACCTCAGAGGGGATGCTCCTTTATCCGGCAATCGGCGTTGACATCGACGAAGCGGCGGAGCTTCAGGGTCACAAGCTGCGCTTTGCAACGATCAATCTTGCCCAACCGACGGCAAGCGTCGTCGAGAAGCTACGAGAGCTGCCAATGCTGAGCAGGATCGGTACATATTGACCAATTCCACCTTGGGATGATCCGCGACACTATCAGAAAACTTCTGGAATAACGTGTATCCATTGGATACACTTTCATTCGATGAAGGATGTCGGCCTCCGCATACGCATTGATCGAGACCTGCGGGAGCAGTTTCTCCAAGCGTGCCAAGCGGAAGATAAGCCCGCCGCACAGGTGTTACGAGAGTTCATGCGTGCCTACGTGGCTGAGCGTGGCTCTAATCAGGCGGTCATGCAAGACAGCGCACAAGAAAACGATAACGGGGTAGAACCTTGAACGCAGTTGAAATCGAAGAAGCTATTTCCGCCTTGGCCGAACAGCCGTTCGATGCTGAAGAGTTCCCGTTCGCGTTCCTGGAGGCCTTTGGCAATAAGGCCACGACCATCAAACGCCTGCGCAGCGGCGCATCCAACAAGTCAGATTTGGGCGGGCTGCTTCAGACGAACAACATCCACATCAAGGTCTGTGAAGAGGGCCGGGTCTCTGAAACCATCCGCGAGTTGCGCGACAGCCCAGCTACCCAGAACTCTCGCAATCGCGTCAAATTCATCCTGGCGACCGACGGTGTCACGCTCGAAGCGGAAGACCTCTCGTCCGACATCGCCCCGATCGCGTGTGACTACAAAGAGTTTCCGGATCACTTCGGCTTCTTCCTGCCGCTTGCCGGTATCTCGACCGTCAAGCAAATCCGGGAAAGCGCCTTTGACATCAAAGCCACCGGCCGCCTGAACCGCCTCTACGTTGAGCTACTCAAGGATAACCCGGAGTGGGGAACGGCAGAACGTCGTCACGACATGAACCACTTCATGGCGCGCCTGATCTTCTGCTTCTTCGCCGAAGACACGGACATCTTTCCGAAGACGGATCAGTTCACGTCGACCATCGAACTGATGAGCGAGAAGGACAGCTCCAACACGCATGAGATCATCGGCGAGTTGTTCCACGCGATGAACACCAAGCCCGAAGAGCGTGAGGCGGCAGGTATCGCCCGTTGGGCAAACGCGTTCCCCTACGTGAATGGCGGCCTGTTCTCGGGCAGTACCGACGTGCCGAATTTCAGCAAGATCGCGCGCTCCTATCTGCTGCACATCGGCAATCTGGACTGGAAGAAGATCAATCCCGACATCTTCGGCTCAATGATCCAGGCCGTCGCCGATGATGAGGAGCGGGGCGCACTCGGCATGCACTACACTAGCGTGCCTAACATCTTGAAGGTTCTGAATCCGCTCTTTCTCGACGATCTGCGCGAGAAGCTTGAAGAGGCCGAAGATAACGCTCGCAAGCTACTGAATCTGCGCAATCGTATCTCAAAGATCAGGGTGTTTGACCCTGCCTGCGGATCGGGCAACTTCCTTGTCATCGCCTATAAGGAAATGCGAGCGATCGAGGCGGAGATCAACGAGCGGCGCGGGGAAGCCGATCGCCGTTCAGGCATCCCCCTTACCAACTTCAGGGGCATCGAACTGCGCGACTTCCCGGCGGAGATCGCGCGCCTTGCGCTCATTATTGCTGAATACCAGTGCGACGTGAGCTATCGCGGTCAGAAAGAGGCATTGAAAGACGTTCTGCCGCTTAATCAGGACAACTGGATCACTTGCGGCAACGCACTCAGGCTCGACTGGCTGAGCATCTGCCCCCCCACTGGGACAGGGGTGAAGATGCATGGGGATGATCTGTTCAGCACGCCGCTCGACCAAGCCGAGATCGACTTCGAGAATGAGGGTGGAGAGACCTATATTTGTGGGAACCCACCGTATCTCGGCTCCGTGATGCAGTCCGCTGAGCAGAAGTCTGATCTCGAAGCAATATTCGCGCATCGCACCAACAGTTGGAAGTCACTCGACTATGTCGCGGGCTGGTTCATGAAGGCGGCAGATTTTGGAATGCACACACAAAGTAGCGCTGCCTTTGTTTCTACGAACTCCATTTGCCAAGGGCAACAAGTTCCGATCTTGTGGCCGATGATCTTCGATTCGGGGCATGAAATCTCGTTCGCTCACACAAGCTTCAAATGGGCGAATCTTGCCAGCCACAACGCTGGTGTAACTGTGGCGATCGTAGCGATTTCGAATACCTCAAATCCAAGGAAGAAGCTATATTCTCTCGACCAAAACAATGAAGTCCTCCTGAAAGAAGCGGAGAACATCAACGGATATCTCGTGGCTGCGCCGAATATTGAGGTGACCAAGCGCTCGCAACCGATAAGCTTGATCGGAGAGATGACAAAGGGAAACCAGCCAACCGATGGAGGAAACCTACTTCTCACGAATGACGAAGTGGCTGCGCTTGGGATGTCTGAAAGCCAGCAGAGCAAGTTCATTCGCCCGATATTGGGGTCGGCAGAGTATATTCGTGGGATATCCCGCTATTGCCTCTGGATTGAGGAGGGAGTCCGTGAAGAAGCACATAGAATACCAACGGTCTCCGAGCGCTTAGAGCGCGTCAAAGCCATGCGCCTTGCGAGTTCGAAATCAGCAACCGTTGCGAGCGCCAGCCATCCCCATCGCTTCGGCGAAATTCGCCAAAATGGACATGAAACAGTAATCATCGTCCCAAGTGTTTCTTCAGAGGCGCGGCAATACTTGCCGGTCGGATATTTGCGGCCGGGAACCATTGTGACAAACCTCGCTTTCGTTCTCTTCAATGCGCCTCTTTGGAACTTGGCGCTGATTGCTTCGAGCCTGCATTTGGTTTGGATCGCAACCGTCTGTGGGAAAATGAAAACTGATTTCCGCTATTCTAACACTCTAGGATGGAATACCTTTCCCGTTCCGAAGCTGACCGAGAAGAACAAAGAAGACCTCACACACTGCGCCGAAGACATCCTTCTCGCACGAGAAGCGCATTTCCCTGCAACTATTGCCGATCTCTACGATCCCGAAAAGATGCCGGGCGATCTGCGCGCCGCTCATGACCGAAATGACGAAGTTCTGGAACGAATCTACATTGGGCGCCGGTTCCGAAATGATACCGAGCGGCTGGAAAAGCTCTTCGAGCTATACACGAAGATGACGACATCCAAGGATTTGACGCAAACCAATTCAAGAATGAAAGCATAAGACAATGAGCAGCGAAAAGTCCGTCCCTTCCGTTTCCGTCACCTACGCTCAGAATGGCAGTTCGACCAAGTCGAACGAACTCGGCATGCGTCCGATGCAGGAGCGCGCGTTTGAGAAGCGGGGCGAGCAGTACCTACTAATCAAGTCGCCACCCGCTTCAGGTAAGAGCCGCGCGCTCATGTTCATCGCGCTGGACAAGCTGCACAATCAAGGGCTTCGCAAGGCGATCATCACAGTGCCGGAGAAGTCGATCGGCTCCAGCTTCACGGACGAACCGCTATCCAAGTTCGGCTTTTGGGCTGATTGGCGGGTCGAGCCGAAATGGAATCTCTGCAACGCGCCGGGATCAGAGGGCAGCAAGGCGGAGTCTGTTGGGGCCTTCCTGAAGGGCGACGACCAAGTGTTGGTCTGCCCGCACGCGACCTTCCGCAACGCCGTGGAAAAGTTCGGTGTCGAGGTCTTCGATGATTGCCTGGTTGCCGTGGACGAGTTCCACCATGTTTCGGCCAACCCAGAGAACAAGCTTGGCGCGCAGCTCGCAGAACTGATGGCACGCGAGAAGGTGCATGTCGTTGCCATGACGGGTTCGTACTTCCGGGGCGACGCCGAGGCCGTTCTGATGCCGCATGACGAAGCGAAATTCGACACCGTCACCTATACTTACTACGAGCAGCTGAACGGCTATAAGTATCTGAAGACGCTTGATATTGGGTACTTTTTCTACACCGGCGCCTACTCCGATGACATCTTGAACGTCCTCGATCCGAACGAAAAAACCATTATCCATATCCCGTCCGTGAACTCGCGGGAAAGCACCAAGGACAAGATCAGGGAAGTCGAGCATATCATCGAAGAGCTTGGCGAATGGCAGGGGACTGATCCGGCCACTGGCTTCCAACTGGTGAAGACGCCGGAAGGTCGAGTGCTACGGATTGCTGACCTGGTCGATGACGATGCCAGCAAGCGCGACAAGGTTTCTGCCGCGCTCAAAGACCCGGCGCAAAAGGACAACCGCGATCACGTTGACATCATCATCGCGCTTGGGATGGCAAAGGAAGGCTTTGACTGGGTTTGGTGCGAACACGCGCTGACGGTGGGCTACCGAGCCAGTTTGACCGAGATCGTGCAGATCATCGGTCGGGCCACCCGTGATGCCAAGGGCAAGACCCGCGCGCGTTTCACCAACCTGATTGCCGAACCGGACGCATCCGAAGAGGCTGTCACTGAGGCGATCAATGACACCCTGAAAGCCATTGCGGCGAGCTTGCTCATGGAGCAGGTCCTGGCGCCGCGATTCAATTTCACGCCGAAATCCAAAGCCACCGGACCACAGGAAGGTTTTGACTATGGGGAAGGCGGATATGACCCGGACAAATGCAATGTTGGGTTCAACGAGGATAGCGGCCAATTCCAGATTGAGATCAAAGGTCTGGCAGAACCGAAGAGCAAAGAGGCCGAACGCATCTGTCAGGAAGATTTGAACGAGGTGATCGCTACTTTCGCCCAGGATAAGACCGCTGTCGAACGCGGTTTGTTCGACGAAGAACTCGTGCCTGAAGAGCTGACACAGGTCCGCATGGGTAAGATCATCAAGGAAAAATACCCCAAGCTGGATGAAGAGGATCAGGAAGCGGTTCGTCAGCACGCAATCGCGGCATTGAACCTCACCCAGAAGGCAAAGCAAGTCGCCTTGGGTAATGACAGCGATGAGACGACAACCGGCAACACTGCGCTGATCGATGGCGTACGCAAATTTGCGCTGAGCGTGACCGAACTCGATATTGACTTGATCGACCGCATCAACCCGTTTGGCGAAGCCTACTCAATCCTCGCCAAGACCATGAGTGAAGATAGCCTGAAGCAAGTGGCCGCTGTCATCTCCGCCAAAAAGGTACAGCTTACGCCGGATGAAGCCCGTGATCTCGCGCGGCGCGCCGTCAAGTTCAAACAAGAACGAGGCCGACTGCCTTCGATCACGTCACCCGATGCCTGGGAAAAGAAGATGGCCGAGGGCGTGGCATACCTTGCCCGCATGAAGCAGGAGGCCGCTGCCAATGGTTAAGGAATTCACCGATGAAGATGATGCGCTCCTTTCAGAGCTAGGGGTTGAAGTCGAAGCAAAGAAACAGGCTTCGCGAACGCCTCGCGAGGAACGGATCATCGCCGGATTTGAAGAAATCCAGCGTTTCACAGATGAACATGACCATCCGCCGCATTATGGTGAGGATCGTGACATCTTTGAGCGTCTCTATGCAGTCCGCTTGGACCGCATTCGGGAGTTGGCTGAGTGTCGTGACCTCGTAAAACCCATGGACCATCAAGGCTTGCTAGAAGGGACGTTCCAGTCAACTTCGTCGGACGTTGACGAGCTGGATGACGATGCACTCTTGGCCGAACTGGGTATCGAGGCGGAGGCTTCAGCCCTTACCGAGCTGAAGCATGTCCGATCCAGTGCGGAGAAGAAGGCCGCTGAAGAGATTGCTAGCCGTGAGCGCTGCGAAGATTTCGAGACCTTCAAGCCGATCTTTGAGCAGGTCCAGAAGGAACTCAACACCGGCTTGCGCGAGACCCGCCCGTTCGAGATGAAGGCCGAGATACAGAAAGGCCGCTTCTTCATCGTTGGCGGGCAGAAAGCCTACGTTGCCGAGATGGGCGAACTTACCACCACGGATCAAGGCCGCACGGATGCGCGTTTGCGCGTGATTTTTGACAACGGGACCGAGAGCAACATGCTGATGCGCTCGCTTCAGCGCGCGCTGAACAAGGATGAGGCAGGGCGCCGGATCACCGAGCCGACTGCAGGTCCTCTGTTTTCGGATCAAACGATCGATGGCGACGAAGCAAGCGGTACGATCTACGTTCTGCGCAGCAAATCAGACCATCCGATGGTCGCAGAGAACCGCGACTTGGTTCACAAGATCGGCGTTACCAACATGAGCGTGGAAAAGAGGATCGCTGGGGCGCAGCTTCAGCCGACATTCCTGATGGCCAATGTGGAGATCGTCGCAACCTATGATCTCTATAACATCAACCGTACCAAGTTGGAGAACCTGATCCACCGGATTTTTGAGCCAGCGAGGCTGGAAATCGAGATCATGGATCGCTTTGGACGGCCAGTCGTACCTCGCGAGTGGTTCCTTGTGCCGCTGTTCGTCATCGACGAGGCTGTGGAGAAAATAAAGAACGGTACAATCGCAGACTATTCTTATGATCCGCAGGCTGCGGCTCTCACAAGGAGGGCTTAGATAAGCTTATGCGTATTCGGCACATTTCAGTTAGAAATTTTCGGGGCATACGCGAACTGGATTGGTCAGCGCCGGATCGCAATATGGTGTGTTTGATCGGCCGAGGTGACTCGACCAAGTCCACAATTCTGGAAGCGATACGCCGCCTGTTTTATCCACAATGGAATCTCTCCTTTGACGATTCCGATTTTCATCTCTGCACGCCGGACAATACGATAAAGATCGAGGCTGTCTTGGGTGATCTGTCCGACGCATTCCGCGACCTCGAAAAATACGGTCATTCGCTTTGTGGCTGGAATCCTCAAGAACTTGTGCGCACCGATGACCCCGGAGACGGACTCGAAGATGCACTGAGGGTTCGTCTGACTGTAGCCGGTGATCTTGAGCCGACATGGTCTGTAATCAAGAACGACGACGATGAAGGTGTGCCGTTTAAGGCGACAGACAGGGGCAAGGTCGCCGTCAGCCTGATCGGTACAGCATCGGATAGGCACCTTACATGGTCACGTGGTTCAATCCTTGGCCAACTCGCCGATACTGAGAATATTACGTCTTCACTGGCGGGAGCTGCGCGCGCTGCCAAAGCGGCCCTGGAGGACCGGCGTGTGGATGACTTGACCGACTTCGACGCGGTCGCTGGCGTTGCAGAGACGACCGCCCGGGCATTGGGGGTCAATGTCGCTGTGTCTTACAAGGCGCATCTTGATACTGATGCAATCAACGTCCGCATGGCAGGCCTTGCCCTTCATGATGGTGATATGCCCTTGCGCCGGCTCGGCCTTGGCTCCAAACGGATGCTCACGACGGGGCTTCAAAAACAGGCGCTCCAATCGCCACATGTCACCCTCTTCGATGAGGTCGAGGTTGGGCTGGAACCTCATCGGATCGCGAGGTTGCTGCAGCATCTACGCGGGGATGCGACTGGACAATACTTCCTGACCACGCATTCGCCTGTAGTGCTGCGCGAGTTAACTGTCGATGACCTTCATATTGTCCATTGTGATCATGGACGGACCAGCGTGGTGGCTGCCAACAAGCCGGGAATTGCCGATTCCGTTCAGGGCAAAATCCGCTCTGGCGCCGAAGCATTCCTAGCCCCCAAAATCGTTGTTTGCGAGGGCGCAACCGAAGTCGGCTTCTTGCGCGGACTGGATGATTACTGGGTCGCGGCCGAAAACTGGAATTCGTTTGCTTATCAGGGCGTTGCTTTATTCGACGCAAATGGTGCGAGCAAGATCAAGGAAATTGCCGAGAATTTGATAATGCTCGGTTATGATGTCGCCGTTCTCGCGGACTCCGATGAGCCCGCGCAATTTTCAGATGCCGATGCGGAAGCGCTTCGTGCCGTCGGCATCACAGTGACCAAGTGGAACGACGCGCGGGCTATTGAAGAACGCGTGTTTGCGGACCTTCCATGGGCCGCTGTCATGGCATCCTTCCAAGTAGTGCGACGCCTATGGAACGACGACCAGCGTTTGCTTAACCAGGTTCAGTCCAAGTTCGGACAGGGGTTTGACCGTAATTTTGAGGCCTGGCAAGACTCACCCGCGCTTCGCACGGCATTGGGCGAAGCCGCCAAGGCCAGTGAATGGTTTAAACGGCAGAGTCGCGCTCGAGAATGGGCGGACGCGATTTCCGGCCATCTGGGCGATGACGCAATTCGTGAAACCGATTTGGTTCGGCAACTGACCAGCTTGCGGGGCTGGATCGAAAATGTGTGAGTTGTCCGCCGTTCTCGCTGCACATGAAGGCGCCGGCTATGTTGTTGCGCCAGCAGGATACGGCAAGACATATTTGATCGCTGCGTCCACGGCCCGGAGTGACCGACGGCAACTGATCCTCACGCACACCTACGCGGGCGTAAATGCGCTACGCGCCAAGATGCGCGCTCTTGGCGTCAGTGATCGGCTATATCGTATCGATACGATCGCAAGCTGGTCGTTGCGGCTGGCACTGTCCTACCGGGCAACGTCCGTCTGGACGGAAGAACGTCCTGCCGATAACGCGCGTTGGAGCGCACTCTACGAGGCCGTTGCACGGCTGCTAGATCAGGGGTTCATCCGCAGGATTGTTAGCGCATCCTATGGCGGCCTCTATGTCGATGAGTACCAGGATTGTTCGATTGCCCAACATGGTATCGTTCTCAAATTGGCCCGCGACCTGCCATGCCGCATACTCGGCGATCCTCTTCAGGGCATTTTCGACTTCGATGGACAAGCCTCTATAGAGTGGACGCGCGACATTGAAGATCATTTTGAAAGGCTTGGTGCTCTAGAAGTGCCTCACCGTTGGGAACAAGCGGGTGCCAACGATCTTGGCTCTTGGCTCCGGGATGCCCGGACCCGCCTTGAGGGCGGGCGGCCGATCGACCTGAACGCAGATCGTCCGCCCAGCGTAAGATACATCCATGGTGCTGCTGACGCACAAGGACTTATTCAAACGCAGGGCAACACATGCCGGTATTTTAATTGTGCTGGCGCACACAAGGTCATTGCGATTCACAAGGGTAGCCAAGAGTACAAGGCCAAGTGCCATACGCTGTCGCGCAATCTTGGAGGCCGATTCTCATCGATAGAGGAAGTCGAGGGGAAAGACCTTTTCTCCTTCATTCGTAAGGTTGAGAACGCAGGGACAGAAGCAGACCGCCTCAAGGAAATCATCGCATTTGCCAAGAGATGTATGACCGCCGTGGACGCGAACCTCCCTGCAGGTACACGCCGTGGCGAGCGTGTCAATATCCAGGCTAATACCCGCAACCCGCAAGCGGCTCGAATGGCGAATGCCTATCTTGCCGCTCCAAATGCCGATGCTGCGCGTAGTTTCCTCTTAGCACTCAAGAAAACCGATGCCGTAACGATCGTCCGCAGCGATTTGTTTCATCGGGCATTGGGTGTCCTGGGTAAGAACGCCTTGCACCCGGAGCTCTCTCTGTCCGAAGCCGCTGATCTTTATCAGGGCGAGTTTCGCTATAAAGGCCGTCCGGTCGGGCGGCGCAAACTCATTGGCACAACTTTGTTGGTCAAGGGACTGGAATTCGATCACGCGATCGTTCTTGATGCCACATCCCTATCCAGAAAAGAGCTGTACGTTGCGCTAACGAGAGGCGCACGATCACTGACGATTATTTCGCGCAATGCGGTATTGAACCCGGAAGACTGAATGAAAAAAACTGGAACACGTAAGAAGGATAAGTGGCTAGATGACCTGCGGCGTCTGGTGCAGAAGAAGCCATTGGTCGTGTTCCAATTCAATAGTGACGAATGGTCCCGGCTTGGTGAATCTCGGGCAGGCGCCAATGAGTTTACGATCGCACGCCCACATGATCTCTTTGCGAAGGTTCACGTTCCAACCGCTTGTATTGTCCTTGGCAACGGCAATTACGGTAGTGCTGCGTATTTTGGACTTGCCAGCACGCGCAGCGCGGTAACAACGCTGGAGTCCCGCATCAAGGTCAAGCGCGCATCACAGATCAGCCCCTCAACAAAGTCTGAAATACTCGCCCTCATAACGAACAAAGCACACCAGCGGAATCTTTTGGACCGCCTCAAATCACAAGACTCGGTCATTGCGCTGTCCCCGAAACTCAGCGTTCATCTCGTCGATAAGCTCGCCGAAAACAAAGTAAACCGGGGAGCTATGCGTGCCGCTGTGGCGTCGCTTTCTTCACCAAAATATTTCCGGGGCATGGATGCACTACAGGAAGACGCCGTGCATACAGCGCTACGCGCCTTCGGCCTATCGCCAGGCGATCAGGCGGTAAGTCTTGAGCTTGAAGCCGGGAAAGACACAGCGCTCGCGCGTGTCAATATCATGGAAGATTCAGTTGTCGAGCATGACGCCCGCCTATTTCCGGAATATGTACTTGCTGGCAGTGACATCACCGGCCGGGCAATCTTTCAAAAGGGAAACGAGAGGCTGGAAATCTTTACGGCTAACCGTCGGCCCCTTGAAAAGGTTTTCGGCGTCGATTTGATTTATGTCAACAGTACCCGCCAGAACATCGTGATGGTTCAGTACAAGATGCTTGAACGTAATGAGCGGAAGAATAAAAATCCAGATTGGGTTTATAGACCAGATGTCAATCTAAAATCCGAGATGGCGCGGATGCGAAAGTTTAACTTAAAACATCCGGCTTCTTCTTATGAATATCGGCTTAACCCAGAAGCCTTCTATTTGAAATTTGTTAAACGAGGGGGTGCACTTGGCAATGCGGGTATCGTCTTGCCATTGGACCACTTCGAGAAAGTACTTGAGGACCCCTCATGTAAGGGGCCACGCGGAGCCATCCGTGTGAGCTATGAGAGCCTGTCGGGGCGCTATTTGCGGCAAGGACCATTTCTTGATCTGATCCGCGCGGGTTACATTGGCGCAACAGCAGGGACGTCAGCCTATCTCAAGGAACTTGTAGACGGTGTCGTCAAAGGGGACCGAGCAGTCGTCGGTGCGATCCAGTCATATCGTGCTGCAGACGACGCGGATCGGTAGGTACTCCAAGGGCAGCCTGACCTTGATGCTTTACAAGTGGGTCATCCGTAGAAATCGTTCGTTGTGTTAGGGTCGGCAAACAAGTTCCAAGGTGCCTTGCCGCAATCAACATTTTCCGATCTCTTGTGCTTCGGAACCGGCGTAACGCGGTGGGACAGGAAGCCAGAAAACCCCAACAAATGGTGGGATGAAAAAGTGTCCCACCGTCTCGTAAGCCTTTGTTATTTCGTTTCACTGTGATGCCGCCCCCGGGCACCATTCTCAAAACATAATCTGCCCATTCCGGCGACTCCTAGTATGCCTTTAAGATTGTTGCCGTTGAACTGCGCTCAGATCACCGGGACGCACTGACACCCATAACAGCAGACAACGGCCGCCTCCATTTAATGGCACGTCAGTCCGTAGCGCTGTCGCCACAACGGCAACACGTGAAGGACTGCGTGTGAGCAGTGCCACTTGCCGAAGAGCGTCAACAACCGCGTCGCGCCAATCGTCATGGCGACAACCAGATATTCCTTTCGTTTTCGCTAACACTTGTCTGAATATGGGCAGAATAATAGCTATTCAGCGTACGCGTTCAGGTTGATTGGCGGTCTTCCGCGTCAGTGTGTCCACAAAGTTAGCAGGATACTGCTTAGGCCCAAGTTTACGTAGGGACCGCTCTTGCTACACGACGATTTTTGCTCAACAAAAGGTTGAGATTCCGCTCACGTCTCATCACTCATCCTGCAATCCTTGCAAGCCTGGCTTAATCCGCCAGCGCTCGTGCTAAACCAGTAACCGTTTCGACTCCGGCCCGACCGGAATTTCGAACCCTGCCGGCAAAGAAACATGCAAGCAAATATTCCTACCCTGAACCCGTCTCGTCGAGAACTGCTTTCTCTTTTCGCACTCGATGTCGAAATCACCAGCGGTTCGGGCACGATGTTGCGAGATGCTGAAGGCCGCGAGATCCTCGACTTTCTTTCTCAATACGGCGCGCTGCCTTTCGGTCACAATCCTCCTGAGATCTGGGCCGAAATCAACAGGGCGCAGATCGAGGAAACGCCACTGATGATCCAGCCGATGCGCAGCCCCCATGCCGAAAAGCTGGCCGATCGTCTGGCAGAAATCACCCCTGGCGACCTGTCGATTGTCACGCTGGCCAATAGTGGGGCAGAAACGGCAGAGGCCGCCATTAAACTGGCCCGCATCCGGACCGGACGCCGGATCATCCTCTCGACGCAGAACGGGTTTCACGGCAAGACGATGGGCGCGCTTTCGGCGACAGGAAAGTCTCTGTATCAGGACGGGTTTGCGGTCGCGACCGACGACTATTGCTATGTTCCTTATGGCGACATCGAAGCGCTGCGCAGCCTGCTAGAAGCCGCGCATGACAGGATCGCCGCTTTCATTGTCGAACCCATTCAGGGGGAAGGCGGTGTCGTCTGCCCGCCCAAAGGCTACATTGACGCCGCCATCGCGCTTTGCCGTGAATACGGTGTGCTGAGCGTGCTTGACGAAATCCAGACCGGGCTGGGACGTACGGGTGCGCTTTTCGCTTGCTCGGTCGGCGAGGAAGTTCCCGACATGTTGCTGCTCGCCAAGGCGCTGGGTGGCGGCATGATGCCCATCGGTGCCTGTATTGCCCGACCGTCCGCTTGGGACGACCGGTTCGGACGGCGGCACAGCTCGACCTTTGCCGGAAACGGTCTGGCCTGCCGCGCAGCCCTTGCAACGCTTGATCATCTCCTGAATCCGGAGATTGACCTGATCGGCAATGTTGCAGATAACGGCGCCCACTTCCGCAAAGGTCTGGAAGATCTGCAGCGACGTTTTCCCTCCGTGATCCGCGAGGTACGCGGGCGGGGCTACATGATGGGGCTGGAATTTCAAAAATTCGACACCAGCTCGCATTCCGCAGTTCTGGGCTTTGCCAGTCTGAACGGCGGTATCACGGCGCTAGTCTCTTCCTACCTTCTGAACCAACATCAGCTGCTGACCGCACCGCTTTTCAACGAAACGTCGGTTATCCGGCTGCAGCCCTCGCTTATCGTCGGACGTGCCGAAATCGACCGCGCACTGGTCGCCCTCGAAGATCTCTGCGAGGTTCTCGCTTCGGCAGATGCCTATCGCTTGGTCCGGCACCTCGTGCAGAAACCGGTCGAACAGATCGCTACATCCACATCCGAGGCCGATCTGCCACCGGTCGCGGGAAACCCCGTGACCCAGCAGGCAGGGACATTCTCGTTCCTGATCCACTATACCGAGATCGAAGATATCTTTCGCTCGGATCCAACGTTTCGCAGGTTCACCCCGGAGGAACTCGAAAACTGGTGCGACTGGGTCAAGAAACTCGGCCCCGGCTTTGTCCGTCATGTGGCTGAGGTTCGCTCAAAAACTGGCGCCACCGCGCGCGGGACAATCATCTCTGTTCCTTTGCTGCCAAACGAAATGCGGGGCCAAGGCCGCAAGATGGCAGGCCAGATGATCAAGACCGCCGTCGAGACAGCCGCAGCCGAAGGCACCTCCCGCGTCGGCCTTGGTGCCTTCACCTCCATTGCCAGCCGAGGCGGTGAATTGGTTACTGGTCTTGGAACGCCCATCACAAGCGGCAACACCCTGACGACGGTCTCTGCGGTCAGGGCCATCGAACGTATGGCCGCCTGCACCGGCATCCCCCTGGACGAAGCCCATGTCGTGATCGTTGGCGCCTCCGGCGCCATCGGACGGCTGGCTTCGCTGATGCTGGCGCGCAAGGCGGGCAGCATGACCCTCGTCGGGAATGCCGCCAACCCCTTCTCGCCTGCCCTGCTGGCACGGGTCGCTGACGAATTATGCGAAACGATCTGCAAGGACCACTCGCCCATGGCCGGTGATCTCGCGCGGGATCTGCGGGCCTTTGCTGCGCAGCAAAAGAGCGAAAGCCTGAAAGAGCGTAACTCCCTGCCCGAACGCTTGCAGACCTACTGGCGCGGTCGTGGCATGGAACCGTTGCTCGACTGGACCACCCCGCTGGATGTTGCGCTTGAAACAGCTGATATCGTGCTTGTCGCGACAAGTGCCGAAATGGCGCTCATGGATCCAGCCAACATGACACCTGGAACGCTGGTCTGCGACGTGGCCCGGCCACCGAATGTCGCCAATTCAGAAGCGGGCCGCGACAATGTTCTCGTGTTCGACGGGGGACTGGTCGCGCCCCCGTTCGACATTCATCTGGGTCCTTTCCAGACCTTGCCCGAGAATCTCTGCTGGGGTTGTCTCGGCGAAACGGTGCTGCTGACGCTGGCAGGGGAAACCCGGGATTTCAGCATCGGCTCAAAGCTGTCGCTGGAAGACGCTGACCACATCGCCCGCTTGGCCGAAGAACACGGGTTCGAACCCGCTCCGGCGCAATGGTACGGCCAGCATCTGAAAACGCGGCACATCGGCAAATTCGCTAAAGAAGTCGACATAAGATGGTCGCGCCGCGCCGAGCAGATCGCCGAAAAGGCCTCCCAGCGTGCCCTGTCCTGATACCGCTGATCTCAAAACGACCCGCACAAAAAAAGAACGGAGCGCCTATCGCTGGGCGCCCCGTCTTGGGTTTTCAAGCTGCTGAGTGTTCCGGGCTCAGCTGCTCTTCCTCCGTTTCCGCCTCAGGAGAAACCCGGCGGAGGAGATCCCGCCCAGCAGCAGAAGTCCTGATGCCGGTAGCGGAATTACGTTCATATCTGCGACAACCTTGATCGAGTTAAGCTGCCCGTCGACGCTGATCTCGGTGTTGCTCGAGTCCACGAAGAACTGCAACGCACCGACCTGTGTCCAGTCGAAATTGGGATCGCCGATCAGATCAGAGAAAGGCAGGTTGGGGTTGAAACCGGCAGCCAGTGTTTCCGAATACGAAACGACGTTACCCAGCATGTCCCAAGCGGTGATCTCGATGAACACGTTACGATCGAAGTAGGCGACATCGAATGCGAAGTACGGATTGGTCCCGATCTCGAGGTTGATACCACCAAGCCCGGTCGTATTGACTGTTGTCGGATCATCCTGGCCGTCGTAGGTGATATAGCCGGAACCGGACGCCCCGGCGATGTTCGAGAAAGACAGAAGCCCTGCTTCCGAACGCAACTCGGTTGCGTCCTCGGGGTTGCCCGTGGCGCCGGTATTCATAACTTCGAAATCACGATACCCGCCAAGTACGCCAGCGTCAGCAACCTCGGAATTATTCACGAAACTAGTCGATGGCACGTCCTTGACAGTCTGCACTGAGTCGAACTCGTCGATCGTTAGCATGACTGTTGCGGCATATCCGGGGGCGGCGGCCAATGCCATCGTGCCCGCAATCAGTCCGCTGTATAAACCAAACTTCATATCAATTCTCCAGCAACTTTGAAATCTCACATGAAACCTCGGAACCGAGCTTGATATTCGGCCGGGGCCTACTTTACCGGGACAATTTACCACTAGTTGGAGCACCACCCGTATGAGTTGCAATATACGTTGATCTTTCCCTTGAGTAAAGGAAAGCTTCGCGATCAGGCGGTTTTTTGTTAACAAATAATGAACAATAACGTCGGGCGATAAACCATTGTCGGCGAATAGAAATTCCAAGCCAGACAACAACCTCCGGCTGCAAATCGCCAAAACAGCATCGGCACTCGGGCCGCCGCACGGTGCCTCTGCCTACCGAAAACGGAAAAACGTCGCGTACCGATTCTCTTTCTGCAGATGCAAACAATGACACAGGCTGCCCTGGCTCTGCTCAGCGCATCCCGTAAGTCGGTTAGCGCAAACGCTTTCTCTCTGAATTGCTCACGGCTTCAAGAGACAACGGCGATGCATACGACCACCAAGAGGGTGGCAGCCATGCCCCAGTGCAGCATGTGAAAATGCGTGTTCTGTCCGCCCTCATGACCGAACCAGTAGCAGAAATAGTTTCCCAGGATTAGAAACCCCGCCCAGAGGGAACTGAACATCGTGGCCCCGATCAACGCCAGCCCGAGCGCAAGCTCCACCGAAAGCCAACCGCCAACAGACGCTCCCAGCGCAACAACCGCGGCCCACAGGCAGATGACCGTTACTGCCTCAAGGACGATCGCCACGTAAAAAAACGCGCGCTGCATCCTGCGACTGGCCAACCGGCGGTAAGCAACATGCTCATAGGCTTCGGGATAACCGGCCCGCATCCGTTCCATGTCCAGAACCAGCGCGGTAAAAGTCTCATTCAGAAACGGGTGCATAATGTTTTCCACGACGCCGATGGTCAGCCAGGCCGCCATGCAGATCATCTGAAGACACAGGGCGCAAATCAGTATTGTCTCAAGCATTTCGCCTCCGTCTCATGCGCCCATTCCGGTGCAATCCATCTTCCTTTGCCGCAGACATCAGGCCTTCGACAGGCCGCAATCGTTCAGGCTAATCCCGTCCCAAAGCACGACACCTTCCCGTTCAGGACCGATCCGCCATCGCCTCGATCTCATCCGGTGCCAGATGCTTGACGCTTTCCCAGACCCGCGACTTGCCAGGGTTCAGCAACCCCTTGGGATCCATACGTTTCTTCCATGCAAGGTGCCGGTAATCCGCGTTCTTCAACCCACCGCCTTCAACGTGATAAGAATGTGCATCCGCAACCGAAAACCCGGCCGCTTCATAGGTGGCATCGATTTCACGAAGCCTTTCCTCATCGGTAAACCAGATGATCGGCAGGTCAAAAGCGGTCACGCTCCCGTCTACCTTGGCAAACTCGTGATGCTGCCAGACATCATTGCCCAGCGCCTTTCCGATAGCGGCAATCGCGTCCGCATTCGCCGGATCGCTGACACCGATCTGCTGATAGGTCGCCGACCGGTCGGCTTTCAGCACCTGCAGCGTGGTATGATTGTAAGAAAACTCAAAGACATGCGGGATATACCTCGCCTCCCGCTCCGTTTCACTGAGCGCAAGATCGACATGTCCCCCTCGCTTTTCGGTCAGACTGCGAAATCCTTCAACTTCTTCATCTGGGACCATCGCGACCAGCAAATGCTTCCCCTCCCGGATATGACCTTTAAGTCGCGGAAAATACTCAACAATCCGGGCATCGACCGTCGAACACAGCTTGCATCCTAACTCTGCCGTGACAGCCAGATCGTACCCGGCTGCATAGGTATCGCGGTAACTGTCAAATGTCGCCATGCAGCCGATCCAGTTCCGTGTCGGCACCGTGCGAAGCGTGACCTCGGTGATTGCGCCATTCAGCCCCCAGGCATGGTGGATCTGCAAAGCGTCCTCTGCATCAAAGACGCGCTCCTGCGGCATTTCCTCGACGGACAGCGCGCTGAGACTGATGATATTACCCTTTTCCCGCAGCGCTCCGTTGGCGATCGACCCGATCCCAGCTGAGCCTCCCGCGACGAAACCGCCGACCGTGGCAATATCCTGAGTCGAGGGGAACATGGCCATTTCCCATCCTTCGGGATTTAACGCCCGGTTGATCTCCGCCATCAGCGCCCCGGCCTCGACCCGGACGAACCCCTCACCTATCTCCAGAATCCGGTTCATACCCGTTGTCTCGACGATCAGCCCGCCCTGCAAGGGCACCGCCTGACCATAATTCCCGGTCCCGCCGCCGCGCAGGACCACGGGCAGGTCATTGGCGTAGGCCACAGCAAGGCAATGGGCGAGTTCGTCGCGGTTTTTTGGACGCGCCACCAGATCGCCGAAACATTTCTTAAGCTGGGCGTTCAGCAGCGGAGAATACCAGAAGAAATCCCGAGACCGCTTTTTGACCAGAACCGGTTCGTCGATAATTTCCACCGGAGCCAGCGCCTGCGCTATCTTTCCCCAGTCGATTTGGTCGGACGTACCTGTCATCGCATCGAACTCCTTGTTTCGGACAAGGGACGCAACGCAGCCCCGGATATCAGATCACTGGTGTTGTTCGCGTCGCAGATCAGCAGGTCTTCGACAGCGGCGCCATCGACTGTCAGGTCCGGCAACCCCATCCCCCGCCGGGCAGCCGTCGTAATCAGCGGCAGGTGAGAGCCCAGAGGCGGGTCGAGATGCGCCGCTACCACGGCCAGCGACAACACGGGGCGCGGATCGTGCCGCCCCACCGGACAAAAAGCATCGCGCACGTTATCCGCGCCAAGGGCAACGGTAACCCCCCGCGCCCGCAATTCGTGCAGCCGCGTTAGCCCGCGCCGATCCGGCGTTCCCTGACCCCTGTCCTGCAGGTAAAGGTTCGTCTGCGGCAGAACTGTAACCGCTATACCCGCCTCAGCCAGCTTGTCGGCGATCCGGGAAACGTCATTTTCGGCACAATTCGCAAGAGAACAGGCATGTCCGCACAGGATCGATCCCTCGAAACCAACGGCAAGCGCCGCATCCGCAATCCGCTCCAACCCGTCGAGTCCCGGCTCCAGCCCTTCGTCCACATGAAAGTCGAGCTTCAGCCCAAGTCGTTCCGCCTCGCGAAACACGTTGCGCAATCCCTCGTCGCGCTCAGGCTGATCGAAGACGAATGCCCCCAACACGCCGCCGCGATGTGCAATCGCGCGCGCATAATCCCGTGCAGGGCCGCTATCGGCAAGCGCGCCAATGTCGGTCAGGGCCGCGCATTCAAGTAGCAGATCGGCATCCTCGCCCAGCTCATGCAACACGGCCCATGCAAGCGGTTCGACACCAGGGTCGTCGTCGTCAGTCCAGTCCACATGCGTGCGCACGGCACCGCAGCCGGATGCCAGCAGTTCGCTTATCCCGCGCCCGGCGCGCGCCCGAAGATCCTCTTCCGTCCAGCCCGCCATATCGGCTTTCTGCGCCTTGATCGCCGCCTTGAGATTACCGCCGACATTCTCAAGCCGATGCACGCTGTGACATTTGTCCAAATGGACATGCGGCTCGGTCAGACGCGGCAGGACAATCCGCTCCGCCTGTTCCGTCGCAGGTTGAAGCCTGACCGCTCGTCCCTCCTGCAAGACAAGATCGCCAGCTAGACAATCATCCCGGCGCTCACCGCCAAACGCCACCGGATCGGATACCAGCGACCCAGGCACAAGAACCCCGGTGATCCGGTCTAGACCGTCTTTCCCACCCGTCATTGCGCCGACTTCCGATGATCGAACCGGGCAAATTCCGCAAGGAAATCAGCAAGGTTCCGGCCTGCACTCTCAAGCAGCGCCTCGCCTTTCTCCGCCGTTGCCGCCGCGGCATTACCGCAAGCGCCTTCGGTGTGCAGATCCTGCGCCAGCCACCCCGGGTTGACCGGTTTGCCGCCCAGACCGATGCGGGGAAATTCACTTTCCCAGTCCCGCAGAGCGCTGCGAAAATCCCCGGCTTTGGTCATGTCGACACGGTCCGGGCGAATGGCCAGCATCATCGAGGTCTCGCAATTTCCGGCATGGATATCGAGGCTATACTCCGCGGGATCGAAATGCGTCTCCCACTCGGCGAAGCCACCCCATGAACAGCTCGCCACGATCAACTCTTCCGTGCGCCGCAGCTCCCGCGGAGCGATCTGCAACAGGGCGGCGTTTCCCCCGTGCCCGTTCAGGAACAATAGCCTTTCAACCCCGGCCCGCGACACCGAACGACCGATCTCGCGCAGCATCGCCAGCATGGTTTCCGCCGAATAGGTCAGTGTACCGGGAAAGACATCGTGTTCGTCGCTCTTGCTGACCGTGAACGAGGGCAGCACCAGAACCGACTGCTCCGGCGCAAGGCAATCCAGCATCCGCGCCGCGACAGCACCGATGATATCGCTATCTACCGATAACGGCAGATGCGGCCCATGCTGTTCCGTCGCGCCCAGCGGCAACACGGCAATCGTGTCGGAGGGCAAGGCGCGAAACGCCGATGACGGCAAATCGCTCCAATAGCCCTGAACACTCATGCCGCTCTACCGATGAAATCCTGAAGGAACTTGCCAAACCATTCGCCCTGCCGCGCATCATGCAGCGCGATCAGGCGGTTCTGTTCTTCCCTGCTTTGGACGCCGCGCTTTTCGTAAACGTCCGAATTCTGATCCTGCCAGCGCCGGAAACCTGTTTTCGTGACCTCCGGATGAAACTGAAATCCATAGGTGGTCTTTCCATATCGATAGGCCTGGTTTTCATAATTCTCGCCCCGCGCCAGATGGACCGCGCCGGATGGCAGGTCAAACGTATGGAAATGCGACTGGCACACCGTCATCGGCGCGTCCAAGAAGCCAGCTCCAGCCTCGGTTGGGCTGATCTCGTAATAACCGAACTCGAAAACATCGTTTGCAGGCGCACCGGCCCACGCCCCAAGATGATGCGCAATCATCTGGGCCCCCTGACAGATGCCAAGCACCTTGATGCCCTTGGCCATACAGGCATCGATCCAGCGGTATTCTTCGCGCAGGAACGGATGCCTGTCGGTTTCGTAAACATTGAAAGGTCCGCCGTAGATAATCGTGGCGGCCAGATCGTCTCCCGGCTCGCCAAGCTTGTCGCCGGCATAGGGATGCCGGGTATCTACGAAATATCCAGACCGCGTCAGCCACGCGGTCGCACGATCGTCTTTGGGTTCATTACCATGGCGTACAGACAGCACACGCTGGCCCATATCATCCTCCTCAGGAAGTAGGTTGCGTGGCCCTAGTGAAAAATCTGTGCCAGAGAGTAGGCCATAAATTCCAGAACCCGGCCAAGCATTCAACCCCCAAATACCGACAGGAGAGCATCATCGCCATGAAAGCCCTCAATCCAGCCACCTTGGCGGCCCCGTTCGGCGCCTATTCCCATGGCACCGAAATCCCTGCCGGAAAACGTATCGTCCGCACCTCCGGCCAATTGGCCATAAAAGCCGACGGATTCATTCCCCAAAGCGCCTATGATCAGGCAACTCTCTGCTTTCAATCGATCCGTGCCATTCTGGCCGAGGCGGGAATGACAAACTCGGACGTCGCCCATATTTCTGCCTATGTGACCGACAGGCAATTCATGGCGGATTACATGCGGGCCCGGGACGAATTCGTCGGGGGCGCGGCGCGTTTGCCAAGCTCGACACTGGTGATTGTCTCGGGCTTCACCCGTCCCGAATTCAAGGTCGAGGTCGAAGTTCTGGCTGTCGCCTGATGGCGGTCCTTTACGCCACAAAAACACAAGACAGCCTTCAAGTATGGCAAAAGGCAGAGATAGACGGCAAGCCGAGTGTGACTAAATAAGTCATTCAAATCATTCGGTGTTTCGTCGTGCGGTCACGTTGCGATGCGTGATCCGCTGGCCCGTGTTCGCATCAGTCAGCACCGGCTCAAGAACCTCGCCCGTATCCCGCGACAAGAGCGTCATTGAACTCTTTTCCTCGGGCGGCACATGCTCCTCGGCCCAGGCCATGAGCGTCACCAGCACAGGGTAAAGCGCCTTTCCCTTTTCGGTCAGCCGGTATTCGTGCCGCAACGGGCGGTCCTGATAGGCTTCGCGCCTCAGCACCCCGTCTTCTTCCAGCTTTCGCAAACGGTCCGCCAGCACATGGCGCGTGATGCCCAGACGCTCCTGCATCTGCTCGAACCGCCGCACTCCCAGAAAGCAATCCCGCAGGACAAGCATCGTCCAGCGGTCGCCAATCACCGACAGCCCGCGCGCCACGGGGCAAGATTCGCTTCTTAGATCATCCCATTTCATACGTCCTTCTAACGCATATTGACAGGTTCCAAAAGGGAACTTACACCTGAGTCAGTTCCAAAAAGGAACTTAATTGGCATATGTGGCACACCTGCCCTGCCAGAAGAGCCTGAAAAGCAGAGGGAAAACCCATGGCCTTACGCAAAACACGTACCTACGAATACTCAGAGGTCGGCTTCGATTCGCTTTCGGCAATGCGGCTCTCCGGCCTCGAATACATGCGCGCGATGGTGGCCGGTGAAATCGGCGCGCCTCCCTCCATCGGCGACACCATGGGCATGTCTATCCCGAAAGAACTCGACTACGGCTATGTCACATTCGAAGCCGAACCCGGGGATTTCCTATTGAACCCAATGGGCTCGGTCCACGGCGGCTTTGCGGCCACGCTGCTCGATTCTGCGCTCGGTGTTGCCGTGCACACCTCGCTGGATGCCGGTCTGGGGTTCACCACCGCCGAGCTCAAGGTCAATTACACCCGCGCCATCAAACCGAACGGGGGCAAACTGCAAGCCGAAGGTCGCCTGATCCATCGCGGCAGGCAGATGGCCACCGCCGAGGCACGCCTTACCGGCATCGAAGATGGCAAGCTCTATGCGCATGGCTCAGCCACCTGCTTCATCTTCCCGCTCCGACCGCAGGGCTGATCCCGTGACCATGCAGCACGCCGCCGAAGGCACAGCGCCGGGCCGCGCCCAACTGGCCGAAACCGCCCGCGCCCTGCGCACCCGGCGCCTGCTCGAAGACCCTATCGGCCCGACGCTCGCGCGGCTTGCTGCGCCCAACGTGCTTGCGATGGTCGTACAGGCGGCGATGAGCATTGCCGAAGGCATCTTCGCCAGCCAGCTCGGCGTTTCCGCCCTTGCCGGGCTTGCGCTGGTCTTCCCGCTCGTCATGCTGACGCAGATGCTCTCGGCCGGTTCGATGGGCGGCGCAATCTCTTCCTCGATTGCCCGCGCCCTTGGTGCAGGTGAGGTCAGCCGCGCCGCCGGTCTGACCGTCACCGCGTGGATCATCGCAGCCCTCATCGCGCTCATGACGGCGCTGATCATGTGGCTCTTCGGAGCAGCGATCTTTGGCCTTCTCGGTGGCGGAAAAGACGCCATCGCCGCCGCTCTCGACTATGCCCGCGTTTTCTTTCCCGGCTGCATCGCCCTCTGGCTCTGCCATTCGACGCTCAGCGTCATTCGCGGTACCGGCAACATGGGAACACCCTCCCTTCTCCTGCTTCTTGTCTCTCTTGCGACCATTCCCCTTTCCGGCGGTCTGGCGCTTGGCTGGGGGCCCCTGCCCGCGCTCGGCATGTCCGGCCTCGCCCTCGGCATGACCCTTTCCTACGCAATCGGCGCGGTTGTCGCTCTCCTTTACATCTTCACTGGCCACGCCGGCTTGCCGCTGCGCACAGCGCGGGTGAGAGCAGACTATTTCTCCGACATCCTGCGCGTCGGCATCATCGCCTCGGTCAACTCCTTCCTGACCGTTCTCACGATCATTCTCATGGTCGGCATGGTCGGCCGCTTCGGAGAAGCCGCCCTCGCCGGGTATGGCCTTGGCGCGCGGTTGGAATTCCTGATGATCCCGGTGGTCTTTGGCATCGGAGCAGCGCTGACCGCGATGGTCGGCGCAAACATCGGCGCAGGCAACAAACCCCGCGCGCTGGCCGTCGCGTGGACCGGCTCCCTTGCTGCCGCAGCTATCGTCGGCGTGATCGGGCTGGTCGTCGCACTGTTCCCGGATCTCTGGCTGGGGATCTTCCTGTCACCGTCCGAAACCGAAGCACTCGCGGCCGGACGTGCCTATTTTGGCTATGTCGCACCGTTTTACAGCTTTTTCGGATTGGGCCTCGCCCTTTATTTCGCAAGCCAGGGCGCAGGCCGCATGGCCTGGCCGGTCATCGGCAGCCTCGCCCGGATCACAGTGGCATTCGGTGGCGCAGTACTGCTGGTGAACACGACCGACATGGGCGTACGCGGTGTCTTTGCCGCCATCGGCGCGGGCATGGCGATTTACGGCGCTCTCATTGCCCTTGCCGTTTACCGCACCCGCTGGCGTTAACCGGAGTTAAGACGCCAGCCGCTCGAACAGGCGCGCAACGGCTTCGGCGCCCGGATCCACATGGCCCTCAAGCTGCTCGGCGCTGATATAAGACGCCCGCCCGGCGTTGGCCCGGGTCATCGTGGCGGTGTGGTTCGCTCCTTCCCGCGCTGCCCGTGCCGCGCAGCCGATACCGCTGCCCAACTCGTCCAGCGCCGGCTTCAGCGCGTCGATCATCGTCCGGTCACCCAGACGGGCACCGCCGATCTGCTGCATCCGCTCAAGCCCCGCCATCAGCGCATCGCGCATCGGCATCCCAGATGACGACGCATCGCCCACCGCCGCAAAGAAGATCGCCAGCAAAACGCCCGATGAACCGCCCATGGTCTGGCTCAATTCCTGTTCGATCGCGCGATATAGCTGCGTGTGATCGGCCAGCGGCAGGGAATCCAGCGCGTCGATCAACGCCCGCGCCGCCCCCGCCAGAGTCGAGCCGGTATCCCCGTCACCCGATTTCGCATCCAGCGCGTTCAGATCGTCCTCGGCCTCGATCAGCACCTGGCAGCATTTGATGAGGAAAGCCTTGGTCGGCTCATGGGCCGAGGGCATCGCCTTGATCGGCGCGAGGCCATCTGGCAGAGGCAGCACATTATCCGGCACAAGCTCCACCGTGCCCGGCCATGCCCGCACGCCGCAAGGCGCCCGCAGCAGCGCCAGATCCTTCTCGCCCGCCTCGAAAACCGTCAGGGAAAACCCGCGCATATCAAGCGAGGTCATCAGCGCCGCCGGTCCCACCAGCCATTTGATCCGCTCGCCGATGGCCGACCGCCGCAACTCCGCCGCCAGCACCGACATCTCGAGCACCGATACCGCGCCCAGATTGTTCAGCAGCGCAACACAGGGCTTGCCGGACATGACGGCGGACAGCTTGTCCACCATCGACCCCATCGCCTGCCGCGCGCCCTCGTATTCCAGATGCTCAACCCCCGCTTCGCCGTGAATACCCAGCCCAAGTTCGGCCATCCCCTCGGGGATACGTCCCTCCTTGGGCGAGCCGGGCACGGTGCAGGTATCAAGCGACATGCCGATGGAATAAATCCCCCCGATCACCCGTTCCGCCGCCTCGGCCACCTCGTCCAGCGACGCACCCTGCTCTGCAGCCGCACCCGCGACCTTGTGCACGAAAAGCGTTCCCGCCACGCCGCGCGCCTGCGGCAGGTCGGGCAGCGCGATGTCATCATCCACCACGACCATCCGCACGTTCAACCCGAACGCCCGCGCCCGCTCTGCCGCGAGCCCGAAGTTCAGCCTGTCGCCGGTGTAATTCTTGACGATCAGCAGACAGCCCGCTGTCCCCGTCACCGCCAGTATTCCCGCCAGCACCGCATCAACCGAGGGCGAGGCAAACACGTCGCCACAAACCGCCGCCGTCAGCATGCCCTGTCCGACGAACCCGGCATGGGCCGGTTCATGACCCGAGCCGCCCCCCGACACCAGTGCCACCTTGGACTTGTCCCAGTCGCTGCGCACCACGACACGGATATGCGGATAACCATCCAGCCGGGACAGTGCCCCGCCCGAAGCGGCAATGGCACCGTCAATCGCCTCGGTGACGATATCTTCCTTCTTGTTCATGAAATGGGTCATGTCGTGCTCCCTTACCCGAGCCTTGCGCCATCGGCGTCGAAAAACAGCGGTTTCTTCGGTTGGATACGCACCACATCGCCGGAAACCAGCGGCGTATGCGCATCCGTCACGGTAATCAGATCGTGGTTCTGGAATTTCAGGTGCAGCCGGGTCTGATCGCCCAGATGCTCCACCCGCGTCACATGGCTTTCCTGCCCCTCGCCCTGCGCGATGTGTTCCGGACGCAACCCGATATAGGCAGCCCGGTCCGGCGCATGGTCAAAGAGATCCGCAGGCAGCACATTGATGCGCGGCAACCCCAGACGGCTTGCGGCGTAGATGCTGACCGGGTCTTCGTAGACCTGCCGGGGCGTGCCGAACTGCACCAGCCGCCCGTGATCCAGCACGCCCACATGGGTCGCCATCGTCATCGCCTCGATCTGGTCATGCGTCACGTAAAGCAGCGTCGCACCGGAATGCGCCTGAATGTTCTTCAACTCGACGCGCAGATCCGCGCGCAACTTGGCATCCAGCGAGCTCAGCGGTTCATCCATCAGGTAGACCGACGGGTTGCGCACCAGCGCCCGGCCAATGGACACACGCTGCATCTCACCGCCCGAAAGCTCTGTCGCCTTGTTCCCCAGCTTGTGCGAGATCTGCAAGATCTCGGCCACCTCGCCCACCTTTCGGTCGATCTGGTCCTGCGGCGTTCGCAGCACCGGAGATTTCAGCGGAAATTCGAGGTTTTCCCGCACGGTCAGATGCGGGTAAAGCGAATACTGCTGGAACACCATCGCCACATCCCGCTGCGCAGGAGTCAGCCCGGTCATGTCGCGCCCGTCAATCGAGATCGTGCCCCGGTCCGGCACGTCCAGACCCGACACCATCCGCAAGGTCGTCGTCTTGCCCGCCCCGGTCGGGCCTAGCAGGACGACAAAAGAGCCGTCTGGCACGGTCATCGACACATCGTCCAGCGCAACATCCTCGCCGAACCGTTTCGAGATCCCGGATAAAACGACCTCAGCCATGGGCAAGCGCCTCCCTGTTCGCATCCGACACCAGCGCCCGGCCGGTGCCCGCATCAAAGATACTCAGCGTGCGCGCGTCGAACTCCAGCCCGGTCCGGTCGCCGACCCGCACCACCTCATGCGATGGCGTGCGCGCCTTGACCCGGCCAAAGGCGGTGTCCAGCGTGATGATCTGCGTCGTGCCAAGGTATTCCGCCGCGACGATCTCACCACGATAAGGCGCCGCATCGCTCAACCGGACATGTTCAGGGCGCACCCCCAGCGTCAGATCGCCACTCGCGCCGTCCTGCTGGCGCGGCACGTCAAAGCCGCTGTCGCCCAGCATGACCTTTTCGGCACCGGCATCGACCCGGCCCTGAAAATCGAGGAAATTCATCGGCGGAGAACCGATGAACTCGGCCACGAACCGCGTCGCGGGCCAGTCGTAAATCTGCTGAGGCACACCAAACTGTTCCACAACCCCGTGGTTCATCACCACGATTTTGTCGCCCATCTGCATCGCTTCAAGCTGGTCATGAGTCACATAAACCGTCGTCGCGCCCATCCGGTCATGCAGGGCGCGCAATTCCTCGGCCATATGCTCGCGGAACTCGGCATCGAGCGCGCCAAGCGGTTCATCCATGAAGAACGCCCTGGGGTTGCGCACAATGGCCCGGCCCAGCGCCACGCGCTGCCGATCCCCGCCCGACAACCCGCCTACCGGCCGGTTCAGGATGTTTTCGATCCCAAGTATCCGCGCCACCTCGGCCACCTTCTGTTTGACCTCGGCGCGCGGCATCCCCTGGCTGATCAGCGGATAGCTGATATTCTTGCCCACGTTCATATGCGGGTAAAGCGCGAACATCTGGAAAACAAAGGCAATATCACGCTGGCTGGCCGGTTTCATCCCGACCTCCTCGCCATCGATATAGATCTCTCCCGAGGTTGGCAGTTCCAGCCCCGCCATCATCCGCAGCGTCGTCGTCTTGCCGCAGCCCGAGGGCCCAAGCAGCATGAAGAATTCGCCATCCGCGATGGTGAAGCTCGAGGATTTGACCGCGTTGAACGCGCCGAAATCCTTGCGCAGGTTGCGGATCACGATCTCAGCCACGGGCGGGCTCCTTCTTTTTGCGATAAGTCAGCGCATCGGCGATGCAGATCGCCAGCGCGTCCCGGTCGATATCTTCGCTGGCCGGAACCAGCACGGCACGGTTGCCTTCAAACCCCAGCCGGTCGCCGAAACGATCGCGCCATGTTTCGACCAGCGAGGTCTGGCAATGCACCAGCACCTTGCAGCCCTCACGCGATCTATCCGCCGTGATGCGCACGGCCGTACCGGATTTCCCAGGCAGGTAAGCGGGCTCGCCCCAGCGCAGGGTCTCCTCGGGTGCGGCCAGCCCCTCGGCTTCCGCCACGTCGAACACCAGCGCGCGCAACTCCCGCGCGCGGGCTTCGACCGGCGGGGTCATCGCGGCAAACACCGCATCGACGTCCTTGGGGGCGGCAGGCACAACCATCTTGCTCACTCCGGGAAATGGCTGACGATGATGAACATCACCGTGCCCACCAGCGTGACGATAAAGGAATAGGTGAAGGCGACCAGAAAAAAGGGCTGCATCAGCATCACCACGCCCAGCGCGATCAATACGCTTGCCAACATCTCCCACGCGCCCCGGCGAAAGCGAACCAATTCGTTGAAAAAGCTGGTCATTTACGCACCGCTCCAAATGTGATCCCGCGCAGCAGATGCTTGCGCAACAGGATGGTGAAGACCATGACCGGCACAAGAAAGATCGTCGCCCCGGCCGCCACGGCGGGCCAGTCCTTTCCACCGACCCCGATGATCGTCGGGATGAACGGCGGCGCGGTCTGCGCGGTGCCGGATGTCAGCAGCACCGCAAAGGCATATTCGTTCCATGCGAAGATCAGGCAGAAGATCGCGGTCGATGCGATGCCCGTAGCCGCCTGCGGCAGCACCACCTTGTAGAAGGCCTGAAACCGGGTATAGCCGTCGATCAACGCGGCCTCTTCATATTCGACCGGGATCTCGTCGATGAACCCTTTCAGCAGCCACACCGACAGCGACAGGTTCACCGCCGTGTAAAGCAGGATCATTCCGAGATGCGTGTCGTTCAGCCCGATCTGGCGGAACATCAGAAAGATCGGGATTGCCACTGCGATCGGCGGCATCATCCGCGTCGACAGGATAAAGAACAAAAGGTCGTCCTTCAGTGGCACCCGGAACCGGCTGAACGCATAGGCCGCCGCCGTCCCAAGGATCATACAAAGCACCGTCGAGCCAAAGCCGATGATCACCGAATTGAGAAACCGTTCGCCATAGCGCGACGGCCCGGCGATCACCATGCCCTGATCCCGCACCACTTTTTCGTACCATGTCGCCGGTGGCGGCAGCGCCGCGAAATCGTCTTCGGTCACACGTGTTCGGGTCGTGAACAGGTTGACGTAACCCTCAAGGCTCGGCTCGAAAACCACCTTGGGCGGATAGGCAATGGCATCGGCGGGCGACTTGAAACCGGTGGCGATGATCCAGGCCAGCGGCAGGATGGTGATGATCGCATAGGCAACCACCATGACACCTGCAAACCACTTGGTGCCGCGCGACGGGTCGGTGACGGAAAAACTCATCTCTCTTTCACCTTGTTCAGGGCTTTCACATAGATCGAGGCAAGGCCGAACACGGTCACGAACAGGATCACCGCATAGGCCGAGGAGTAACCCGTTCGCCAGCGCTCGAACGCCTCGCGCTTAAGATCGATAGAAGTCAGCGTCGTGGTATTGCCCGGCCCCCCGCCGGTCAGCTGCACCACCAGATCGAACATCTTGAAATTCTCGATCCCCCGAAACAGCACCGCCAGCATCAGAAATGGCAGCGCCATCGGAATAGTGATTGTCCAGAACTGCCGCCACTTGCTCGCCCGGTCACATTCCGCCGCCTCGTAGATGCTGTCGGGAATTGACCGCAGCCCCGCCAGACAGATCAGCATCACGAAAGGCGTCCACATCCATGTATCCGCGATGACAATGGCCCAGGGCGCAAGGTTCACATCGCCGATCATCGAAAATGACGCGGGATCGGCCCCGGTAAAAAAGGCGATCACGTAATTGAACAGCCCGATCTGCGGTTGATAAAGGAAAGTCCAGAAGTTGCCGACCACCGCCGGGCTCAGCATCATCGGCAACACGATCACCGTGGTCCAAAGATCATTGCCCTTGAATTTCTTGTTGATCAGATAGGCCAGCGCGAACCCGATGATGACCTGAAGCACGATGGTCCAGATCAGGAAATGCGCCGTCGCCTGCATCGTCGCCCAGATCCCGTCATCCGTCAGGATCCGTTCGTAATTGCGCAGCCCCACCCATTCCACGTCCCGGTTGGGCCGGTTCACCCGGTAATCGCTAAAGCTCAGCCGGATCGTCCAGATCAGCGGAAAGATATTGACCGCCAGCAGCAGAAAAATCGACGGCGCCACAAAGATCCAGGCGATGGCCCGGTCCGACAGCCCCTTGATGCGTCTGGCCACGGGTGCCGGGGTGGCGCGCGCGATTTTCTCCATCGGGGCATGGGTCATAAGACAAATCCTTGGCGACGGGCGCTAGGCATAACCCGCGTTTCCATCTGTTCCTGCATGTTCGGAAAGGTGCCCCCCGAAAGCGCATCCGCGACAGCGGGGGGCAGTAAAGTCGGACGATATGCCGTCCGACGGGGAGTCATTCAGATCTTGCCTTCATCTTCAAAGATGATGGTCCATTCCTCGACAAGACCGTCCAGCGCCTCTTGCGCCGTGCCGTTCCCGGCGATCACATAGTCGTGGATCTTTTCCTGCATCGCCAGCAGCAGATCGGCATAAGCCGGTTCCGCCCAGAAATCCTTTACGATGGCCATGCTATCAAGGAAGGTCTGCGCATAGGGCTGGCTTGAGGCAAAACCCGGGTCTTCGACCACGGCCTTCAGAGCCGAATAACCGCCAAGCTCCCACCAGCGGGCCTGAATCTCAGGCTGGGCGAACCATTTGATATATTCCAGCGCCGCGTCCTGTTTCGAGGAATATGACACTACCGAAATCCCTTGCCCGCCAAGCTGGGCATACTGCCCCGCCGGACCTGCCGGGTTCGCGAAATAGCCGGACTTGCCGCCACCCACGTTCGGATCGGCCTCCACGCCCGGCCAGATAAAGGCAAAGTTCATCTGAAGCGCGACCTGACCGGATTTATAGGCGTCGATATTCTCGCCCATGTACCAGTTCGACGATCCCGGAGGGGTGCCTACGTCATAAAGCGCCTTGTAGAACTCCAGCCCTTCGACCGCACCTTCCGAGTTCACGTAGCCTTCGAGCTCATAGGGCTTGTCGGGATTCTCGTACTGGAAACCATAGTTATACAGCACGTTGGTCACGCCCATCGTGATCCCTTCCGAGCCGCGCTCGGTATAGATCGCCGCGCCGTAAACCGTATTGCCGTCGATCTCACGGCCCTGAAAGAATTCCGCGATATCCTTCAGCTCTTCCAGCGTGGCCGGAACACCCAGATCGCGGCCGTATTTCTCCTTGAACTCGGCCTGAAGCTCGGGTTTCTCGAACCAGTCCTTGCGATAGGTCCAGCCCACCACGTCGCCGAACGCGGGCAGCGCCCAGTAATTCGGCGACCCCTTCGGCCATTCCGAATAGCCGGTCACCGTCGCCGGAATGAAGTCATCCATGGTGATGCCTTCGGCTTCGAAAAAGTCGTTCAGCTTGACGTAATGGCCGCTCTCGGCGCCCCCGCCGATCCACTGGCTGTCCCCGATCATCAGATCGCAAAGCTGCCCACCTGAATTCAGCTCGTTCAGCATCCGGTCCGCAAAGTTCGGCCAGGGCACGAATTCAAAGCTCATGTTATGGCCGGATTTCTCTTCGAAATCCTTGCTCAGCTCGACCAACGCGTTCGCCGGATCCCACGCCGCCCAGCAAAGGGTAAGGTCTTCTGCGTTCGCCGCCCCCGACAGGCCTGCCGTCACCAAGGCACCCGACGCGACGGTGGTCATGAATTTCTTATTCATTGAATGATTCCTCCCTGAAACATCGCTGCCGCCGCCTCCCTTGCGACTCACCGATGTAATATTTGTTAGTAAGGCACGTGCCTCAAAGCAACAAAATTTTGATGCACGTGCCTCAAATTCGTGTATAAAAAATCTCACGCACACTGTGAAACTGAACCAAACCGGCCCTCAAGAGTTTGTAATTCATGCAAAAATCCTTGCGCCCCTCGACACCGAACATGGCTCGGCCAACGACAAAGGATCTGGCCCGCGTCGCCGGTGTCAGCCGCGCGACGGTCGATAGGGTTCTGAACGGGCGCGAGGGCGTAAAGTCCGAAACCGTGGAAAAAGTCACCGCCGCGATCCGCGAACTCGGCTTTGTGCGCAACCTCTCTGCGGCCAATCTCGCCAAGGGCAAAAGCTATCGCTTCATCTTCGTGCTGCCCCGCTCGGGCGATCAGTTTCTCGACGAAATCCTACGCCACATCCACGAGGCGGGCGAGGTCTTTGCCTCGGACATGATCTGGGCCGAGGTGCAGCCCATCGATGAAAACGACCCGCACCAGATTGCCGGTTTTCTCGCCACCCTGTCGCCAGGCGATGTGGACGGGGTCGCCATCATGGCCCCGGAAACGCCGCAGCTCCGCGATGCGATGACGCGGCTGGGCGAACGCGGTGTCTGCGCGCTTCCTTTCATATCTAACCAGGCGCTGTCAGGCGACAATCTCGTCGGCATCGACAACCGCGCCGCAGGCAAAACCGCCGCAACGCTCATGGGCCGTTTCATTCACGCACCGCGCGGGCAGATCCTCGTCATTGCTGAAAGCATGCAGTCGCGCGACAGTCTCGAACGGCGGTTAGGCTTCGATCAGGTCATCAACGACAGTTTTTCGCACCTGACCACCCTGCCCTCGCTGGAAACCTACGGCTCGGCGGACCGGGCAGAGCGGGTCATCACCGCCGCGACGCAACGCAATCCCGATATTGTCGGCGTCTATGTGATGTCGTCCGAGGCGCGGATCCCGCTCGAAGTGCTCGAAAAGGCCGACCTGCCGCAGCAGATCGTCTCCATCGCTCATGAGCGCACGCCTTTCACGGAAAATGCCCTGCGCAACGGTAGCATCGACGCGCTGATCACGCAGGACCCGGGCCATCTGGTCCGCAGCGCGATCCGGCGGCTCCGCGCACTATCGGACAACCTCACCACCTCGACCTCGCAAGAGAAAATCCGCATCGAAGTGCTGATCGCCACCAATATCTGAACCGGACCTATTCGGCCGGTTCGTAATCGTCCAGCGGCACCGGCTCATAGGACGGCTCGGCCAGCCCGGAGAGGGACGCCGTAGCGCGATAGGCCAGCCCGGTCGCCCGGTCCTCGGCAAAATAGACCAATTTATCCCCGTCATGCCGGGGCGCGGTAATCGCGTCGAAATCCGGGACCCCGAAATCGCTCAGACGCATCACCCCTTCGCGCCACGGCTGCGAGGGATCCTCGCTTTCAAGCTGCGCACGATACCGTTCGGCAAATTCGGCCGGATCCTCGATCAGCACATAGTCACCGCCCCGGGCAAAGTTATTGACATGCCGCGCAAGTTCCGTTGCCGCGTCCGGCTCCAGCAATTCCGGCACCTCGGCGACAAGCGCATCAATTGATCCGAAAGACGCCTCGCCAAGATAGGCAGTACGCTCGCCATCCTCATTCCGACTGGGAACAATCTCTGTAATGTCAGTCATTTACGGGTTCCTCTTGTCTACCTTGTACCACTCGTCGGTCATCCAGTCATCCGCTTCGCTAAAGTTCTCCAGTCGGCCGCTCGGCATCCACTTTTCACAAAGCTTCGCCGTACCGTTTACAGGATCACCGATGATGACAAGATATCGCACCACGTCGCCACCATTCCAGTTGGTATCCGCAATGACGAACTGCGGTGTTTCCACGGCATTCAAGATCGCACCGTCCAGTCTCCTGCGTTTTTCCTTGTCGACCGAGGCCTGAATTTTGTCCCGCTTCTCTTGCTCTTCTGCGGGGGTCGGCTGAGGATTAAGCGGCGCCTTCCATTGGTTAACCTCTTCTTGAACCCGCATCGCCAAAGCGGCGTTAACCTTTGTCTGAACGTACTGCTCAAATTGGCGCGGCGTCATGTCAGCCGCAGGCATTTCGTTTTCAAGAATGTTCCTCAACGCCAGCCGCTCTGCATCCGACTTTGCATGCCGTATTAAGCCGGTGACGATTTCTTCGAACGGGGCGGCAAGGGCTTCGGCACTCATCGGTGCCGCCGCCAGCGCCTGCGCAGGATCCAATAGCTCACGCTGCAGATTTGCCGCCAGATTTGCCGGCCCGCCTTCGCGTAAAGGCGCGGTCGATGGGTGCCCAGGCAAGGCGTTGAACAAATGGCGCCCCCGCGTCGCTATCGCAATCTTTTCAGCCGGATCGGCCGGATCGGTCGAGGGCACGAAACTTCCGATGAAATTCTCCATGAGCTTGGCAGGCCGGTCGAAAGGCGGAACCGCATTTATTTCAGTCCAGCTAAGCACATATGTCGCCTCAACTGGCTCATCGAGCACTTCCGTCGATGAGGTTGAATCACCGCCAGATGGCAGGTCCCACGGATCCGAACCATTGATCTTGATCGCGTCGGCAAAGCGCGGATCGTCGACCAGTTTTGCCACGTCCCCGCGACTGGTGAAAAAGGAGGTATCGCCGCTCTTGATCGTCTTGTGAACGATATCTTTCACCACACCCTTGTAGTCGTCGATGTTCTCCACCGGCTGTCCAGTGGCCTTGTTGAACAGAACATATCTGCCCCGACTCGACGATCCATCGGTTGCATCCCCGACCAAGACCTCGGGATCATAGCGGAACTCAAAGGCGTCAGTAATCGCGGTCTTGAGCCGCGCCGTCGCGGCACCGCGTTTCTTGCCCGATTTCACCTTTTCGCCCAGCAGCTTGGCGATCTCGTCAGCCGAATTCTCCAGCTCCCGGTGCTTGCCTTTGCGATCAATCCGGGCCGCTGCAGTCGCAACCGTGTATTCGAAACTGCGTGTCAGTGCGTTCTGGTTGTCCGGCACATTCTTGACCGCAGGCACCGGATCGCCCGTCTTGGGTCGAAGAACACCGTCTACTGCAAGATCGCGGAAATGTTTCATCGTCCCCAGCGGGTCCTTGTCGCGCATCCTGATCGCGGGTGCGGTCGCGAAACAGGATCCGACCGGTCCCTGATAGATCGGCGTCAGCATTGCAGCCACGATGGCCTCGCGGAAGTCTGCGGTCGTCAGTTCCCCGCGTTGCTTGCCGGTATCCTTGGCCACCAGACCGCGGCCACCGCCGATACCCGGTGCCTCGACATCGTCAAGCAACTGCTGCGCTTCGGGGTTATTCTCCAGAAAATCCAGCGTCTTGAGCATATGCTCGGCAAGAACCGGCGTCTGTTTGTCAACCTGATGATAGTTGAACAACGTATCGTAGACGGCCACCCGTGCCGCATCGATGTTCAGCTTGCCGTCCGGCCCAAGCAACACCTTCCCGACGTATCGCGCCCTTTTCGTCGTCAGTTCATCGCGGTTGTTGATGCCGTTCAGGTTGGGAATATCCTGCAACATGTAGGGGTGCGTGGTGTACCGTTCGATAATGTCCTGCGGCACCGGGTATTGCCCGGCCGTCTGAACCAGCTTGCGCGCATACCTCGCAGCCGCATCGGCATTGAGTTGTGGGTTTCCGTTCCGATCCGCAAATCCCGAGTCGACGCCATCACAGGCCAGTCTGGCCGTATCGACAATGTCCTTATATCTGGTCCCGCTGGCCAAGGCGCCCAGCATCGCCTGCCCGACACTTGGGTTTCGTTTGATAACCGCGAAAGCGTCCGCCAGCAATTCCGGCGGAAATGGCGGCTTCTTGTCCGCCGAGAACGTATTTGACAGAACAGCCTGCAAGATCGGCCGCTTGCGGTCGATGACCTCAAGTTTTTCCTTCGTCGAAACAACCAGTTGCTGCGCCTTCGTCGCATCGGTCTGTTTTGTGGCATCGTCTGGATGACCGGCCGCGTCCTGTACCTTGGCATCACGATCCGCGCGCGCATCTCTCAGATCGTCGATAGTCTGTAAAAGCTCAGCCGCAGAGCAATCCCCCGCATATCTTTGGTCCAGAGCCGCGATCGCATCTATCGCATCGGAAAACGCATCGAAATTCTTAGACCCGAGGCTCGCGAAAGCCTCTTTCTGCGCATCGGAAATATTCAGGTGCTGAACGTCCTGCAGATGAAGCGGGCCCTCGACGGCCTCGATGTCCCTCTTCAGCTGGTCCAATTGGGTTCTGATCGCGGGAACCTGGCCGTTCAGACGTGTAATTTCGGCCATGTCAACGTTATCAAGCGCAGCCTTCATCTTTGGGATGTCGGTTTCAACAAGAGTAAAATCCACGGACAACTCCAGCCATTCGGGGGCCTGCTTGGCTTCCAGATTTTCCAACCGACGGCTGACCAGAGCCAGATCGGCTGCGAGCGCCGCATGCGCCGCCTGAAGCTCGCGTATGATCACCCCGCGCGCGTCGGAATCTTGCTGAACTCGCTGGATCTTGCCGGGAAAATTTAGCAGCAGGACACGGGCGCGATCCAGATCGGCAGCCGAAGGGAAAACTGGCCGCAGCAAGTTGGCAAGGTCGGTCCGGTCCGCGTTCAACAAATCCAGTTCCGCCTGTATGGCATACTGTGGGTTGGGCGCCAGAGCATCTAGAAGCTCGACCAGCTGCTCCCGGTTCTCCTTGCGTGTCAAAGCCTCCTGCTCAAGGGCAAGGGCATCTTGCAACGCATCTTTCGCAACGCGCATCGCTTGCTCGGGATCGTTGGCGGCAATGAAAGCCTGCGCCGCCGTCACCTTGGCAGCGACGGGTCCGGTCGGGGAATTGGTTCCCTCATACTCGTCAAGGATACGCGTCACCTTGGCGAGTTCGGCCTCTGCCTCCCTCCCCTTTCGCGCCCGGGTTTCGGCCTTTTGCGTGGTGTGAAGAATATAGCGATCAATAAAGTACCGCCCTCTGTCACTCAAATCGCCGGCCATACTGACACCTCGCTGCGCAACCCGACATGACCGCCAGAAAAACGGCCAATACCGCCCTTCGAGGGATACCCCCGGGACGATTAATCAATACACGGTTATATCCCGCCGTTGTCACCAGCGTTGTAATGACGGCCGGATCTGGCAAATCTAACGTTGTATTTTTGTAATACCTTGATTTCTATCAAAAGATTTCATCCAATCAGGCGCCGCCTGCGCCGATGCTCAACCCGTTTCGTCGGCAACGCCGTTGCGCAGAACACCGATTCCCTCTGCCTCGACCTCGATGATATCGCCGGGCTTCAACCAGATCGGCGGGTCGAACCGCGCCCCCGCCCCGGTTGGCGTGCCGCAGACGATGACATCCCCGGGCACCAAAGTCGTGAAGGTCGATATGTAATTGATAATATAGCGAAAATCATAGATCATCCGCCCCGTGCGATCCTCCTGCCGGACCTCGCCATTCACCCGTGTGACAAGCGCAATGTCGTCAAGCTGATCGGCGGAGCGGAACGGCACCAGCCACGGACCCATCGCCCCCGACCGATCCCAGTTCTTGCCCTGCGTGACGTTGAACTTGGCATGACGCACCCAATCGCGGATCGTGCCTTCATTGCAGAGCGTCAGCGCCGCGATGTGGTCATAGGCATCCTCGCGCGAAATCCGCCGCCCGCCCTTGCCGATGACGATTGTCACCTCGCCCTCGTAATCAAGCTGCTCCGATTCCGGCGGGCGGATCAGGTCCTCACCATGCCCGACGAAAGAGCGCGGAAACCGTATGAACATCGACGGTTTCGTCGGCGCCGCCTGCCCGTCCTTATACTCGGCATTCCGGTCGGGGAAATTCACCCCGATGCAGATGATCTTCTCCGGGTTCGCAATCGGGATAAGGTATCGAATATCCGAAAGCCTGAAATCCACCGAACGCCCCTCCGCCGTGCTCAGCAACTCCTCAAGCACCCCCGCTTCGATCACCTCTTTCAGCCCCGGATAGCGCGCGCCGAATTCACCCGTCAGATCGACAATGCCATCCTCGGTCAAGACGCCATAACGGTCCGCCCCCTCGGCATGAAAGGCGATGATACGGGCGGGGATGGGTTTACTCACAGGTTCTCTCCTCAGGGGGCAATAATCGGGCTGGCCTTGAGCCCGCTGGCATAGGGTTCGACCCCTTCAAAGACCGACCCGTTTTCAAACCATGACCTCGGCGCCGGCGCGCCCCAAAGCGTCTGGCGCTGGGGGTCCTTCAGGTCCCAGCGGATGGGCTCAAGATCCGGATCGACCGTTTGATAATCCGAACAATAAATCTCGATCCGGTGCCCGTCGGGGTCGAGGATATAAAGGAAAAACGCGTTGGAAATACCGTGCCGCCCCGGCCCGCGCTCGATATTGGCTACATAACCGGTCGTCGCCATCAGATCGAGCAGGTCAATGATGTTCAGCGGGGTCGGCACCCAGAACGCCGTGTGATGCAGGCGCGGCCCCGTGCCGTTGGTAAAGGCCATGTCATGCACCCCGCCCTTGCGGTGGGTCCATGCCGCCCAAAGCCGTCCGCTTTCCTCATCCTCGGTATATTCCGTCACCCGGAACCCAAGCTCGCCATAAAAGGCCACCGCCTTGTCCACATCCGGCGAGAAACAATTGAAATGGTCGATCCTCAGCGGCTTCACCCCGTGATACAGCGCGTATTTCTGATGGATCGGGGCCAGCCGGTCCATCTTGAAATAGAACTCGATGGGCGTGCCGAAACAATCCACTGTCGCCAGCGTCCGGCCCTGATAAGGGCGCTCGACCCAGTCGACCGCGTGCCCGCGGTCGCGAAACCATGTCTCTGCCAGATCAAGCTGCGCATCGTCGAACACCTTGAAGGACAGCGCCTTGATCAGGCTGCTCGAAGCCTTGCGCAGAATCAGGCAATGATGTCCCCGCTCTTCGAGTGCCCGCAGATAGATCGCTTCGTCATTCTCATCCGTAACCTGAAGCCCCAGCGTATCGACGTAAAAAGCGCGGCTCGCGGCGAGGTTGGTCACGCCGAACTCGACATGGCTCAAGCGGATGACGTTGAACGGCGGATAAAGCGTCGGTGACGGTATTGGCATGGTTTACTCCCCCTCGATCTTGGGCGCGGCGCCGGTCCCTTCCCTGCGCCGTCCCGTTACGGCTCAGCCGCCCAGTTTCGGTATCCTGTGGCCCTGTCGCGGAAAGCTGACATTGACCGTTTCCATGTAGAAATCGAAGGACCAGTCGCCCCCATCGCGCCCGATGCCGCTTGATTTGACCCCGCCGAAAGGCGTCGGCAGATGCCGGATATTCTCCGAATTGACCCACATCATGCCCGCTTCCAGCGCGTCAGTCATGCGCATCGCCCGGTCCAGATCCCTGGTCCAGAGATAGGCGGCCAGCCCATATGGCACATCATTGGCAATACGCAGCGCGTCCTCCTCGTCGCTGAACGGGATCGCCGTCAGCACCGGCCCGAAAATCTCCTCCTGCGAAATCGCCATATCGATCGTCGCCCCGGTGAACAGGGTCGGGCGCACGTAACATCCTTCACTCCCGACCTTCTCGCCCCCGGCCGCAATGGTCGCGCCCTCTTTTCTGGCGGTCTCGAAATAGGATAGCACCTTCTTTTCGTGCTCCGGATGGATCAGCGGCCCGACCACCGTGTCCGGGTCCAGCGGATGCCCCACCTTGATCCGTTCCGCCACCTCGGCCACCCGGCCAGTAACCTCTTCGTAAATGCTCTCCTGCACCAAGAGCCGCGATGACGACGTGCAGCGTTCCCCATTCAGCGAATAGATCATGAAAGCCGCCGCATCTACTGCGCGCTCCAGATCGGCATCCTCGAAGATGATGACCGGGTTCTTGCCGCCCAGCTCGAAATGCACCCGCTTCAGCGTCGCCGCCCCCTGCGCCATGATCATCGAACCCGTGCGGCTCTCCCCGACAAAGGCAATCGCCTTGATGCCCGGATGTTCGGTCAGCGCCTTGCCCGCTTCCTCGCCCAGCCCGTTGACCACATTCAGTACGCCCTTGGGCAGGCCCGCGCTTTCGGCGATTTCGACCAGCAGCTTCGCGGTCATCGGCGAAAACTCCGCGGGCTTGTGCACCACCGTGCAACCCGAGGCCAGCGCCGGCGCGATCTTCCATGTCGAGAGCATGAAAGGCGTGTTCCACGGCGTGATCACCCCCACCGGACCGATTGGACGGCGCGAGGTCACGTTCATCTGCGTCGGAGTGCGCAGTGCCTGCCCATCCTCGGCCCCCGGCGCCTGGTCCGCGAAATAGCGGAAATTCGCCGCGCCCCGCACCGCCGCCTTGGACATGAACCGCAGCGCCTGTCCGGTATCGAGGCTCTCGACAAGGGCGATCTCCTCCGCCCGCGCCTCGATGGCCTCAGCCACCCGGATCAGGATGCGTCGACGCTCCGCCCCCGGTGTCCCCGCCCAGGCCGGAAAGGCGGCCTTGGCCGCCTGCACCGCGCGATCCACGTCCTCCGGCCCGCTTCGCGCGACCTCGGCAAGCGGCGCAAGATCCATGGGGGACAGGGTCTCGAAAACCCGGCCGGATGCCGCGCCAACCGTCTCACCATCGATATGGTTCAACACGCCGCTTGCGCGTAACGGCGCCGCATAGCTCATCGCCTTTTCGATATTCTCGTCCAGAGCACTCATGTTTTCTCCTCCCGGCCCTGCGCAGAAAGCCGCGCGTGTATCGGTGTATCCTTCCAGCTCAGCGCCGGGTCCGACACGCGGATCTCCAGCGAAAGCGCGAAATGCGGTGTCGCAAGCGCCTCGGCCAGAACCGACTGCGCCGCGTTGAACACATGTTGCCCCGCGGCCTGCAGAACCTCCCCGGACCGGCCCGCGCCGACGCTCATGACCAGCGCGGCAAAATCGTTCTCCGCCAGCCCGTCCGCGACAATCGCGTGATCGGCCCGAAAGGCGCGCACCCGGATTCCCGCCAGCGGAAAGATCCCGGTCTCGATCATCGCCACCCGCAGCGCCTCGCACAGCGCCGCGATGGATACCCGCCGCTCAAGCCCGGCGGAATATTCGATTCGCAAATGCGGCATCCCTGCCTCCCCGGCCACAGCATATATTTAACATGTTAATATATCACCTCCCTGTCAATCCTTTTCCCCGCCCCCTCACACCAGCATAAGCGGAAATCCCGCGCCCGGTCAGCCCTTGCTTCTTTGGGTCTTCAAATATCCCGGGGGGCCGCGCCCCGGCGCGGCGGGGCAGAGCCCCTTCACCCCTTGCTGCCCCCGCCCGCCCTGTGACAGGATAGGTGACTTCCCCGCAAAGCTTTGCGACAGCACAGATCTCCATGACCGACAGCCAGACTATTCCCGACTGGATCGCCGCCGATACCTCCCACACGCCCCCTCGCGCCTGGGCGATGAAGTCCACGCGCGCTCTCGGACCCGGCGAAAGCACGCCCGACGACCTCCGCCAGAAATTCCCCGGCGCGCCCCTGCTTCAATGCAGCGATCCGGAGGCTCCGCAGATCAAGCTGCCCTGCAAGCCGCTCGACCTGCCGGCACAGGCCCTTGGCGGCAACCGCTTCACGCTCCCCGCGCTCGCCGCTAGCGACCAGCCCCCGATCACGTCGCTCCTCGCGCCCGCCCGTGGTTTCCTGTCGCTGAACCCGGGATGGGACGGCGTGCTCTGCGTCACCGGGCCGCGCAGCCACTGGGCCCATATCAGCGCCGAGGAAATCGTCTCTGTGCAATCCTTCCTCACCGGCGATCTCCTCACCGCCCTGCGCGCCAACCCGGCGCTCTCGCATCTCGACGACACTCAACAGGACAACGCCGCTTTTCTCGACGCCGTTAGCGACAGCATGTCCCGCCCCGAACGCCTCGCCGCGCGGCTGGCAACGGCCACGTCCACCAACCAGCTTGCCGGTCTTCTGATCGGCACGGAACTGGCCGCCGCCCGCCCTTACTGGCTTGGCCAGCAAGTCGCTGTGATCGGCCAGCCCCCGCTCGCCGACCTCCAGACCAAAGCGCTTGAGGCGCAGGGTGTACCGGTCACCCGCACCGACGAACCAACCATGATCCGCGCCGGTCTCGCCACCGCCCGGGCCGAGCTGCAGACAAACTGATGTCCTTCACGATCAAACAACTCGAAGCCTTTGTCTGGATTGCGGACATCGGCAGTTTTCGCGGTGCGGCCGAACGGCTGAACACGACCCAGCCCAATATTTCCGCCCGGATCGCGGCGCTGGAATCGGCACTGAACGTCTCGCTGATGACCCGCGACGCGGGCTCGGTCCGGCTCACCGCCAAGGGCCGCGACCTTCTCGAACACGCCCGTGCGATCCTGCGCCAGACCGACGCGCTCATCGCCGCCTCGGGCGAGCTTGGCCTCTACGACGGGGCCCTGCGCCTCGGTGTGACCGAGATGATCATGCACACCTGGCTGCGCGATTTCATGCGCGCCTTTCGCGAGGAATTCCCCAAGATCAGCGTCGAACTCACAGTCGACATGTCCGCGCGGCTCGAAGAGGACCTCTTCTCGCACCGCATCGACCTCGCGCTGCAAAACGGGCCCTTTTCCCGCAGCGCCACCGGCACCGCCGCGCTCGGGCGTTACCCGCTGATCTGGGTCGCCTCCCCCAATCTCGATCTCGCGACAGACCGCCCGCTCACGGTCGACGACATGGCCCGGCACCCGATCCTCACCCATGCGCGCGGCACCCGCCAGCACGAAGAGGTGCTCGCCCACTTCCGGGCCGAACGCAGTAACGCCCATCTGGTCCCCTCTTCGAACCTCGCGGCAGGCAAGCAGATGGCGATCGACAGCATGGGCGTCGCCGCCCTTCCCGCCGCGATGGTGTCCGAGGAACTCGCCAGCAATGCCCTGCGCCAGCTCAACTACAGCTGGCAGCCCGATGATCTCGATTTCGTCGCGCGATACGATGCCCACACCGCCGGGCTCTACGTCCAGCGCGCCGCCAATCTCGCCAGTCAGGTCGCACTCACCTACCAGCGCAACGCCCCCCTCTACTGAACCGGCTCACGATAAATTTTTTCTATCCAATAGAAAAAATCAAATAATTTGCGCTGATCGATGACCGCCCCTAGCGTGACCCCAATGACTCGCAACGCGCAAGGTGACAGGTAACATGGCAGCGTCTTCAATCCGCATGGGCATCGACATCGGCGGCACCTTCACCGACGTGGTGGTAGAGGTCGACGGAACCCCCTATTCCACCAAGGTTCTCACCACCTATGCCGCGCCCGAGGACGCCATTATCGAAGGCATCCATCGTGTCTGCAAATCCGCCGGGATCATGCCGGGCGACATCACCCAGATCATTCACGGCACGACGCTCGCCACCAACGCGCTGATCGAACGGCGTGGTGCCAAAACCGCGCTGATCACCACCAAGGGCTTCCGCGACGTGATCGAAATGCGCACTGAAAGCCGGTTCGAGCAATACGATCTCAACCTCACCCTGCCTGAACCGCTGCTCGCCCGGCAGGACCGCTTCACCCTGACCGAGCGTATGGATGCCCAAGGCAACGTGCTTATCCCGCTCGAGCGCGCCGAGATCGAGGCGCTGGTCGCCCAGCTGAAAGAGGCCGGCTTCACCTCCATCGCCGTCGGCCTGCTGCACTCCTACCAGAACGACGCGCATGAAAAACTGGTGCGCGAGGTCCTGACCGAAAAGATGCCCGAAGCGATGGTGTCGCTCTCCTGCGAGGTCAGCCCCCAGATGCGCGAATACGAACGTTTCAATACCGTCGTCGCGAACGCCTATATCAAGCCGCTGATCAAGAGCTATCTCGGCCGGCTCGAAGCCCGCCTGCGCGACGAAGGCGTCACCTGCCCGGTCTTCCTCATGCATTCCGGCGGCGGCATCATCTCCATCGACAGCGCCGCTGAATTTCCCGTGCGTCTGGTCGAATCCGGCCCCGCAGGCGGCGCGGTCTTTGCCGCGAACATCGCCGCGCGTTACGGGCTCGACCGGGTGCTCTCCTTCGACATGGGCGGCACCACAGCCAAGATCTGCCTGATCCGCGACCAGACCCCGAAAACCGCCCGCGTGTTCGAGGTTGCGCGAACCTACCGCTTCAAGAAAGGCTCGGGCATGCCGATCTCGATCCCGGTGATCGATATGGTGGAAATCGGCGCCGGCGGCGGCTCGCTCGCCCATGTGGACGCAATGCGCCAGATCCGCGTCGGCCCGGAATCCGCAGGCTCCGAACCCGGCCCCGCCTGTTACGGTCGCGGCGGCGACCGTCCTGCCGTGACAGATGCCGACCTGACGCTGGGCAAGCTCGATCCCGAGAACTTTGCTGGCGGCTCGATCCCCCTCTACCCCGAGAAATCGGCGACAGCCCTGAACAGCGTCATCGGCGAAACCCTCGACATGCAAGCGCAAGAGGCCGCTTTCGGCCTCGCCGAAGTCGTGGATGAAAACATGGCCAATGCTGCCCGCGTTCACGCGGTGGAAAACGGCGAGGACCTTGCCGATTACACTATGATCGCTTTCGGCGGCGCAGCCCCGCTCCACGCGGGCCGCCTCTGCGAAAAACTCGGCGTCTCCCGCTGCCTCGTACCGCCGGGCGCGGGCGTCGGCTCTGCCATCGGCTTCCTGCGCGCGCCCTTCAGCTTCGAAGCCAACCGCTCGGTCTATATGCGGCTCTCCGACATGAACCCGGAAACCGTCAGCACGCTGATTGACGAACTGCGCGCGGAATCGACAAAATTCGTCCGCTCCTGCGACGCCACCGCCGACATCGCCTGCGAATACAAGGTCTACATGCGCTACGCCGGTCAGGGTTGGGAAATCCCGGTCATCCTGTCCGAAGAAGACGCCGCCAACCCGCGCGCCGAGCGTTTTCAAGAACTGTTCGAGAGTGACTATACGCAGCTCTTCAGCCGCACCGTCGAAGGGCTCGACATCGAAATCACCGTCTGGTCGGTCAATGCCACAACGCCCCCGCAGCCGGTGACGGAAGTCGCGGAAGAATCCGGCATAACCCCCGTCGAAGCCACGCAAAAACGCGAGATCTTCGATCCCGCTCTTGGCGCGCCCGCCAGCGCCGCTATTGTCCAGCGCAAGGACATGACGGCAGGCAACAGGGTCGCGGGCCCCGCCGCGATCACCGAAGACGAAACCACCATCATCGTCCCCTCCAGCCGCACCGCTACGCGCCGTTCGGATGGATGTATCGACCTGACCGTGAAAGGATAACGGATATGGCAAGCCGCAACTCTACCGTCTCCAATCAGGTCATGTGGAACCGTCTGATCTCAGTCGTCGAGGAACAGGCGCAGGCGCTTGTGCGCACCGCCTTTTCCACCTCGGTGCGCGAAGCGGGCGACCTCTCCGCCGGGGTCTATGACCGCGAGGGCCGCATCCTCGCCCAGGCCGTCACCGGCACGCCGGGCCATGTGAACGCGATGGCCGATGCCGTCGGCCATTTCATCCGCCGCATCGGCCGCGACAACATGTTCGAAGGCGATGTCTATATCACCAACGATCCGTGGGAGGGCACCGGCCACCTGCATGACTTCACCGTGGTCACCCCCTCGTTTCTGAACGGCCAACTCGTCGGCTTCTTTGCCTGCACGGCCCATGTGGTCGACGTAGGCGGGCGCGGCTTCGGCGCCGACGCCAATTCCGTCTACGAGGAAGGCATCCATATCCCGATCATGAAATTCGCGCACAAAGGCACTGTCGATCAGACACTTGTCAGGATCATCCGCTCAAACGTCCGCGAACCTGACCAGTTGATCGGCGATATCTACGCGCTCGCCTCCTGCAACGAAACCGGCCACCGGAGGCTGGTCGACATGATGGGTGAATTCGGCCTTGCCGATCTTACCGGCATCTCCGACTTCATCCTTGAAAACTCCCGCCGCGCCACGCTCGAACGGATCAAGGCCCTGCCCCGGCAGGAAGCCAGCGGCGAAATGATCATCGACGGCTACGACCAGCCGATCACGCTCAAGGTCCGCATCAAGGTCAAGGAAGACCGCATTATCTGCGATTTCGACGGCACCTCGGGCATTGATCGCAAGGGCATCAACGTCCCGCTGGTCTATACCAAAGCCTACGCCTGCTACGCGCTGAAATGCGCCATCGCGCCGGAAATCCCGAACAACGCCGCTTCGCTGGCCCCGTTCGAGATCACCGCCCCCGAAGACACCATCGTCAATGCCGTGCATCCCGCTCCGGTCGCGCTGCGCCATGTCATCGGCCATATGATCCCCGATACGGTCTATGACGCGCTCGACAAGATCCTGCCGGAAACTGTGCCCTCCGAAGGCGCCGGGTGTCTCTGCAACTTTCAGGTCTCGCTGCGCCCCGCCAGCGCTGCCGCCCGCGCCGCCGGTGCCCGGCGCGCCGAGGTTCTGACCTTCAACTCCGGCGGCTCCGGCGCCCGGCCGACGCTCGACGGCATGAACGCCACCGCCTTCCCCTCGGGCGTGATGACCATGCCGGTCGAAGCGACCGAGCAGGTCGGCCCCGTCATCATCTGGCGCAAGGAACTGCGCCCCGATTCCGGCGGTGCAGGCAAGTATCGCGGCGGTCTTGGCCAGCACATGGAGGTCGGCGCAACCACCGGGCACGAGTTTGACTTTCAGGCAATGTTCGACCGGGTGAACCACCCCGCCCGGGGCCGCGCAGGCGGCGCGGACGGCGCCCCCACCACCATCGCGCAAGACGACGGCACCGCGATGAAGGGCAAGGGCAAGCAATATGTCCCCGAAGGTCGCCGCGTCATGCTCTCTTTCCCCGGCGGCGCAGGCTACGGCAACCCGGCCGAACGGGACCCCGCCATGGTCAAACGCGACCTTGCGCGCGGCTATATCTCGGCCGAGGCCGCCCGAGAGACCTATGGCCTCAGCCAGTCAGACATCGACGCGGTCACCGCCGCCGTCAAAGCAGGAGAGCCTGTATGAGTGCAAAACTGCCCTCGGCCCCGAAACATAACAGTTACGATGTGATCATCGTCGGCGGTGCCATGTATGGTGCCGCCGTTTCGTGGTGGTTGACCAAGATCGGTTTCGATGGCCGCGTGCTGGTTGTCGAGCGCGATCCGAATTATGAATTCGCCTCGACCTCGCACACCAACAGCTGCATCCGCCAGCAATACAGCCAGGAAATCAACGTCAAGATCTCCCAATACGGGGCCGAGTTCATCAAGAGTTTCCGTGAAGAAATCGGCGACCCCGAAGCCCCCGCGCTTGCCCTGCAAAGCTTTGGCTACATGTACCTCGCCAGCACCCCGGCCTTTGCCGACGCCCTGCGCGCGGCCCATGCGGTGCAATCGGCCATGGGCGCGGCGACAGAACACATGAGCCGCAAGCAGATCGCCGCCGCCTACCCGTTCTACAACCTCGAAGACATCCTCGTCGGCAACCACAATCTCGTGGACGAAGGCTATTTCGACGGCGGCACCATGTTCGACTGGTTCCGCCGTGCAGGCCGCGCAAACGGGATCGAATACATCGCCAACGAAGTCACCGGCATGACCGTCGACGACGCCAAGGTGCAAAGCATCCATCTGGAATCGGGCGAGAAAATCGCTTGCGGTAAGGTCGTGAACGCCTCCGGTCCGCGCGCCGCACTGACCGCGCAAATGGCCGGGATCCGCCTCCCCGTCGAGCCGCGCAAGCGTTTCACCTTTATCTTCGCCGCCGAGAAACCGCTGTCGCAGGACCTGCCGCTGACCATCGACCCTTCGGGCGTGCACATGCGCACCGACGGGCGCTATTACATGGCCGGATGCCCCCCGTATCAAGACCCTGCCGCGCCGTTCGACGATTTCACGATGGATCACTCCATCTGGGAGGATAAGGTCTGGCCCGCCATCGCCCACCGCATCCCGCAGTTCGAAGCGATCAAACTCATCAATTCATGGGCCGGTCACTATGCCTATAACACCTTTGATCAGAACGCGATTGTCGGCCCGCACCCCGAGATCACCAATTTCCATTTCGTGAACGGCTTTTCGGGCCACGGGTTGCAGCAGGCCCCCGCCATCGGGCGCGGCATGGCCGAATATCTGGCCTATGGCGAATATCGCAGCATGGACCTTACCCCCTTCGCTTTCGAGCGCATCGCCAATAACGCTTCACTGCTTGAAAAAGCGGTGATCTGAGGGCAGGCACGCCCCCGAACAAAGGAGAGACCCGACATGAAAAAGATCGTTCTGACCGGCGCCGCCGGCGCCCTTGGCAGCCAGTTGCGCGCGCCGCTTGCAAAGCTCGCGGATGAGCTTGTTTCAAGCGACCTCGTCGACGGGCTGGAAAACCTCGGCAGCAATGAAACCTATGTCAAAGCCGATGTGGGCGATCAGACCGCGATGATGGATCTGATCGAAGGCGCCGACATGGTCGTGCATTTCGGCGCCATCCCGGACGAAGCCTCCTTTGAAGAGATCCTGCATTCCAACTTCCTTGGCGCCTACACGGTGTGGAACGCTTCGCACAAACACGGCGTGCGCCGGATCATCTATGCCAGCTCGATCCACGCGATGGGCATGTATCCCAAGACCACGCGCATCACCACGGACATGCCGCACCGCCCGGATACCTTCTATGGCCTCTCCAAGTGCTTTGCCGAGGATATGGCCTCCATGTACTGGGACAAATACGGTCTCGAAGCCGTCTGTCTGCGTATCTATTCCGCCTCAGGCCCGGTTCAGAACGCCCGCGCGCTGGGATCCTGGCTCTCCTATGACGATCTGATCCAGCTGGTCGAAAAATCCGTGACCTCGCCCGTCACCGGCTTTTCCGTCGTTTATGGTGTCTCGAACAACGACCGCTCTCCGGTGGACAACTCCAAGGCCGCCTTCCTTGGCTACCGCCCCAAGGACAATGCCGAGGATTTCGCCGAAGAGATCCTTGCAAAGACCCCGCAGATCGATCCGCAGGACAAGGCCCATATGTGCCACGGCGGCCCCTTCGCCACTGTCCCGCTTGGCGTGAGCGGCGTTCAGTTCATCAAAAAGATGAGCGAAGGCAACTGATACCTTTGCCGGGGGTACCAGAACCAGGTTTCCCCGGCTTTCCACCTGCCATCAGGTCCCAAACGTGCTTGCGGTTAGCGCCGCAATGAGGCGTCCAGCCTATCGACGTGCAAAGTTTTCCCGCGACCATCTTGCGGCAAGCTCAAATCTTGAATTCTGCGGTCTTGATCTGTCTGCTTCGCCCCTCCTCTAACTGATTTCATAACTGTCTGTCCCTCGCCCCGGATACCTCGCTTGTTCCAACGCGTTCGAATCGGCACGGCTAGGGAAAATCTAGCGAAGAAATCTTGCCAATCCGCGAACAAGGTCAGGTCACGCCGCCTCACGCCCCCCTCAAAAGAGAGTGACGCAAAGCAAGCACCGCCTTGACTTGCGTGCCACCCGTCACGAACCTCGGGCGGATAACCACGGAGATCCCCCATGTTGCGCCTTGCCTTGCCTCTCCTCCTGCTCGCCCTCGCCGCCTGTGAACCGACGACAACCACAAGCCAGCGCCCCTATGATCTCAGCGGCGGACGCGGCGGCTCACGCTAGGTCACCGTTTCCGAGCAGCCGACCAAACAAAACGCGCCACCAACCGGCAGCGCGTTTCCATCAAGACCGGACTGATCAGTCCCCTATCTTTAAAACTCAGGCCGCTTCGGTCTTAGCCTGCTCCGCAAGATATTCCAGCAGCGCCTCGGGGCTCGACACGCCATAGGGGTCGTCGGCGCAGTTATCGCTGAAACCTTCCTCGGGGAACCATGCTTCGACGATACCGTCGTTCACGACAGCCGCATAACGCCAGGAACGCATACCAAAGCCAAGGTTGTCCTTGGAAACCAGCATACCGACCTTGCGGGTGAACTCACCCGAACCATCGGGGATCACCTTGACGGTTTTCAGGTCCTGCGACTGGGCCCACTTGTTCATGACAAAGCTGTCGTTGACCGACATGCAATAGATCTCGTCGATACCGTATTCAGCGAAGGTTTCGGCATTCTTTTCGAAACCGGGCAGCTGGTAGGTGGAACAGGTCGGGGTAAAGGCGCCCGGCAGCGAAAACAGGATGGCCCGCTTGCCCTTGAAATAGTCGGCAGTGGTCATGTCCTGCCAGCGATAAGGGTTCGGGCCTTCGATGGATTCATCGCGGACTCGGGTACGGAAAGTAACGTTGGGAAGGGCGACTCCGGCTCTCATGGCGCATTATCCTTACAATTCATGTCATCTCCTCCCTCGCCGACTAGATAGAAAGGTTCTAAGTCGAGTGCAACCGCTGCGGCACAGGAATGGTGAACGGGATCGCGGCTGTGCCTAAGCAGATGTTAATTCAGGCGCATCTGCCGGAAATTTGCTCATCATTCGGCCGTGACGAATGGGCCCTGCCAAGGTCGAAACGATCCCGATCACGGGACCTCTCGATGCACGCCACAAACAAGATCGAAGCTTTTACGCACTGTTCATCTTTACCAGTCAGGACACCGATCCATTCCCCCAATACCCTCAGAATAGAGCCAAAACGGCCATTCCGATGTACAGGGGGTGTACAGCAGGTGTACGGATATCACACCGAGATTGCCTGCATCAGTTCCTCGCGGCTCAGACTGTCGTGATCGCCGGATTTGAGTACTGCGCCCCGGCGCAGGACGACGAAATTGTCGGCGATGCGGTGGGCAAAATCAAAGTACTGTTCGACAAGGATAATCGCCATATCGCCCTTGTCGCGCAGGTAGCGGATCACCTCACCGATCTGCTGGATGATATTGGGTTGAATCCCTTCGGTGGGTTCATCCAGCAAGAGCAGCTTGGGCTTTGTCAGCATCGCCCGTGCGATGGCAAGCTGCTGTTGCTGGCCGCCGGACAGGTCACCGCCCCGCCGGTTAAGGAATTCTTTGAGGATGGGGAATAATTCGTAGATCTCGTCGGGGATGAAATGCTCGGACCTCGGCAGGCAGGCATAGGCGGTTTCCAAGTTCTCTTTCACCGTCAGCAGCGGAAAGATCATTCGCCCCTGCGGCACATACCCGACGCCCTTGTGGGCCAGCACATGCGCGGGCAACTTGCCGATCTGTTCTCCGGCAAAGGTGATCTCACCCGAGGATCGCTGATGCGTACCCGAAAGCGCCTTGAGCAGAGAGGTCTTGCCCACACCGTTCGTGCCCATTACGCAGGTCACCTGCCCCGCCTGTGCCTGCATCGAGACATCGTAAAGGATCTGCGAGCCGCCATAATGCAGACAGAGGTTTTCCACGTTCAGCATGTCAGCCATTCCCTGCTGTGTTTCTGTCGTTCCGCCCTGCCGGTTCATCTCGCACGGGCAAGGGCAGCGCCGGTATCGTCTGTCTCAAGCCGCCCATCGCTCAGCGCCCCAGATAGACGTCGATGACGTCCTTGTTGGCGGTCACGTGATCAAGGCTTCCTTCGGCCAGAACCGAGCCCTCGTGCAGCACCGTGACCTTGCAGTTCAGCCGCCGAACGAACTCCATGTCATGTTCGACCACCACGACCGCACGGGTCTTGGCCGCCTCGACAAGGATCGCCGTGGTATGTTCGCGCTCTTCGACGGTCATACCGGCGGCGGGTTCGTCGACCAGCAAAAGCTGCGGGTCCTGCGCCAGCAACATCCCGATTTCGAGCCATTGCTTCTGACCGTGGCTCAGCTCTCCGGATTTGCGCGAAAGCTGATCTGCAAGGCCGATTTCCTCGGCCAGTGCGCGGACCTTACTGGCGTCTTCCTCGCTGCGCCGATAGGTCAGCACGGAGAAAGGATTCCGGTTTTTCTTGAGCGCGAGCAAGAGATTGTCGAATACGTTCTGATCCTCGAACACCGTGGGGCGCTGGAACTTGCGACCAATCCCGGCCCGGGCGATCTGGGCCTCGGACATGCGGATAAGCGAAACGGATTTATCACCCCAGATAACACGGCCCTCGTCGGGGCGGGTCTTGCCGGTGACGATATCCATGAAGGTCGTCTTCCCCGCGCCGTTCGGCCCGATGATCGCGCGCATCTCGGCCGGGCCGATCTGGAAGGACAGGTTATTGATCGCGCGAAACCCGTCAAAGGTGACGGAGACGCCCGAGACTTCGAGAAGCGTTCTCATTCCCGGCCCTCCGCTTCCTGAAACGATCCCTTGTCAGGGCCGTAATCCGCACCGTGCCGGTCGGGTCTTACCCGGTCGGTGATCAAATCGAACAAGCCGCCGATCCCTTTCGGGGCGAACAGGGTCACGATCACGAAGGAAAGGCCAAGGATCACCTGCCACCACTCTACCCAGTCGATCCGGTAAAACCCGATATCGAGTGATGGGACCTGCCCGCCCGTGAACCACGTGGAAACAAGGCTGACGAAGGCCGCCCCGATCACGGCCCCGTAGAGCCGCCCGCGCCCGCCGATGGCGACCCAGACCGCAAGGTAGATCGAGGCGATCGGGGCAACTTCGGCCGGGTTGATAATGCCCGCCTGCGGGTAATAGAGCGCCCCTGCGATCCCGGCGATGATGGCGCTGAGCACGAAGATAAAGAGCTTGTAGCCCTCGACCGAATAGCCAAGGAAACGGACCCGCGCCTCGTCATCGCGGATGCCGCGGATCACCGAGCCGAACTTGCCCGAGACCACCCATGCAGCCAGCATGTAGCCAAGCCCCAGTGCCACTGCCGAGGCCCAGAGGAACCAGATGGAGACCACCGCCTGGCTGGCTTCGACTCCCGGCAGGTTCTGAAGCCCGGAAAGACCGTTATTGCCACGCAGGCCAGAGTCGTTCTGGAACAGGTAGAGCGAGAGGGCCAGCGTCATCGCCTGCGTCAGGATCGAGAGGTAGACGCCGGTGACGCGCGACCGGAAAGCGAGCCAGCCGAAGACCAGCGCGAGCAGGCCCGGGATCAGCACCACCATGGCCAGCTGCAGCACGAGACTGTCGGCAAAGGCCCAGACCAGCGGAAACTCGGACGAGCCAACGACACCGAAAATCTGGCTGCCAATTGCATCCATGACCTCTTGTTCCGTCGGCGGAATCTGGGCATTGGCCATTGAGGAGACGACGATATCCCGGGTACGCTCGTACATGAGCCACATGCCGATCATGTAGCCGCCCAGCCCGAAAAAGGCGAAATGGCCGAGGCTGAGGATGCCGGTGTAACCCCAGACCAGATCCATCGCCACGGCGATCAGGCAGAGACAGAGTGTCTTGCCCAGCGTCTTAATGAAACTTGTCGAGATGAAACCGGTGCCCGCGCCTTCGGAGAGCAGGCTGACCACCAGGGTGAAGGCCGCAAGGCAGCAGAGGAAGATCACCACCGACGGGTTGCGGGCGAAGAAGCTTTGTCTCATGCGATGGGCTCCTGTTCGGGGCGAGCAAGGGGGGCGCTGCCCCCCGGCCTATGGCCTCCCCCCGGAGTATTTGAGGCAAGAGGAAAGCAGGGGATGAGCGATGCCATGGCTGTCAGTCTCCTGCCGCGCGGCCCTTGAGGGCGATGATGCCCCGGGGGCGGAACTGGATGAAGATGATGATGAAGACGATCATGTAGGTCTGGGCCGCCAGCGTGTTCGACGGGTTCAGCCATTCGACGCCTTTCTGGAAAAAGCCGATCATCGTGGCCCCGGCGAGCGTGCCCCAGATATTGCCGACGCCGCCGACCACCACGGTCATGAAGGACTGGACGATGTAGTCCTGTCCAAGTTCGGAGGTGACCTTGGCGAAGAGGCCGATGGCGACCCCGGCGATCCCGGCGATACCCGAGCCAAGCCCGAAGGTGAGCATATTGACCTTGTCGGGATTGATGCCCATGGAAGCGGCCATGCGCGGGTTCTGCGTGACGGCCCGGGTTTCGAGGCCAAGGCGGGTTTTCTTCATGATGAACAGGAAGATGCAGAGGAAGATCAGCGCCAGCACGAAGATCGCGATACGGATGTAGCTGATGCCGATCACGTCGTTGATCACCAGCGCGCCATCGAGCCATTCCGGCGAGGTCAGAGGCCGGGCCTGCGTGCCAAAGATGTTCTTGGCGATCTGTTGCAGCGCGATGGAGATGCCGAAGGTGGCGAGCAGCGTCTCCAGCGGACGGTCATAGAGCCAGCGGATCACGAGGCGCTCCATTGCAACCCCGGCGGCGAAGGTCACCGCGAAGGCCAGTGGCAGGGCCACGAGGATGGAGACCGTGTAATTGGGGATCACCTGTTGGACCACGTAGCCGGTATAGGCGCCCATCATGATGAATTCGCCATGGGCCATGTTGATCACCCCCATGACGCCGAAGGTGATCGCCAGACCGATGGCCGCGAGGAAGAAGATCGATGCCAGTGACAGCGCGTCGAGTGTCAGGTCGATGGCCTGGGACGCGCCGACATTGCGGGTGATCGCGGACATCGCATCTTCGGCGGCATCGGTGACCGCCGTCGACGGCTCGATATAGGCGTCGTAGAATGTATGCGCGGAAAGGGCCGTGTCGATTTCCCCTTGGCTGACGAAGGGCGGCACGAGGTCTTCGGCCATCAGGGCACGATAGGCACGCTCGCGGGCCTCGATCGTGTTCAGCTGTGCGACCGGCACGCCGCCCACGAGTGCCCCGTCAATATTCGCCGTCAGGGCGTTCATGAGATCCGCGTCGGAGACGCGCGCCGGGGCCATGCCTGCATCGACCAGCATGGCATAGGCTTCGGCGCGCGGCAGGGCGTCAGTTCCGGGTGTCAGTTGGCGGGCAACGTTATCAGTATCGGGAATTTCGCCTTCGACCACCTTGCGGCGGGTCTGCAGCAGCGGGTTCAGCGTACCGCGCACGTCGAGAGAGATATCGCCGGACACGTCACCGATCGCTTCGAGCCGGGCGGACTCATTTGCGTCGTAGCTGATCGTCAGCAGCCGTTCGAGCCGTTCCTTCTTGGCGCGGATCGCCGGATCGGGTTCATCGGGGATGGAGGCGCGCAGCGGCTCGAGAAGCGCGGCCTCGGCATCGCGTTCGATGGCCTGAAGCGCATCCCAGCGCCGCGCGGGATTGGGATCGGTCAGTTGAAAGCGGACCAGCGCGACACCGATCAATGCGCGGATACCGCTATTGGGTTTGATCTGGTCGAAATCGTCATCGGGCACTTCGCCAAGGTCATCGCCCGTGTCGAAGTCGAAGATCCGCAATGTATCGCGGTCGATCTCTTCGGCCCAGAAGAACTTGCCGTCGCTTTCGCGCAGCCACATCTCCCGGTTCTGCCATTTCTGAAGCACCACCTGCGCTTCGGGCAATCCGCTTTCAGCAATCGCGTCGATAGCGGGGCCGATTGTCCGGCGCGAGCTTTCCGAAATCAGGTCACGGTTTTGCGCCAGCAGGTCCTGTACGGGCGTTTCCTGCGCCTCGGGCGAGGTCGCAAGCAGGAGGAATGCGGTCAGAGCCGCGAGAATGCGCCACATCGGTATTCTGTACCCCTTGGGTGGACGAGAGGGGAAAGCCCCCTCTCGCCGGTATGTGCAGGGAGATCAGGTTCAGTAGTTGGACTGGATCTGAACGCAGCTCTTGGTTTCGGTGTTGTACATACCGCAGCCAAGTTCCTTCCAATCCGAGATCAGAACCGCAGATTCAGGCAGATAATCCGTCCATGCATCGCCGGGGACCTCTTCGGTCTGGCTGATGATGTCGAACTGACCGTCTTCCTGAATTTCGCCGATCAATACCGGTTTGGTCAGGTGGTGGTTCGGCAGCATGGTGGCGGTGCCGCCGGTCAGGTTGGGCACTTCGATGCCATACATTGCCTCACGGACTGCGTCGACGTCGGTCGTGCCTGCCGCTTCGACGGCTTTCACGTACATGTTGAAGCCGATCACATGCGCTTCCATCGGGTCGTTCGTCACGCGCTCTTCACCGGCGAAGGCTTTCCATTCCTCGATGAACTCGGCGTTGACATCGGTATCGGCGGACTGGAAGTAGTTCCATGCCGCGAGGTGACCGACGAGGTTGGTGGTGTCGAGGCCCGACAGCTCTTCTTCGCCGACCGAGAAGGCCACGACCGGGATGTCATCCGCCGAAACACCTGCCGCCGCCAGTTCCTTGTAGAAACCGATGTTGGCGTCGCCGTTGATGGTCGAGATTACGCCGACTTTCTTGCCGTCGGCGCCCAGCGCGACAACGTCAGAGACGATCTTGGACCAGTCGGAATGACCGAAGGGCGTGTAGTTCACGAAGATATCTTCCTCGGCGATGCCCTTTTCCTTGAGGTAGCTTTCAAGGATGTTGTTCGTGGTACGCGGATAGACATAGTCGGTGCCGAGCAGGGCGAATTTCTCGACGCCAAGCTCTTCGAGAAAGTAATCGGTGGCCGGAATGGCCTGCTGGTTGGGCGCGGCGCCGGTATAAAAGACGTTCTTGGAGGATTCCTCGCCCTCGTACTGGACGGGGTAGAACATCAGACCGTTCAGTTCCTCGATGACCGGCAGAACCGATTTGCGGCTGACCGAGGTCCATGCGCCAAAGATCACGTCGACTTTTTCGACGCTCAGCAGTTCGCGCGCTTTTTCGGCAAAGAGCGGCCAGTCAGAGGCCGGGTCCACGACAACAGCTTCGAGTTCGCAGCCGAGCAGACCGCCTTTTTCGTTCTGCTTTTCGACCAGCATCAGCATGGTGTCTTTCAGCGTGGTCTCCGAGATCGCCATGGTCCCGGACAGCGAGTGCAGAACGCCGATCTTGATCGGGCAGTCCTGTGCAAATGCAGGCAGCGCGCACAGTCCGAAGGCGACAGAGCTCGCCAGTGCGGTTTTTACAAATTTCATAGAAGTCCTCCGTGCGGACAACCGGCAGCCCTGCGCTTGCCTTGTCGGCGCGCAATGCTAGCTAATCCCCCGCAACACTATCGTTGCATCCGTGTGGCGATCCTGTCGAAGTCCCATTCAGCGGATCGTCACACACCCGTTCTTTTTATTCTGCGTTTTCGCGATGTCGGGCCGGTACAGCAAGAATGTGAACGGCTCTGCCATCAACAGATTTGCGGCCCGGCCCGCACGAGACCGGGCTGTGTCGATTACTTTTTAGGCGCCGCCTTGGTAAACGCACAACGATTAAGCGCGCACCGTCGCAATCTTGACCCAAGCCGCGATTCTGACGTGTATTCACTGCTATAGAACGGCATCCATTTGATGGCCGATCAGGGCTGGTTTCGGAGGTCGCCATCAATATTCCCAGCGCTCTTTTTCCGCAGGAAACCATGCCGCGCCAGCCCCGTGCGCTTGGCAGGCTAAGGATATCCTCAAAGGCGCGCGGCGGGCGTTCCGTGCTCGACGATCTGTATCAATCCGGCGCGTCCAAGGCGCTCTTGCCGCGGGTCAGCGGCCCTGCCCTGACAGCGGTTTCCCTGAATACGGCCGGCGGAATCACCGGTGGCGATCGCTTTGACGCCACCATCAGTGCGGGCGAGAACAGCCGCCTGACCATGACGACGCAGGCAGCGGAACGAATCTACCGTGCCCAGCCCGGCGAGGTCGGCCGCATGTCGACGCGCCTTTCGGTTGCAGACGGCGCCCGGATCGACTGGCTGCCGCAGGAAACGATCCTGTTCGACCACTGCGCGTTCGAGCGTCGCCTCAGCGCCGAGATCACTGGCAACGGGCGGCTTTTGCTCGTCGAACCCGTATTAGCGGGACGGCGCGCCAGCCGCGAAGAAGTTCGGACCGCGCATTTCAGCGACCGCTATGAAATCCGGCGCGACGGTGAACTTGTCTTCGCCGATGCCACGCGGCTGAACGGGGATGTCGCAGGACATCTCGACGAACGCTTTATCGCCGGCGGCGCCCGCGCATTCGCCAGCGTTGTCTACGTCGCGGACGACGCCGAGAGCTTTCTCGCACCGCTGAAACAGCTCATGCCCGAGCGCGGCGGTGTCAGCCTGATCCGCCCCGGCGTTCTATTTGCGCGCCTGCTGGCCCCCGACGGCTACCTGCTGCGCCAAAGTCTTGTGCCGGTTATTGAACGCCTGCAAGATGCCCCGATTCCAAGAACATGGACGATTTGACATGCAATTGACCCCCAGAGAAAAAGACAAGCTGCTGGTCGCCCTTGCCGCCGAAGTTGCCCGCAAGCGACTGGCGCGCGGCGTCAAGCTGAACCATCCCGAGGCAATTGCCCTGATTACCGATGCGGTTGTCGAAGGTGCCCGCGACGGGCGCTCGGTCGCCGAGATGATGGAAGCCGGGGCCCGCGTCATCACCCGCGATCAATGTATGGAGGGCATCCCCGAGATGATCCATGACGTACAGGTCGAAGCCACCTTTCCCGACGGTACCAAGCTGGTCACCGTCCATAATCCCATCCGCTAGAATTCCGCAGAAAAGGTCTTTCACATGATCAAGCAGGCTCCCACCTACCTCGCAATCGCCCTGACAAGCCTTGCCGCCCACCCTGCCCTTGCGCATCAGGGCGATCACGCGCACCTGCACCCGCATGGCGGCGAAAGCTGGCTCGCCATCGTCGCGGCGCTCTTCGTCGTCGCCGCTGCCGTCGGCGCCTATTTCTACACCGGCGGTCCCAGAAAATGATCCCGGGCGAGTTGTTCCCCGCGCCCGGCGAAATCACCCTGAACGAAGGGCGCGAGCCGATCACGCTTCAGGTGGCCAATACCGGTGACCGCCCGGTTCAGGTCGGTTCGCATTACCATTTCGCCGAAACCAACCCCGCGCTCGACTTTGACCGGGACAAGGCGCGCGGCATGCGGCTCGATATTGCCGCCGGAACGGCCGTGCGTTTCGAACCCGGTCAGCGCCGCGATGTCACGCTGATCCCACTAACCGGCAACCGACGGGTTTTCGGTTTCAACCAGGCCGTGATGGGAGACCTCTGACATGGCACGCAAGGGTAACCAGTTCGCAACGCCTGCAGATATGATCGGGCAGTGGATGAACATGAATATGCTCTGGATCGAAACCATGTCCGTGATGTCGATGCGGATGCTCGGCATGGCCGGCATGTGGTCGGTCACCCCGTCCGAGAACAAGCGCATGGTGGCCGAGAAACCGCTTGCCTTCATGGGCTCCATTGCAGCCGCCCAACGCGCGGCCCTTGCCGGGAAACGTCCCGACCAGATCGTCGACGTCGCCGTAACCCGGCTGCGCCGCAAGACCCGTTCAAATTCCCGCCGACTGGCCAAGCGGGGCATGACCCGCCGACCCGCCCCGCGCCGCTGAAAGGACCGCCCGATGCCCGCAAAGATCGACCGCGCTGATTATGCCGCCATGTTCGGCCCCACAACCGGGGACCGCCTGCGCCTTGCCGATACCGACCTAATAATCGAGGTCGAAAACGACCTGACCGCCGAACGCGCGGCCCAGGGCCTTGGCAGCCGCAACGCGCCGATCTACGGCGAAGAGGTCAAGTTCGGCGGCGGCAAGGTGATCCGCGACGGTATGGGCCAAAGCCAGATGACCCGAGCCGAGGGCGCCGTCGATACGGTCATCACCAACGCCCTGATCGTGGATCATACCGGTATCTACAAGGCCGACGTGGGCTTGAAAGACGGGCGCATCCACAAGATCGGCAAGGCGGGCAACCCGGACACCCAGCCCGGTGTCGACATCATCATCGGCCCCGGTACCGAGATCATCGCAGGCGAAGGCCGCATCCTGACCGCGGGCGGTTTCGACAGCCATATCCACTTTATCTGCCCACAGCAGATTGAGGACGCGCTGCATTCCGGCCTGACCACGATGCTTGGCGGCGGCACCGGCCCGGCGCATGGTACGCTGGCCACGACCGTCACGCCCGGCCCCTGGCACATGGCGCGCATGTTGCAGGCCGCAGATGCGTTCCCGATGAACCTCGCCTTTGCGGGAAAGGGCAATGCCTCGCTGCCCGCCGCGCTGGAAGAACAGATCAAGGGCGGGGCCTGCGCGCTGAAACTGCACGAAGACTGGGGCACCACCCCTGCAGCCATCGATTGCTGCCTTGGCGTTGCCGATGCGATGGACGTGCAGGTGATGATCCACACCGATACGCTGAACGAATCCGGTTTTGTCGAACACACCGTCAAAGCCATGAAAGGCCGCACGATCCACGCCTTTCACACCGAGGGCGCGGGCGGCGGTCACGCGCCGGACATCATCAAGATCTGTGGCGAGGCGCATGTTCTGCCGTCGTCGACGAACCCGACGCGTCCCTTTACGGTTAACACGCTGGAAGAACATCTCGACATGTTGATGGTCTGCCACCATCTCGACAAGTCGATCCCCGAAGACGTAGCATTCGCCGAATCCCGCATCCGGCGCGAAACCATTGCCGCCGAAGACATCCTGCATGACATGGGTGCCTTTTCGATCATCGCCTCGGATAGTCAGGCGATGGGCCGCGTTGGCGAAGTGCTGATCCGTACGTGGCAGACCGCCGACAAAATGAAGAAACAGCGTGGCCGCCTGCCCGAGGAAAAGGGCGACAACGACAACTTCCGCGTTCGCCGTTATATCGCCAAGTATACGATCAACCCGGCCATCGCCCATGGCATCTCGAAAGAGATCGGGTCGATCGAGGAAGGCAAGCGCGCCGATCTCGTGTTGTGGAACCCGGCCTTTTTCGGCGTGAAACCGGAAATGGTCTTGATGAGCGGCACCATTGTCTGCGCCCAGATGGGCGACCCCAACGCCTCGATCCCGACTCCGCAGCCGGTCTACACGCGCCCGATGTTCGGCGCCTTTGGCCGGTCGCTGGAACATTCGGCGGTGACATTCGTCTCCGAGGCGGCGCAAGCCGATGGTCTGCGCGACAAGCTCGGGCTCGCGAAACAGACGATTGCGGTGCAGAATACGCGCGATATCGGCAAGGCCGATCTGCTGCTGAACAACGCCACGCCCAAAATCGAAGTGAACCCCGAAACCTACGAAGTTCGCGCCGACGGAGAGCTTCTGACCTGCGAGCCGGCCGAGGTTCTGCCCATGGCGCAGCGGTATTTTATGTTCTAAAACAGCGCCCTATGCAGCATTGCTGCAGGTGCATAACAAAAATGCTGCAATTGCATTGGTCATCAGGCCTGGGTCAGCATATCTTACCTATCAAGGACGATATGCTGACACAAATTTGAATGAGGTTCCCGATGGCAGTCACAGCTTTTGAAACGAAATCCGAAATCCGCGGCGCTGGTCTCCGTTCCGCCCTTGGCACTTTCACCGGCAGCCTGCGCGATGCATTCAACCTTTATATCGAGCGCGCCTCGCGGTCCGATCAGGTCAAGCGCCTGAACATGAAATCCGATGCCGAGCTGGCCAAGCTGGGCCTGCGTCGCGAAGACATCCCAATGTATGTTTTCCGAGACCTGATGCACCTCTGATCGCGCGCATTGTTGCAATTGCCGCGCGGCCCCTTGGGCCGTGCAGCAAAACCACAGGCACACGCCACCTCTGACGTTTTCCGCGTGCAAACCGGCGGATTACCGTGGTTTGCCAACCCCCTGATACTTGCGCTCGCCATTCTCTAATGGCATGATTCCTCAAGCGTTTCCCGAACTTTCGTCCGCTACATGCACCCGTGACAAAGCGTGCAGTGCCGCGTGGAAGAACGGGGATTGCCCGGATCTGCGCCAATCGGGGACATAACATCATGAGCGATCTGCCTACCGCCCAAATCCTGCACCGCCACGGCGCGTGGAACACGGCCGGCGACACCTGCACCCTTAGCTATGATGACCGTTTCCTGCGGCGCAAAGTGCTGGAAACCAGCGCCGGAAAACGCTTTCTGGTCGACCTCGAACACACGGAGTCGCTCGATCACGGCGACGCGCTCGAACTGAATGACGGGTCGCTTATCGAAGTGCAGGCCGCCGCCGAAGAACTGCTCGAAGTGTCGGGCGACGATCTCGTCCGGCTCGCTTGGCACGTTGGCAACCGCCACACTCCCTGCCAGATCGAAACAGACCGCCTGCTGATCCAGCGCGACCATGTGATGCAGGATATGCTGACCCTTCTGGGTGCCACGCTCCGCGAGGTGGTCGAGCCGTTTACGCCCGAAGGCGGCGCTTATGGCCACGGTCGCACACACTCGCATGAGCACTGACACACCGGACGTGATGCTGACGCTGGCGCAATGGTTTTCGCCAGCTTTCCCCATCGGTGCTTTCAGCTTTAGCCACGGGCTGGAATCCCTTGTTGAAACGGATGAAATCCGTTCCGCAGAGGATGTCGAGGCCTGGCTGAACTCGGTGCTGAATTACGGCGCGGGACGCAATGATGTGATCCTGATGGCCGCGTCTTTCCGTGCGTCCTCAACGGAGGAGATCAAGGAAGTCGATGCGCTCGCCCGGGCCCTGTCGCCGTCCAAGGAACGTCTCCTCGAAACCGAGGTGCAGGGCGAAGCCTTTATTCGTACGATCAACGAAGTCTGGGGCAGCGATCTGCCACCCCTATGCTATCCGGTGGCCATCGGTGCGTCAGCCCGAACCTGCGGCATGCCGCTGCGTGAAACAGCCTGCATGTATCTTCACGCGCTGACCAGCTCGCTCGTTTCCGCGGCAATCCGGATCGTGCCGCTAGGCCAGACCGAGGGGCAAAGCATCGTTCGCTCTCTCGCCCCGCTCTGCGATCAGCTGGGCTCGACCTACATTGATGAATCGCTTGAAGCTATCGGCTCAAGCAGTTTCATTGGCGATATCGCGTCGATGACGCACGAAGACCAATATTCGAGGATGTTCCGCTCATGAGTTCAAATCACGGCCCCCTGCGCATCGGTATCGGCGGCCCGGTCGGTGCCGGAAAGACCACACTGACCGCCGCCCTTTGCGCCGCGATGCGCGATGTTTTTTCCGTCGCGGTCATCACGAACGATATCTACACACAGGAAGATGCCGAAGCCTTGATGCGGCTTCAGGTACTGCCTTTGGACCGAATCATGGGAGTGGAAACCGGCGGCTGTCCGCATACGGCTATCCGCGAAGACGCGTCCATCAACCTCGCCGCGATTGCCCGGATGCGTGAAAGACATCCGGATCTAGATGTCATACTGATCGAATCCGGTGGCGACAACCTGTCGGCGACCTTTTCGCCGGAGCTGGCCGATTTGACCATCTATGTGATCGACGTAGCCGCAGGTGAAGAGATCCCGCGCAAAGGGGGCCCCGCAATCACCAAGTCCGACATTCTGGTCATCAACAAAACCGATCTGGCCCCCCATGTTGGCGCGTCGCTCGAAGTAATGGAACGGGACAGCATCAAGATGCGCAAAGAGCGGCCGTTCTTTTTCGCCTCTCTGCGGAAACATGAAGGGCTCGATGCGATTGTCCAATCAATCCGAGATATTGGCGGTCTTTAGTCAGGCGGTTTCATCAACGATATTCGGAAAAGCAGCCCGGTATATCTGGTAGAGTTCTTCTGCGCCCGCCGCATCCAGCGGCTTTTCGATGTACCCTCTCACCAGTGAAAAAGAGGCGGCAGCCGCCTTGTCCTTGGGATTGCCAGATGACGTGAACATCATCACGACCACGGCCTGCGGGGCTATACCAAGCTTTTGTCGATTTTCGAGTTCGGCGATGGTTTCAAACCCGTTGCGGCCGGGCATGTTGATGTCGATCAGAATCAATAGCGGCCGGTGAGGCTGTAAACCATTTTTTTCAGTGCAATAGCTTTCGAGAAACTGGTCACCGGAGCACACTTCGACAACCTCTTCGAAACCGCCGTGCTTGTCGAGCCGGCGCTTTGCTGTGTACCTGTCGACGGTTTCATCATCGATGACCATCACCGGTATCTTCATCATTCCTCTCTTTCTTCCAGTGGAATTAGAAAGCTGAATTCAGTGCCCTGCCCTTCGACGCTGTGAACCGAAATCGCGCCGCCCAGCCGTTCGATCTGTTTGCGCACCAGCGCAAGGCCGACACCCTCATTGCTTAGCTCATCGAACCTTGAGAAATAGGTAAAGACGCGCTGCAGATTGCCCCCGGAAATACCGCGCCCGTTGTCGCCCACAACCATCTGCAACTGGTTGTTTTCCCGCCGACTTGAAATCCTGATCACGTGAGATGGTTTCTCCGGGTCGCCATAGCGCAGGGCATTCGACAAAAGGTTGGCGAGTATCATGTTCAGCGCGGCGCGCTCGAGATGGACGATATCGCCGTGGCGCAGGTCAAATTCCAGTACCGCGCCCGCAGATCCAACGCACCGCAAACTGCGCCAGATTTCGACGATATCTGCGCGAAGTGAAAACCTTTCCTTGTGCAACTTGGCCTGTCCTGCCTGCGCAAGTTCGATGATTTTCTCCACCTTGCTGGCATTTGAACGGCTGATCAGCAGCGCCTCTTCTAGGTTCTTCTTCAACTCTTCGGCGTCGCCAGCTTCGAAATCCTCCAGACAAAGGCTCAGCAAGCCCTCGATTGAACAAAGCGGCGCCTTGAGATCATGACTGGCACTGTTGGCAAAGGCCGAAAGTTCGGCGTTAAGCTGCTCAAGCTCTTTTGCTTTCTGAGAAATTTCCGATCTTGTCGCCACGTGCTCGGTCAAATCGACGATGGTGCACATGATCTCGGCATCCGCCTCGTTGACAGGCGTCAGCACGATTTCAATCGGGATTTCATGCCCTTCCTTGTGAACCGCAGTAACCTTGCTCTTGCGGCCCATGGCGCGGGGTTTCATCGCCTTGCTAAATTCGATCCGGTAATCCTTGTGGTGCCTCTTGAGCTTACCAGGCACCAGCTGGTCCACGCACATCCCAATCAGGCTGTCCAAATCGTACCCAAACAGCCCACCTACCGCGCGGCTGGCAAACCTGATCGTCCCCTTTGCATCACACATGATGATGGCGCTGGCCGAGGCATCCACAATATCGCGGAAATTCTGCGAGGATGATCCCGGCGCCTCCCCTTGGCTGAGCGCAATGCAAAAAGCAGCCGATGTGCGCCCCTCGGAAGGTCCGGGAAAGATGGACACGATGACATCCCGGCCGTCCCTCGTTTTGCTGGTCTGCTTGAGCAACGTTTCCGGTGGGGTTCCACCGAGCAAAGCATGACCGGCTGTCGAATTTTGTCGGCCAAACCATACATCCACAAGAAAGCTATCGAGCGGTTTGCCTTCAACTTCACCCCGAGGTGTCTTCAGCAGTTCGGCCGCCATTAAATTACATTCAGTTATTACGCCCGATTCTGAAACGAGTAAGGCAGGAGCCGGAAAGTGATCGATAGACAATAATGTCGTCGACATATCGAGACCTCGGCCCGAAGAAGAATTCTTCATTCTTCAAGCGATGTGAGCTATTGAAAACAAGCCCACCGGTTGCTCTTCCATCTTTCATGCAAGAGTCGTCTTAGACACCCGTTTTGGACTTTAATGCCGAAATTCCTGCCGGCGCGATACCGTGTGAGGATCAAGCAGCAGTGACCACAGTTTGATACATTGACGCTCGATATTTTCCAATTCACCCGGAACATTCACGTCTTTATCCGGAAGAGCGGACCTCAGGCTTCTCATTTCACGAATGACCCGTGCCAATTTGGGCTGCAGCGCATTCGTGTATTTGGCCATGATAACGGACGTGACCTGTTCAATTTCAGATTGAACCAGCGCGTCTATTCCGGCGTTCTTTGCGGCACTTTTAATTGCTCCCACAATACTGGACTTTAAAGTCTCGGGTGTCATTTCATCTTTGGTAAGGTAATCTTCGCACCCCATCTTTAAGGATTTGACGGCAACATCCGATTTATCGTCTCCAGTAACCATGATCGTTGGGCAGGATCCGTTCACCTGATGGTTTCGAATCACCTGTAGCGCCTCAATCCCATTGCCTTGAGGAAGATTGTAATCAATGAGAATCACGTCGAACCGTTCCTGATCCAATGCTTCCTGCAAGCCCTCAATCGATGCTGTCTCATCAAGCGTTATTCCCAACGCGGTATCGTCACTCAGGCGACGGATGCGCCGTCGGTCAAAGACGCTGTCATCCAGAATAAGAGCTTTGATTCCCGGCTCTGAGCACGGGGCTTTGACGGTAACAGTTTCAATCTCTTGAATATTCTGCTTCATATCTACTCCCTTCGATAAGGTATGGCCGACGAAAACGCGCCCCTTAACATGGGAACCTAGCTTCGAACCGGTTACCCGTTGGTGAAATACGATTACGGATATTGTGAAAACTTTTAGGATTTTTGAAAGCAGCGGTGATTCGAACCCGTTGTATAATCGCCGGAATGCCGACTTAAGAATCCGTTAGGTCAAAAGCGTTACGAAGCTCAGGCTTAGCATGATCAAGGATACACGATGTCTCTGCCAGAAAGAAAAGTGGATACGAATACGTCGGCCGTTGTTTCAATTGAAAATGCCGCACAGGAATTCGAGGATTTCATATATTTAGTGAGTCATGACGTACGGAACTCCGTACGCGCGCTTCTCGAACTTCCCCAATGGATCGAAGAAGATATCATGGATGCCGGGCTGCCAATTTCCAAATCCCTGGCCGGTAACATCGAACTGATGAACACCCATACGCGACGATTGGACCGGATGCTGATCGACCTTTTGGTTTACTCGCGGATTGGGCGAATGCAGGAATCCGTTCAATTGGACTGGAACACGGTCATTGATACGACCCTTGATCAGGTTCCCGTTCCGCAGGGTTTCGAACTTAACAGGGAAATACATTCGCCAACTATCTTTCTCGGCGAACATGATGCGCTTACCCTTGTGTCTTCGCTTCTCTCAAATTCAATAAAGCATCATGACAGTGAAACCGGATTTATAAAGATATCCACCCATGACACGCCGCAGGGGCCGGTTTTGTCTGTCTGGGACGATGGCCCCGGCATTCCCAAAAAATCGCGAGAAAAAGTTTTCGAGGTCATGACGACCCTGAAACCCCGGGATGAGATCGAGGGTAGCGGTATGGGTCTGGCCAACGTCCGCAAGATCGCGACCCTGTACAAGGCGCAGATTGAATGGCTCCCCACCGAAGGCATGCGAGGCACCCGCATAGCGATCAGATTTCCAAATTCCTGTCGGACCATTGGCTAGCGATACTCACGGCTTCGCAAAAACGACCCGACAGGAAGTTTAGTAAAACCTTCGACACGCGCGCCCTTCTCACCCTGGCGAAATTAACGAAATCCGGATCGCTACCGGATACAGTCGGTTCAGGTGGCAATTCGGGGGTCGCAAATGAATGAGCCTTCAACGATCTATCCTTCGGCAGAGCCAAAAGCGGTGAATGCGCTCCTGCTTGACGATGACGAATTTGACCGGCGGCGTATCTGCCGGATGAGCGATGGGTTGGGCCTTCCCATTACGATGCATTCTGTTCCGACGCTGGAAACGATGGAACAATCCATGCAGGAGCACGCCTATGACCTTGTGCTCGTAGATTACCGGCTGGCCGATGGTGACGGTTTTTCGGCTTTGGACATTGTCCAGGCGAGTAGCAAGAACCGGAATGCCGCGACCATCATGATCTCCGGAAACGGGCAGATCGAACTGGCAGTCGCGGCACTGAAAGCCGGGTGTTCAGACTTTTTGCCGAAACAGGATATCTCGCCCGAAAGTCTGCGCTCTGCGATCCTCCAAGCGCTGGAGAATCGTGTTCAGCAGTTCGATTCTGCAATGCTGAAGCGCGAAGCTGAACAAGCGCTTATTTCAGCCTTGCGCGCCGAAAGCTTCCGCCAATCGCTGCGCCCCACCATCATGGCGGCAATGTCCGAAGCGGCGCAGTTGATCGCACGCGAGAAAAAACAGGAAAAGCACGCGCATCTGAAGGGTTATCTCATGGAATTCACCAAGGACGATGACTTTTGCTTTCAGACTGGACCACTGCGCAAGACGTGAACTGGTCTGAATGATCTCGTCACCCTGCAAAACATCACCTAACTGAGCACAGGGCGCAAACGGCGACGCGCCCGCTCCCGCAAAACAGTTACGCGGGAACGGCAGAACGTCCGCGACGCTGGAAGAACAGGTAGACCAAGACCGCGGTGACCACGAGGATGATAGCCGCTACGCCGAAGGTGCCCTCGTACCCGATCGCGCCGACCATCGGCATGCTGAAGATCGGCGAGATGAACTGACCAAGGAAGATGCTCGTCGTGATAGCGCCCGAAACAAGACCCCGGTGCTGCGCCGGCGCCGCGTTAAGCGCTACGGCAAAGAAGGTCGGCATCGTCAGGCCAAACCCGGCGCCGATACACAGCGCTGCAAGGTCGATCAGGGCCATACTGTGCACCCAGTCAAGCAAGCCAAAGCCGCAGGCCATGAAGAGGAAACCGCACGCCGGCGTCAGCCCATGCCCAAGACGGGCGTGAATTCGCCCGAAAGCAAGCGCCGTCGCGCCCCCTGCAAGCGTCACCATCGCAAGAACCTGCGCTGGCGCAGAGGCGCTGTCGAAACCGATGGTTGCGAGGTAAAACGGGATCTGCGTCGGCACGAGGTAGAACAAGACAAAGCTAAGCGCCGAAAGCGTTACGATAACCACCAGCGTCAGAACCCATCCCGCTGACCCGGCATTTTCGCCGGTGACCTCTGGGCCGGTGGATGCTTTGGCAACCGGATCCTTTACCGTGAACCAGAGATAGGGAAAGATGACAGCTCCAAGCGCGTAGATCAGGAACGGCAGGCGCGGTGACATACCCGCAAGCCAGCCCGAGAGGGCGATAAAGGCAAATCCGCTGAAATTGACGACTGCGATCTGCAGCCCCATGAACTTGCCGCGCGCTTCGCCGTCGAAATAGTCACCGATGAGAGCGGCCTGCCCCGTCATGACCATTGCAACCGAAAGCCCAAGGAACAGGCGGCTGACAAGGATGGTTTCAAGGCTTGGCAAAAGCGTCCCGGCACATCCCGCCACCGAAAACAGCAAGGCGCCCACCAATATCTGGCGCCGACGGCCAAAACGATCTGCCACCATACCGGCAAAGGGCGCAAAGAACGCCACGAGCAGCGAAGGCGCCGTGACCAGCAACCGGGTCATCAGTTCCGCGTTGGGATTGTCCGGAAAGCTTGCCTGCAACCCGGGCAGAGCCGGGCTGATGATCGTGTTGGACAGGATGGTAAGCGATGCCGCCAGCAACAATGCAACGGCCCGTGGATCTTTAAAGAACGCGAGCATGGAGTTTTCCGGAAACCTTGATATGGGTGCTTCTTAGATAGCGGCCCGAACGGATCGAAAACATGCGTGATCGCACATAACGGACGCAGCCGCTGCACAGCAGCGTTAGTCATCGATTGTAAAGCTTTGTCGCGAAAAGCCAAATCTGCCGCTCTCAGCCCCCGCCGCGTGTTACGGTCTCATGCCCAATAATTGACCCAGGCGTTGTTCTTTGGCCTTTGCCTGCTGAATTTCGGGCGGGGCGGCTGTCCTCCCCTTTTGCCCGCTGCTAAGCGCGGCGCTGCGACGGCACGGGTTTTACACAAGGCTCAAGAAAAAATCATGTCGTGGCAGCAGCCAGTCAGGGTAGTCTGGAGCCATAAGGATGGGAGTTGGGGAATATGGGTCTGCGGGGACAGCAATTGACCGTGAACTATGCTTATCGTCAGTTCGCCGATGAGATCGAAGACCAGATCATGCAGGGAACACTGAAACCGGGCGAGCGCCTGCCCGGCGAAATTGCGCTGGCCGAGATGTTCGGCGTCACCCGCTCGACCGTACGCGAAGGGCTGCGGCAACTCGAAAGCGAGGGTCTTGTTTGCCGCCCGACTCCACGCCGGCTCGAGGTTGCCCGCCCGCAAAGCGACAAGCTATCCAGCCGGTCCAGCCGTGCCATGGTCCTGATGAACGTGACGTTTCGCGAACTCTGGCAGGTCGCGCTGGAAACCGAACCTCTCGCAGCCGCACTCGCGGCCGAATTCGCGACCGACGCGGAAGTAACCGCGCTGGAAGAACTGCACGACGCGCTGATCGCGGCCAAGGGAAACGAAGACGAAACCATCCAGCTGGATACGCGGTTTCATTCGCTCATCGCCGAGGCGGGCAAGAACCGCGTGCTGAGCCTTGCGCGCGAGCCGATTGCCCTGCTGCTTTATCAAGGCTTTACACAGGTCGCGCCGAAAGTGCCGCAGGCGATCTCGCGCCAGATCGAGGCGCATTCTCAACTGCTTGCGGCGATACGCGATCGCGATCCGGAACGCGCCCGCGAATGGTCGCGCCGTCATATCGAGGATTTCTGGCGCGGCATCCAGCTTGCCGGGCTGGAAGACGCGACACCGATCACCGACCCGAGCGTTTTACAATAAAATCGGGTGGGCGGATACTGCCCACCCCTCTCCTAGCTAATCAGGTCGGGTAGGATCAGAACCAGCGACGGCCAGACAGACAGGACCACGACGATCACGAGGTCCATCACCATGAACCAAAGCACGCCGCGGAAGATGGCCGAAGTCTTTACCAGATCGCCGACCACACCCTTGATCACAAATACATTCATGCCGATGGGCGGCGTGATCATCCCGATTTCAAGCAGCTTTGTCAGGACGACGCCGAACCACAGAAGGCTCCAGCCCGACGCATCGACGACAGGCAGGATGATCGGGAGGGTCAGAAGCATCGCCCCGATCGGCTCAAGGAACATCCCGAGCAGCAGGTAGACCAAAACGATCCCCAGCAAAAGCAGTGCCGGGTTTGCCGCCACCGACATGATGCCAGCCGACAGGTAATCGCCCGCACCAGACAGCGCGAGAAAGCGGGTCAGCAGGCTGGCCCCTACGGCGATAATCAAAAGCGATGCGGTGGTTGTTGTGGTCTCGCGGGCGGCTTTCAAAAACCGCTCAAGCGTCAGCTCACCACTGATCAGGGCCACGAGACAAGCAAGGAACGCGCCCACGGCCCCTGCTTCGGTAGGCGTGAAGATCCCGCTGAACAGCCCCCCGAAAATGCCGATCATCACCAGCAGGATCGGCCATGTATCCTTGAGCGCGACGATCTTTTCAGAGAGGCTGGCCCGGTCATCCCGCGACGGGGCCAGATCCGGGTTCAGTTTCACCCGTACCAGAACCACGATGATATAGCCGATCGCGGTCAGGATACCGGCGCTAACACCGCCCAGAAAAAGCTTGGCAATCGAAACCTGCGCGATCACACCGTACAGGATCAGGATGATCGAAGGCGGGATCAGCGCGCCGATCGTACCGGCGACGGCGACCGTGCCGGTGGCCAGCTCCGGGTGGTACTTGTGTTTGATCATCTCTGGGATCGCGATGCGCCCCATCGCGGCAGAACAGGCAAGTGACGAACCGGACACGGCAGCGAACCCGGCCGAGCCAAAGATCGAAGCTATGGCAAGCCCCCCCGGCAGGCCCGACATCCACGCCCGCGCCGCCTGAAACAGCCCTCGTGTCAGTTGCGTGTGATAGCTGATGAACCCGAGGAACAGGAACATCGGGATCGAACTCAGCACCCAGTTAGCGGTGAACTGGTAAGGGATCGTGCCAAGCGCCCCCCATGCCACACGCCAGCCCATCAGCGACCAGAGCCCCACAAAGGAAACGCCGATCAGCGACACGCCGATTGGCACGCGCAGCCCGATCAGCACCAGCAGCGAACCCAGCCCGGTCAGCCCAATTGCAACATCAGTCATGAATAATCTCTACGTCCAGATCCGTTTCCCGTAGCCCGCTGCGGCTGCCCGAGGCCGTGACCAGCGCCTTGTAGACGCAGATCAGTGCGATCAGTCCGGCCCCCAAAGGGATGAACCAATAGCTCTGCCAGACCGGGATCATGGCCGAGCCCTGCTCCATCGCAGCGCCGACCTTTGTCTTTTTCATTGCCTCTTCATAGGCGCGCACCGCCAGCAGTCCAAAAACCGCCGCAGACAGTACGCTTGAGAAGACCGCGATCCAGCCCTGAAAGCTGTTCGGCAGCATGTCGGTCAGGAATTCCACGGAAATATGCGCCCGCTGCTCTTCGGCAACGCCCAGCGCGATAAAGACCACGGCGATCATGTAGAAATGCCCGACAATCGCGATTGTCCCCGGTAGCGGCCGGTTGAACAGATAGCGCCCCGCCACATCGGCGGTCACGTGCAGCATCATGAGGACGATACAAAGCGTCCCCAGAAAGGACGCTACCCTTGTCAGGCCGGACAAGATCCTGCCGGTTTTGTACATCTGCTTCCTCCCCAAAGCATCGCCGGGCCCCTGTCATGAGGGGCCCGTAACCTATTCACATGCCGTAGCTGGACACGTCGATCTTGGAATAGATTTCATCCCAGTAGATCGTCGCAAGCTCCTCTGCGCTCTCGACACCCGAAGTCAGCTCGGTCCAGCGCGTCAGCAGTTCGCGCACCTTGGCGCTTGCATCCGCGCCATTCGCCAGATCAAAGCGTTCCGCGTAAATGTCGACGACCGAAGACAGGTCTTTTTCGATGAACTCCTGGTTCATCGAGATCAGACTGTCGTTGGCATCGGTCACCTCGATGCCGCGCTCTTTGGATTGCGACAGGCCCGAGCGTGCCTCTTCAAGATAGACCCAGGTCATTTCCGCCGCGAGATCGGCATTCGCCTTCATCAGCGCCTGACGCGATTCCTCGCTCAGCCCCTGCCAGCGGTCCCTGTTCATCATCGTCGGCACGGTGAACTGCCCGCCGGGAAGCCCGATGTAGACATGCTTTACGACATCGATAAAGCTGAAGTTCACCAGCTCGGCGGGGTTACTGGCGGTACAGTCCAGCACCCCCTGGCTTAGCGCCTCGAAAGTCTCGTTGATCGAGATCGAAACCGGCACCGCGCCCATCGCCTCGGCCCAGCGCGCCCAGTAAGCGCCGCCCGCCCGGACACGTTTGCCTGTCAGTTCCTCGGGCGAGGTCACCGGCACCGTGCATTGCAGCGCATATGAGGTCGTCATCCCCGCGCCCATGTAAACCTGGTTCTGCGCCGCAACCTCTTTCTGGCAGCTGTCGCAGTTCAGCATCACGTATTCCGACACTGCGCCCGCAAAGGCAAGCGAGCTGAGTTCGCCGGAAAAGTCCGCCAGTTCAACCATTTCCGAGAATTCGGAGATCATGTTGAGATTGGGAAACTCGGCCGAGAAGTATGGCGTCAGGATCGTCGAAAGGTCGGCCAGACCGTCGCGCAGACCCGCATTGCTTTCGGCAAAGCTGAGCAGCGACAGCGGGAACACCCGCATCGTCAGCTCGCCGCCGCTCGCCTCACCCACGGCTTCGGCATAATTCTCAAGCGCCCCGGTCGGGCCCGATCCCGGCGGCCAGCCGCCCGCATAGCTCAGCTGATCCGCCGCCTGAACCGCTGGCGCCAGTGCCAGCAGCGATGCGCCCGTCAGTAATCCCTTGAATAGTTTCGTCATTCGATTTCCTCCTCCTGAAATTCGAAACCCCTGAATCGCGTAGGTTCACACGCGATCCATCACTCCCGCTTGCGGTAACCGGCTCTCCTCAGCCGGCGCCCGCCCACGGTTGCATTCTTTCGCCTAGCCGAACTTTGCCGGGCGCTTTTCCAGAAACGCCGCAACGCCTTCCGCGAAGTTGTCTGTCAGTCCGGCCTGCCGCTGTAATTCCCGCTCCGTTGCCAGCGTCGTGCTGAAATCACTGTCGGCGGCGCTCCACGCGGCCTTGCGGATCAGCGCATAGCTTTGCGACGGACCCGCGGCGAGCCGTTCGGCAATCGCCATCGCCGTGCTTTCAACCGCGTCGTCTTCGGCCAGCCGAGTGATCAGGCCCCAGTCCATCGCCTGCGCCGCCGGGATCTTTTCTGCCAGCAGCATCATCTCCATCGCGCGCACCCGGCCCACCGCGCGGGTCAAGAGCCACGTCGCGCCCCCGTCGGGGATCAGGCCGATACGCGCGAATGCCTCGAGGAAATAGGCGCTCTTCCCGGCAACGATGATATCGCAGGCCAGCGAAATCGAAGCCCCGACACCGGCCGCCGCGCCCCGCACAGCCGAGACCAGAGGCACCGGCAAATCGCGGATCGTTTCCATCAGCGGGTTGTAATGCTCTTCCAGCGTTTTGCCGGCATCCAGGGACTTACGGCCGGTTGGCATCGCCGACTTAAGGTTCGCGCCGGACGAAAAGGCACGTTCGTTCCCGGCCAGAATGATCGCCCGCGCGGTTTCACTTTCGGACTGCAGCAGCTTGCGCAGATCCGTCGCCATCTCTCCGGTCATCGCGTTCATCGAACCGGGGTCATTCAGGCGCAAAACCGTCACCGCCCCTTGCTTTTCAACCAGTATGTGATCGCTCATCACATTCTCCTATCGTTATTCATGCCCATGGCGGCTCTTGCCACCACGGAAAGAAACCCGGCATATCGGCGCTGACCCTGTCGGGAAACTGCGCCGGTCGTTTTTCGAGGAAACTGGCGACGCCCTCCGCCGCATCGCCGGAAGAACCGCGCGCCGCGATTGCCCGGCTGTCGATGCGATGGGCCATCATCGGATGTTCGGCCCCCGCCATGCGCCACATCATCTGGCGGGTCAGCGCGACCGACACCGGCGCGGTATTGGCCGCGATTTCACTGGCGATGCGATGCGCCTCGTCCAGCAGATCCCCGGGCGCATGAACCGACCGGACCAGTCCGCCGCGCAGGGCTTCGTCTGCGTCAAAGACGCGACCGGAAATTGCCCATTCCAGTGCCTGAGACATCCCCACGAGACGCGGCAGGAACCATGACGAAGCCGCCTCGGGCACGATCCCGCGCCGGGCAAAGACAAACCCGAACCGGGCCTTTTCCGAGGCGATGCGGATATCCATCGGCAATTGCATCGTTGCCCCTATCCCCACCGAGGGACCATTGACAGCGGCGATCAGAGGCTTGAGCGAATTGAACAATCTCAGCGTCAGCACGCCGCCCATGTCACGGTTGGTCGGGTCCGCCCAGACCTCCGGGTCTTTCGACATAGAGTCGGGCTTGGCCGCGGTGAACGCGTCGTCATCGTCAAGATCGACACCCGCGCAAAACCCGCGCCCTGCTCCCGTGACGATCACCGCGCGAACATCATCATCGGCATCCGCTTCGTCTATCGCCGCGATCATCTCGTGCATCATGCCCAGCGTAAAGGCATTCAGCCGGTCAGGTCGGTTCAGCGTGATCACCATCACCCGATCCTGAATATCCGTGGTCAGTGTCGTCGCGCTCATGACAATGCCTTTACGTTGTTAACAGCCGCTTCGTCCTCCAGCCCGGCGATCTGCACGGCGCGCCAGAAATCCTCGATGTGTTTGCGTGCCCAGGTTTCCGCCCGGATGGGATCGCGGGCCTCGATTGCGCACAGGATATTAGAATGCGCCTCGATCTGGCGTTTGTAGAATTGCGGGACAAAGGGGGCGACCTGTGCAAAGCCGCGAAACAGCAGATGGGCCACCGGCTCGCGCGCGAGGCCCAGAACGCGATTCTTGCCGATCCGCGCCACCTGCGAATGAAACCGCCCGTCCAGTTCGATGGTCCGGCTTGCATTGCCTTCGGCGCCGGAGAGATCTTCGTGGAGAGATTTCAATACCGCGATTTCGTCATCCTTTGCCATTTCCGCCGCAAGCCGGGCGGCCAGCATCTCGGTTTTCAGCGTCACCTGCCACAGCTCGCGATAGGTCACTTTCATCAGAGCCATGGTGCGCCCGGACCGGGTCGAAAGCCGGTCAATGCGCGGGATCGCCACGACCAGCCGCCGCGGAGTCGGACGGCAGACAAGACCTTCGCTTTCCAGCCGCCTCAATCCCTCGCGAACGGTAGACCGGGTGACGCCGAACATCTCTGCCATCTCCGTCTCACCGGGCAGTTGCTCGCCCGGCTTCAGGGTGCCTTCGAGAATCTGGGATTCGATCTCTTCAGCGATGCGCTGATAAGCATAGGCCACGTGAATCTGACGCCGTTCAAGGCCCATTCTCCCCCCTGTTCCGCGCCTCCCAACGCGAAAACCGTGCCGCGCCCGGTAGGCCCGGACGCTTTTGGCCGACACGATCAATACCGAACTAGTGTCGGACATTCATACACTGTCGCTCGACTCACGCAAAGTCAACATGAATGTCCGATGGCAGGGAAACCCTCTTCCCAGCCCCTCGCGACGGCCCTAGGCAGGGCTACGCAGCTTGGTTTTCAGCACCTTTCCATTGGCGTTCCGCGCCAGCGGCTCGGTCAGGAAGGTCACGAGATCCGGCACCTTGTAATCCGACAGACGCTCGGCGCAGAAGCTCTTGATCTCATCCGCGTTCAGCTCATGGCCGTTGCCATAGACAAAGGCATGCACCCGCTCGCCCAGCACCTCGTCAGGCGATCCTACGACAGCCGCCTCGACCACATGCGGATGATGCGCCAGCACGTTCTCGACCTCGATTGAATAGATCTTGAACCCCGCCCGATTGATCATGTCCTTCTTGCGGTCGATGATGCGCAAAAAGCCATCCTCATCCATTATTCCCACGTCGCCAGAGACCCAGTAGCCGCCGGTAAACCCCTTGGCATCACCCTCGGGATTGTCCCAATAGCCCGGCACCACCATCGGCCCGCCGATCAGCAATTCACCGCTTTCTCCGGGGGGCACCTCGCGCCCGTCTTCATCGACGATCACAATATCTGCCAGCGGCAGCGGCTGTCCCACTGACTCCGGATGCTCAGATATGGTACCGGCGGGCAGCAGGGTCGCCGGAGAGCTGGTTTCGGTCGAGCCATAGGCGTTCTGCAACACAAGCGAGGGCACGTGGCGTGCCAGTTTCTCAATTGTTGCGGGCGGCATCGGCGCGCCGCCGAACCCGGCCACCCGCCAAGAGGAGAGATCGAAATCGGCAAACGCGGGCTCCAGCAGGCAGAGGTTATACATAGCCGGCACCATGACTGTTGTGGTGATCCGCTCTGCCTCGGCCAGTTCGAGGAACTTCCGCGCCTTGAACGCCCGCATCATCACGGTCGTGCCGCCCACATGCATCATCGCAAGGATGATCGCGACCAGCCCGGTCACATGGCTTGCCGGGACCGCGAGGAAGCCCACATCGCCCGGGCGCAGGTCCATCCCCCATTCGAAATGGATCATCGAATGGATCACCGACACATGGGTCAGCATCGCACCCTTGGGCTTGCCCGTCGTGCCCGAGGTATAGAGCAGGCAAAGCGTGTCCTCTTCGTCGACTTCGGGCCAGTCGACGTCGGCGTGGCCGGCATCGCGGATCGGGCCAAGCCCCTTGTCGCCATCAAGGACATAGATGCCGCGCAGGCTTGGCACCCTTGCCTGTTCCGGCAGGTTCTCGGCAAATTCCGCCTCGGCGATCACCGCTGACGAGCCGTTCTGGTTCAGCACGAATTCGATCTCGGGCCGACGCTGACGCGTATTCAGCGGCACTGAAATCAATCCGATCCGCGCCGCAGCAAGGAAAAGCGTGATGAATTCCAGTCGGTTACCGATCAGCAGCGCGATGCGTTCACCCTTGCGATAGCCAAGCGCGAGCAATCCGGCAGCCAGTTCCTGCACTTCGGTATCAAGTTCGGTATAGGTCAGGCGCCGGTCCTCATCGACCACCGCAACCCGGTTGCCATGCTGCGCCACGGTGGCGCGAAAGCCTGCATCCAGACTGGCGGGCCGGTCCGCGAAACAGCGCACGACGCGACGGCCATACAGCACCTCGTGCCGTATTGCGGGCAAATCCTTCATGATTCTCTCCTCCTCGCGGCCCCTCCCAAGGCCGCCCCGCGTCAACCTAACCGGATGCGAGAGCAAGACAACCACGCAATCCGCGCCGCCCGATTGCGTTTACACGCTGGCCAGGCCGAACCACGAAAAAACCGGCCCCTTTTGACAGGAGCCGGTTTTCAATCAGGCAAGTTCCGTATGCTCAGGGCAGCGGAGGAATGTTATTCGTTCCAGGCGCGGTCGCCGTTCTCATCCTTGACGCGGGTCGGCAGGCCGATCCGGTCGAGGATGGTAAAGAATGGTTTCGGGTCCATCTCCTCGACGTTTTTCATGGTCTGGGCATCCCAGGTCCCGTCTGCCACCAGCATCGCGGCTGCCACCGGCGGCACGCCCGCCGTATAAGAAATGCCCTGCGAACCGACCTCGAGATAGGCTTCCTTGTGATCGGCAACGTTATAGACGAACATCTCCACGTCCTTGCCGTCGCGCGTACCCTTCACCAGATCGCCGATGCAGGTCTTGCCGGTGTAGTCGGGCGCGAGCGAGGATGGATCGGGCAGACACGCCTTGACCACCTTGAGCGGCACGACCTCTTGTCCCTCGGCCAGCGTGACGGGTTGTTCGGATAGCAAGCCGATGTTCTTCAACACGCTGAAGACGTTGATGTAATGCTCACCAAAGCCCATCCAGAACCGGATGTCGGCCTGCGGGTAATTGGTCGCCAGCGAATGAACCTCGTCATGGCCCGACATATAAGCCATCTGCTTGCCAACCACGGGCAGGTCCCATTCATGGCCTACCTCGAACATGGAATTCTCTTTCCACTCTCCGCCCTGCCATGAATATACCGTGCCGGTGAATTCGCGGAAATTGATCTCGGGGTCGAAATTGGTCGCGAAATACTTGCCGTGGCTGCCCGCGTTGATGTCGACAATATCGACGCTCTTGACCTCGTCCATCGTGTCGATAGCAAAGCGCGCAAAAGCATTCACGACGCCCGGATCGAAGCCGGCGCCAAGGATCGCGGTCACACCTTTTTCCGCGCAAAGGTCGCGCTTTTTCCATTCGTAATTCGCATACCAAGGCGGAGTTTCGCAGATCTTGTCGGGTTCTTCATGAATCGCTGTGTCGATATAGGCCGCACCGGTTTCGATGCAGGCATCCATCACCGACATGTTCACAAAGGCAGACCCCACGTTGATCACGATCTGCGCACCGGTGTCGGTGATGACGTTGGCAACGGCTTCGCTTTCGAGCGCATCGACCTGATGCGCCTTCAGAACACCGTCCACCTTCATCGCGCCTTTTTCGCGTACACTGTCGATGATCGCCTCGCATTTCGAAAGCGTACGGCTGGCGATATGAATATCGCCCAGCACGTCATTGTTCTGAGCACATTTATGCGCCACCACCTGTGCGACGCCACCAGCGCCGATGATAAGAACGTTCTTTTTCAACGTGATATCCTCGTGTGTTGTTTTTTCGTGCGAAGGGACAAGCCGCGCTCAGGAAAGCGCTGCGGCAAAATCCTCATAGGTAAAGTCGCGCACCATCCGTTCGCTGCCGTCCAATTCACGGACCGCGATGGCGGGCATCTTGACGCCGTTGAACCAATTCTTCTTTACCATCGTGTAACCGGCCGCGTCCTGTACGCTCAGCCGGTCGCCGGGCTTCAGCGCCTCGGGAAAGCGGAACTCGCCAAAGATATCGCCCGCAAGGCAGGATTTGCCGCAGATCATCCATTCTTCGGGACCAGCGTCCGGTTCCATCTTGGCGGATTCGCGATAGATCAGCAGATCGAGCATATGAGCCTCGATCGAGCTGTCGACAATGGCGAGGTTCTTGCCGTTGTAAAGTGTATCAAGCACCGAAACTTCCAGCGTCGTGGACTTCGTGATCGCCGCCTCGCCCGGCTCCAGATAGACCTGAACCTCGTTTTCCCCGGCAAAGCGTTTCAGCCGCTCGGCCAGACGGTCAAGCGGATAGCCCTCGCCGGTGAAATGAATACCGCCGCCAAGACTGATCCAGTCCATCGCGCGGATCAGATGGCCGAACCGCTGCTCGATACTTCCCAGCATCGCGTCGAACCGGTCAAAATCGGCATTCTCGCAATTGTTGTGGAACATGAACCCGGTGATCCGGTCCGCAAAAGGCTCGATCACTGCCGGATCATGCTCACCCAGACGGCTAAAGGGCCGCGCCGGATCGGCCAAGTCGAATTCTGACGTCGACACCCCGGGATTGACCCGGATGCCGCGCACATGGCCCTCGGACTCGCATTCAAATCGCGACAACTGCCCGGTGGTGTTGAAAATCACCTTGTCCGAGTTCGCAAGAACCTCGTCGATCTCATGATCGGCCCAGGCCACCGAATAGGCATGGGTTTCGCCCGGGAATTTCTCGCGCCCCAGCTTGACCTCGAACAGCGAACTAGAGGTGGTGCCGTCCATGTATTCGCTCATCATGTCGAACACGGACCAGGTGGCGAAACATTTCAGCGCCAAAAGCGCCTTGGCCCCGGAGTTTTCTCGCAGCCATGCGATTTTTTCCATGTTCGGCAAAAGCCGGGATTTATCGACCAGATAGTACGGTGTCTGCAACGCGAATGCCCCTTTCTGGGTCATGAGCTAGGCCAAACAGGAAGCCGGTCTATAGGAAACTTGGCGCTTTCAGGTCAAGGGACTCGCGCCGCCTTTTCCAATCACGTCTTGTTGGTCTCGACCGTCTGGGCCAGCCGCGCGACGATACTGTCCGAGCTGACCACCCCGATTACTTTGCCGCCTTCGGTCACGCCCAGCCCGCCGGGCGCATCGTTCAGCCGGTCGATCACATCCAGCAGCGGATGATCCGCCGTAACCGCGCTTGTCTCTGTGCCACCCTCGGCCGGGACCATCACATCGCGGGCGCACAGCGCGCCGAGCGGATTCATGTTGGCGACGAATTCGGTGACGTAATCGGTTGCTGGCGCCGAGAAAATCTCGCGCGGGGTGCCGCATTGAACGATGCGCCCGCCCTCCATGATCGCGATACGTCCGCCCAGCTTGAAGGCCTCGTCGAGATCGTGACTCACGAAGATGATCGTGCGTTTCAGATCGCGCTGCAACTCAAGCAATTCATCCTGAAGCCGCGAGCGGATCAGCGGATCAAGCGCCGAAAACGGCTCGTCCATCAGCAGGATCGGCGCATCCGTGGCAAAGGCGCGCGCAAGGCCGACGCGCTGCTGCATCCCGCCCGACAGCTCGCCCACCTTGCGGTCGGCCCAGTCGATCAGCCCGACCAGTTCAAGCTGGCGATCCGTGCGTTTCAGCCGTTCGGCCTTGGGCACACCCGCCAGTTCCAGCCCCAGCGCCACGTTGTCACGCACGGTTCGCCACGGCAGCAGACCGAATTGCTGAAACACCATCGACACGCATTCGCGCCGCACCCGACGCAGATCGGCAGGATTGGCATTGGCCACATCGCAGGACCAGTCGCCATCGAAAATCCTGACCGTGCCGCGCGCCGTCGGGTTCAGCCTGTTCACCGCGCGCAAGAGCGTGGATTTGCCCGAACCGGACAGCCCCATCAGCACAAGGATCTCGCCCTCTTCAACACTCAGCGAACAATCATGCACGCCCAGCACCTGCCCGGTTTCCTGCTGGATGTCCGCGCGGCTCTTTCCCTTGTCCATCAAGGGCAGCGCCACCTGAGGCTTGTCTCCGAAGACAATGGAAACGTTGTCGAATTCTACCGCTGTCGTCATTTCTTGCCCACCCGAAGCATCCGGTCGAGCATGATTGCGACCACGACGATGATAAAGCCCGATTCAAACCCAAGCCCCGTGTTCACCTGATTGAGCGCGCGCACCACCGGCACGCCCAGCCCGTCCGCCCCGACAAGCGCAGCGATCACCACCATCGACAGCGACAGCATGATGGTCTGGTTCAGCCCGGTCATGATCTGCGGCAGCGCATAGGGCAGCTCGATCTTCCAGAGCGTCTGGCTCGGTTTCGCCCCGAATGCCTCAGCTGCCTCAAGCAGCGCGGTGGGTGTCGAGCTGATCCCAAGCTGCGTCAGCCGGATCGGCGCGGGCAGCACGAAAATCACCGTCGCGATCAGCCCCGGCACCATGCCGATGCCAAAAAATACAATGGCGGGAATAAGATAGACAAATGTCGGCAGTGTCTGCATCAGGTCGAGCACCGGCGCCATCCAGGCATAAAGCTTGGGCCGATGCGCCGCCGCGATGCCAATTGGCACGCCCACGCCCATACAGACCACGCAGGCCGACAACACCAGCGTCAGGCTTTCGGTCGTTTCCTCCCAATAGCCCTGGTTCAGGATGAACAGGAACCCGATCACGACAAAAAGCGGCATCTTCCAGCCGCGCTGGATCACCCATGTCAGGCCCGCGAAAACGGCGATCACGATCAGCGGGTGCGGGCTCTGCAACACCCACAAAACGGCCTCGATCAGCCATTCCATCCCGTCAGCCAGCCCGTCAAAGAACCAGGCCCCGTTAATCTGCAACCAGTCGAACACCACCTCGGCAGTGTCCCCGACCGGTATCTTGTTATCCGTGAGCCAATTCATGAATGCGACTATCCGTGTGTTGCCGATACGACCGGAAGAGGGAAAAACGCCGTCCTACGCACGAGATGCACGGGGGTGTTTTTCGCAGATTATCGTTTCCAAACCAGAAGCTCTGCTTGGAAAAACCGTCTCATCCAGCCGCCGGAATGACCCTGCCCGCTTTCGGCGCGGGCAGGGTCGCCATGCTGATTACTTCAGCTTTTCTTCGGCCGCTGCCATCGCGTCGCCACCGTCGATGGTGGTCACACCCGCAAGCCATGTATCCAGAACCTCGGGGTTTTCCTTGATCCAGACCGCCGCCGCCTCGGACGGGTCCTTACCGTCGTCAAGGATCGCGCCCATGATCTCGTTTTCCATGGCCAGCGTAAATTCGAGATTGTTCAGCAGCTTGCCCACGTTGGGGCATTCCTCGACAAAGCCCGCGCTGGTGTTGGTATAAACCGTCGCACCGCCGAGGTTCGGGCCAAAATAATCGTCGCCGCCCTCAAGATAGGTCAGGTCGAAATTCGCGTTCATCGGATGCGGCTCCCAGCCAAGGAAGACAACCGGCTCGCTGCGGCGATCCGCCCGCGCGACCTGCGCCAGCATCCCCTGCTCGGAACTTTCGACAACCTCGAACCCGGACAGGCCAAAGGCATCTTCATCGATCATCGACTGGATCAGGCGGTTGCCGTCGTTGCCCGGCTCGATGCCGTAGATCTTGCCGTCAAGCGCTTCGGCCTGTGCCGCGATATCGCCAAAGCTGGTGATCCCCAGATCGGCCGCCGCTGCGTTGACCGCCAGCGTGTATTTCGCGCCTTCAAGGTTCGCGCGCACCGTATCCACCGTGCCGTCTTCGCGATAGGGCGCGATATCCGCCTCCATCGTCGGCATCCAGTTGCCGAGGAATACGTCGATATCGCCCTTGGCGAGAGAGGTATAGGTCACCGGCACCGACAGAATCTTGATGTCGGTCTCATAGCCCAGCGCGTCGAGCACGACCGTCGTCGCCGCGGTCGTTGCGGTGATGTCGGTCCAGCCCACGTCCGAAAAAGTGACGGATTCGCAGTCAGCCATGGCCGCGCCGGCGCTGACCGCCAGCGCCAGAACAGAAGTAGAGATCGTGGTTTTCATTTCAGAATATCCCCGTTTATTGTTTTCTCTTGCGCCAATATAGGCTTAGGGACCGTGGTCTTTGCAACCGAATAGTCGGCTCAGCCGGTTTCCCCGCCCCAGACGCGCAGGATTTCCTTGGATTGCATCACCAGACCGGTGTGCAGCGACACCATCTTGAGCGCGGCATCCTCCATTTCCTCGTTCGTGCCCCGCACCAGATCGGCGGCGACGCAGACCCGATAACCGATGTTCGAGGCATCGAATGTCGCGTTCAGCACGCAGCAATCGGTCATCCCGCCATTCAGAACCACGCGCTTTATCCCCATACTGCGCAACAGGAAATCCAGATCGGTCGGATAAAAGGGCGACAGGCGCCGCTTGGTTTCAACTATCAGGTCCTGGTCCAGCACCTCGGTCGAGAACTCGGTCCATTTCGTACCCTCAAGCGCATGTTCCGCCTCGCCCGGTATCGCTCCGACCGTCAGCGGGAACAGCGTCCGCCACGCCGCCGGATGCGCCCCGGCCAGATCGTCCTGACCGCCCTTGCGCAGGATCGAGCGGACATGAACGATCGGCACACCCAGCGCCCGCGCCTCACGGTGAAAGGCGTTCACCGGCGCGATAATCTCACGCCCGCGCGGTGCCGGACAGGGGCACATCGGGTCCTCGGACAGATGCCCTTCGTGCATGTCGATGGAAATGATCGCCGTATCGGCGCACGACACCCATTCACCGAACGTCTCGTCGGGCAGGTCCTTTTCTGCCCCGTAAACCAACGCTTTCACGTTATTACCCCTTGTCTCTATATGAAAAAGGCGGCCGCACGCGGCGCCCGCCCTGAAACCGGCCCGCGGGCCGAACCGTTACGGTGTCGTGCAGGCCAGCCGGATCGCGTTTCCATCCGGATCGCGCATCACCGCCATGTACCAGTGGTAATAGGTCATGAACTGTTCCTGCACCATGGTGCCGCCCATGCCCTTGGCCTTATCGACGATGGCGTCCAGCGCCTCCTTGCTTTCGCATTGGAAGGTAAAGGCGGTCTGGTCGCCCTCGCCCGCCTTGCGCGGCTCAAGCCCCAGCATTTCGTAAGCGGCCAGCGCGCTGAAGCCGACCATGACGTCGCCCGACATATAACCCCGGAACACGTCCGAGCGCAGGCTTTCGTTCTCGGTCAGGTCGAACAGGTCGCGATAGAACTCGGACAGGGTGATGAAATCCTCGGAAAAGAGGCTCACCTGCATCAACAGATTCATGGTCTTTCCTTATGCCGCAGCGATACCAAAGGTCTTTTCGAACTGCGCGCGCAAATGCTCGCCCGCCGTCATCGCCGGGTACTTGGCATAGCCGTCATGCTCGAGGATCGTCGGCGCGCACTCGACCTTGTAGAAATATTCCGGGTCGCAGAAAGTCGGGCAGGAATAGCGGGTCTTGTCGCTGTGGTTGTTCAGAACCCGGTGATAGGTCGCCTTGTAACGGTCATTGGTGATGACCGGCAGCATCTCTCCGAGGTTGATGATATAGGTGCCCGGGATCGGCGGCGCGGCGATCCATTCGCCATCGGCGTTGCGCACTTCCAGACCGCCGATATCGTCCTGCAGCAGCAGCGTCAGCAGCCCCCAATCCGAATGCGCGCCCGCGCCCAGCTGGTTGGCGGCGGCGTCTTTTGGCATCGGCGGGTACTTCAGGATGCGGCAGTAATGCAGCGGTTCTTCCAGCGCCTGGTCGAAATAATCCTCGGGCAGTTCCAGCGACAACGCGACCAGCTGTGCAAGGTGACGCCCCAGATCCAGAACTTTGTCCACATAGGCCTCGTATTGCGGGCGGAATTCGGGAAAGGTTTCGGGCCACTGGTTCGCCCCGGTGCCCGGTACGTTCGCCTTGGTATAGCGATGCTCCGGCCCGGCCTCGACGCTCGACATGTAGCCTTCTTTCAGATCCGGCGGAGAGCCCTCGTCCAAAGTCTGCGCCGCCATCGGCTCATAGCCACGGGTCGAGTGCTGGTTGACGGAATCGAGCTTCATCTTCTCTTCCAGCGGCAGGTCAAAGAATTCAGCCGCCAGTTTCAGCTGATTGTCCATCACCTCCTGCGCGATGCCGTGGTTCTTGATGTAAAAGAAACCGGTATCGACACAGGCCTTGTGGATTTCCCAGGCCACTTTCTTGCGCTTTTCGATATCGTCGGAAAAGCTGTCGGTCAGGTCGATCAGCGGAATTTCCGTCGCCGCGTGAGGGGGTTCGTAGATAATCATGCGTAAAGTCCTCTTGGGTTCGTTTCAGGGTTCAGGCGCTCAGTCACGCTCTTCTCTTATGTGATGCTGGCCAAGGGCAGCCGGTTGCGCCCAGCGGTCCGACCCGCGCAGCGCGGCCCAGATCATGACGCCCAGCGTGGCCAGGTAGGGGGTCATCTGCAGGAAATAACGGGGCACATCCGCGCCGGTCGCCGCGATCCTCGGGATCAGCGCCTCGATACAGCCAAAGAGCACCGCACCAAGTACCGCGCGCCACGGATGCCAGCGCGCAAAGATCACCAGCGCAATCGCGATCCAGCCGCGCCCGCCGACAACAGTATCGACCCAGATGCGCGACACGGCGACGGTCAGATATCCGCCCGCCAGACCGATCAGCCCCGCGCCGATGACGATGGCGGCAAAACGCATCGCGGTCACATCGATCCCCGCCGCATCCGCCGCGCCCGGGTTTTCACCAACCGCTCGCAGGGAAAGCCCGAACCGCGTTTTGTTCAGCAGCCAGAGCACCGCAAGCGTCAGCACCGGCACCGCGAAGATCACCACGTCCTGCCCCAGAAAGATTGGCTCAAGCCCCGCTATCGCCTTGTTATTCCAGCGTTCCGCGCTTGCGATGAAACTCACCAGCGCCTGTGCGAAGAACACCAGCGCCAGACCAGAGATCACGTGATTGATCCGCAGCGAAGCGACCATCACCGCGAAAAGCAGCCCCAGCAGCATTCCTGCCACCACCGATCCGCCCAGCGCCAAGAGCGGTGCCGATCCGTTCAGCATCGCGCCCACACCGGCCAGCGCACCGACCAGCATGAACCCTTCGGCGCCAAGGTTCAGCACCCCGGCCCGCTCGGTGATGATCAGCCCCAGCGCCGCCAGCGCGAAGGGCGCGGCGAACCCGGGGATGTTGATCAGCCAGTTCAGAAGAAAATCGCTCATGCCGCCTGCCTCCAGTGCATTCGGTAGGTCAGGAAAAATTCCGAGGCCGCGACGCAGGTGATAAAGATCGCCTGGATCAGCTGCACAAGCGCGAAAGGCACACCAAAGAACACCTGAAGGCTCTGCCCCACCAGCAAAAGCACCGCCATAAAGAAGGCGACAATCACCACGCCCAGCGGATGATTGCGCCCCAGAAAAGCGATCAGCACGCCGGAGAACAGGTAGCCGCTAAAGAAATCCTGCGTCATACGGAATTCGACCCCGGCGGAAATCGCGAACCCGGTCAGACCGCCCACGGCCCCTGATCCAAGGATCGCAGCCACCGTCAGACCGGCCACCGGCACACCCACGGCCCCAGCCATCCGCGCGTTCGAACTCATCAGGTCCAGCAGGTATCCGACCCGGCTGAACGACATGATCCACCACAAGATCAGCGCCAACCCCACCGCCAGCGGCAGCGCCCAGTTCAGGTTGAGCCAGCCCAGCATGGGCAGCCGTTCAAATGTCTCGTATTGCTCGGTATGGGGAAAGGCGCTGACCGGGTCTTTCCACGGCCCGTACACCATATGCAGCAAAAGGTTGAACGCCACGTAGTTGAGCAAAAGCGTGGTGATGACCTCGTTGATGCCAAGACGTTGCTTCAGCAGACCCGGGCCCGCAATCCAGAGCATGCCGCCCAGACAGGCCGCCAGCGCCATGGTCACCACGCGCCCGTTCTCCGGCCCGATGTCATAGATCGCCACAGCCGAGGCAAAGATCGCACCAAGGATCATCTGCCCTTCCAGCCCGATGTTCCAGAAATTGGCGCGAAAGGCGATCGCCGTCGCCAGCCCTGCAATGACCAGCGGCGCCGTGCGCACCAGAACCGAGCCGAGCGCGCGCGGGCTCGAAAAAGCAGTCGTCGCAATCTCGCGCCCCAGATCGGACGGGGCGACGCCCGACCATGCCAGCAATGCGACCGACAGCACCGCCGCCACCAGGAGGCTGACGACATAAACGCCGATCCGCAGCCGCTCGGAAACGCTCTGGCGCACTTCAAGCAGCGGTACCATGCGCAGCCGCGTCGCGGGGGGCGTCACCGCTACCGTTTCATGGCTTGTATCTGTCAACTCTGTACTACTCATGTGAAACCATCGCCGCACCGATGTCGCCGCGTTCGGCCGGTGCCTTGAATTCGCGTGTCAGACGGCCGCTGTTCAGCACGCCGATCCGGTCGGACAGCAGCATGATCTCGTCCAGATCGTCACTGATCAGGATGACCGCCGCGCCCCGGTCCCGGGCGGCGCGCAACCGGTCATGCACCGCCGCTCCGGCCCGTACATCAAGGCCTCGTGACGGGCTATGGGCCAGCACCACGCGCGGCGAACCTTCGAATTCACGCGCGATAACAAGCTTTTGCGCATTGCCGCCCGACAGCAGCCCCGCCCGCTGGCCAAGGCTGCGCACGCCCTGCACGTCATAAGCGGCAACCGCCGCACGCGCGGCGGCCTGCGCAAGCCCGCGCTTGAAATACCCCCAGCCGCCATAAGTTCCGGCCATTGCGCCATTGACCGCGTAATTGTCGGTCACGCTGATCCGTCCGGCCAGCCCGTGGCTGTAGCGATCCACCGGAATACAACCCAGCCCTTGACGCCGCCGATAACCGGGCCCGCGTTTGGAGACATCGCCCAATCCGTTCATCCCGATCCGCCCCGAGGACGGAAAGGACAGGCCCATGATCGCAGCCGAGAGTTCGTTCTGCCCGTTGCCCGAAACGCCCGCGACGCCGTAAATCTCACCTCGGCGCACGCGAAAGCTCACGTCGACCAGCCCCTTGCGCCCCGCTTCACCGCCTAGCGTCACGTTCTCAAGCTCGACCTCGATCGGCCCGACCGCCTTGGAAAGCTGTGGTTTTTCAATAATCTGCTCGCCCACGATCAAGGTCGTCAGGCTTGCCGGGTCCATGCCCTCGGGCGTGGTCTCGGAAATCTTGCGCCCGCCCCGCATCACCGTGATCCGGTCGGAATGGTGCAGCGCTTCGTGCAACTTGTGAGTGACAAGGATCACCGCACTGCCCGCCTCGGCCAGTTTTCGCACCAGCCCCATCAGCATCCGCCCCTCTTCGGGGCTGAGCACGGCGGTGGGTTCATCCAGAATGACGATCCGCGCGCCCGCCACGAGCACTTTCAATATCTCGATCCGCTGCTGCTCTGCCACGCCCAGCGTCCCGGCCTTGTCCGAGAGCGAAATCTCGAACCCCATCTGCCGCGCCAGATCCTGCGCCTTGCTCGCTGCCTCGGAGGGGCTGCGGCCCGGGTTGAACAGCATGATATTCTCAAGCACGGAAAAGGCAGGCACCAGCTTGAAATGCTGGTGCACCATGCCGAGGCCCCGTGCCGCCGCGTCCCGCGCCCCGGAAATACGCACAGTTTTCCCGTCAATGGCCACATGGCCTTCGTCCGGCGCGTACAATCCGCAGGCAATATTCATAAGCGTCGATTTTCCGGCGCCGTTTTCGCCCAGCAGCGCATGCACCTCACCGGCCCGCGCCACGAAGTCGACGGTATCGAGGGCCCGAAAGCCCCCGAAACTCTTGGACACTGACGAAAGAGCCAGAGTGTCAGTCATCGCCATTCCCGGTTACTGTCCCGAAACGCCGTCAACGAACCAATCCATGCCCCAGAGATCGCCGTCGCCCAGAACTTCGCCTTCGGCCACGCGCTCGGTGCCATCGCGGTCGCTCAGCGGCCCCGCAAAGACATGCTTGCCGTTGATGATCGCATCACGCTCGGCCATGACCTGCGCTTTCAGCTCTTCGGAAACTGCCGGACCACAGCAGGCGATATCGGTGCCGCCCTCGGCAATCGACAGGAAGGCGCCATAGGGGGCCGGTTCGAACTCACCTGCCGCGATTTTTTCGATCTCAGGCTTGAGGAACTTGTCCCATGTCCAGATTGACGAACACTGCGTTGCTTCGGAGAATTCTGACAGGTCGCGGTGGTGGCCGGTGCCGTAGATACCCTTTTCAGCCGCAACGATCTGCACGGTCGGCGTATCGACGTGCTGGCCGATCACATCGACCCCCTGCTCGATCAGCGCCTCCGCTGCCGCGCGCTCCTTGACCGGGTCGGCCCATGCGCCGGTAAAGACAACCGTCAGCTCCGCATCCGGGTTCACCTGCCGTGCGCCCATCAGATAGGCATTCACCGTCCAGTTCACGAGCCCAAAGGGGTTCGCCGCGACAAAGCCCAGCTTGTTGGATTCGGTCAGACCGCCGGCGACCATCCCGCAAAGATACTGGCTCTCATAGGTGCGGCCATAGACGCTCTTGAGGTTGTCGCCGTTCGTCGTCCCCGCCGGGTTGATAAAGACAACATCCGGATATTGCTCGGACAATTCCTTGAACGTATCGGAATAACCAAAGGCCGAGCCAAGGATGATATTGGCGCCGCGTTCGATGAACAGCTCGGCCGCCGGACGGATCGCGGTGGCGGATTCGGGGACCTCCTCGGCCATCGGGATGCGCAGATCCAGCTCTTCTTCAAGCGTGCCACGCGCCTCGTCGATGGATTGCGACCAGCCGCCATCATCGGACTGGCCAAAAAGGATGACGGCCGGGCTGGGGTTCCCCACGGCGGCAAATTCCGCCTGAGCGGTAACGCCTTGAGCAGCCAGAATGGCGCTTGCCGCCATCAGCCGGAAAAAGGTGCGAAAGGTAGTCATATCGGTTCCCTGCATTTGCTTATGGTGCGCGGCTTCGTTCACGCACGACGTGTTTCACCGAGTTTCGAACGCGGATCGGAATATTGGCTTGCACCCGGAAAATAGCCGGTACAAAAGTCACGCTGTCCCCTGCCGGGGCATCGCGTCAAAGCAAACACAGCCCGGTTTGCCGTTAGATCGCGAAAATTTTTCCAATTGGACAAAATTTAATCGGAACTTTGACCCGCCAAGGACCGTTTCTTACGGTTTTTCACACAACGACACGAAAAATGGCGCGAGTGATTCTCGCGCCATTCGATCATATCCAGCCTTTTCAGCTCTTCACGCCGCAAAAGTGACGCTAATTGACGTCAGCGATGCAATATCGCCCAGCATGACAGAAATGGGTCCGCCGCCGCAGGATGTGACGCCAACCAGCGCCAGTCCCTGCGATTTCACAAACCGATCAGCCGAGGATACCCGGCAGGTTCAGCCCCTGCTCGCGCGCGCAATCAAGCGCGATGTCATATCCCGCATCCGCATGGCGCATCACACCCGTCGCCGGGTCGTTCCAAAGCACGCGTTCAAGCCGTTTATCGGCCTCTTCGGACCCGTCGCAGCAGATCACCATGCCGGAATGCTGGCTAAATCCCATACCGACACCGCCGCCGTGATGCAGCGACACCCATGTCGCCCCGCTCGCCGTGTTCAGCAGCGCATTCAGCAGCGGCCAGTCCGACACCGCATCGGATCCGTCTTTCATCGCTTCTGTTTCCCGGTTGGGCGACGCGACCGACCCACTGTCAAGGTGATCGCGCCCGATCACCACCGGCGCTTTCAACTCGCCATTGCGGACCATTTCGTTGAACGCCAGCCCCAACCGGTGCCGCTGCCCAAGCCCGACCCAGCAAATCCGTGCGGGCAGCCCCTGGAACGCGATCCGTTCACGCGCCATGTCGAGCCACTGGTGCAGATGCTCGTCATCGGGGATCAGCTCTTTGACCTTCTGGTCCGTCTTGTAAATGTCCTCCGGATCGCCCGAGAGCGCACACCAGCGGAACGGCCCGACGCCCCGGCAGAACAACGGCCGGATATAAGCGGGCACGAAACCCGGAAAGGCAAAGGCATTGTCCAGCCCCTCGTCCAAGGCCACCTGCCTGATATTATTGCCATAATCGAGCGTCGGCACGCCTGCGTTCCAGAAATCGACCATCGCAGCCACATGGGTTTTCATGCTGGCCCGCGCGGCCTTTTCCACCGCTTTCGGATCGCTTTCGCGCTTTTCGCGCCATTCGGCCATGCCCCAGCCCTGCGGCAAGTACCCGTTCAGCGGGTCATGCGCGCTGGTTTGATCGGTCACCATATCCGGGCGGATGCCGCCTTCGTTCATGCGCCGAACCAGTTCCGGAAAAACATCCGCCGCATTGCCAAGCAGACCGACCGACTTCGCCTCGCCCGCCTTGGTCCAGCGCTCGATCATCTCCAGCGCCTCGTCCAGCGTTTCCGCCTTTTCGTCGAGGTATTTCGTGCGCAGCCGGAAATCGATGCTGTCAGGATTGCACTCTACCGCCAGACAGCAGGCCCCGGCAAAAACAGCGGCCAGCGGCTGCGCCCCGCCCATGCCGCCAAGACCGCCCGTCAGGATCCATTTCCCCGTCAGGTCCCCGCCGTAATGCTGACGACCGGCCTCGGCGAATGTCTCATAGGTTCCCTGCACAATCCCTTGCGTGCCAATGTAAATCCACGACCCGGCCGTCATCTGGCCGTACATGGCCAGCCCCTTTTTATCGAGCTCGTTAAAGTGATCCCAGTTCGCCCAATGCGGCACGAGGTTCGAATTCGCGATCAATACGCGCGGGGCGTTCTCATGGGTCTTGAACACGCCAACGGGCTTGCCCGACTGCACAAGCAGCGTCTCATCCGCTTCAAGCTCTTTCAGCGCGTCGACGATACGATCGAAATCTTCCCACGTACGCGCGGCCCGACCGATGCCGCCGTAAACCACCAGCTCATGCGGATTTTCAGCGACATCGGGATGCAGATTGTTCATCAGCATCCGCATCGGCGCTTCGGTCAACCAGCTTTTGGCGGTGATCTCGGGCCCGGTGGGCGGAAAAATATCGCGGATATTATGGCGCGGATTGGTCATGTCAGGTCTCCGGATAGGGCGAGAGTTTGCAAGGAGTGAAGGATTTCCGAAAGCACGTCACGGGTTGGACCGGCTTTCTCAGGCAGATAGGTCCAGGGCGCGGATTCCGTCATATAGGTCGATTGCGCCAGCTCCATCTGGATCGCATGAAAACCCTCGAAAGGTCTTCCATAATGGCGCGTTGTCCAGCCTCCCTTAAACCTTCCGTTAAGGATCGACGTGTAACCCTGAGTTGAGCTGCAAATCTTATCCACACAGTTTTCCACAAGCGGATCGCAGCTTTGGCCGGTATTGGTCCCAATGTTGAGATCCGGCAATTTGCCGTCGAACAAATAGGGAATCCATGACCTGATTGAGTGGCAATCGTACAAGACCGCAACGCCGTGGATACCCTTCACGCGCTGTAATTCAGCGGACAGGGCATCATGATACGGAGCGTGATAGCGCCCTCTCCGGCGTTCGATCTCATCCGGATCCGGCTCTTCGCCTTTCCGATATATTGGATTACCGTCGAAATCCGTCACCGGGCAAAGACCCGTTGTATTCTGCCCCGGATACAGGCTTGAATCGTCAGGTCCCCTATTAACATCAATGGCATAGCGGTGGATCGGCGTGCGCACCGTCGTCACCCCGCCAAGCAGCCCGTCATATAGCCGATGGATATGCCAGTCCGTGTCCGCCATCGCCAGCCCGCGCTCGTTCAGCCGCGCGGCGATCTCCTCGGGCAGATTGGTGCCAGTATGCGGCAGGCCCAGAACGATCGGCCCCTCTCCGCGTTGAACTTCGATCATGCCACGACCTCCGGGAAGGCACCATCGCGGACCAGAGCGGAAGCGGTTTCGATGTCCGGCGCGAGGAATCGATCATCAACTAAAGGTTGAATATCTTGCCTTAACCTTTTGATAACCTTGCCGAGCGACACCGAAGTTTGCAACGGTGCCCGCGCCTCGACCCCCTGCGCCGCGCAAAGCGCCTCGATCCCCAGTATGACGTTCAGGTTCTCGATCATCCGCAACAGCCGGAACGCCCCATGTGCCGCCATGCTCACGTGATCTTCCTGGTTGGCCGAGGTCGGCGTGCTGTCGGTCACACATGGGTTGGCCAGATGCTTGTTCTCGCTCATCAGCGCCGCCGTGGTCACTTCGGCGATCATAAAGCCGGAATTCAGCCCCGGATCGGGCGTCAGAAACGGTGGAAGGTCATAGCTCAGCGTCGGATCGACCATCAGCGCGACACGGCGTTGCCCGATGGCCCCGATCTCGGCAAGCGCCAGCGCGATATCGTCGGCGGCAAAGCCCACCGGTTCCGCGTGGAAATTCCCGCCCGATACGATCTGCCCGGTTTCGACAAGCACAAGCGGGTTATCCGTCACCGCATTCGCTTCGATTTCAAGAGTTTGCCCCGCGCGTCGGATCACGTCCCACGCCGCGCCGACCACCTGCGGTTGGCACCGGATGCAATACGGATCCTGCACCCTGGTGTCATTGTCACGATGGCTTTCGCGAATTTCCGAGCCCGCCATCAGCGCCCGCATCCGCGCCGCCACGTCGATCTGGCCCTTATGGCCGCGCAGGGCATGAATTTCCGGCGTCAGCGGCGCGGTAGAGCCCATGATCGCATCGGTCGACAGCGCGGCGATGATGATCGAATTCTGCACCGCCCGTTCGGCCTCGAAATACCCGGCCAGCGCACAGGCCGTGGAAAACTGCGTGCCGTTGATAAGCGCGAGCCCCTCTTTCGCCCCCAAAACAACCGGCGTCAGCCCTGCCTTTTCAAGCGCGACTCCACCGGCCAGACGTTCCCCTTTGTAAAACGCCTCGCCCGCCCCGATCAGAACCGCCGTCATATGGGCCAGCGGCGCCAGATCGCCGGACGCCCCGACCGATCCCTGATGCGGCACGACCGGCGTAACCCCCGCCTCCAGCATCCCTTCGATCAGCGCACAGATGTCCCAGCGCACGCCCGAAGCCCCACGCCCCAGCGACATCAGCTTAAGCACCATCATCAGCCGCGTCAGCCGTTCAGACAGCGGCGCGCCGACGCCGCAGCAATGGGACAGGATCAGGTTTTCCTGAAGCTTTGCGGTATCTTGCGGGGCGATCTTGCGGCTCGCGAGCTTGCCGAAACCGGTGTTCACCCCATAGACCGGCGCGCTTGCCGCTGCCGCCTTGGCTACCAGTTCCGCCGCCGCCTCGACCTTTGGGCGTGCCTCATCCGCAAGGCGCACGGGCGTTTCATCGCGATAGATGCGCTCAAGATCCGACAGGGAAACCTGCCCCGGTGTCACGATCATCCTTCACCTCCAATGATGCGGGCATAAAGCGGGTTGAACCCGATCCGATAGGCAAGCTCGCCCGGTGTTTCGACATCCCAGACTGCCAGATCCGCGCGGTATCCCGGCGCGATCTCTCCGCGATCCGTCAGGCCCAGCGCGCGGGCGGCGTGGCAGGTCACCCCGGCCAGCGCCTCTTCGGGCGTCAGGCGGAACAGCGTGCAGCCCATGTTGAGTGTCAACAACAGCGAGGCCAGCGGCGAGGAGCCCGGATTGCAATCAGTCGCCAGCGCCATCGCCACCCCGTGATCCCGAAACGCCTGTACTGGCGGCACCTGCGTCTCGCGCAGCGTGTAAAACGCCCCGGGCAGCAGCACGGCGACGGTTCCCGCGGCCGCCAGCGCCCGCGCGTCCTCCTCATTCGCGTATTCCACGTGATCGGCCGACAGCGCCCCGTATTCCGCCGCCAAGGCCGTACCGCCAAGATGGGACAGTTGCTCCGCGTGGAGCTTTACCGGCAGGCCCAGTTCCTTGGCGACATCAAAGACGCGCGCGATCTGCTTGCAGTCAAAAGCAATTCCCTCGCAGAACCCGTCCACCGCATCGACCAGCCCCTCGGCGTGGGCGGCCTTGAGCGTGGGGATACAGACCTCGTCGAGATAGGCATCAGGGCGATCCTTGTATTCCGCCGGAACCGCGTGTGCGCCCAGGAATGAGGTCCGCACCGCCACGTTGCGCCGCACGCCCAATGTCCGCGCCGCCCGCAGCATCCGCAATTCGGTATCGAGGTCGAGACCATAGCCGGACTTCACCTCGACCACGCAGACCCCTTCGGCGATCAGCGCGTCAAGCCGCGCCAGCGCCCCCTCGACAAGCGCCGTCTCACCCGCCGCCCGCGTGTCGCGCACTGTCGAAACGATACCGCCCCCGGCGCGCGCCACCTCCTCATAGCTCGCACCGTTCAGCCGCATTTCGAATTCCAGCGCACGGTTGCCGCCAAACACCAGATGCGTGTGGCAATCGATCAGCGCCGGCGTGACCAGCCGCCCGCCCATATCCTCGGGCGTCACGCCTGCGAAATCCTCGGGGATTCCCTGACCCACATGGGCGATCACTCCGTCCCGCAGGGCAATCACCCCATGTTCGATCAGCCCGTAACCGCCGCCGGTCATCGTCGCGATCCGCACCCCGCTCAGAACTCGATGCACCATCCCTGATTGACCTTTTATGTCTACTTTAATAACTTTATGTATAGACATAATTGAGTCGTCAAGAGAGTCCAAATGACAGTTATCCATGCCGGCGCCGCCTTGCTTGCCGACGGGTGGCAGACAGATGTCACGCTCACCCTTGCGCCGGATGGCACGATTGCGCAGTTCGGCGGCGAAAGCCCCGATCATCACGTTGGTATTCTCCTCCCCGCCCCGGCGAACGTGCATTCCCATGCGTTCCAGCGCGCGATGGCGGGGCTGACGGAAACGCGCGGGCCGTCGGGGCGCGACAGTTTCTGGACATGGCGGCAGCTCATGTTCCGCTTTCTCGACCGGCTCACCCCCGAAGACATCCGCGCCATCACCGCGCAGGTGCAGATGGAGATGCTGGAATCCGGCTGTGCTGCCAGCGGCGAATTCCACTACCTGCACCACCAGCCGGGCGGCGCGCCTTATGCCAACCTCGCCGAGACGAGCGCCGCGATCTGCGCCGCCGCCAGCAAAACAGGCATCGGTCTGACCCTTCTTACGGTGCTCTACGAACAGGGCGGCGTCGACGGACGCCCGCTTGGCCCCGGCCAGATCCGCTTTGGCAATGATCTTGACCGCTTCCAGGATCTGCACGCGCAGGCAGCCAAGGCGCTAAGCGCGCTTCCTGATGACGCAAGGATCGGTGTCGCACCTCATTCTCTCCGGGCCGTCACCCGTAACGCACTGGCAGAGTTGGCCAAATCCAGCAGCCCGATCCACATGCATCTTGCTGAACAGGTCGCCGAAGTGGATGAGATCAAGGCCGCCTATGGAGCGCGCCCGGTAGAATGGATGCTCGAGCATTGCCCGCCGGATGACAACTGGTGCCTGATCCATTGCACCCAGATGGAGCCGCATGAAACCGCCGCGCTGGCGCAGAGCGGCGCAGTGGCCGGTCTCTGCCCGCTGACCGAATCCTCGCTGGGCGACGGGATTTTCGACGGGGTGCGCTGGCTGGAGAGCAACGGGGCCATCGGGATCGGCTCGGACAGCAACATCCGCATCTCCCTTGCCGAAGAACTCCGTCAGCTCGAATATTCCCAGCGGCTGCGTGACAAGGGCCGCGCCGTTCTCGCCGCGCCCGGCGGCAGCACGGGCCGACGCCTGTTCGACGCGGCCACGGCAGGCGGCGCACAAGCCATTGGGCGCAACTCCGGCCGTATCGCGCCGGGATATCTTGCCGATCTCATCGCGCTGGATGCGGATGATGCCGACCTCATCGGGCGCAGCGGCGATCAGATCCTCGACACATGGATTTTTGCCCGCGACGACCGGCTGGTGCGCGATGTATGGTCCGCGGGGCGACACGTCGTGCAAAATCGCCGCCACATCGCCCGCGAGACCATCACCGCAGACTACCGCGCCTGCCTCTCGCGCTTGGCCGAGGTCATGTGATGGCGCAAAGCTGGCAGGACATCCACAAGGAAGCGCTGCGCCGCATTCACAGCCGCGAGTGGGCACCCGACACGCTGATCCCGAACGAAGCGGATCTGGCCGAGGAATTCGGCTGTTCGCGCGCCACGGTCAACCGGGCCCTGCGCGCGCTGGCCGAGGCAGGCTGGCTCGAACGCCGCCGCAAGGCCGGTACCCGCGTGGCCCGCGCCCCGCAACGCCGCGCCCAGTTGGCCATCCCGCTTTTGCGCGAGGAAATCGAGGCGCGCGGCCAGCGTTTCGCCCATCGCATCCTGTCGCGCAGCCGGTCGAAAATGCCCAGCCCCCTTCGCGCGGCGCTGGGTCTGTCGGATGATGCCCCGGTGGAACGGGTCCAGACGCTCTACCTGGCCGACGGTCACCCCTTCGCGCTGGAAGACCGCTGGGTGCATCTGCCCGCCGCGCCGGGATTCGAGACCGCCGATCTGGAAAAAACCAGCCCGAACGAATGGCTTGTCCAGCACGCGCCGTTTTCACATGGCACGCTGGACTATAGCGCCGCGCCCGCGGGTGATTTCGAGGCGGAACAACTCGGCTGCTCCCTCGGCACTGCCCTGCTCTGCATGCAGCGCAGCACCTTTGGCCCCGGCGACCATGCCGCAACGCTGGTCACAACGCATTTCGCGCCGAACCACCGGGTCAGGCTGGAAATTTAATTACCGTTCTGGCTGCGCAGCCATTCCACGATGGCCGGGCGCACCGATTGCTCACCTCTTTCGCGCGCGTCCCAAATGACCTCGCGCGCTTCGTCAAGGTTCACCCGCCGCAGCAGGCTCTTGACCGGACCAATCGACGCCGGACGCATCGACAGGGTTTCAACCCCGATGGCCGCAAGGCACAGGGCTTCAATCGGTCGGCCCGCGTCTTCTCCGCAGAAAGACAGCGGCGTGTTCGATTCCCGACAGCGCTGCACCACCTTGTCGATCAGGCTCAGGAAGCTGACGTTCAGCGTGTCATAGCGCCTCCTCACGCGTTCATTTTCCCGGTCGGCGGCAAAAAAGAACTGCTTCAGATCGTTGCCGCCAATCGACAGGAACCCGACTTCGTCAAAGAACTTCTTGGGCGCAAAGGCCAACGAAGGCGTCTCGAGCATTGCGCCGATTTCGATGGATTCCGGCAGCACATGGCCCAGACGTTCCTCTCGGGCGATGGTCTTGTCGAGTTCGGCCCGCGCCGCGGTATATTCCTCGAACTGCGCGATAAACGGGAACATCAGCGTCAGCGGACGTCCCGCCGCCGCCCGGATCAGCGCCTGCAACTGCATCCGCATCACGCCCGGCTTGTCGAGCCCCACCCGGATCGCCCGCCAGCCCAGCGCCGGGTTCGGCTCGTCATTGGGTTTCATATAGGGCAGCACCTTGTCCGACCCGATATCCAGCGTCCGGAAGACCACCCGCTTGCCCTTGGCCGAATCCAGAACCCGCGCATAAAGCGCGCTCAGTTCCGACCGTTTTGGCATCTGGTTGCGCACCAAAAACTGCAATTCCGTGCGGAAAAGCCCGACCCCCTCGGCGCCCGAACTTTCCAACGACGGTAGATCCGCCATCAGCCCGGCATTCATATGCATCCCGATCGTGCGGCCGCACTTGGTTTCGGCCGGCAACCCGCGGATCGAACTGAACCGTTCTTGCGCCTGTGCCAGCATCGCGATCTTGTCGCGGAAAGCGCTGACCACCGTATCGTCCGGGCGCAGATGCACCACGCCCTGATCGCCATCGACCATGATGTGATCGCCGTTCAGCGCCTCGGTGGTGATCCGGCTCGCATGAACCACCAGCGGAATAGCCAAGGCCCGCGCAACAATGGCCGCGTGCGAGCCGACCGACCCTTCCTCGAGCACGATGCCACGCAATTTGCGCCCATACTCAAGCAGATCCCCGGGCCCAATGTTGCGCGCGATCAGGATCGGATCGGGTGGCATCTCTGCCCCGGTCTCGCTCCCCTGCCCGGTCAGGATGCGCAACAACCGGTTCGAGAGGTCGTCCAGATCCGAAAGCCGCTCTCGCAGATAGGCGTCCTGCACCTGCTGCATCCGGGCCCGCGCCTGCGACTGTTCCTTTTCCACGGCAGCTTCGGCGGAAAGACCCCGGCTGATATCTTCCTCCATTCGCCGCATCCAGCCCTTGGAATTGGCGAACATGCGATAGGCTTCGAGCACCTGAAGCTGGTCCTTGTCCCCGGTCAGGGACATCTCAAGCATCCGGTCGACGCCGACCCTCAACTGGTCGACGGCCTCGGTAAGACGCACCAGCTCGCTCTGAGGGTCGTCCGAGATCGGGTTGGCGACCACCACACGAGGTTCATGCAGCCAGACATGACCCTCGGCCGCGCCTTCCTGACCGGTCGTTCCGCGCAAAAGGACGGCCTGCTGATGGCGCGCCGACAACGCCGCACCCTCACCGATAAAGGCGCCAAGCTCGGTCATCTCGGCCAGCACCATCGCCACCACTTCCAGCGCGTATTGCTCGTCTTCGGAAAACTCCCGCGCATCGCGGGACTGCACCACCAGCACGCCCAGCTTTTCGCCAAGCCGCTGAATCGGCACGCCAAGGAATGAGGAATACCGCTCTTCCCCGGTTTCCGGCATATAGCGGAACCCCTTGGCCGCCGGGGCATCGGGTGTATTCACCACTTGCCCAGTACGCGCCACCCGCCCGACAAGACCCTCGCCCAGCCGCATACGGGTCTGGTGAACGGCCTCGGGCTTCAGACCTTCGGTCGCGCAGAGCTCCAGCGTTTCCTCGTCCCTGAAAAGGTAGACGGAGCAGACCTCGGACCCCATGCTGTCGGCAATCAGATGGGTGATCTGATCCAGTCGCGCCTGCCCGGCCACATCGCTGGCCATCGTGTCTCGCAACCGCCGCAAAAGCTTGCGGCTTTCGGTTTCCATGCGTTCAGCCATTCTGGCGACAGGTGTCCTATGCAACCTCCGGGCGTTCAGCCCGACCGAAGCCTATAGAACACATGACGCGGAAAAGCGAAATGGATTTCCGTGGCGGAAGGCCCGAAGATTGCCAGAGAAAACCCAACACCGGCGCCAATACGCAAAAAAATTGATCGCAATTTTTTCCGAATTTTCTTCAAGAAATTTCCAGCGCGCCGATGCGGCGGGTCAGCCTGCCTTGTCCAGTTCGAAAGCGTCATGCAGCGCCTGAACGGCCAGCTCCATGTACTTGCGATCGATCAGAACCGAAATCTTGATCTCGGAGGTCGTGATCACCTTGATGTTGATCGCCTCATTGGACAGGACACGGAACATCTTGGCCGCCACGCCCGTGTGCGAGCGCATGCCGATCCCGACAACCGAAACCTTGCACACGTTCGTGTCGGCCACCAGTTCCGAGAAGTTCAGCACGCCATCCGCCTTGGCCGCAGCCAGCGCCTTGTCGGCTCGGGCGACCTGATCGGTCGGGCAGGAAAAGGTCATGTCCGTGCGACCCTCTTCCGAGATGTTCTGCACGATCATGTCGACGTTCACATTCGCTTCGGACAGAGCGGTAAAGATCGTGGCGGCGATGCCCGGACGGTCGGCAACCGACAAGAGCGTCATCTTCGCCTCGTCACGGGAATGGGCAACACCGGCGACTACATTGGATTCCATAATCTCATCCTCATCACAGACAAGCGTTCCCGCTTCGTCCGACTGTTCCTCAAAGCTCGACAACACCCGCAGGCGCACCTTGTAGCGCATGGCGAGCTCGACCGAGCGGGTCTGAAGCACCTTGGCCCCAAGCGATGCCAGTTCGAGCATCTCTTCAAAGGCGATCCTGTCAAGCTTGCGGGCTTTTTCGCAGATGCGCGGATCAGTCGTATAAACGCCATCCACATCCGTGTAGATATCGCAGCGTTCCGCACCAAAGGCCGCCGCAAAGGCCACGGCGGTCGTATCCGACCCGCCCCGTCCCAGCGTGGTGATCCGTCCCTCGGGACTCACGCCCTGAAAGCCTGCGACAACGGCCACGCGCATGCCCTGCTCGAACCGGCCCATGATATTCTCGGTCGGGATTTCCTCGATCCGCGCGGCGGAATGGCTCGACGTGGTCTTGACCGGCACCTGCCAGCCCTGCCAGCTGCGTGCGGGCACGTCCATTTCCTGAAGCGTCAGCGCCATCAGCCCGGCGGTCACGTTTTCTCCGCTCGACACGACCGCGTCGTATTCACGCGCATCGTACATCGGAGAGGTCTCATTCACCCAGCCGACCAGCTCGTTGGTCTTGCCCGACATGGCGGAAACGATGACGATGACGTCATAGCCCTTGGCGACTTCGACACCGACGCGTTTTGCCGCCCGCTTGATGCGATCAAGCGTTGCCACCGAGGTGCCCCCGAATTTCATCACGAGAACGGGCATGTTACTTCCTTCGTGCCTAAGAACGCGCCCGCTTTACTTGCGGTAAACACCAAGGGCAACAGGTTTTACATGCGCGAAAGTCGCAATCAGAACGGATGCGCGCGCCCGTCCCATGTCTCGAAACAACCGGTGGTCTCGACCGACAGCACCTCGAAACGCGATTTCAGCCCCCGGGCCGCCTCATCCACCTCGATATCGGCCGTGCCGCCGCCCATATCGGTGCGTACCCAACCGGGGTGATAGATGCCGACGGCGATGCCTTCACCCCGCAGGTCGGTGGCAAGGTTACGGCCAAGGTTCAGCGCCGCCGCCTTTGACGCGCGATAGATATAACTGCCGCCCGGCGCACGCTCCTGCGAGGCCATCTGCGAGGAAATGATCGCGATTTTCGGGGCCAGCGCCATGCGCAGACTTGGCAGCAGCGACTGGATCGTCAGGAAGACACCGGTCACGTTGACTGCGAACATGTCGGCCCAGAGCTCGGGCGCGAACCCGTCGTCAAGCTTTTGCCCCTTGTCGAGATAAACACCCGCGTTGCATACGAGCAGATCGAGCGGCTCTCCGGTCAGCGCTTGCGCCAGATGGCGATGCGATTCCGGATCGGTGACGTCCAGCTTGGCATCGCCCGACGTGTCGCGCGCCGTGGCGATCACCGTCTCTCCGGCGTCGCGATACACATTTGCAATCGCCTGCCCGATGCCGCGATTACCTCCGGTGATCAAAACTTTCATCAGTTCGCTTTTCTGGTTGGGAGGAAAGGGAGAGGCGCGACCGGCACGCCTTCATCGACCAGCTTCTTGGCCTCGTCCAGCCGTGCCTCGCCATAAATGGCGCGTTCAGGGGCCTCGCCTGCATGCATCGCGCGGGCTTCGCTCACGAACTTGTCACCGACGTAGCTTGCGTTTTTCTCGATATTCTTGCGCAATTCGGCCAGCGCCTGTTCCGCCGGGCTGCGTTCCTTGGCCAGCGACGGCGCCGCCTTTTGCCCTTCGCGCGCGGCACCGACACGCGGCGTCATCATCGCCTTTTCGACGTCAGATCCGCCGCAAACGCTGCATTCCACCATCCCCGCTCCGGCAAGCCGGTCAAAGGCGCTGGCGGACTGGAACCAGCTGTCGAATGTGTGCCCGTTCGAGCATTTCAAGGCGTATTGAATCATGGTCGTGCCAAGTTAAACCGTTCTACTTTAATTATTTGTTGAATTGTTAAGATCAAGACCTGTCAGCGCAACTGCTGCGGACGAAAGTCCCGCAAAATCCGCGCCAGTTCTGGCTCGACCACACGCGCCGCGGCTTTCTTGGGCGAAAACCACTTTACACGCCGTTGATTTTGCTCTGGAAATTCCGGGTCGAGGGATTTGACACGTACCGGGTAAACCATGACGACACACGGCAGCGTTCCATTCTGGGCGCTGGTCTTGTTATAGGCATAAAGCCCGACACACTGGTTGACGGCAGCACCAATCACGCCCGCCTCTTCCCATGCTTCGCGGGCGGCGGATCGCGCCGGAGTCAGCTTGTCGATGGGCCAGCCCTTGGGAATGATCCAGCGTTTGCTCCGGCGCGACGTAATAAGAAGGATTTTGACCTTGCCGTTTTCCACGCGGTAGCAGAGCGCACCGAACTGGGTGCGTACGTCGCTTTTGTGCGTCGCGCGGATGCGCATCGGCAATTGTCTTATCATCTGGTCTTCCCACTTCCTGCGGGTTTTTCCCTGTCAGAAAAAGCTACAATGCCACGTCTTCCATTTCACGCAATTTCTCGGATCAGGCGTGAAAAATCCGACGGTGGTTGCCAGGGCACAAAGGTGCCCCGCCCTAGCGCAGATGCTTGCGCATCCGCTGGTTGAGACGGGTCACGAGTTCCGCCTCGGGGATGTCCGCATCGATTGCCAGCCGGCGCAGGCCGAAATGCACCTGCGCGATTTCCTGATAGTAGCTGGTAAAGAGGTAATTCGTCGTCGCCCCGGCCACGGCCCCCAAAAGTGGCACGGTCTGGGCCGCCAGTTTCTGGCCAAGCACGGTTGCCAGTTTCGGCGCAACCGCCGCGATCATCCGGTGCATCGTCGGGCCGGTCAGGGTCAGCCGCAGGGTGACAAAGGAAAGGTCGGCCCCGTCGTCCTGCTCCAGCGGCCCCGCGGCGGCAAAGACCCGAAGACAGTCGAACTGTACGCTTTCCTCGTCGGGGTTGAACCCGTTCTCGGCTGCAACGCCCTGTATCGCGCGCATCAGAACGGTGGTCGTCGCCGGAAGCTCGATCATCGCGGTCGGCAATCCGCCCATGCCCCCGGCGGCGCCCATGGCGGTGGTCATCGCGGTGTTGATCCACGCCTTCTGGTCCGGCACCTGCCGGCGCGACTGGCGCGCGCCCTCCATCGCGACTTTCAGCGCTGCCTGGGTCGCGCCTTCCATGCTGTTGCGGATCGGGGTGGGCAGACGGTCCAGCAGGTTCTCGGCACGGCTGCCGAGCACGTTCAGCAGCCGCATACCAATCCCGCTTGCGGCGCGGTAACGCTTTGCCAGCCTGTCAAGCTCTGCCTCGGCGTCCACTGGCCGTGCCATCACGATGTCATTCATGCCAAACCCTCCCGGCTTCCCGATAAGATTGGCACGAATGCGCGGCATTTCAATCAAGTTATGCGTCCCAGCGGGTCACATCTCCGCTGATGCCCAGCCATGCATCGTCGATCAAAGCCCGCCCAAGCACCCGGTCGGGGTTGGTTGGCGGCGGCATATGCACGTCATCCAGCCGCTCGAACCCGAAGCGCGAATAATAGGGCGCATCACCCACCAGCATGACACGCTCCCACCCGGTTTCGGCGGCTTTTTGCAAGGTTCCCTGGATCAGCAGCGCCCCCAGCCCTTCGCCCTGATGCGTCGGGTGCACAGCGACCGGCCCGAGCAACAGCGACCGCGCCGCACCGATTCGGACCGGCCAGTACCGGATCGCCCCGGCGAGAATGCCCTGCGCATCGCGCGCAACCGTCGAGAGGCCCGCAACCGGCGGCACATCCTCGCGCAGCCGGTACGAAGAAAGGGCGGTCCGGCCCGGCGCGAAACACAGATCAAAAAGCGCTTCGACCTCCCACCAGTCGCTCGCAAGTTCCGGATGCATGTCGATCAAAGGGGCAGACACGGGAGAGGCTGGCTTTCTTTAAGTCTATTTGGTGGCAATCCGCGTATCACGCCGCTATCCCTAGGGCAAACGTCAGGAGTTATCTAATGTTCTATCGTCCCGAAGATGGCCACGGCCTGCCCCATAACCCGTTCAACGCGATCATCACGCCACGCCCGATCGGCTGGATTTCGACCCGCAACGCCGCAGGGCAGAACAACCTTGCGCCCTATTCCTTTTTCAACGCCATCGCCTATTTCCCGCCGCAGGTGATGTTTTCCTCGACCAGCGCCAAGGACGATCAGGACGGCACCAAGGACAGCGTCGCCAATATCCGCGAGACCGGCGTGTTCTGTGTCAACATCGTCGAATACGAAATGCGCAACGCGATGAACGAGACCTCCATGAACCTCCCCAAGGAGGAGGATGAATTCAAAGTCGCCGGGCTCGATTTCGAGGAATGCGAAACCATCAACTGCCCCCGCGTCGCCGGCACGCCCGCCGCGCTGGAATGCAAGCTGACCCGGATCATCGACCTGCCGGGCGAAGCCAACCGTCTTGTGCTGGGCGAAGTCACCGGTGTCCATATTCGCGACAACTGCCTGGTCGATGGCCGTTTCGACATAACCACGTTCCATCCACTGTCGCGTCTTGGGTATCGTGACTACACCCGCGTGACCGACCTGTTCGAACTCACGCGCCCCGACGACTGATCGGTGCCGAACGGCTGGAGCAGTGCACCGCCGATGTACAGGGGGTGTACAGGTTGTGCATCGATATCACCCCCTTTTTTTGCTCAGATCGGCTCGATCAGCTCCGGCCCGCTGGCCCGGTTGGAATTGACCTTGGGATCGACCCGATACCAGCTCAGCACGTCCTCGTCCCCCGGCACCATAAGCCGGGCCGCCCCGCGGCCCGCCTCCCCCAGCCAGAGCGGCCAGTTCTCCGGCTCCACGATCAGCGGCATGCGGTGATGCAGCTCTGAAACGCGCTTGTTCGCCGCCGTCGTGACAATGGCGCAGGTGTCCTGCGGGTCGTCCTTTCCCCAGCTTTGCCAGATGCCGCCAAAGGCAATCGGTTCACCATCCTGACGCTGGAAATACCACGGCAAACGGTTGCCCTTCTCATCCTTGGTCCATTCAAAAAAACCGGTCGCAAGGATCAGGCAACGCCGCTCACGACAGGCGGATTTAAAGGCAGGTTTGTCCGCCACCGTCTCGGCGCGCGCATTGATCAGCAGCGGGCCGTCATTCTCGGCCTTGTACCAGTGCGGCAGGAACCCCCAGCGCATCGAGACCAGCCGCCGACCGCTGTCTTCGCCCAGAATCACATGTACCTGATTTGTCGGGCAGACATTGAAATTCGGCACTGGGGGCAAGGCATTAGCAGGCTTGGCCGCGAAAAGCTGGGCCATCGCATCCGGAGGCAGGGTGACTGCAAATCTACCGCACATATCCTACAGTCTAGATTTACATGCCGCTTAGTAAAGCCGATAGATGGGATCAATAAAGCATCTTAACAAAGCAATCACTTGATAAAATTCGGCGGGAAACGGCAGAACATCGAAAACGCGATTGTGTCTTCCGCCAATTAAGGCAAATGACAGTTCCATGACAGTTCAGTCTGACCTGACGACATGTATGACGCTGCTTCAGGGTGGCCGACAGAAAGCTGCCTATGACGCCGCCCGAAAAGCCATGGGCCGTCACAAGACCCAGCCCGAGTTTCCCAATATCGCGGGCATCGCACTCTGCGGTAACGGGAAATACGCCGAAGGCATCCAGTATTTCAAAAAGGCTCTGAACCTCAGCGCGGATTTCAGCGATGCGCGCAAGAACCTCGCCCAGACGATGATCCTGCTTGGCCAGTTCGCCCCGGCCGAAACCCAGCTTGCCCGGCTGGTGCGAGAAACCCCGCGCGACGGGGCGGTCTGGTATCTGCTGGCGCAGGCGCGGTTGCAGACCGGGCAATTGGAGCAGGCGCTTGAAGACATCGAACAGGCCATTTCGATCGACGCGAAACAGGCGCGTAATCATAACCTGCGCGGGCTTCTGCATGACAGGCTCGGCCAGCCCGCAGAGGCATTGGAGGCTTTCGAGAAAGCGCTGGCGCTGAACCCGAATGACGTGGAAACGCTGGTAAATATCAGCCTGCCGCTCGCGCGCCAGCTTCGCGTGGATGAGGCGACCGAGGCCGTCCGCCGCGCCGTGGCTCTTGCCCCCGGCCATCTCGCCGCGCGCCTGCGGCTGGGGATGACCATGGTTGAGGCGGGCCAGACCGACGAGGCAAAGGCCGCTTTTGCCGCAGCGATTGAGATCGATCCGCTGAACGGCGAAGCCTACGAACAGCTTGTGGCGCTGAACGATGCCGACGCGAACGAGACGCTTGGCCCCGCGGTACGACGTGCCTACAAGAAAGCGCCCAAGAACAGCGAGACCCGCGCGGCGCTGGCCTTTGCGCAGGCCCGCGTGGCGCAGCAGCAGGGCGACAGCGAACAGGCCGCAGAATGGCTGCGGGACGCGAACCGGAACATGGCCGCCCTGCGCCCCTTTGACAGCGAGGCGGACGACTCGTTCAACGACAAGATCCTCGCGCGGTTCCCCGCCCCGCTGACACTTTCGACGCAGGGCGGGAACGAAAACGGTCCGCGCCCGATCTACGTTCTCGGCCTGCCGCGCTCCGGCACGACCCTTGCCGAAGCGGTGCTTGGCGCGCATCCGCGTGTCATCGCCTTGGGCGAACGTGCCACCGCCGGTATCGCGATCTATCCTCTGATCGATTCAGATGCCGAATTCGACGCCGACGCCTTTCGCAGGATAGAAGCCGCGGCCCTGCCGCCGCTTTCCGACGGCACGCGGGCCTTCGTCGATAAAATGCCGGAAAACTATAGGCTTATCGGTTTTCTCAAGACCGCGCACCCCGAATGCCGGATCATCAATATGCGCCGCGATCCGCGCGATATCGCGCTTTCCATGTGGCGTGGCCGGTTCACCGGACGGGCGCTCGATTACACCTATGACCAGCAGGCGATGGCCCGCCGCTTCAACACCTATGCGCGGATGATGGCCCACTGGCACAGGGTGCTGCCCGGCCAGATCCTTGACCTCTCCTACGAAGAGATGGTCAGCGACATCGACAGCGCCAGCCGCACCCTCGCCGACTGGTGCGGGTTGGAATGGGATGCCGCGATGGCCCGCCCGAACGAATCCGCCGGTCAGGTTCTCACCATGAGCGCGGCGCAGATCCGCCAACCCGTGCATCGACGCTCGGTCGGAGGGTGGAAGGCGCATGAGCCCATGCTGCGTGAGTTCATCGACGAACTTGATCCGGCGCTTTGGCCGGAGATTGAAGACGACTGAAGGGTTACGCCTCAATGGTGCTGACCGCGAACAACGCGGGTGCCTCAAAGGATACGCTCCCGTCGGCCCCAACATAGCCTGCCAGCCGCTCTCGTGCTTTTTCCTTAAGCGTCACCATCATCGGCGCGTCCACCATGCCTGCCAGAGTCCAGCCGCCGATTTCCGTGTCAAGCCAATCATTTAACGAGGCATGCCGGACCATCCCGACCTTTCGGGAAATCTGCACATGCGGCAGCCCGCCCTTGTCGAGCACTTCTTCGAACGCCTCGCCCTCGCCAAGACAAAACGGCGCCTTGAGCGCCTCGGCCCCGTCATTGCCGACCACTTCACCTACCAACGGGATCAGGTCGCAATAGCCCGGGGATTTCTCCCACGCCTCGAATACGGTGACGGCAACCTTTCCGCCCGGCTTGCAGACCCGCGCCATTTCGGTCAGCGCCCGGGGCCGGTCGGCAAAGAACATCAGCCCAAACTGGCACAGCACCGCGTCGAACTGCCCGTCGTCAAAGGGCAGGTTTTCGGCCGCTGCGGGTATGAAATCGACTTCGCGGGCATATCGGCGCGCGACCGTCAGCATGCCCTCGTTGATGTCGACAGCCGTCACGCGGGCACCCGTGGCCGCCGCGACACGCGCGACCACGCCCGTACCTGTCGCAACATCCAGCACCTTGTCGCCCGGACCGGCACCGGACAGCTCCACCAGCCATGGCGCGAACTGGCCAAACAGCGCAGGAACAAAGAAGCTTTCATAAACAGCGGCGGCCTCGGCAGTGATCTGACCTGCGGCGGCCTTTTCCATTTGCTCAGCCATGACAGTTCCTCCCTCACTGCTGACGCGAGGACAGTATAGCACAAAAAGCGCTCGATTTCCGTGGAGAGGACAAGCCCCTGCGTTTTCACGGATCGTAGACGAGCGGCAGGATCAGACAGCAAGCATCCGGCGCGTTCAAAACGAAAACGGAGGCCGAAGCCCCCGTTCCCGTTGTCTTCTCCAGCAGAACGTCAGCAGTTATTTCACCGCGATGCGCCCGTCCGTATAGGGCTTGTAGGGCGCTTTCTCGGCCAGATACTCCGCCGTCACATCCGCAAGATCCGGCCCGAAGTCATAGGCGTTCTGAGCGTCCGTGAACATCTTGTAACCGTCGCCACCGCCGCGCACGTAGTTGTTCGACACGACTCCATAGAGCTTGTCCATCTCGACCGGCGCGCCGCCGATCATGACGTCGCTGACACGCTCGCCCGCAGGCTTGGACGCGTCAAAGGCATAGGTCATGCCGGCGACCTGCGCGAAACGTCCCGCGCCCTCCTCGATCTGGCTCACGCCGTTTTCCAGCGCCTCGACAAGCGTCGCGCCGGTGACCTGAAAGGTCGACAGCGTGTTCTGGAAGGGCAGCACGGTCAGCACTTCGCCCATCGTGACCTCGCCCGCGTCGATGCTGGCCCGGATACCGCCGCCGTTCTGGATCGCGACGTCGATGCCCTGATCCTTGACCCGGTCGAGCATCGCATCCGCGATCAGGTTACCCATTGTGCATTCTTGGCTGCGGCAGGTTTCACGATCACCGCCGATGGCCTCGTCCGTCTGGGCGACCACCTTGTTGCGGATCTCGTCCAGCGGTTTGGCCGCCTCGACGATCCGGGAAACGGTCGCCTCGTCCTCGACCACGGCGGCATCCATCAGAAGCGGCGCGCCGCTTGCTTCGATCACCTTGCCATCGTCGTCAAAGGTAACGTTCAGCTCGCCGAGAAACTTGCCGTAGGCATAGGCCGAAACGATCGCCGTATCGCCCACCATTGTCGGATAAGGCCCTTCCGCGCTTTCCATATCGCCCAAGAGCGTATTGGTATGCCCGCCCACGATCACATCGACACCGGTGGTTTGCTCGGCCAGTTCCAGATCAACCCCATAACCGGAATGCGACAGCACAATGATCTTGTTCACGCCCATCTCGGTCAGCTTGTCGACCTCGCCCTGCACCGCGTCGGCGGGGACGGTAAAGATGACGTTCGGGCCGGGGCTTGCAAGTTCATCCGTATCCTGCGGAGTCAGGCCGATCAGGCCGATCTTTTCGCCGTTCTTTTCGATCACGGTGGATTTCTTGAGCACATCGGCCAGCAGCGGCTCACCACTGACATCGGCGTTGCTCATGAGGATGGGAAATTCGAGCGCGTCCATGAATCCGCGCAGTACTTCGGGCCCATCGTCGAATTCGTGGTTGCCCACGGTCATCGCGTCATAGCCCATCTTGTTCATCATTTCGGCGGCCAGTTTGCCCTTGTAATAGGTATAAAACAGCGTGCCTTGGAACTGGTCGCCGCCGTCAACTAGCAGAGAATTGTCGAGCCGCGCACGGGCATCGCGGATTGCGCTCATCAGGCGGGCAGAACCGCCGAAACACTTGCCTTCTGTGTTGTCCTCGGCAGAGCAGCCGCTGTCGTACTTGTTGATGGGTTCGAACCGGGCATGGAAATCGTTGGTATGCAGGATCGTCAGGGAATAGTCGGCGGCAGCCGCACCGGCACTTAGGCCAAGCGCCGCAGCAGACATCAGGAATCGGTTCATCATTATTACTCTCCCGGTTGGTTATGCACGAATGGTGCGCCATTTCCGCTGGCCCTGTCAAAGCTCTCATGCGGCTTGTCGCAGGGGCAATTCGCACCGCGCGCCAATCCCTCTCCCGAGACGCCTTTTACATGGGCAGAAGCGCGCACTCTTGACCGGATCGTCAAAGACCGGCATCTGCAAACCATGCTGATCTACAAGATATTCCGCTCCCCCGAATGGGAGGCGCTGGTTGCCGATGGGTCCACGCTGGGCGCGCCGATCGACATCGACGACGGGTTTGTTCATTTCTCGACCGCCGAACAGGCTGCCGAGACCGCCGCGAAACATTTCGCCGGGGTCGACGGGCTGGTTCTGCTGGCAGTCGAGGCAGACTCGCTTGGCGATGCGCTGAAATGGGAACCTTCGCGCGGTGGCGCCCTGTTTCCGCATCTCTACCGCCCGTTGCGGATCGACGATGTGAGCTGGCACAAGCCGCTACCGCTGGTTGATGGTGTACACCTGTTCCCGGAGGACATGGCGTGAGCCTGATCGAGCGTCTTGGCCTTGCCTTCATGCACCGGATCGATCCGGAAACAGCACATGGGCTGGCCGTTCGCGCACTGCAAAGCGGGCTGACGCGCAAGCCGGGACCGGTCACGTCCGAGCGCTTGCGCTGCACTCTTGCCGGGATCGACCTGCCCAATCCGGTCGGCCTCGCGGCTGGGTTCGACAAGAACGCCACCGTTATCGCGCCGCTGTCACAGTCAGGTTTCGGCTTTATCGAGGTCGGCGCCGCCACGCCGCGTCCGCAGCCCGGCAACCCCAAGCCACGCCTCTTCCGGCTGAGCGAGGACCGCGCCGCGATCAATCGCTTCGGGTTCAACAATGACGGGATGGAAGCCATCGGCGCGCGCCTTGCGGGCCGACCGAAGGATGCTGTGATCGGTCTGAACCTTGGCGCGAACAAGGACAGCGCGGATCGCGCGGGCGATTTCGCCACCGTGCTGCGCCATTGCGGGGCGCATCTTGATTTCGCCACGGTCAATGTCTCCTCCCCCAACACTGAAAAGCTGCGCGATCTTCAGGGAAAGGCGGCGCTGACCGCCCTGCTGAACGGTGTAATGGAGGCGCGTGCCGAGCTGTCACGGCCCATACCAGTGTTCCTCAAGATCGCCCCGGATCTTGAAACGAACGAATTGCAGGACATTGCCGAGGTCGCCCGCGACACCGGGATCGACGCGATCATCGCAACCAACACGACCCTGTCGCGGGAAGGTCTGAAAAGCGCCCATGCGGGCGAGACCGGGGGACTTTCCGGCGCGCCCCTGTTCGAGAAATCGACCCGCGTTCTGGCGCAGCTATCCCAGATGACGGACGGGACCATTCCGCTGATCGGCGTCGGCGGCATCGGCTCGGCCGAGCAGGCGTATGCCAAGATCTGTGCCGGGGCGTCGGCAGTACAGGTCTATACGGCGCTGGTCTATCACGGTCTGGCACTGGTGGGCGAAATCGCAACAGGTCTCGACCGCCTGCTGGCGCGGGATGGCTTCGCAAACGTGGCCGATTCGGTCGGCAGCAAAAGGAATGATTGGCTATGATCACCTACTGGCACAACCCGCGCTGCTCCAAATCCCGTCAAGGGCTGGCGCTGCTTGAGGAGAAAGGCGCGGAATTCACCGTGCGAAAATACCTTGAGGACGCGCCCGACTTGGCCGAGATCACCGCCGCGTGGGAAGCGCTTGGCAAACCACCGGTCGCCGACATGATGCGCACGGGCGAAAAAGTGTTTCGCGAAGAGGGCCTGTCCAAAGGGGACGACAACGGCAAGCTGCTGGCAGCGATGGCCGCGCATCCGATCCTGATCGAGCGTCCCTTGGCGATCAAGGAAGGCCGCGCCGTCATCGGTCGCCCGCCCGAGGCGCTGCTCGAGTTGCTTTGAACGCGGCCCCTTTTACCACGCTTTCCGGGACATTAGGTTAATGCCAACAAGGAGAGCCTCCCATGACCCGATTTTCCGTACTCGATCTGTCGCCCATCGTCGAAGGCAGCACCGCCGCCGACTCTCTCGCCAGCACGCTAAAGCTGGCGCAGCATGCCGAAGCGCTTGGTTTCACGCGGTTCTGGCTGGCCGAGCATCACAACATGCCCGGCATCGCCTCGGCGGCGACCTCTGTGGTGATCGGCCATGTGCTGGGCGGCACCAATACGATCCGCGTCGGCTCGGGCGGGGTGATGCTGCCAAATCACGCACCGCTGGTCATTGCCGAGCAGTTCGGCACCCTTGCGACGCTCTACCCCGACCGCGTCGATCTGGGGCTCGGTCGCGCGCCCGGCACCGATGGCAAGACCGCATGGGCGCTCCGCCGCAACATGAACCAAAGCGACGAGTTCCCGCGCGATGTGGTCGAGCTGATGGGATATCTCGGCGACAAGGCGCCGGGGCAGCCAATCATGGCCGTACCGGGCGTGGGCACCAAGGTGCCGGTCTATATCCTCGGCTCAAGCCTTTACGGCGCTGAACTGGCAGCGCAGCTTGGCCTGCCCTATGCCTTCGCCTCGCATTTCGCTCCCGCCGCGCTGGATCAGGCGGTGGCGATCTATCGCGATCACTTCAAGCCGTCGGCCATGCTCGACAAGCCCTATTTCATCCTTGCCGCCAATGTCTTTGGGGCCGAGGATGACGAAACAGGCGCCTATCTAAAGACCTCGATGCAGCTGGCCTTTGTTCGGTTGCGCACCGGCCAACCCGGCCCCCTGCCGCGCCCGGTGCGCGACATCAACGAACATGTCGATCCGGCGATGGTGCGGATGGTCGATCAGGCGCTGAGTGTCTCGGTCACCGGCGCGCCGGAAACTGTTGAAAAAGGCATTAGTGACCTGATCAACCGCTACGCCCCCGATGAGATCATGTTCAATGGCCAAATTCACGACCAGCAGGCCCGGTTGCGTTCATTTGAAATTGCCGCCAAAGCGATGCAATCATTGAATGCCCGCCAGCAAGCGGCGGAATAGGGAGGAATTACATGACGAAACCTGCGTTTGACCTGACCGGCAAGGTGGCTCTTGTCACGGGCGGCAATGGCGGAATCGGCCTTGGCATGGCCGATGCGATGGCCGCCGCCGGGGCCAGCATTGCGATCTGGGGCACCAATGCGGACAAGAACGCCGCGGCGATAGAGCAGCTTCGCGGGCATGGTGTCGAGGCCGAAGCCTTTGTCTGCAACGTGGCCGACCGGGACGAGGTCGATGCGCAGATGGCCGCGACGCTTGGCCGTTTTGGCCGGATCGATGGATGTTTCGCCAATGCGGGCGTCTCGGGGCGCGGGGCGCGGTCCTTCCTGGAAATCACGCCCGAGGAATGGAAGCGGGTGCTTTCGGTCAATCTCGACGGCGTCTATCACACCTATCAGGCCGTGCTGCGCCACATGGTCGAACGGTCCGAAGAGGGTGATACCGGCGGGCGTCTGGTCGCCATGTCGAGCCTTGCCTCGGTTTCCGGCGCGGCGCGCAGCGAGCATTACGCGGCCTCCAAGGGGGCGCTGAACGCGATGACCTATGCGCTGGCGGTGGAATTCGCACGCTACGGGATCACCGCGAACGCGATCCTGCCGGGCTGGATCGCAACCGACATGACGCAGGACGCGATGGCGAACCAGAAATTCGCCGAGAACGCGGGCAAGCGTATCCCTGCCCGCCGCTGGGGCGCGCCCGAAGATTTCGGCGGCATCGCCTGCTATCTTCTGTCGGATGCCTCGGCCTATCACACCGGTCAGCTATTGCAGATCGACGGTGGCTACTGGCGGTTCTAAGCGCCAAGTTCTCAAACATGACGATGGCCGCGCCGCACCCACGGGCGCGGCCATTTTCTTTTGAGAACACGAGGTCCATCGATCCCTGCTGCGACATGTTTCAAGTGGACAGGATCGGGCCATGTTTCTAGCGTCGCCGCACCTCCTTCCGGGATCGAAACATGACTAAACCATTGCAATACGACAGCTATATCATCTGCGGCACGCCACGGACCGGCAGCACGATGCTCTGTAACCTGCTTGCCGCAACCGGCATCGCGGGTGATCCGGATTCGTTTTTTATGCGCGATGTCGACGCGGTCTGGGCCAGCGAATGGGGCCTTCCCAGGCGTGAGGGGATGACGCATCAGGCGTATTGCGCCGCCTTCCTGAAAGCAGCGATAGCCTCTGGCAAAGCGCAGACCAGGATATTCGGCCTGCGTCTCATGCGTGAAAATCTCGGCGATCTGAGGGCGATGATCGACGCGGCCTACCCGGGCCTTCCCGATGACAAATCACGCCTACAGGCGGCATTCGGCAGAACGCTCTGCATTCATCTGCTGCGCGGCGATAAACTTGCCCAGGCCGTGTCCATGGTAAAGGCAGAACAGACCGGCCTGTGGCACATCGCGTCGGATGGAAAAGAGCTGGAGAGGCTCGCGCCGCCGCAGCCGCCCAGATACGATTTCGACCGGATTGCCGCCAAACTGGACACGTTGACCGCTTTCGACACCGCTTGGCTTGACTGGTTCAAAGCGGAAAATATCGCGCCGCTGATGATCGAGTATGAGACCTTGTCGGCAAATCCGTCGCAAATAATCAACCGGATCATACAGGAACTGGGATTTGACGAGGATGTCTTTGTCCCGGCTGATCCCGGTGTCGGCAGGTTATCAGATGAGACTAGCCGGGAATGGATCCGCCGTTTTCGCGCAGAACCCGGACAGAGATAGCGGCCGGCAACCCGCACGTGGTTGTTCACCGGCCGCGTCATTCATCCGGTCAGGACGCGCGCCGCAGAGGGCGCATGTCCGTGGTTTCGGTACCCAGCGCCGATTAGATCACGACTTCGATCAGGTACGGACCCTTGGTTTCCAGCCCGTGTTCGATGGCGCGGGTCAGGTCATCGGCCTGTTCGACCCGCACGCCGTCGACCCCCATGCCCTTGGCCATCGACACCCAGTCAAGTGCAGGACGGTCGAGAGAGAGCATGTCCACCGCCCGCGGACCGGGGTTCTGGACGCCGACATTTGTCAGTTCGCCGCGCAGGATCTGGTAGCTGCCGTTCGACATGATCAGCACGGTGATATCGAGCTCTTCGCGCGCCATTGTCCAGAGCGACTGCACCGTGTACATGGCGCTGCCGTCCCCGACCAAAGCCATAACCTTACGATCCGGGCAAGCCACCGCGCAGCCGATGGATACCGGCAGGCTATAGCCAATGGAACCGCCGCAATTGTTGATCCATGTGTGCGGCGGTGTCCCTGCGGTATCCGGGAAAAACGCGCGGCCCGTGGTCAGGGATTCATCGACGACGATAGCGTCTTGCGGGATCGTGGCGGCCAGCGCCTGCGCGATGGTGTCCGGGTTGTTCTTGCCGGTCGGCATGTCGACTTCCTTGCGCTCGGCAAGAACCGGTTCGCAACCGTCTGCGCCGGTCGCGCTCACCAGCGCGTCGAGCACCGCGTCGAGATCACCGCTGGCCCCGGCCAGTTCGACAATCTCACAGCCTTCACGGGTCAAGACGGCAGGCTTGCCGGGATAGGCGAAGAAGCCGATGGGCGCCCGTGCGCCAACGAGAACAACCTTTTTATACGGCTCGAGTTCTTTGAGCGCGATGTCGATGGGATAAGGCACGCGGTTGATAACAACCCTCCCCGCGCCGCGTTCAAGCCGCTGGTTCGACCATTCCGACAAAAGCTTGCAGCCGGTTTTCACCGCGATCTTGCCCGCCAGTTCGAGGTTCTCCGCGCTCAGCGCCTCGCCACCCAGCAAGAGCAGCGTATCCTCGCCATCCAGCGCCTTTGCGGCCTTTTCGAGCATGGCCGGGTCCATCGGGTCTCGCGCCGGCGGTTCACCGGCAACATGCACCTCGCCACCCTCGTTCCACGCGGTATCGCTCGGCAGGATCAGAGTCGCGATCTGCCCGGCCCCGGTCCGCGCCGCCTGAACCGCATCGGCCCCGGCCTTGCCCACGTCCTCGGCGCGCTCGGAGGTATGAACCCAATGCGACACCGGACGCGCCAGCCCCTGAATATCAGACATCAGCGGCGCATCGAGCTTGCGGTGCGTTTCGGCATGTTCGCCGACGATGTTCACAACGGAGGAGTTCGCCTTTTTCGTGTTGTGCAGGTTGGCGATGCCATTGGCCAGACCCGGCCCGAGGTGCAGCAGCGTACAGGCCGGTTTCCGCGCCATCCGGTAATAGCCATCGGCGGCCCCTGTCGCAACGCCTTCAAAGAGCGCCAGCACCGAGCGCATCCCCGCCACATGGTCAAGCGCGGCCACAAAGTGCATCTCGGAGGTGCCGGGGTTGGTAAAGCAGGTATCTACTCCGCTATCCACCAGACTTCGCACAAGGCTTTCGGCTCCGTTCATTTCTTTTCCTTTCAAGTTCAATATGCTGCGCAGATCACAATCCGTGATCCCGCTTTATCCCTGCCAGCGCGACCAGCGCTGCATCGCGCCGGTGGACCAGCGTGTCGCGGTCCTGCCCGGCCAGTTCCCTTTCGACCCCGGCGATCAGTTTTTCCTGCAATTCAGGCGTCAGCGCGCTTTGGCCAAGCTCGCCCCAGCGGACCTCTTGCGTGGGTCCGAGATGTTCAAGGTAATGGCGATAGCCCCCCGCCCCGCCACCGAGATGATAGAGAAGATGCGGCCCCATCAGCGCCCAGCGCATTCCCGGCCCATAAGCGATTGCCTTGTCGATATCTTCGACATCCGCGATGCCTTCGGCAACCATATGCACCGCTTCGCGGTAAAGCGCCGAGGTCAGACGATTGGCAAGATGGCCCGCCACCTCTTTCTTGACGCGGATCGGCACGCGGTTCAGCGCGCGATAGATCGCTTCGGCGCGGTCAACCACGGCGGGAGAGGTCGCCTGACCGGCGACAAGTTCGACCATGGGCACCATGTGTGGCGGGTTCATCGGGTGGGCAACAAGGATACGTCCGGGATGCTGCGCGCCTGCCTGAATATCGCTGGCCTTCAGCGAAGAGGTGCTCGACGCGATGATCACCTCGGGCCCGATGTGTTTTTCCAGTTCGGCGACGAGATCCTTTTTAACCGCGATCCGGTCCGGCGCGTTTTCCTGAATGAATTCTGCTTCACCCAAGGCGCTGATGTCTGGAGAAACGATCACCGGCCCCCATGTATCCGTCTCGGTCAGCCCAAGCGCCCGCAGATTGGGCCATGCCTCGGCCAGAAAGGTAGAGAGTTCAGCCGCCGCTTCGTTGCGCGGATCGACAACGATCACCTTGGCGCCATGGGCAAGGAACAGGCTTGCCCAGCTCATCCCGATCAGACCGCCGCCGAGAACACCGAAAACGGGCAGATCGGTCATGCTGATTCCCAGTAGGGAACGCGCAGGTCTTTCTTGAGGATTTTCCCGATCGAGCTGCGCGGCAGTTCCTCGCGGATCTCGACGGCTGACAGCCGCTGGCTCTTGCCGAGATTGTCATTCGCGGCTTTGCAGATCTCTTCTGCGCTGCGCTTCGCGCCGTTTCGCAGGACCACCAGCCCAAGAGGCGTTTCGCCCCATGCCTCGGACGGGATTCCGATCACCGCCGCGTCGATCACATCCGGATCGTTCAACAGGACAAGTTCCAGATCATTGGCATAAATATTCAGCCCGCCGGAAATGATCATGTCCTTCTTGCGGTCGGACAGGACCAGAAAGCCGTCCTCATCAAAGCTGCCCATGTCGCCGGAGCGGAAATAAATATCGCCCGCCGCGTCGCGCCAGATGTAATCTTCGGTCAGGTCCTCGCGCCCGTAATACCCGGCCATCATGGTCGGCGACCGGCCGCAGATTTCACCCACCTGCCCGGGCGCGACTTCGCGTCCTTCGGTATCGATCAGCTTGATCACGCAGTTCGGCGCGGGCTTGCCCACTGTATGCAGCTTGTCCGGCGTCTCATCGGCGATGAGAACCGTCACGCCACCACCCTCGGTCAGCCCGTAATATTCGCAGAGCTTGCCTGGAAAGCGTTTCAGCACGTCGGCTTTTACATCTGCCCGCAGCGGGGCCGAGGTCGAGAATTTCACCCTCATTGTGGAAAGGTCGAAATCATCGAAATCAGGAACATCCATGATGCGTTTGTACTGGACGGGGACCAGCATCGTATGCGTGATCTTTTCCCTTGCGACCAGCTCAAGGTAGCCACGCGCGTCGAATTTCGGCATCAGGACCACGGTCGAGCCGCCCACCAGCGTCGGCAGGAACGCCACGATGGTCGTGTTGGAATAGAGCGGCGTCGACAGCAGCGTGCGCGCGTTCTGGTCGTAGCCATTGGCGCTGACGCGGTCCATCTGCGCCGCCCGCATCCAGTGGTTATGGAGGATGCCCTTGGGCGTGCCTGTCGTCCCCGAGGAATAGATCAGGTTCACCGCATCGGTCATCTCGATCGGTATCATCGGATCGGTGACCGGGGCCTTTTCCAGCATATCCTCGTAATCGGCAAAGCCCGAGGCATCGAAATCGATTGCGACCTTCTCGGCACTCAGCCGGTCAAGGAAGGGCGCGGCAAGATCGCGGTACTGGTTGGCGAGAAAGAGCATCCGCGCCCCGCAATCGGCCAGCATCTTTTCCAGAGCGTCAGGCGATGCCATCGTCGAAAGCGGCGTGATACAGGCGCCCGCCCGGATGATCCCCATGAACAGCTCGGCATAGGCGATGGAATTCGGGGAGAGCACGGCAACATTGTCGCCCTTCCCGACGCCACGCGCGATCAGCGCATTCGCGACCCGGTTGATGCGCGTCTCGAAATCGCCCCAGTTCAGCCGTTCGTCGCCGCAGATCAGCGCCTCTTGGTCAGGGTTCTTTCGGGCGCTGGCACGTACCATGTCCACCACCGTCAGTTTCGGCGGCGTTTCTGGCATCGGAGGAGTTATGTCGATCATTTTTCGCTATTCGGTTTTGAATTCCACTTTCGCGTGACCTTAGGGCAAGCCTTTGGAAACACAAGTCACCTGGTCGGACAATCCGACCGTCAAGCAAACCGATAGGTGCCGCCCCGCTCAAGCGCGCGCTGCCATGCGGGGCGTTCGTGCACGGCCTGAACAAAGGCGGCGAGTTTCGGGTAGCGTTTGCCGCCATCCTGTTTCACGGCAATCTCCGCAGGGAAGCTCAGCATAATATCGGCGGCTGAAAGGTCATCGAGCACGAAATGGCCCGAGGGGCGCAGCATGTGTTCCATGTACTGGAAATGGCTGTCGAGCTGCTGCTCGATGCGCGGTTTGAGCGGTTCGCCTGCCGAACCCAACCTGCCGGTATACAGTTGCAGCAGGATCGGCGTCATCGCAGAGCCTTCGGCAAAATGCATCAGCTCCATATGGGTGATCGCTTCGTCGCTGCCCTTGCGCGGCAACAGGTGCCGGCCAAACTGGTTGCAGACATATTCGACGATGGCTCCGCTTTCGGCGATTTTGCGCCCGTTCTCTTCCAGCACCGGCGATTTCCCCAGCGGATGAACCGAGGCCAGCTCGGACGGCGCGAGATTCGTCACCGGGTCGCGTTCGTAGCGGCGCAGTTGATACTCGATTTCCAGCTCTTCCAGCAGCCACAGGATTCGCTGGGATCTGGAATTGTTCAGGTGGTGAACGATGAACATGTACTTCTCCCCTAGTCGGGGCAGAGAGTGGTCGCCCGCAGCCGGAATGGCAAGGGAAGACGGGACCGGAATGTTACCTGAAAGCAGCGTCCTGTGCGGACGTCCCGTCCGGAAATCAAAAAGGGCGCCCTGTGACGGACGCCCTTCGATTGATCACCTGATGTCGCCTCAGAGAGCGGCCTGGAAAAGCGCCAGCGTGTTCTCGGAGGTCATCTTGACCGGATTTCCGCCGACACTCGGATCTTCAAGCGCCATCGCGGTGAGTTCCTCAAGACGGTCGTCGCCGACGCCGAGATCGCGCAAGCTGTTCGGAATGCCCAGTTCTTCGCGCAGCGCCATGACGCGGTCGTAAAAACCGGTGTAGCCGCCAGAGATGCCCATATAAGCCGCTGCTTGTGCCAAGCGCGATTCGACCTCGGGGCGGTTAAAATCAAGCACCGCAGGCATCACCACCGCGTTGGTCGTGCCGTGGTGCGTGTTATAGACCGCGCCAATCGGGTGGCTCAGCGCATGGATCGCGCCAAGGCCCTTTTGAAAGGCCGTCGCGCCCATGGCTGCCGCGCTCATCATATGCGCGCGTGCCTCAAGGTCAGAACCATCCGCAAAGGCGCGTGGCAGGTATTCATTCACCAGACGCAGACCTTCCAGCGCGATGCCCTGGCTCATCGGGTGGTAATGGGGCGAGCAGAAAGCTTCGAGACAATGGGCGAAAGCGTCCATACCGGTGCCTGCCGTGATCATCTTGGGCATGCCCACGGTCAATTCCGGGTCGCAGATCACGACCTGCGGCAGCACCTTGGGGTGGAAGATGATCTTTTTCACATGGGTTTCGGAGTTAGTGATGACGCTGGCGCGGCCCACTTCGGAACCGGTGCCCGCCGTGGTCGGCACGGCGATGATCGGTGCGATCCCAGCCGGATCGGCGCGGGTCCACCAGTCGCCGATATCCTCGAAATCCCAGACCGGGCGCGACTGGCCGGACATGAAAGCCACCATCTTGCCCAGATCGAGACCCGAGCCGCCGCCAAAAGCGATGACCCCGTCGTGATCGCCGTCACGATAGACCTTGAGCCCGGCGGCGAGGTTGATTTCATTCGGATTGGGATCGACCTCGGAGAAGATCGCGCGGCCCAGCCCCGCCCCTTCAAGGATGTCGAGCGCCTGAAGGGTGATCGGCAGGGAGGCAAGCCCCTTGTCTGTCACCAACAGCGGCTTGTTCATCCCGCAGGCGACACAGGCTTCGGCCAGTTCCGCGATGCGCCCCGCGCCAAACTTGATTGCGGTCGGATAGGACCAGTTACCGGTCAGGTTCATTTCGTCACCTTTTTCAGATGGTAGGATTTGGGTCGGGTCAGGTTGTGATAGCCAATTTCGGAGAGCGATCCGCCCTTGCCGGTGCTCTTGCAACCGGTCCAGCAAAGCGCCGGGTCAAGGTAATCGGCGCGGTTCATGAAAACGGTGCCGGTTTCGAGCTCTGCGCCCAGCGCCTCGGCGCGTTCCACGTCCTGCGTCCAGAGCGAGGCGGTGAGGCCAAACTCGCTATCGTTCATCAATTCAAGCGCCTCGGCATCGGATTTGACCGGCATGATGCCGACGACCGGGCCAAAGCTTTCTTCGCGCATCACCCGCATGGAATGATCCACATTGGTGAGGATCTGCGGGGTCAGGTAGGCGCCGCCATCGTCACCGGCCATGGTTTCGATATGCGCCTTGGCCCCGGCCTTGATCGCCTCCTCGGTCTGGGCGCGCACCAGTTCGGCAAAGCGCACGTGCGCCATCGGACCGATGTCAGTTGTCTTTTCAAGCGGGTTGCCAAGCGTATAGCCATTCACAATTTCAAGCGCGCGGCCGAGGAAATCATCGAACAGGTTTTCATGCACATAGATCCGTTCGATGCCACAGCAGCACTGGCCCGAGTTGAACATGGCCCCGTCGATCAGCGTATCGACCGCCGCCTGCACATCGGCGTCTTCCATGACATAGCCGGGATCCTTGCCGCCAAGCTCAAGCCCGACGCCGGTAAAGGTGCCAGCCGCCGCGCGTTCGATTGTCTGCCCTGCCCCGACCGAGCCGGTGAAGTTGACGAAGCCAAAGGATTTCGCCGCGATCAGGTCTGAGGTAGTTGAATGGTCAAGGAATACGTTCTGGAACACGTCCTCGGGCACGCCCGCCTCGTGGAACGCCCGCGCCATGCGTTCGCCAACCAGCAGCGTCTGGGTCGCGTGTTTCAACAACACGGTGTTGCCCGCGATCAGCGCGGGGGCGACGCCGTTGATCGCTGTCATATAGGGATAGTTCCACGGCGCGATGATCAGCACTACACCATGCGGTTCGCGTTTGATCAGGCGGCGGAAAGCGGCGCTGTCCTCGATCTCGATCGGAGCGAGGCCCTTCTCGGCGATCTCGGCCATGTAGGAGGCACGTTCGTTGAAACCACCGAATTCGCCGCCGTAGCGCACGGGGCGTCCCATCATATGAGCCAGTTCCGGCACAATCTCGTCATTCATCTCGCCAATGCGGGCGACACCTTTCATCACGAGGTCGATGCGCTCCTGGATCGGGCGCGCCGCCCAGTCCTTTTGGGCGCGCCGCGCTCGGGCAACGCCGTTTTGCGCGTCAGCGCCGGAAAGGACCGCGCGTTCGGCATAGACCGACCCGTCGATGGGCGAGATACATTTGATGGTACTAGTCATAGCTACTGACCTCTATAAGGTTGCCGTCAGGATCGTTGAAATAGACCGAGGTGATCGGACCGCGCGCCCCGGTCTTGGTAACCGGTCCTTCCAGGACCGCTACGTCATGCCGGGCGAGATGTTCAAGCAGCTTCTCCGCAGCCCAATCCGTAATCAGGCAGACATCCCCCGAACCGATGCAGGCATGGTTTCGTGTTTCCTGACCAAGTGTTTGAAGGTTGATTTTCTGATTGCCGAAATGCAGGGCTTTACGCCCCTGTGCAAAGGTTTGGACCCTCATACCAAGCACCGTTTCATAAAATGCAACCGACGTTTCGATATCCCGCACCGTCAGCACGAGATGGTCAATCTGCGTTATCATCGGATCAGGCCCTTTCGAACCCGCGCGCGATTTCCCAATCGGTCACCGCAGAATCAAAGCTTTCCTGCTCCCATTCCGCAGCCCGCGTATAGTGTCGGATCACCTCTTCGCCAAACGCTTCCTTGAGCATGGACGAACCGGCCATCGCCATCGTCGCCGCGATCAGCGAAGTCGGGATTTCCTCGGCCTTGCCTTCATAGGCGTCGCCGGTCAGCGGCTCACCCGGATCGAGCTTTTCCTCGATTCCGCGAATGCCTGCCGCAAACAACGCGGCCATTGCCAGATAGGGGTTCATGTCCGATCCCGGCACCCGGCATTCGATCCGCACGGCGGGTGAACTGTCGCCGCAAAGGCGGAAGGCAGCGGTGCGGTTGTCGACGGACCAGACCCGCCGCGTCGGGGCAAAACTGCCTTTTTGAAAGCGTTTGTAGCTGTTGACATAGGGCGCAAGGAACCACGTCACATCGCCCGCATAGGCCAGCAGACCGCCAAGGAAGTGCCGCGCCAGTTCCGACATACCCAGATCAGCATCCTTGTCGTAAAAGACCGAATTGCCATCCTTGTCCCGCAAAGACATGTGGATATGCGCCGCCGAACCGACCCGGTCGGGTCGCCATTTAGGCAGGAAGCTGACCGCGTGCCCCTGGTGCCAGCCGATTTCCTTGGCTGCGTGCTTGGCAATCGTGTGGTGATCGGCGGTTTCCATCGCGCCGCCATAGCGGATGTTAAGTTCTTCCTGACCGGCCTCGGCCTCGCCCTTGGAGCCTTCGACCGGGATGGCGGAATTGTAGAGCCCGTTGCGCAGGGTGCGCATCACGTTCTCTTCCTTGGTGGTCTGAAGGATCGAGTAATCCTCGTTATAGCCCGAGATCGGTTCGAGGTTGCGATACTGGTTCTTGCGCAGCGCATCAAAGCTTTGCTCGAAGATGAAAAATTCCAGTTCGGTCGCGGTGATCGGCGAATACCCCATGTCAGCCAGCCGCGCGATCTGCGCCTTGAGCAGCGCACGCGGTGAATGGGCAATCGGCGCGTGGCCGTGGTGATCCATGATGTCCGAAAGCACCATCGCAGTGCCTTCCAGCCACGCGACCCGGCGCAGGGTGCTGAGGTCGGGCTTCATCGTGTAATCGCCATAACCGCGTTCCCAGCTTGTCGATTCATAGCCATCCACCGTCCACATCTCAAGATCGGTGGCGAGCAGGTAGTTGCAGCAATGGGTCTCTTCCCATGCGCTGTCGCAGAAATGCGCGGCGTGGAATCGTTTGCCCATCAGGCGGCCCTGCATGTCGATGACGCAGACCAGAACGGTATCGATCTCGCCCGTCTGGCTCAGGGCGCGCAATTCATCAAGTGTCAGCTGTCCGGGCATTTCCAAAATCCTCTTGTCAATAAAGCCCCGGCCATTAGCCGGGACTTCTGTTCGTTAAGACGGGGTATTACCCTGGCGCTTAGCCGTAGCGATAAGGACGGCCAGCCGCGCGCATTTCGGCGTTGTACTTCTTGAAGATTTCGACAACCTTCGCCTTGGTTTCGGATTCCGCGGCGATTTCGTCCCAGAAGGCCGAAGCGGCATTTTCAACCTGTTCCCATTCCTCGTCGGGGATGGTGGTCAGTTCCATCTTGGTGCCGTTGACACGCAGGTCGGCCTCACCGCCCCAGTACCAGTACTGGCGATAGTAATGGCTGTCCGCACAGCAGACTTCGAACAGGGTCTTGAGATCGTCGGGCAGTTCGTTCCAGCGCTCCATATTGGCAAAGAAGTGGCCGATCCAGGCGCCCGAGATGTTGTTGGTCAGGAAGTAGTTGGTCACATCCGCCCAGCCGACGGTGTAATCCTCGGTGATGCCGGACCATGCCACACCGTCGAGTTCGCCAGTCTGAACCGCAACCTCGATGTCTTCCCACGGCAGCGTGACAGGCACGACGCCGAACTGGCTGAGGAAGCGGCCAGCGGTCGGGAAGGTAAAGATGCGCTTGCCCTTGAGGTCGGCCAGCGAGTTGATCGGATCCTTGGTTGCGAAGTGGCAGGGGTCCCAGGACCCGGCGCTGACATGCTTGACGCCGACTTTCTCGTACTCCGCCTTCCAGATCTCATCGAGACCGTAGCGTTCGAACAGCACCGGCACGTCCAGCGAATAGCGCGAACCGAAGGGGAAGTAGCCGCCGAAAACGGTGACTTCGGTCGGCGACGCCATGGAGTCATCGTCGGACTGAACCGCGTCGATCGTGCCACGCTGCAGGGCCTGGAACAGTTCGCCCGTAGGGACAAGCTGGTCGGCGTAATAGACTTCGATTTCCATCCGGTCGCCGGCGATCTGGTTGAACTTCTTGATCGCCGGGTCCAGCACGTGCTCGGCCAGCGCGGCACCGGCATAGGTCTGCAGACGCCAGGTGATCTTGCTTTGCGCAATCGCGGGCGCAGCCAGCGCAGCGGCCGGAGCGGCAGCGGCGGTGGTCAGGAACTTACGTCTTGTTGTCATCTTCACTCTCTCCTTGTGGATATGATTGCCCCGTTGGCGGGGTTCTTGAGGTTAATTTCCGTATACGTAGTTGGGCAGCCACAGCGCGATCTGCGGAAAGGCCATGACCAGCACCAGCGCCAGCACCATGACCAGCACAAAGGGCACGATAGACCGATAGATGTCCTTCAGCCCGATCTCGGCCGGGGCCATCGCGCGCATCAGGAACAGGTTATAGCCGAAAGGCGGGGTCATATAGGCGATCTGCGTCGTGATCGTATAAAGCACGCCATACCAGACCAGATCAAAGCCAAGCGCCTGAACAAGCGGCACATATAGCGGCGCCACGATCACCAGCATGGCCGTGTCGTCCAGAAAGGTGCCCATCAGGATAAAGCTGAGCTGCATCAGGATCAGGATCATCCAGGGCGACAGGCCAAGCTGTTCAGTGAACAGGGATTCGATGGCCCGCACCGCGCCCAACCCGTCGAACACCGCCCCAAAGCCCAGCGCGGCAAGGATGATCCACATGAACATGCAGGAGATACCCAGCGTGTTGCGCACCGAATTCTCAAACACCTCGCGCGTCATCCGCCCCTTGAACACCGCCGCCAGAAAAGCGGCCAGCGCCCCAACCGCCGAGCTTTCGACGAGAGACGTCCAGCCGTTCACGAAGGGGATCATCATGACGGCAAAGATCCAAATCGGCAGCAGCCCCGCGCGCAGAAGGCGCAGCTTTTCGCTGCGGCTGACATCGCGATCATCGGCGGGCATGGCCGGGCCAAGCTCGGGCTGAATACGGCAGCGGATCACCACGTAGAGGATGAACATCGCGGCCATCATCAGGCCGGGCACCGCGCCTGCCAGCCAGAGCTGCCCCACCGGCGCCCGCGCGATCATTGCGTAAAGGACCAGAACGACCGAGGGCGGCACAAGGATACCAAGGCTCGACCCCGCCTGAATGACGCCAGTCACCATGCGTTTGTCATAGCCGCGCTTGAGCAGCTCGGGCAGCGCGATGGTGGCCCCGATAGCCATGCCGGCCACCGACAGACCGTTCATCGCCGACACCAGCACCATCAGCAGGATCGTCCCGATCGCCAGCCCGCCCCGTAGCGGCCCCATCCAGACGTGGAACATGCGGTAAAGGTCGTCGGCGATCTTGGATTCCGACAGCACGTATCCCATGAAGATGAACATGGGCAGGGTCAGCAGCGGATACCACTTCATCAGCTTCATTGCCGAGGAAAACCCAATGTCCGACCCGCCCGGCCCCCACATCAGCACCGCCGCCGCGACGCCGACAAAGCCGATGGCCCCGAACACGCGCTGCCCGGTAAAGAGCATCAGCATCATGGTCGAGAACATGAGGATGGCGATCATTTCATAGGACATCAGACCGTCACCCCGCGAATGGTGGCAACGTCCTTGAGAAACTCGGAGACCGCTTGCAGCAACATGCAGAGAAAGCCAAAGATCATGATCACCTTGATGGGCCAGAGATAGGGTCGCCATGCGGTCGGGCTGCGTTCGAGATAGCCCATCTTTTCTGCCGCGCCGTCCGTACCGCCGGTAACAAAGGCGACCAGCAGCTCCCAGAAGAACTTGAACGGTTCCTGTCCGAAATAGCCAAGGCTATAGGCGGTCGAACTGACCGCGCCCATGATAAGGATCACGAGGAAGAACAGCAGGAAGAAGACGGTAAAGGCATCGACCCACGCCTTTTGCCGGGCCGTCCATTCGCCATAAAACAGGTCCATCCGCACGTTCGCACCAAGCTGGATCGAATAGGGTCCGCCCAGCACGTAATAGGCCACCATCGCGAACTGCGCCATTTCCAGCGTCCAGAGCGAGGGGTTGAAAAACGTCTTGGACACCGACGACCAGAGCAGGATGCCCATGATCACGAAGATGCCGTACATCACCATACGGCCGATACCTCGATTGAACCCGTCCACGAAGCGGATATAGCCAAGCAGGATTTTGGGCATCAGCTCTGCCCCCAGTCGCGCACGTCGGGGCGCGACATGACCCGGCCCAAAGCGCCGGAGAGCAAACCGCCCATGCGCACGACAAGCTCGGGCCGGTTCAGCAGGTCGTTGCGGATTTCTAGCATGACATTGGCAATACCGCGCGACATCGCGTGACGCTTGAGCGAATGGGTGACACCATCCTGCGGGCCATAGGGCTGGTTGCGTTCCACCTTGTGCGGCGCGCCTTCCAGCTCTTCAAGCAGCGCATCGGCAAGGCGCGTATCCTCATCATGCAGGATACCGATTTCCACGTCGCGCTGTGCTCCGAAATAGACCGGAGTAAAGCTGTGCACCGTCACGACCAGCGCGGGCTGCACATCCTGAAGCGCCTTGTCCATCGCGGCGCAGAAAGGATCATAGATGCGCGACACCCGCTCGGCTTTTGCCTCGTCAGTAAGCCCCATATTACCGGGGATCTCATATATCTCGCTCTTGGCCGGGATCGCATCCGGCGCCTCGGGCGGGCGGTTGCAATCGTAAAGCAGGCGTGAGACCTGACCGAAAACCAATGGCGCCTGAAGCGCCGCCGCAAGCTGGCGGGACAACGCAAGCGCGCCCGGATCCCAGGCGACGTGGCTTCGACGAACCTCTTGGCTCAGACCAAGGTAGCCGAATTCTTCGGGGAAATCACAGGAAGCATGTTCACAGACAAGCAGAACCGGCGCTGGCGCGGCGGCTCCCTCAAAGGTCGCGGCGGCAATGGCAGTCTGATCTTGTGGCATCTGTCCCCCTTACGTGGGTAAGGTTTCGCCAGCCATGGCAGCCGAGTCAATGATATTTCTGAAACTTTTTCTTCTTTCTCTCAGGCAATGAAACTATGATTACAAAATCGACAGGATGGCAAGGACCGCAGGTTTGGACGACACCGCCCAGCAACGGCTGAAGAAAGTGCATGACACGCTGACCCGTGCCGAGCGGCAGCTTGCCGGAGCCATCCTTGAAAACTATCCCATGTCGGGGCTTGGTTCGATCACGCGGCTTGCCGAAAAGGCCGAGGTTTCAACCCCCACCGTGGTGCGGATGGTGCAAAAGCTGGGCTACAGCGGCTTTCCCGAATTTCAGGCCGCATTGCGCGAAGAGCTCGAAGCGCAGATCTCGAACCCGATCGACAAGCGCGACAGCTGGTCGAACACCGCGCCGCAGGAACATCTGCTGAACCGCTTTACCGACGCGGTGATCGGCAACATCCGCCAGACCCTTGCCCATATCGACCCGGCGGATTTCGACGCGGTCGCCGCCCTGCTGGCGGATGAGGCGCAGTCGGTCTTTATCGCCGGGGGCCGCATCACCCATGCCCTGTCGGAATATCTGCACCTGCACCTTCAGGTGATCCGGGGCCGCGTCCAGCATATCCCGACCACCTCTAACGCATGGCCGCATGCGCTGCTCGACATTGAACCGGGCGATGTGGTGGTGATCTACGATATCCGACGTTACGAGAATTCGACGCTGAAACTGGCCGAGATGGCCGCTGCACGTGGCGCTCGCACGGTTCTGGTCACCGACCAGTGGCAATCTCCGATCAGCCGCTTCGCGTCCTATTCTTTCTCCTGCCGGATCGAAGCGCCTTCGGCATGGGATTCCACCGTGGCGATGATGCTGCTGTCGGAAACGCTCATCGCCGCCGTGCAGGAAGCGGCATGGGAACGAACCCGCGACCGGATGGGCGCGCTCGAGGAAATGTTCGACGAAACGCGGATCTTCCGCAAGTTCGTCTGAGCGCCTATTCGTCCTGTCCGTATTCGGCTTCGTCAATGATCTGGCGCGACGTCCGTTCGTCCAGAACCGCCCAGCAGGTATCCTTGCCGGGACGCGGCAGAACTTCTTGCTCGCTGTGGCGATGGATATGCGCCTTGGCAAGGAACAGCGCCGTCACCGGGGCGGTCAGGAAAAGGAACAGGGTGATCAGCAGTTCATGCACCGACACATACCCCTCAAGCACAAAGGAGTGGATCAGCGAGGCGATCAGCACGCCCCCTACCCCAAGGGTCGTGGCCTTGGTCGGGGCATGTAGTCTCGACATCGGATCACGCAGCTTAATCAGTCCGAAAGAGCCCACCAGACCAAAGCAGCCGCCGACCACCAGAAAGATCGCTGTCAGGATATCGCCTATCTCGCCCATCTGGTCCTCACTCGATGATGTTGCCGCGCAGCATAAAGCGCGCATAGGCCACGGTGGAAACGAACCCCAGCATGGCGATGATCATGGTCGCTTCGAAAAACACCTCGGTGCCTTCCTGGATGCCCGCCAGGACTAGAATGGCGATAGAGTTCACCACCATCGTATCCAGAGCCAGAACCCGGTCGCCCACGCCTTCGGAAGTGATGATCTTCCAGAGATTCATCAGGACGGCCAGACCGAAACAGGCAAAGGCAAAATAAAGCGCGTAGGAAAGGATCATTCGAAAATCTCCATCAGGCGGCTTTCGTAACGGTCGATGATCTCCTGGATCACGGCATCCGGATCGGGCGCATGCAGGCAGTGCACCAGCAGGTTGTGCCCCTCGCTCGACAGATCACAGGAAACGGTGCCGGGCGTCAGGGTGATCGTGGCCGCCAGCGTGGTGATCGCCTCGGGCGTGCGCAGCCGCAGCGGGACGGAAATCCACGCCGGTTGCAGCGCGTCGACCCGCATGAACAGGATCTGGTAGGCCACGGTGACATTGGCCACGAAGATATCATAGATCACGACACCGATGTAGCGCGCGACTTTCAGCGGGCTGCTGATGCGCGGGTTGTTCGGCCAGTACGGGCGGATCACAAAGGGAATGAACACGCCCAGCAGAAAACCGAAAATCACCGAGTTCCAGGAGAACCTGTTGACCAGCATCAGCCAGACAAGGGTCAGCAATACGGTCAGCAGCGGGTGCGGGAAAAAGCGGCGGAAGAGGCTCATGATCCGGGCCCTTTCAGAACGGCGTCGATATAGAGCTGCGGCGTGTAAAGTTGATCGGCCGTGTCTTCGGCAAAGCGCATCACCGGGCCGGCGAACACCGTCAACGCGATCAGGACGGCGAAAAGGCCGAACACCGGCACAAAGGGCAAGCGCGGTGCATCCGTCGGAAAGACCACGCCTTCGCGCCTGGCGGTATCCTCGTCGACATCACCCTGGCCGCTGCCTGTGTCAAAAGCCTTCCAGAACACAAGGCTCCCGGCGCGGGCCAGCCCGATGATTGCGATCAGCGAGGTGATCAGCACGACAGACCAGATCAGCACCACGTCGGGCGCATCCCATGCCGCGTCCAGCACAAGCAGTTTGCCAATGAAACCCGATAGGGGCGGCATGCCCGCCATCGCTACGGCCGCGCCAAAGAACAGCGCCGCGATGACGCCGCCATGCTGCATCGGTCGACGCTGGCTGATGCTGTCGCCACGGCGTTCGATGATCATATCGGCGACCAAGAACATCATCGCCGTCGCAAAGGTCGAATGGATCAGATAGTAGATCGCCGCCGCGCTCGCCTCGGGCGTAAAGAGCGAGATGGCAACCATAAGGGTCCCGGTCGAACCGATGGTGATGAACGCCGTCATCCGCGCCACATGCGCCGCGCCAAGCGTGCCGATCATACCGACAGCCACCGTCAGAAGCGCCGCATAGACCAGCCAGTCTCCGGCCAGCCCCTGCGCCACCGGTGTCTCGGGGCCAAAGATCAGCGTGAACATCCGCAGGATAGAATAGGCCCCGACCTTGGTCATGATCGCAAAAAAGGCCGCCACCGGCGCGGGCGCATTCGAATAAGATGCAGGCAGCCAGAAATGCAGCGGCAGAACAGCCGCTTTGACGGAAAATACCAGCAGCAAAAGAACCGCACCAATGCGCAGCAGCGCGGTATCCTCGGTCGGGATCTCTGCAGCTTTCACGGCCAGATCGGCCATGTTCAGCGTCCCGGTGACACCGTAAATCGTGCCGAGCGCAAAGAGGAACAGCGTCGAACCGATCAGGTTGTAGGCGACGTATTGCACGCCCGCACGCAGGCGCGTGCCGCCACCGCCGTGGATCATCAGACCGTAGGAAGCGATCAGCAGAACTTCGAAGAAAACGAAGAGGTTGAAGGCGTCTCCGGTCATGAACGCGCCGGACACCCCCATGATCTGGAACTGCAACAGCGGGTGGAAATGCCGCCCGCGATTGTCCCAGCCGGACCAGATCGCGTAAAGAACCACCGCCAGCGCCAGCAGTGAGGTCAGCACGATCATCAGAGCCGACAGCCGGTCAAGCACCAGCACGATGCCAAAGGGCGCGGGCCAGTCCCCCAGTTCGTAAACCGAGACTTCACCGCTCATCGCGTGATTCAGCAGGGCAAACGTTATCCCGTTCAGCACCAGTACCCCGGCGACCGAGAAGATCCGTTGCAGATCAAGATGGTGACGGATCACCATCAGAAAGAATGGAGCCAAAAGCGCCGGCAGGACGATTGGCAGAACGATCCAGTGGCTCATGCGTCGTCTTTCACCGGTTCAGAGGGGTTGTCCATGTCGATCCTGTCGTCATTCTCGGAAAGATAGGCGCTGAGCGCGATCATCACGATCACCGCCGTCATACCAAACGAAATCACGATGGCGGTCAGCACCAGCGCCTGCGGCAACGGATCGGTATAAGTCTCGACCCCGTATTGCAGAATCGGCGGTGCGCCCACCGACAACCTGCCGGTAGCAAACAGGAACAGGTTCACCGCATAGGACAGCAGCGACAGGCCAAGAATGACCGGGAACGTCCGCTGGCGCAGGATAAGGTAGATGCCGCATGCGGTCAGAACACCGATGGCCGAGGCGAATAACAGCTCCATGCTCAGTCCTTTCTGATGACGCGGCCGGTGTCATCGCGCGACGGGTTGATGTCCATCGGGTGACGGCTGTCGATATTGGGGTTCCACGCGTAGCGCGACAGGCTTTCAAGGGCGAGCAGCACCGCGCCGACCACGGCCAAGAACACGCCAAGGTCGAACAGCGCCGCCGTCGCCCATTCAAATTCCTCAAGCCCCGGCGGATGGATATAGCCGAATGCCGAGGTCAGGAAGGGCATACCGTTGAACCACGCGCCAAGCCCGGTCACAGCGGCGACAAGAACACCGGACCCGATGATCCCGTGATAGGGAAAATGCTGCCGTGCCGCAGCCCAGCCGAAACCCGACGCCATGTATTGCATGATGATGGCAATGGCCGCGATCAGACCGGCGATGAAACCGCCACCCGGCAGGTTGTGACCGCGGAAGAAGATATAGGCCGCCACCATAAGTGCCACCGGCATCATCAGACGCGTCACGACAACCATCATCAGCGGATGCGCGTCCCCGGCAACCGGTTGGTCCGGCACGCGATTCAGCAGACGCGCACGCACGCTGGTCTGCATGATCGCCTCGGTGATCGCATAGATCACGATGGCCGCGATCCCCAGCACGATGATCTCGCCAAAGGTATCAAAGCCCCGGAAATCCACGAGGATCACGTTGACGACGTTGTCACCGCCGCCGCCCTTGTAGGAATTGGCAAGGTGGAATTCCGAGATCGTGTCAAAGGCAAAGCCGCGCGTCATGATCGCAAAGATCAGCCCGCCGACACCAAGCCCTGCGGCGACCGAGATCAGAACATCGCGCGTCCGGCGTCCGACAGAGCTTTCACGCGGGGTAGTCTTGGGCATGAAATTCAGCGCCAGCAGCATTAGCACGATGGTGACCACCTCAACCGAAAGCTGGGTCAGTGCAAGGTCGGGCGCCGAGAAGTAGTTGAACAGCATCGTCACGACCAACCCGACAACACCAATCAGCACCAACGACAGCAAACGGTTGCGGTGGAAGGCGACGATACACAGCGTCGCCGCCACAAGGCCGAACCAGCCAATCGCGGGCAGCACCTCGATCTCGAGCATCGGTCGCGTCTGCGGTCCCATTGCACCCGAGGTGAAGGCATAACCGCCAAGGACCAGAACAAAGACGATGAAGATCGCTGCATAGCGCCCGATGGCCCCGTCATGCAGTGTATCCGTGATCCCACGGCAGGCCCGCGTGAGCGCGCCGACAAGCCCGTCGAAAATCGTCTTGGCCTCGGGCCGGGGCGTGGCGATCCAGCCCTTGTCGAGCGGGCGGTGCAGCGCCAGCAGGATCAGGCCACCCACCACAGCGATGCCCGACATGTAAAGCGCAGGCGTCACGCCGTGCCAGATCTTGAGCGGATAGTAATCGCCGTATTCCCCCATCACCGCGTCGGTGACCGTGCGCACCAGATTGCCCGCAACCGCCTCGGGGAACAGACCGATCGCAATCACCAGCAGAACGAGGAAGGCGGGCGAAATCCACATGCCAACACCCGGATCATGCGGCTTGGACGGGTAGTCGTCGCGCACCGGGCCAAGGAACACGTGGCCGATGTAGCGGAAGGAATAAGCTGCCGAAAACAGCGCACCGATGGTGGCCAGAACCGGGAAGAACCAGTGCGAGTCGAACCACGTGGTGTGCGAAATCTCTTCGAGCATCATCTCCTTGGAGAGGAACCCGTTCAGCGGCGGAATGCCCGCCATCGACAGCGACGCGATGGTCGCGATGACGAATGTCACCGGCATCAGCGTGCGCAGACCGCCAAGTCGCTTGATGTCGCGTGTGTGGGTTTCATGGTCGATGATCCCCGCGCTCATGAAGAGCGCCGCCTTGAAGGTCGCGTGGTTCAGGATATGAAAAACAGCGGCCAGCGCCCCGGCCTGTGTCCCGAGCCCTAGCAGCAACGTGATCAGGCCAAGGTGACTGACCGTCGAAAACGCCAGCAGCGCCTTGAGGTCGTCCTTGAAGAGTGCGATCACCGCGCCCAGCACCATCGTCACCAGACCTGTGGTCGACACGATATAAAACCAGGCATCGGTGCCGGCCAGCACCGGCCAGAGCCGCGCCATCAGGAACAGACCGGCTTTGACCATCGTCGCCGAGTGCAAATAGGCCGAAACCGGTGTCGGCGCGGCCATCGCGTGGGGCAACCAGAAGTGGAACGGAAATTGCGCGGACTTGGTGAAACAGCCAAGCAGGATCAGGATCAGCGCCGTAAGGTAAAGCGGCGAGGACTGGATAAGTTCTTTCTGATCAAGGATTTCGCTCAGCGAATAGGTGCCTGCGATATTGCCCAGCACCAGCATGCCCCCGATCAGCGCCAGACCGCCCGCGCCGGTCACCGCCAGCGCCATGCGCGCGCCCTGCCGGCCTGCGGGCAGGTGTTTCCAATAGCCGATCAGCAGGAAAGACGATAGCGAGGTCAGCTCCCAGAACACCACCAGAAGCAGGATGTTGTCCGACAGCACGATGCCGACCATCGCGCCCTGAAACAGCAGCAGATAGGCATAGAACTGGCCCATCGGGTCTTCGCGCGACAGGTAATAGCGGGCGTAAATGATGATCAGCAGCCCGATCCCAAGGATCAGCGTGGCAAAGAACATGCCAAGCCCGTCCATGAAAAAATGCAGGTTCATGCCAAGCTGCGGCAGCCAGTCGATCTGCGCTGTGACGACGCCGCCTGCCATCACACGGGGCGCATTCACCAGAACACCGATCAGCGCCAGCAAGGTCACCGCCCCGGCCGCCGAGGCGCAGGCATTGCGCCCCGCCCGGATCAGAAGCGCCGGAAAAACAGCGCCCAGAAAGGGAAGAGCAGCAATCAGAAATAGCGACACTGGCGGCACTCCATTCTTCGGACGCGAAAAGGTTTACACGTGCCTAAGCAAATTTTCCTGACTGTCAAACCCTTCGCGGAGCCGAACTTTGAAAACGCGGCATTTTGCGCCCGTTCGGACGGCCTGCAGCCCTTGTCATGCAGTCCGCAAGCAGGTGTTGCACAAAGGGCGAGTTGACATGAATTTGATCGCACGGGTCGGTGGCCGACGGGATGCGCCCTTGCCGGTCGCCAGGCAGCAACGCAAGCTTTGGCGATGAAGCAAGCGAACGACCCGGCCCCGCTCTTTTCCCGCCGTCGCCTTATGGCGGGTACGGCGCTGGCGGTCCTTGGCGGGGGCGCCGCCTTTTTCATGTCGTCGCTTGCCCCCGATTACGCGGGTCTCTCGCTGAATGTCCGGGAAGCGCACCGGCAGGCCGTCGCGGGCGACATCACCCTGATCGACATTCGCCGCCCAGACGAATGGGCGCTGACCGGAATCGGCGAAGGCGCGCATCCCATCGACATGCGCCGCGATGACTTTGCCGAGGCGCTGGTAGCGCTCGTCCCAGATCGGGCCGCCCCCATCGCGCTGATCTGCGCCCGTGGCGTTCGCTCCGCACGCATGGCCAACCGGATGAGCCGAGAAGGGTTCAACAATATCATCGACGTGCCCGAGGGCATGCTGGGCTCCGCCGCCGGTCCGGGCTGGCTTGCCTCAGACTTGCCTACCCTGCCCTACAAGGAGCCAACATGATCCGACCCCTCCTCGCCGCGCTGTCGTGCTTCGCCACGCAGGCGCTGGCCGATTGCGGGCCAACACCCGGCGCCTGTTCGACCGAAAACGGCGAATATCACGCCGCCCCGGTTGACACCGACAATGCCCCGGCAGTGATCTTCCTGCACGGCGCGGGCAGCAACGGCGCCAACACCATGCGAAACACCGGTCTCGTGGATGCGCTCAACGCACGCGGATATGCGGTCATAGCGCCGACCGGTTCACGTTCCTTCGGGGAATCCGGATCGAGCTGGAATTTTTTCCCAAGCTGGGAAGGAAGGGACGAGACCGAGTTTCTGAAGGAAGTCGCCCGCGACGCGGAGATCCGCTTTGGTATCGACCCTGAAAGAATTCTGCTTGCCGGATTCTCTGCGGGCGGGTTCCAGGTGACCTACACGGCCTGCGAGGCCCCCGGAACATTCACCGCCTATGCCCCGGTTTCCGGCGGCTTCTGGCGTCCCCAACCGCAAAACTGCGTCGGTCCCGTGCGGTTGTTCCAGACCCACGGCTGGCGAGATACCGTCGTTCCTCTGGAGGGACGCTCGCTCCGCGCCGGCCAGTTCATTCAGGGGGATATCTTCGCCGGTCTGGAACTCTGGCGTCTCACCAATGCCTGCGACGGGCATGATCCCACAGGCTACAGCGATACCGGCGAATTCCAGCGCCGACGCTGGGAAGACTGCGCCCCGGGGAGCGCGCTTGAGTTCGCGCTTTTTCCCGGCGGACACATGGTGCCGCCGGGATGGTCTGACATGATTGCGGACTGGTTTGAAAGCCTGCCGGAGTAAGCAGATTACTCGGCCGCGATCTTATGTGCGCCGCGCCCTTCGAGCATCGTCTTCAATTCGGCCCGGTAGTGACGGGCTGCAAAGGTGATCGGCGGCGCGCGAAAATCCTCGCGGGTTCCCATCCAGCGCCCTGTACGGCTGAACGACACACCGCTCAGCATCGACAGGGGCACAGCCAGCGCAAGGCTAATGGCGATCGGCAGCAGCCACGGCGACACCACGCCAAGCGCCATGCCGGTCAGCAAGGCCGCTCCACTTACCGTTTCGAGCATGTGCACCTTGAGAACCGTCAGGAAGGAATAGTGGCCGCCTTCACGTGCCTGCGGCGACCAGCCCTGCTGCATGCCGGTTGCAGTACGAAACACGGCAACCACCTGCTGCACCATCAGGATAGGCGCATAAAGAACGGACAGGACGACTTCGGACAGGAAAGACAGGGCAAACCGGGCAGACCCGCCGAACTCAGAGAAACGCGCGCCCGTCAGCGGTAGGGCCGCGATCCCCAGCAATTTTGGCGCAAGCAGCATGGCATACATGATCACGATGATCAGTACATGCCGCCCTTCGCTCAGCTCGGGCCATGTTGGCATCAGCGGGTTCGACGGGCTGAAATAACGCAGAACGCTTGCTTCTTCGCTGGTCCCGATCAAAGCCCACATCACCAAGAGCGCAAACCACATCGGCGACAGCAGATACCCGATGGCACCGTGGAACATGTGAAACCGCGACATGGACCGGAAGCCACGCGCATTCAGCAGGCTCAGGTGCTGAAGGTTGCCCTGACACCAGCGACGGTCGCGCTGAATATGGTCGATAAGCGTCTGCGGTGTCTCTTCGTAACTGCCCCGGATACGCGGCAGGAAGCGCACGCCCCAGCCAGCCCGACGCAGCAGGCCGGCTTCGACGAAGTCGTGACTCATGATGAGCTGGGACCGTCCGCCGCGTCGCTTGAGATAGGGAAGACCGGCACAGGCAGCAAAGGCCGCTGTGCGAATGATCGCGTTGTGACCCCAGTAGTTGCCTTCATGCCCGGCGAGACGGGCGACGCCTTCGGCCAGAGCCGCGCCATAGACCCCCGAGGCAAACTGCTGCATCCGGCCAAAAACCGATTGCGCCCCAATAAGCTGCGGAAAACTCTGGATCAGGCCAGCGCCCGGGTCACGGGCCAGCGCGTCGGTCAGACGCACAATGGCGCGACCGGTCATCAGGCTATCGGCATCCAACACCAGCATGGCCTCATAACCGCCACCCCAGTTGCAGACCCAATCTGCGATATTGCCCACCTTGCGGTCGGTATTTTCCTCGCGGCGGCGATAGTAAAGTTCCAACCCCGGCGACAGAACCGCCTGCACGGCGCGAACGGCTTCCTGCTCCTCGCGGGCGATTTCATCGTCGCGTGTGTCCGACAGGATGAACATCGCGTAGCGATGCGCGCCGCCCCGTGCCCGCAACTCTTCCAGCATGGACCGGGCGTTCCCCAGTACGTACCAAGGCACCTCGTTATAGATCGGCATCAAAAGCGCGACGTTCATTGGCTTGGGCATCGCGCCGGCTGAGCGTTCCTGCGGACGTGCGCCCTGCCGTGTCAGCGACCAGACACCCAAAAGAACGGTCGTGACCGAAAAGGCGATCCAGAAAAAGTTAAAGCAGATGAGGGCGATCAGCGTCCCTTCGATTAGGGTGATACCGGCATCCGAAAACCAGCTGATCATCGCGTAAAGCAGCCCGATCGTCGCCGCGATAGCGGGACCAAAAGCGCAAATACGGCTCAGCGCAGCACCCTTGGCATAGCCCGCGCCCGGCGCGGTCTCGTCATGATATTCCTGAAAGAAGTTCTGCACCGGCATTGCGCGAGGGTTGCGCTCCGGCATGAAACGATACTCAGACATTTCTTGTCCACCGATACAGCCAGACTTCACTGGCGGGCGCGCCATCCTTGCGGATCTGGGCGCGAAGCTCGACCACATCCCGGTCGCCGGGATCAAATGAAAAGGCCAGGCGCAGGCCACCTGTATCGGGGTTTCTCTGAAGCACCCCTTCGGTGGTCTCGGCCTGTGCCGAAGTGATACGAAGTTCGAACGTATCCAGTTCGTCTTCGAAAATGACATCGGGCTCGAAATCGATGGTGACGATGCGCCCGTTTTCGTGTTCCGACCATGCGTGGCTTTCGCCCATGCGCGTCTCGATGACACGGGCCATGCCGGTGTCGACGGGGGCCTCGGCACACCATGTCAGGCGATAGGCCACCTCAAGGCTTTCACCCGCCGGAACCGGATCCTTGGGCCGCCAGTAGGCAACGATATTGTCGTAAATCTCGAGGTCCGCCGGAATTTCGACCAGCGTGACCGATCCCGGTCCCCAGTCGCCTTTGGGTTCGACCCAGACACCGGGACGTTTGTGATAAAGCGCCTCGAGATCGGCGAAATCGGCGAAGCGGCGAGACCGCTGCATCAGGCCAAAACCTTTGGGCATCTGATCCACGAACGAAGAGATCTGAAGACGCGTCGGATTGGCCAGTGGCCGCCACAGAACTTCACCCGCGCCGTTCCACACCATCAGCCCGTCCGTATCGTGTACGGCGGGTCTGAAGTCATCGAACCGGGTCCGGTCTGTGGCGTCATGTAAAAACATGCTGGTCAACGCGCCAATGCCGATATGGTTCAGTTCTTCTCGCGCAAAAAGTGTGGCCTTCACATCCATGATGCAGGACGGCCCCGGCGTGATGTCGAAACGATAGGCACCGGTCACGCTCGGGCTGTCCAGAAGCGCATGAACGATCATGTTTTTCTGTCCCGGCACCGGCGCTTCAAGCCAGAAACGGGTGAAATCAGGAAACTCCTCGCCCTCGGGATCGCCGGTCTTGAGAGCAAGCCCACGCGCGGACATACCATAGTTCATGGCGTAACCGATCGCGCGGAAATAACTCGCCCCCTGAAAGACGCAGAACTCGTTCTTTTTGCCCGGTTCCGTCAGTTCCGTACGCAGGCGCAGCCCGGAATAGCCGAGGTTACCCTCAAGGGTCACCTCAGGGAATTTGTCGCTGTGATCGAAACGGCTGAAGTCGAACGGGAAATCGCGCGCGACCCCGTCCTCGACGATATCGATCCCGACGGTGCGCTTGAAATACAACCCGGGCGGGAAGAAGTCGACCTCGTAGGGGCGGTCCGTATGCGACCACAGACCATCCTTGGACCGGAACCAGATCGAGCGGTACTGCTCGTAAGTCAGGTCGATCCAGTCCTGCGGAACTGTCGGGCGGGGCATATATTCCTGCCCTGCCATCTCGCGTGCCAGCGCGATGACCTGATCATGCGAAAACGGTTCGCTCTGCGCTTTGGCGCTTGACGCGCCCAGGGCCAAAATTGCGGTTGATGAGGCCAGAAAAGCGCGTCTAGTCAAACTCATGTCCGTTTCGATCTCCAAGGCTGGGATTTAAACCAAGCCGCGATATAGGCCACTGCAATCAATAAGCAAAAGCCGCCCAAGTTAATCAGCGCGAAGGTGCCGAAATTGCGCCCGATCTGGTCAAGAACAAAGCCAAACAGGCGGGCAACCGCCATCGAGGTTACAAAAACGGCAAGGGATTGCTGCCCGACCTTGAGTGTCACGGTCAGCAGCACCGACCAGACCCGCGCCGCCGCGCCTTCGCCAACCGCACGCAAACGGTCACCGCCATCGCCTGCCACGACCCAAGCCAGATAGGCCAGCGACAGGAAATGGACATAGCGCAGGATGGCAAAATCGGTCTTGTCGCGCAGGTCGAACCCGGTGTTCTCGTTCAGGGCCTTGATCCCGTCCCAGATTGTAAGCAGATCGGCGCCCAGTCCGGGCGCAAGGGCATTCACCCAGCTATAGACCTTCCACGATCCAATCGGCGCGCTCAGCACCAGAAAAGCAGCCGCAGCCCAGATCAGCCCCTTCTTAACGGGCGGTGGCGGCAGCCAACCGCGCATGAACGCGAAGCCGGTAAAGAACAGCAATTGCCAGCCGAACGGGTTAAAGAACCATTCGCGCGACGACCACGGCTCGGCGGGAAAGTGGATGCTGCCCACGTTGGCCGCCAGCCAGATCGCGATGACACAGGCCGCCACCGCCCAGAGCGACACCCTCGCAAGCGCCATGATCAGCGGCATCATCGCCAGAACGCCCAGATACATCGGCAGAACGTCGAAATAGTTGGGCACGTAGGTCAGCGTGAAAATCCCGACAATCTGCGGTGCCGGATCGTCAAAGAAGAACCGCAGGTTGAGATCATCGATGTATGAAAAATCGCTGCCCGAGTAGAGATCGAGCGCGGCCATCGCCGTGGCGGTAAAGAAAAACAGGCAGATATGCGCCCAATAGACCTGCCAGCACCGAAACAGCACACGCGCCGTCCCCATCAGCCATCCCCGGCGCACGAAGGCCCCGCCAAAGGCGATGGCCGAGGCCATGCCGGAACAGAAGACGAATATCTCGGTGGCATCGGAAAATCCGAAACGGGCAGGAATCCAGTTGGCCCAGGCATTACCGGGAATATGGGCGACAAGGATAATGAACATCGCGATGCCCCGGTAGAAATCGAGCCGAATATCGCGAGTCGTCGAAACCGCCGCCGGTGTCTTAGTGGCGCTACGGAGCGCAGAGAAATCGGTACTGGGCGAAACTGTCGCCATATGGTTATTCATCCTCGAAAATCATTGTGCAGGCATCGTTCGGGCACCTGAACCACCGCGTGCCGCCGCGATCAGGTCACGTCGGCTGGCTGTATAGGCGTCTTCGGAACCGGCACGCCGAATCTGCCGCTGACACAGCAGACGCTCGGCCGCGTCGATATATCCCGCGCGCAATCCTGCGTCGATAGTAATTCGTTCAAAAACATCACGTTGCGCGTGACTCCCGCCGGCAAGCTGCAACGTGTCTCGGGCGCGCTCAAGATGCGTAAAGGCAACTTCGAAACGGGCCTCGGAAAAAGCGGTCAGTCCCGCTGCCGCATCAAATCCCGGAGCCGACATCCGGGCCGCAATCTCTCCTTCTCCAAGCTTGGCATCTCGGGCGATCCGGACCAGCATCGCCGCGCCGTTATCAGTGTCGCCACCCCGCATCAGTGCCATGAGATAGTGCAGATCGGCAAAAATCAAACAGCCGTCCTGCGTGCGCTTCGCGCTGATTTCGGCCATCTCTTCCCAACGATCGCCAACGTCGACGCCCTCAAGCTCCAGCCGCATCAGCAGCGAGGCGCCGTTGGATATATCGCGGTAATCGTCGGTTTTATCGGCGCGGATCTGCTCGTCGTAAAGCGCCAGAACCCGGTCGATATCGCCCTGATCCAGATGCATCAGCGCCTTGTGCCACCAGACGTGATAGCGGAAATTGTTGCAATGCGCCCATGCGGCTTCGCGCCCTTCCAGCCATTTCAGCCCGGATTGCGCGCGCCCGGTCATGTCATAGACATGGGCCACCGCGTGCAAACCCCAGGCGTCGTTCGGCGCGGTCCAGAGAGCCTGCCGACCGGTAATTTCCGCCTGCTCATAAGCGCCGGTTTCCTCAAGGGTGAACGCATGGCACCCCAGCAGATACCCCCGCGCCGCATGATCTGCGCCATAGGCGGGTAGCACTCGCTCGACCGAGGCACGCATCCCCGCCGCATCGCCCAGCGTGAAACGGATCGCATGGCTCAACTTCATGGCCAGCGCATCCTCAGGCGTCGCCGCCAGAACGGCTTCCATCGCGTCGACCGCCCCGCTCGGGCTACCATCGATCCAGCGTTCGAGCGCCGTGATATACAGCCTTTCCCGCTCTGAAACGGAAACCGCCGCCGCCCTCTTTCGCGCCTCTGCAAACGCCTCGCGCGCCGTTGCCGTCAGTTCCGCCCGTGCCAGCAGCAGAAAGAACATGCCCTTCACCGCGTGGCCCAGCGCGAAATGCGGCTCGGCCTCCAGTAGCTTCGCAAGATCGCCCGGTGTCGAGGCCGCATGTGCGAGAAACCCAAGCTGGGTCGCGTTCCATGCCGAAAGGCCCTCGGCGGTCTCAAGGCTGACCGGCAGGCCAAAAACATCATCTTTCATCGAACGCTTCCCTGTCACTTTTGTGGCTTCTCCAAGGGCGTAACAAAGGTAGGGAATTTGAAATAAGATTATCCACGCTGCTCTCGCATTGGTGAAGCACCGTGTTAAGCCACGTGTTAATTGTTGCAATAATTTCGCCTATGAGCCGGTTTCTCAGGCATAATTCCGCGTGGATTCCAGAATGATAGCGCCACCGGCGCATGACGCGGAAGATGCGTCAGATGCGCCCGTCGTAGGCTCCGCGCGGGATCTCGGCAGCGATCACCGTGAACCTGGGGGCGGAGAGCGCATCCTTTAACGCCGTGCGTAATTCGCCCCGCGATGTCACCGTAACGCCGTCGCCGCCAAAGGCCCGCCCGATGGCGGCAAAATCGGATCGGGCGAAATCGACCCCCCGGTTGGTCATTTGCCGTTCGCGCTGCTTCTTTTCGATCAGCGCCAGCGAGGCATCGACGAAAACGACAAAGATCACCGGCAGGTCAAGCTCTGCCGCCGTGGCCAGTTCACCCGCCACCATCAGAAAACCCGCATCGCCGGAAAAGGACACCACCGGCCGCTCCGGCGCGGCCAGCTTCAGCCCCATCGCGAGCGGCACGGCGCAGCCCATCGTGCAAAGCCCCGAGGACTGCACCAGCCCGCGCGCCTCGGAACAGCGCCACATCTGCGACAGCAGGATCCGGTGCGCTCCGCTATCTGCCGTCGCAAGCGTGTTGTCGGGCAGAACCTCGCGACATTCCGCGATTACCGCCCCTGGCCCCCATGTCTCATCCACCGGGAAAGCCTGATCCAGCGCCGCGCGCACCTTCGCCAGTTCGCCATCGGGCCATACATCCCGCCCCGGTCCCTCAGGCATCAGTGCGGTCAACGTCGCCACCGGATCGGCCACAAAACTCAGACCCGCGTGGTGCATGTAATGGTCGTTCTGGACCGGCGCGATATCGATAACCTTCTGCCGCGACGGATCCCAAGCGTGCCGCCAGCCGGGCCGCATCTCAATCGGGTCGTAGCCGATAGCCAGCACCAGATCCGCTTGTTGTACCAGTGGCAGCAGGTGGCCATCCGCGAGGGGCGACAACCCCGCCCCGCCAAGGCAGAGCGGATGGTCTTCGGGCACCACACCCTTGGCCTTGTAGCTGGTGACAAAGGGGATGCCATAGGCCTCGAAAAACGCGCCCAGCGCCGCGCCATGATCCAGCATGTCGAGACCGACTACCGCAATGGGTCGCTCGGCACTCAAAAGCCATTCCCTCGCCTGCGCCAGGTCCGAACCCACGGGCGCCACAGCACTGGCCGGCGCGCGCCTCGGCTGGGCCACGTCGGGCACCATCAGATCGGCGACTCCGATAGGCACATCCACATGCACCGGGCCGGGACGCGGATCGGTCGCAACGCAAACAGCGCGATCCGCAACAATCCCCGCCGCCGCGGCGTTCAACCGGAAACTCGCCTTGGTGATCGGCGCGAAGACCGCGCCGTGATCCAGCACCTGATGGGTGTATTGCTGGGCTTCGGACTCATCGACACAGCCCGTCAGCACGATCAGCGGCACCCGATCCTGATGGGCATTTGCCACGACATTCACCCCGTTCATCGCCCCCGGCCCCAGCGTGGCAACCAGAATGCCCGGCGCTCCGTGCCGATGATAGACGCCCTCGGCCATGAACCCGGCCGCGTTTTCATGCTTGGCCAGCACAAAGCGTATCCCGGCTTTCTCCAGCGCATCCACAAGGGTCAGCACTTCGCCCCCCGGCATCCCAAAGGCGTGACGGCACCCGGCCTCGTAAAGACGACGGGCAAGGACATCGGCTGCGCGGATCGGGGCGTCGGACATGGGGACCTCCAAAAGCTCTGCCCCCTGCAAAGCCCGGTCACGCGCGCCGCGCAAGCCCTCAATTGCATTCATGAAACCTAGTTCACCGCCTCGTCAGCGATTGCGGCGAATTTCTCATCCAGACCTTCGGACAGCTTGACCAGTTCCTCGCCGCCCTCGTCGAGATATGGCCCAAAGACAAAGCTCGGCTTCTTGTAGGACAGCATCGCCGTCCCGTCCGCCTGTTCGGTCACGTAGAACCGGATCGGCGCCTCGATCATCGCCGCCTCGGACAGGCGCAGGATCGTCACGGCGAAATCGTTGTTGAACACGCCGATCACCCGGTTGCCGGGGATCGTGATGCCCCGGCTGGCCGCCATATCGGTCGGCCCCGCTTCTGTCACCACGCCCATGCCATTGGCCTTGGTCGCGTCCTTCACCGCCAGAACCAACTCATCAAAAGGCTTTTGCGTGGCAAACACGGCCCAGCCTTCTCGCTCGGCCACTTCCGAAGAGGCAGGTCCGGCGGCAAGCGCAAGGATCATGAAGAACGGCAGGGCAAAAAAACGCATATCATGAACTCTCGCGGCTATACCTATCACCATGCCAGCCCCCCTCCCGATCCCACAAGGAACCTGTTTGTGATCGGCATTGCCCCGCCTAAAGCGCCGCGTTCAGCCCCTTGACGATCCAGCTTCGCGTGTCGATCGGATCGATCACCGCGTCGATCTCCTGCAGGGCGGCGATGTTCAGCGCCCGGCCCTTTTCATAGGATTCCCCGACCAGCCGGTCGAACAGCGCCTTGCGCGCCGTCTCATCCGGTTCGGCGTCCAGCTCGCGCTTGAACCCAAGCGTGACCGCCCCTTCAAGCCCCATCGGCCCGAACTCCCCCGTCGGCCACGAGATATTGAAATCGGGCGTCTCGAAACTGCCGCCCGCCATCGCCTGCGCGCCGATGCCGTAGCCCTTGCGCAGACAGACAAAGAAGAGCGGCGCGGTCAGCTCGGCCCCGGCGCTCAGGAAATCGCAGGCCGCCTGAACGCCGCCCTGCGCCTCGCTCTCCGGCCCGACCATGAACCCCGGCGTGTCGCAAAGCGAAACCACCGGCAGCCCGAACCGGGCGCAGAGCCGCAGGAACCGCGCCGCCTTGGCCGATGCCGGCGCATCCAGCGCCCCACCCAAGTGATGCGGATTATTCGCGATCAGCCCCAGCGCACGCCCCTCGACACGCACCAGACCCGTGATCATGCCCGGCGCATGGGCGCGGCCCAGCTCCAGAAAACTGTCGCGGTCGACCAGCCCGTCGATCACCGCGCGCACGTCATAGGCGCGCAGCCGGTTCTCGGGGATGACGTGGCGCAGTTCGCGCGCATCCGCCGCCTCCCAATCCGCGACCGGTCCCTGGAAATAGGACATTGCCCGCCGCGCCGCCTCGGTCGCTTCGGCTTCATCCTCAACCAAGATATCGACCAGCCCGATCTCGGCCTGCATCGGCGCGGGACCGATCTCTTTCGGGTCGAAGCTACCCAGACCGCCCGCCTCGATCATTGCCGGACCGCCCAGACCGATCCACGAGTTGCGTGTGGCGATGCGGATATCCCCCGCGCCAAAGATCGCCGCGTTCCCGGCGAAGCAATAGCCTGAATTGACGGCGATTTTCGGTCCCCGCCCCCTGAGCCGCGCAAAGACATGAAAGGTCGTCACGTCGAGCGCACAGCGCATGATGTCGGCGAAATCGACGTCTCCCGGTCGCCCGCCACCGCCTTCGGTATAAAAGATCACCGGCAGCTTGCGCCTTTCGGCAATCTCGAACAGACGGTCGGTCTTCATATGGCCACGCATCCCCTGCGTGCCCGCCATCACCGTACCGTCATAGGCAAGGATCGCGACCTGCGCCGCCCCGACCGGCACCGTCCCCGCATTGACCTCGCCCAGCCCGGTGACGATCCCGTCCGCCGGGGATTTTTCCCGCAGCTCCTCGGCCGAGCGTCGCCGCAACTGCCCCGCCACGACGAGCTGGCCGTATTCGTGGAACGTCCCGCCCCGGCAAAGGTCCTCAACATTTTCCCGCGCTGTCCGCTGGCCCCGCGCGCGCCGCCGCGCGACCGCCTCGGGGCGGTTTTCATCCAGCGTCAGCGCAAGGCGGTCGTTCAGCGCCGCCAGATCAGGCCGGATCGCGTCGAGGTCCCGCGCCTCGGCCACGCCCGTATCAGCGACGTCCTCGGCCCGTGGTTCATAGCTGACAAGCGCAGCACCGTCCGCCACCAGATCGCCCGGTTCCACGAGCAGGTCCAGCACGCGCCCCGGCCCATGCGCACTGACCACATGCTGCATCTTCATCGCTTCGAGAATGACAAGCTCCTGCCCCGCCACGAAATCCTCTCCGGATGCAACCCGGACCGAATGCACCACCCCCTGCATCGGGGCCTTCAGCGAGGACACCCCTTCGGGCAGTACCGGTGCCGCGGCCGGCTCCTCTGTCTGAGCCTCTTTTGCAACCGGGTCATCGTCCTGTGCCAGTTCCGTAACCAGACCGCGATCCACCGACCCCACATCCACCGACCAATCCGCCAGTTCCTCTCGTGCCAGCAAGGCCTCGAGGTAAGGCAGGGTCGTTCCCGCCCCTTCGATCCGGAATTCCGACAGAACCCGACCCGCCCGGGTCAGCAGCGGCCCAATCTCACCCGAGCGTTCATGCACCACCACCTTGGCCAGCAGAGAATCGAACATCGGGCTGATCGCGTAACCGGCATAGCCATAGGTATCGACCCGCACCCCCGGACCGCTCGGCGGCGAAAACACGTCAAGCCGCCCATGGCCCGGGCGCACCGACCCATCCAGACCGATCACCTCGCAATTGACACGCGCCTGCAGGGCCATGCCGCGCGGCAGCCGTGGCCCGTCCGCGAGCCCGACATCGGCAAGGCTCGACCCGTCTGCGATCTGCAGTTGCAGCGCCACCAGATCGAGCCCGGTGATTTCCTCGGTCACCGTATGTTCGACCTGAATGCGCGGGTTGACCTCGATGAAATGGAACTCGTCGCGTTCCGTCTCAACAAGGAATTCCACCGTGCCGATCCCGCGATAGCGCACGGCCTCTCCGATGGCGACGGCCGCATCCAGCAGCGCCGCCCGCAGGTCCTCGTCCAGAGCCGGTGCCGGGGCAATTTCGACAAGCTTCTGATGCCGCCGCTGCAGGGTACAGTCACGCTCCCACAGATGGGTCACGTCGCGCCCGTCGCCAATGATCTGCACTTCGATATGGCGCACCGGATGCAGATAGCGCTCGCCATAGATCCTATCGGACCCGAATGCCGCCTTCGCCTCGGCCCGCGCCTGCGCCAGCGCGCCTTCCATCTCGGACGCATCGCGCACCACCCGCATGCCGCGCCCGCCACCGCCGCTCACCGCTTTCAGCACCACCGGTGCTCCGCCCTGTACCAGCAGGAAGTCCCGCGCATCTTCCACGCTCTCCAGCACGCCCGAGCCTTCGATGACACCGACCCCTGCCGCCTTTGCCAACTCCCGCGCCGCCACCTTGTCGCCCAGCCGCGCCAGCACCTCCGGCTCCGGCCCGACAAAAATCAACCCCGCACTGCGACAAGCCCCGGCAAATTCGGCGCTCTCGCTCAACAGCCCATAGCCCGGATGCACCGCATCGCAGCCTTCATCCCGCGCCACCGCCACCAGCGCCTCGATGTCGAGATATCCCGCGACCCCGCGCCCCGGCAGTTCAACCGCCAGATCCGCATGGCGCAGGTGCAGCGACTCCGCATCGTCCGGCGTGTATACCGCCACCGTCCTGATCCCCATCGCTGCCGCCGTCCGTGCCACCCGAATGGCAATCTCACCCCGGTTCGCGATCAAAAGCGTCGGAATCATCGTGACTTTCTCCTTTCCTCCCGGCACTTTGGCCGGCCACCCCAACGACGTTAACCTTAACGTCACCCATGAGGCCAGCGCGATTTCCAAGCCGCTTGCAAGGCCCGCCAAACCGGCCAATAAGCAAAGGATGAACGGTCCCACCTTTCCCCTTACCCATGATGTCGTGCTGATCGGCGGCGGCCATACCCATGCGCTGGTTCTGCGCATGTGGGGGATGCGCCCTCTTCCCGGTGCAAGGCTGACCCTGATCAATCCCGACCCCGATGCGGCCTATTCCGGCATGCTCCCGGGCCATATCGCCGGTCATTATGACCGCGGGTCGCTCGATATCGATCTCGTGCGCCTCGCCCGTTTTGCCAATTCGCGGCTGGTACTGGGCGCGGCGACCCATCTCGACACGGCCAATGGCATGATCCATGTTCCCGGTCGCCCGCCCATCGGCTACGATCTCGCCTCGATCGACATCGGTATCACCTCGGACCTGCCGGACCTGCCCGGCTTTAGCGACCACGCGATCCCCGCCAAACCGCTCGGCCCCTTCGCCAGCGCCTGGACAAGCTTCCTTGAAAAAAACACCGGCCCTGCGCGCGTAACGGTGATCGGCGCAGGCGTGGCCGGTGCCGAACTCGCCATGTCCCTGCACCACCGGCTAAAGCAATCCGGTCGCCCTGCCACGATCACGCTGATCGACCGGTCGAACGCCCTCTGCGATACCGCCCCCGGCGCGCGCGACAAGCTGCTGAGCAAATTGCAAGAACTCGACATCACCACCATCGAAAACACCGCGATTTCACATATCGAAGCCGATGCAGTCCAACTCGAGAATGGAAAACAGATCCCGTCCGATTTCACCATTGGCGCCGCCGGTGCCACCCCGCACCGATGGCTCGCCCGCTCGGGACTCGATCTGACCGACGGCTTTCCCACCACCTCCGAAACCCTGCAAACCAGCGATCCCGCGATCTTTGCCACAGGAGACTGCGCCCATTTCGCGCCCTCCCCCCGCCCCAAGGCCGGGGTTTTCGCGGTCCGTCAGGCGCCCGTCCTGTTCCACAACCTCCGCGCCCGCCTGACCGAAACACCGTTCCGCCCCTACCGACCGCAAAAGCGCTATCTCAAGCTGATCTCCCTCGGCGGCAAATCCGCCCTCGCCGACCGTCCCGGCCTGCCCGCCATCGCCGGCCCCCTGATCTGGCGCTGGAAGGATCACATCGACCGGAAATTCATGGACCGGTTCACCGACCTGCCCGCGATGCCCGCGCCGCCGCTCCCGCGCGAACACACTGCCACACTGCGCGACACCATCGGCGACAAGCCCATGTGCGGTGGCTGCGGTGCCAAGGTGGGGCGCGGCACGCTCAGCCGCGCCCTCGCCGCCCCCACCCATGCCATCCGCGACGACATCACCGCCCTGCCCGGCGACGATGCCGCCCTGCTCCACACCGGCGGCGCGCAACAGGTGATGACTTCCGACCACCTGCGCGCCTTCACCAATGACCCGGTCATCATGACCCGCATCGCCGCGATCCATGCGCTCGGCGACATCTGGGCGATGGGGGCTGAACCACAGGCCGCCACCGCCACGCTGATCCTTCCGCGCCAGAGCGAAGCGCTGCAATCCCGTCTGCTGGCCGAGATCATGACAACCGCGCGCGACACGCTGCACAAGGCCGGCGCCGAAATTGTCGGCGGCCATACCTCGCTCGGCGACGAACTCACCATCGGCTTTACCCTCACCGGCCTCTGCAGGATTGAGCCGATCACGCTTCAAGGCGCAAAGCCCGGCGATGCGCTGATCCTCACCAAACCCATCGGCAGCGGCACGATCCTCGCCGCCGAAATGCAGATGAAGGCCCGCGGCGACTGGGTCGCAGATGCCTACCGCCAGATGATGCAGGACCAGTCAAAAGCCTCGCAAATCCTGCAAGACGCCCATGCCATGACAGACGTCACCGGCTTTGGCCTCGCAGGCCACCTGCTCAACATCTGCGAGGCTTCGGGCAGCGCCGCCAGCCTGTCCCTCAAGGACATCCCAACCCTCGAGGGCGCCCGGACACTCGCGGAAACCGGCATCCGCTCCACCCTCTACCCGCAAAACCGCGCCCTCCTGCCCGATCTCCCCGAAACACCCGACACGGATCTCCTCTTCGATCCCCAGACCGCCGGCGGCCTGCTCGCCGCTGTCCCCGCCGAAAAAGCCACCGCGCTGCTCCAGCAGCTCCAGACCGCCGGCTACCCGGCCGCCCGCATCGGCCAGATCACCAAAGGCCCCCCCGGGATCACCCTCACCTGACCCCCTATTCCTCTTGCCCGAAATACTCCGGGGGAGTCCGCGCCAGCGGACGGGGGCAGCGCCCCCAAAACGGCCTCACATGCACCCAATCCCCTGTTTCTCCCGGAAAATCCGCCTCACCGGATGACAGCCCCGGCAGGCTGACCTAAAAGAAGCCCCAACATGCTAAGACAGGATTTCCCATGTTCGACCTTCTGATCCGCAACGCCACCCTGCCCGACGGGCGTACGGCTTGCGATATCGCCGTCCGCAACGGGCGCATCGCCGCCGTGGAACCGGGCATCGACGGCGAGTCCGCCGCGACCATCGACGCGGCAGGCCAGCTGGTCAGCCCGCCCTTCGTCGATCCGCATTTCCACATGGACGCGACCCTCTCCCTCGGCCTGCCCCGGATGAATCGCTCCGGCACCCTGCTCGAAGGCATTGCCCTCTGGGGCGAGCTGCGCCCGACCCTGACCAAAGAGGCCCTGATCGAACGCGCTATCCGCTACTGCGACCTTGCCGTGTCCAAGGGGCTGCTCGCCGTGCGCAGCCACGTGGATGTCTCCGATCCCCGGCTCGTCACCGCCGAGGCGCTGCTCGAAGTGCGAGAGCTTGTCGCCCCCTATCTCGATCTTCAGCTCGTCGCCTTCCCGCAGGACGGCTACTACCGCGCCCCCGAGGCCGAAGCAGCCCTGACCTGCGCTCTCGACATGGGCGTGGAAATCGTCGGCGGCATCCCCCATTTCGAACGCACGATGGCGGATGGCGCCCGCTCGGTCGAAGCGCTCTGCCGCCTCGCAGCCGACCGGGGCCTGATGGTCGACATGCATTGCGACGAAACCGACGATCCGCTGTCGCGCCACGTGGAAACCCTCGCTGCCCAGACCGTACGCTTTGGTCTTCAGGGCCGGGTCGCCGGGTCGCACCTGACCTCGATGCATTCGATGGACAATTACTACGTCTCAAAACTGCTGCCCCTGATGGCCGAATCCGGCATGGCCGCGATCCCCAATCCGCTCATCAACATGATGCTGCAGGGTCGCCATGACACCTACCCGAAACGGCGCGGCCTCACCCGCATCCCGCAGATGATGGAAATGGGCATTCCCGTCGGCCTCGGGCAGGATTGCGTCATGGATCCTTGGTATTCGATGGGCACCGGCGACCTGCTCGACGTGGCTCATATGGCCGTCCATGCCACGCAGATGGGCTCGATCGAAGACAAGCGCGCGCTCTTCGACGCCGTCACGGTGAATTCCGCCCGGATCATGGGGCTCGACGGTTACGGGCTCGAACCCGGCTGCCATGCCGACATGGTGCTCTTGCAGGCCCGTGACGTGACCGAGGCGATCCGCCTGCGCCCGAACCGGCTCAAGGTCATCCGCCGGGGCAAGGTGATCGCCGAAACCGCCCCGGAACGCAGTCGCCTCTCGCTCGACGGCCGCCCCGAAACCGTCGACCCGGCCGATTATGCGCCGGTAAACGCTTCTTGACCAAATGGTCAGAAAATGACCATTTAAGCGGCACTTGCACAGGCTGGCCCCGGTCCGCGGTGACCCGCGGCCTTGACAGGAACCGGCTTCGGCATGCTGACTTCTGCCATGCCATTTCAAAGGCAATCATAAACGCCCGATGCTGTGCAGGGGGCGAACAGGGACAAGGAACACTGACATGAAACCCACTCTCATGAACCGCCGCCGCCTTCTCGGCACCGGCGCCGCCCTCGGCGCTTCCACGCTTTTCGCCCCGTCGATCCTGCGCGCGCAGTCCGGTGTGGTCAAAGTGGCAGGCATCCACGCCTCCCCCGTCGAAAACGCATGGAACTCGGTCCTGCACGCGGCCATGGTCGCCGCCAACGAAGAAGGCGTGATCGAATATACCTTCTCCGAAGGCGTCTCGGGCACCGACTACCCCCGCGCGATGCGTGAATATGCCGAGGCAGGCAACGTTCTGATCGTCGGCGAATCCTACGCGGTCGAACGCGAAGCGCGCACCGTCGCGGGCGATTATCCCGATACCGCCTTCCTCATGGGCTCCTCCGGCGAAGCGGCGGGCGACAATTTCGGCGTCTTCGGCACCTGGAACTGGGAAGCGGCCTATCTCTGCGGCATGCTCGCCGGTGCGATGACCGAAACCGGCACCGTCGGCTCGGTCGGCGCGATCCCGATCCCCGAGGTCAACATGCTGATCAACGGCTTTGCCGATGGCGTCAAAGCGGTGAACCCCGACGTGAACCACGTGGTCAGCTTCATCGGCACCTTCTTCGATCCGCCGAAAGCACGCGAAGCCGGTCTCGCCCAGATCGACAGCGGCGCAGACATCCTGTTCGGCGAACGCATCGGGACGGCGGACGCGGCGCAGGAACGCGGCATCAAGGCGATCGGCTCGCTGATCGACTATACGCCGCGCTACCCGGACACGGTTTTTGCCAACGCGCTCTGGTCCTTCCGCCCGCTGCTCGATTCCGCGCTGGCCGATGCCACCGGCGGCAACCCGGTCGGCAAGAACTACACGCCGCTCAGCCTGATGGAAGACGGCGGCAACGACATCACCTATGTCGAGGGAGTCGCCCCGGCGGATGCGGTTGCCAAGATGGAAGAGGTCCGCGCCGCCATCAAGGCAGGCGAATTCGAAGTACCGCGCAACTTCGACGAACCGGCCTGATCGCAATGGCCGGACCCTTCCGGCATATGCAAGGATCCTGCCCCTTTCGGGGGCAGGATGTTTACCGGTGCCCGGCGTGAAAGACACGGGTCACGAAATGCAAGATGCGCTCGGCCTAGCCAAAGACATCGCCAATGGCAGCCTGAGCGCCGATGACGCCATGCGCGCGGCCCGCAGCCGGGCCGACGCGGTCCAAGACCTCGGAGCCACCTGCTGGATCGCCCCCGATGACCCGGATCCCGCCAGCGATGGCCCCTTCGCGGGCGTCCCGCTGCTGGCCAAGGATCTGGGCGGACCGTTCGCAGGCATCCCCATGCGCGCTGGATCGGCCGCCCTCGCCCGGATGAAGGGCGCAGCCGACAGCGATCTTGCCGCCCGGTTCCGCGCCGCCGGTTTCCGCCCCTTCGGCGCGACCACCGTGCCGGAATTCGGCCTTGCGCTCTCCAGCGAACCGGCGACCGGTCCGATCTGCCGCAACCCGCTGAACCCCGATCTTAGCGCCGGAGGCTCCTCGGGCGGCAGCGCCGCCGCCGTTGCCGCCGGTATCGTGCCGCTCGCCCATGCCACGGACGCGGGCGGGTCGATCCGCGTCCCCGCTGCCTGCTGCGGATTGGTCGGGCTGAAACCCTCGCGCGGGGCCATGCCCGGCGGTCCCGGTTTCGGCAATCATCTCGGCGGCATCGCCAGCGAATTCGCCATCACCCGCACGATCCGCGACGCGCAGGCGCTCTGGCCCTGCCTCACCGGCGATCCACGCGGCCTCTCTCCCGCACCGGTTCAACGAAAGACCGAAGGCCCCCTGACCATCGGCATTCAGACCGGTACCGACAACATCACCCCCGACCGCGCTGCCATTCTCCCCGAGGCCGCCCGCGCGTTGGAGTCCGCCGGTCACCGAATCGTCGAAATTCCGGCGAGCGACCTTGCCCGGATCCGCGAAATCTCGGCCCGCGCCTTCGGACGGATCATCGCGGCCAACCTCGCGACACTTTCCCAGAACGGTCTCGATGCCAGTTTGACCGAACCGCTGACCCAGGCCTTCATCGAACAGGGCCTGTCGATGAAAGCAACCGATCTCTGGTCCGCGACCGAGGCAGGCGCGACCGCCGCCTACCAGCTCTGGTCCCTCTTCGACCGGGTCGATATCCTGCTGACGCCGATGCTTTCCTCGGCCCCGCTGCCGCTCGGCGCCTTCCCGATGGATCACGATGACTCCACCGCCCATCTGGGCCGTATGGACGCCTTTGCCCCCTACGCAGCGCTGGCCAATATTACTGGCGCACCGGCGCTGACCCTGCCGTTTGGTAGCGATGCCAATGGCTTGCCCCTGCCAATCCAGCTCATCGCGCCCCTCGGCGGCGACCTGCAATTGCTGTCCCTTGGTGCCACGCTCGAATCCGAAAACCGCTGGCAGCACCCGATCCCGCTCTTTGGAAATCCTGCATGACTCCTGTCCTTGAACTCTCCGGCATCACCAAGCGGTTCGGCCATGTCACCGCGAACGAAGATGTTTCGCTGCATCTCGACAAGGGCGAGATCGTCTCGCTTCTGGGCGAAAACGGCGCGGGCAAGACGACACTCATGTCGATCCTTTTCGGCCATTACACCGCCGACGAAGGTACCGTTCGCGTCGAAGGTCAGGAACTGCCCCCCGGCCGGTCCCGCGCCGCGATCCGCGCGGGCGTTGGCATGGTGCATCAGCATTTCGCGCTGGCCCCGAACCTCACGGTGCTGGAAAACGTCATGACCGGCACGGAACCCCTGTGGAAGCTGCGCTCGGACCGGGCAGCGGGGCGCAGGAAACTGGTCGATCTCTCCGCCCGCTTCGGGCTAAAGGTCGATCCAGACGCCCGCGTTTCCGACCTTTCGGTCGGCGAATGCCAGCGTGTCGAAATCCTCAAGGCGCTCTATAACGATGCCCGCATTCTCATCCTCGACGAACCCACCGCCGTCCTGACCGCGCAAGAGGCCGAAAGCCTCTTTGCCACCCTGCGGCAGATGACCGGCGAAGGGCTGTCGCTCATTTTCATCAGCCACAAGCTGCACGAGGTCATGTCCGCCTCGGATCGCGTCGTGGTCCTTCGGCGCGGCAAGGTCGTTGCCGAACGGCGTACCTCGGACACCACGCGTGAGGAACTCGCCGAGCTGATGGTGGGCCGCAAGGTCGAACGCCCGGCCCGACCGCCTGCGACCCCCGGCGCGGTGCTGCTCGAAGGAGTGGACCTACATGTCAGCGGCAAGGGCGGCGCATCGCTGCAAGGCATCAGCTTCAATCTACGGGCGGGCGAAACCCTTGGCATCATTGGCGTTTCCGGAAACGGGCAGACCACGCTCGCCGGGCTGGTCTCGGGGTTGATGGCCCCGGATTCCGGCGCCCTGCTCGTCAAGGGCCAGACCGTGGCCACCCATGACGTGCCCCATGCCATCGCCGCCGGGATCGGCCGCATCCCCGAGGATCGCAACGCCGAGGGCACCATCGGCGACATGGCCACATGGGAAAACGCCGTGCTCGAACGCATCTGGTCGCCCGACTTTTCCCGGCGCGGCGTGGTACGCCGCGCCGCCGCCCGTACCGCGACCGAAGACATCATCAAGGACTATGACGTACGCGGTGCCACCGTCGATGGCCGCATCCGGCTCTTATCCGGGGGGAACATGCAGAAACTGATCCTTGGCCGGGTGCTCGAAGCCGGGCCCGATATCCTCGTCGCAGCCCAGCCCAGCCGGGGCCTCGACGAAGGCGCCATCGCCGGCGTCCACGAACGCCTGCTCGAAGCGCGGGGCCGTGGCGCGGGCGTGCTGCTGATCTCCGAGGATCTCGACGAGGTGATCGCCCTCTCCGACAACATCCGCGCCATCGTGAACGGAAGACTATCGCCCGCGATCCCCGCAGAGCGCGCCAATGCCCAGCTTCTCGGGCTGATGATGGCCGGGGACTGGACCGCTGCCGAGGCCATCGAAGCGGAGAACACGCATGCGCTTTGAACGCCGCGACCATCCCTCCCGTCTGCTCACCGTGCTGGCCCCCATCGGCGCGATCCTCGCCGCTCTGGTCGTGGCAGGCCTGCTTATCGCCATCGCCGGGGCAAACCCGATCCGCGCCTACGGGCTGATCCTCAAGGGCGCTTTCGGCTCTCGCCTTGGCCTGTCGGAAACCCTTACCCGAGCCACGCCGCTGATCCTCACCGGGCTTGCCGCCGCCGTGGCCTTCCGCGCGCGGCTCTGGAACATCGGCGGCGAGGGCCAGCTCTACCTCGGCGCGCTCGCCGTGCCCGCGCTCGGGATGCTGCCGATCATGGCCAGCCTGCCCGCGCCGATCACCATCCTCCTCTGCCTTGCTGTTGGTGCCATCGCGGGCATGATCCTGCTTTTGATCCCGCTGGGCCTGCGGCTCAGGTTCGGCGTGGACGAGGTGGTGACGACGCTGCTGCTGAACTTTGTCGCCGTGCTCTTTGTCTCGCTGATGATTGAAGGCGCGATGAAAGACCCGCTCGCCTTCGGCTGGCCGCAATCGGTGCCGGTCCCCGACAGCGCCATCCTGCCCAAGCTGATGGAGCGCACCCGTCTGCACGCGGGTCTCCTGATCGCGCTGGCCATGTCCATCGCCGTCTGGTGGCTTCAGGCCCGCACCGTCTTCGGCATGCGCGCCCGTGCCGCCGGTTTGAACCCGCGCGCCGCCGCCTTTGCGGGCGTTCCGCTTGGCCGAACGCTGATCGCGGTCGCCTGTCTATCGGGCGGTCTGGCCGGTCTGGCCGGCGCCATCGAGGTCATGGGCGTCAAGGGATACGTCACCACCGACCTGTCGCCCAGCTACGGCTATTCCGGCATCGTCATCGCCATGCTCGCCAACCTGAACCCGATCGGCGTGATCGGCGCGGCGCTGTTCTCGGCGGTCATGTTCGTCGGGGCCGACAGCATGTCGCGCGCCCTTTCGATCCCCTCCTACATCGCCGACGTCACCGTCGCCCTGTCGCTGCTCACCATGCTGGTGGCGATCTTTCTCGCGCAATACAGGATCCGCAGATGAGCGTCTTTCTCGATATCCTCGCCTCGGTCGGCATGTGGGAGGCGGTCCTGCGCATCGCCACGCCCCTGATCCTCGGCACCCTCGGCGTATTGCTCTGCGAACGGGTCGGCGTGCTCAACCTCGGCATCGAAGGCATCATGACCTTTGGCGCGATGATTGGCTGGCTCACGGTCTATTCCGGCGGCGATCTCTGGACCGGCATGCTGGTTGCAGCACTCGGCGGCGCGATGTTCGGCTTTCTCCACGCACTGCTGACCGTGCCACTGGGTCTCAGCCAGCATGTGACGGGTCTCGGCATCACCCTCTTCGCGTCGAGCTTTTCCTATTACGTCTTCCGCCTCGCCGTGCCCACCGCCTCTTCGCCGCCCACGGTCGAACCGTTCCGCCCGCTGGAAATTCCGCTTTTCGCCGATATCCCATTTCTCGGCCCGGTGCTCTTTAACCAGACCGCGCCGACCTATCTGGCGCTGGTGATGGTGGCGCTGCTCGCATGGGTGCTTTACCGCACGCCGCTGGGCCTCGCGATCCGCATGGCGGGCGAAAACCCCCATGCGGTCGACGCGCAGGGCATCGACCCGATCTGGCTCCGTATCGGCACGATCATGGCCGGTTCCGCGCTGATGGGCATGGGCGGCGCCTTCCTGACGCTTGCCGCCTTCAACTCATTCTTCCCGACGATGATCCAGGGCCGCGGCTGGATCTGCGTGGCGCTCGTGGTTTTTGCCTCTTGGCGGCCCGCCCGCGCCCTGCTCGGTGCGCTTCTTTTCGCGTTTTTCGACGCCTACCAGCTGCGCCTGCAAACCGTGGTCGAGGGCGTTCCCTATCAGCTGTTCCTCATGCTGCCCTACGTGCTCTCCATCGTCGCCCTGATCCTGATGGCGCGCCGCGCGCGGGTGCCGCAGGCGCTGATGCAACCCTACCGGCGGGGCGAGCGCTAGACGCCCGCCTCCCCAACTCAGCGAAAGTTCCAGCAGTTTCCGGCCTTTCACGGCCTGAAACGCGTGATTTTTCACGCGCCATACGCTGCCGTTTTCACGACCCAGGCGTAGGTGGCCCTAAATCGGCCGGGAATCATCCCGACCCGATCCGTAAATGACGCTGGAGAATTCAGATGGTATTCGTAACGAGAAACCTGTCCCCCGATGGAGCCGCAACAGGCATGGAAATCCGATCCGTCCGCCCCGACGATCTCGACGCGGTGATCGAGATCTGCCAGTCCGATCACGTCAATCGCGGCACCATGCGGCTGCCGGTCGAACCCCGCGCCTGGGTCGAAAACCGCATCAAAGAGGTGCCCGGCACCTACAAGATGGTCGCCCTGCGCGACGGTGCCGTAGCGGGCTATGGCGAGCTGGTGACCTATCCCGGCTTGCCTCGCCACTGGCACTGCGCCGAGGTCGATATGATCGCCACCCACCCCGATCACCGGGGCGCGGGTGTCGGGCAAGAACTGCTCGACCGGATGATCGACATGGCCGACCGCTGGCTTCAGATCCGGCGCTTGCAGCTTTTTGTCTGGACCAGCAATACCTCTGCCATCCGCTTCTACGAAAGCCGTGGGTTCCGGATCGAAGGCACGATGAAGGATTTCGTCTTTCTCGACGGTGCCTATACCGACGCCCATGTGATGGCCCGGTTGCGACCTGCACCAAGCTCGCAAAACGAGGGCTAGATCATGGGACATTCCTTACCGGCGCAACCCGTGCGCGGGCGGGACGGCTGGGAGATCCACGGGGCAACACATGCTTCGACCGCCCTGTTCGAACGGGCTATCGAAAGCCTGCACAGCGATCCGGACACCGCCGATGACCTGCTGCGTCAGGCGCTGCGTCTCAGCCCCGGCTGTATCCTGTTTCACGCCGCGCGAAGCTATCTCCTCGCGGCGCGTGACAGGGCCGCCGGTACGATATCGCACCGTCTTTTCGCCCCGCTCACTGCGGACAGGCGCACGCTCTCGCACCTGTCCATCCTTGCAGCGCAGCTTGACGCAAAGCAGATCGCGGCCCATCTCGACCGCTGGCCGGGCGACCTGCTCGCCCTTACCGTGCAGCGCAATATTCACGCAAAAGCGGCCTGAAACGCCTTGAAAATCTGCCCCCGACGCGTCGATTTCCGCGCGTGATCACGGTATTCTTGATCGGCTGAACCAAAGCGGCCATAACGGGCCATCTATTTTCTGACATAAAACATTCGCAAACCGTCGGGCGGGCGCGACACGCCGCCCGACCAAGCATTGAAGACAAGACATGAGCCGGATCAAGGTCAACCTACTCGGGGAATTCGAGCTCTGGCGCGGCGACACCCGCCTGCGCCTGCCGACCCGGCGTGCGGAACTGCTCGTCGCGCTCCTCGTGCTGTCACCCGGTCTGGTACACAGCCGCGAAAGGCTCTCGACCCTGTTCTGGCCGGGCCGGGACGAAGAACAGGCGCGGACCTCGCTGCGGCAGGCGGTCTACCAGATCCGCCGGTCCCTCGGGGCCGACAAGGGCATCCTGCAAACCGATATCCGTTTTGTCGGGCTCGACCCGGAAGGTTTCGACAGCGACGTGGCGCAACTGATCGCCCCCGGCGAGACCGAGATCGAGACCATCTGGCGCGGCGATTTCCTTGCCGGTCACGACCCGCGCGAAGAGGCGCTCGAAGCATGGCTCACCGAGGAACGCGCCCGCCTCCGAAGCCTCGCCCTCGAAAAGGCGCAGGCCCGGGCGCAGGCGCTGATCGACCGGCACCGTTTTGTCGAAGCCGAGACCGTCGCCCGCCGCTGCCTCACCGTCGATCCCTATGACGAGCTGAGCAGCCGCATCGTCATGCTGGCCTGCGCGCGGCAGGGTCGGCGCAACGCCGCCATCGCCACCTATCGCGATCTCGCGGACCGGCTGCGCACCGAGCTCGCCACCGCGCCGGAACAGGAAACCACGGACCTGTTCCAATCGATCCGCGCCGGTCAGGATACCCCGGCCTATACCCCCGCGCCGCCAGCGGAGGAAATCACCAGCCCGCTTCCGCCCGCCCCGCAGCCCAGGGAAGATCCCCAGTTCGAGAGGCGCGTCGCCACCGCGCTCAGCCTGTCCCTGCCCGCGCCTGCGCTGGATGTCGACCCCGAGCTCGCGCAGGAACTCGACAGCTCATGGTATGCCGAGATGACCGCCCTGATCGACCGCCACAGCGGTCGGGTCGTCCACGCCGATGCCAGCGGCCTGACCTGTCTCTTCGGCCTCAGCGGCACCGCCGAGAACCACGCCGTGAACGCGGGCAAAGCCGCCCTCGCGCTGCTTGAAATCAATCAGGATGCCGCGCTCGCCGCCCATTCCGGTCTGGTCGTCACCCCGGCGCGGGGCGCGCTGGCACCCGATAATCCCTTCCTTGGCCCCGTGGCCATGACGGCGCGCGCCCTTGCCGCCACAGTACCTCTTGGCCAATGCCTGTTCAGCGCCGCCGCCCGCCTCGGCGCCGAAGGCTGGTTTGAATTCGCCGACCTTGCCCCGGTGACCGTCCCCGGTCTCTCCGGCGCGCTTCCCGTCAGTGCGCTCAAGGGCGAAACCGACGCCCGCACCGGCTGGGACGTGCTGGCCAGCCGTAACCTCTCCCCCTTTCAGGGCCGCGCTATCGAGGTCGCGGTGCTGAGCGACCTTCTCAAACGCGCCGCGACCCATGCGCAGGTCGCGCTGCTCTCGGGTCTGCCGGGCATTGGCAAATCGCGGCTGGCCCATGAATTCCAGCGCCGATTGCCGCCCGGAACGCGGACCCTACGGCTTGGGCTCACCGCACATGACGTGGATTTCACCTATCGCCTGCCAGAAATGCTGGTGCGCGAATGGCGCTCGGGTCGTGCGCAGAACGGTCTGCCCGACCTGCCCGAGGCGTTGCCAGATCTCGTGCGCACCGGCATTTCGGTGCTCTCCGGCGACGGCGGGACAGGCCCCGACTGGACAGCGCTCGGCCCCAGCCAGCAGATCCACTGCATCGTCGAAACCATCGGCTACATCCTCGCAGACATCGCGCAGGACGATATGCTGGTGCTGGTTCTCGAAGATCTCCACTGGATCGACAGCGCCAGCCGCGAGGTGCTCGCCCAGCTTGTCGGCGCGCTCGGGGCGGCCCGGCTGCTCCTGCTTGGCACCGCCCGGCCCGAATTCCAGCCCGACTGGTCCACCCGCAGCCATGTCCACGTCCTGATGCTCGACGAACTTGAACAATCGCAAGCCGAGGCGCTGATCGCGGCCCATATCGGCGATGCGCCCGAACATGCCGACATCCGCAGCGCATTGGCCAGCCACGCCGGGCGCATCCCCCTGTTCATCGAGGAAGTCCTGCGCGAATTGCAGGCCAAGGGCGATCTTGTCCCCGGCTATGACGGTAACATCGTCACCCGCCCGCTCGAAGATCTCGACGTACCGATCACCGTGCGCGGCGTCATCGCCGCCCGGATCGACCGGCTCGACAATGGCCCGCGCACCCTGCTTCAGGCCTTCAGCGTGCTGGGCGCCGAGGTGTCCGAGACCCATCTCGAGGCGCTGGCCAACATGCCCGCCACCCAGTTCCGCGACGCGCTTCAGGCGCTGACCTCGGCCGAGATGCTCTATCGCGGGCGCCGCCCCGGCGAATGGTACATCCGCCACGCGCTGATCCGCGACGTGGTCTATCAAAGCATCCTGCGCGGCACCCGCAAAGACCTGCATGAAAAAGCCGTCGCCATTCTCTCGGGCGATCAGGATACCGCCTCCGACACAATGGCCGGCACCCTCGCCCGGCACGCGCTCCTGGGCGAGCAATGGCAGACCGCCGCGCATTATGCGCGCATCGCCGGTGACCGCGCCCATGACCTGTCGATCTTTCAGGCCGCCCGGCGTCACTACAACGATGCCATCGTCGCGCTGAACCACCTGCCGGCCAGCGAGGAGACCCTGCGCACCGGCATCGAAACCCGCATTCGCCTGCGCCCGGCGCTGATGCTGCTGGGTGAAAGACAGGAACTCGAACGGGTTCTGGGCGAGGCCGAGGATATGGCGCAGCAGATCGGCGATCCCGGGCTCTTTGGCCGTGTACTCCTGCACCGCAGCTATGCCGAAAGCACGCTGGGCCTCGTGCGCGAGTCGCTCTCCACCGCCACCCGATGCGCCGCGCAGGCGGAGCTCTGCGGCGATCCCTATCTTGCCGCCGAAGCCCGTCTTGCCCGGGGTCAGGCGTTCCGCGTCCAATGCGCCGCCCTCTCCGCCATCGACACGCTGGAACCCGATCTGACCTACTGGACCCGCGATAACCGCATGGTACGCGGGGACCACCTTGGCACGCGCGCGGTCTGGTACCTCGGGCACCTCGGCGCCGTCTATGCGCTCAGCGGCCGGTTCGATCAGGCGCATGATTGCGTGAATGAAGCGATCCGCATCGCCGATGAAAGCGCGCGCCCCGCCGACCGCCAGCACGCCCGGTTCAGCCGCGCCGAAATCCACCTGCTGCAAGGCGAACTGGACGAAGCCCAGCGCGATACCGAACGCGCCGACGCTATCTTTCAGGCCTCGACCATCTGGCGCACCGGCACCAAGGCGGAAATCTTCCTTGCCACGGGCGAGGTCAACCGCGCCATGGACCTGCTGCGCCGGGTCGAAGCCCGCGCCGCCGAACTCGGGCAAGACTACGTGCTGCATTCACAAGTCGCCGTCGCGCTGGCCGAAGGGCTCCTGCTTCAGGGTCACACCGATGAGGCGCAGGCCCGCGCGCTGAAACTCCTCCCTCCGATCCAGGCGCAATCGCTTTACCGGCACGAATTGCGGCTGCGCATCGTCCTGTCGCGCATCGCGCTTGCCGCCAAGGACCACACACTGGCGCTCGATCAGGCGACGGTCGCGGTGACGCTCGCCGAAACCCACGGCCTTGCCCCGGACGAAACCCGCATCCGAGCCCTGCTGGCCAAGATCGAAGGCTCCGAGAAAACCAGCCGACTCTCGGCGTGAAAACCGCCCCAACCGCATAAAGCAACGGGTTTTCACGAGAATAATGGCTCTTTTCACGCCAGCCTGACGCTGCGCAAAGCGCGGTTTTCACGCCAGCACGGCATCACTCTCCCATCGAAACCCGGGCGTCTCTTCGCAGAAACGGACGCAGCGCCCCCCGAAAAGGAGAAACCATCATGGCCATGTACCGCCACGATCTGCCGCAACTGAAAGACGATATCTTCCTAACCGACAGCGGTCTGGAAACCCACCTGATCTTCAACGAAGGCTACGACCTGCCGCTTTTCGCGTCCTACACGCTTCTGGAAACCGACAAGGGCCGGGACTCGCTGCGCGCCTACTACCGCCAGCACCTCGAAATCGCGAAAAAGCACGACACCGGCTTCATCCTCGAGGCGCCCACATGGCGGGCCAGCCGCGACTGGGGCGAGCAGATCGGTCACTGCCCGGCAGATCTCGAACGGCTGAACCGTCGCGCCATCGCGATGCTGGCCGACCTGCGAAAGGAATCGAGCTTTGGCCAACCGATCGTCATCTCGGGCAATCTCGGCCCGCGCGGCGATGGCTACCGTCCCGATCTCGCGATGACCGCCCGGGAATCCGAGGCCTATCACGAGGAACAGATCGGATGGTTCGCCCAGACCGAGGCCGACATGATCGCCGCCTTCACCCTCAGCACCGTGGCCGAGGCCGTCGGCATCATCCGCGCCTCCGAAAAGGCCGGCATGCCCTGCGTTCCGTCCTTCACGGTCGAAACAGACGGCAACCTGCCCGACGGAACGCCCCTGCGTGAGGCGATCCTGTCGGCGGATGCGGAAACCGGGTCAAGCGCGGCCTATTTCATGGTCAACTGCGCCCACCCGGATCATTTCCGTGACCGCCTCACCGGCGACAAGGGCTGGCTACAGCGCATCGGTGGCATCCGTGCCAATGCCTCGCGCCTCAGCCACGCGGAACTCGACGAGGCCGAAGAGCTCGATCCCGGCAACCCCGAGGAGCTGGGCCGCGACTATGCCGAACTCCGTCGGCTTCTGCCCCGGGCGCAGGTCCTTGGCGGATGCTGCGGCACCGACCACCGGCACGTGACCTGCATCGCGGCCTCGAACCTTTCGGCCGTTCCGGCCTGACCGGGTCCCCATTCCCGCGCGATATTCTGCGCGCGGGCATACCGACCGGCCCGGCAGCCTCTGCCGGGCCGCCCAGATTTAATGACGAAAACTTTCAAACCAAGAAGAATTGGAGAAGACATATGAAGATTACCATTACCCTTGGCGATCTCGCCGCCCGCAAACTGCCTCCCCGTGACCGCCGCAGGGTCAATGCCCTGCGCGGCCCGGCGGGCGATCACCTCAGGCGACATCGCGTGTCCCCGCTCGACCAGATCTGGTTGTCAAAACTGGCCTCGCGCCTCGAGTTATAGGGCGGTGGATATCCGGCAGGCCCCGCAAGGACCCGCCGCAAAGGCGGTCCCGTTCGCAAAACCCGGACGGGCCGAGATACACTCAAGGTCGGGCAGTTTCGCTGCCCGACCCTATTGCGGCGTATGCAAACTGGATTGGTCGGGAGGCGAACGATACCGCCTCCGGGATATCAGTCGAAATCTGCTTCGCTCCGCCGCCTCGTAAAAAACCCTTTTCCGCACAGGTTCAGGCACGGGCCGTCCGTCTGCGCGACAGGCGCAGCCCATCGCGCATGTTAAGCCCCAGCAAGGTGATATTGACCGCACCCGCAACCAACTCGATCACTTGCACCCCGTAAAAAGCCATGTCGAACGTCCCCGCCTGTGCCTTGAAAGACAGATACAACGCCGAGGGGATCAGGATCAGGATGCCATTGGCCGCGATGAAAGGCATCCGCTTTTTCTTGGCGTTAATCAGCGGACCGCGCATTTTCTTGCCCAACTGGAACCCCGACCCGCCTGCGGCCATCAGGGCAGGAAACAGAATGAAAAAACCGTAAGGAATCAGATCCTTGACCGTCGTAACAGCCTGTTCTCCGGCAAAGGTCTCGGACCAGACGGTAGAGAGCCAGAAACTCAAAATCGTCATCAGAGCTATAGCCCCGGCGATGGGATGAATGGTTTTCGACATGACGAAATTCCTTGTCGTGGTGATATTTGTATAGCTAGCTATGTATCAGTTGTATAGCGGGCTATGCAAGTGGTAAGACTTCCCCATGACGTTTTCGAAGGATCAGTCGGCGGGATATCTCGCAAACCACATGGCGCGTATCTTCGCGCAAGGCCTGACCGCGCGGATCAAGCCTCTGGGCCTAACCACCGGCACGTTTCCCGCGCTTCTCGAACTCTGGGAGACGGACGGTCTGACCCAGAAGCAGCTTACCCAGCGGCTCGACATCGAACAGGCGACAATGGCCAATACCTTGGCGCGGATGGAGCGAGACGGCCTGATTGTCCGCAAGAAGGATGCGAACGACGGGCGGGCTCAGCGAATCTGGCTGACCGACCGCGCCCGCAACCTGCGCGACCCGGCCATCGCGGCGGCCCAGGAAGAGAACGCAATGCGACTGGCAGGTCTGACCGAAGATGAAAAGCGCCAGTTCATCGCCCTGATCCAGAAGGTCATCAAAACCAAGCCACCGGGAACAGCGCGGAGATAGGGGAACCGAGTCTAAGCATAAGTAATCACAGCGCCCCGGGCACAACCTTTCACCATGGGCTCAAATCAGACCCAGAGAGGGTACGCTCGACACAAGCTGCTCACACCCCCCTATCCCTCAAGCACCACTCTCAGCAGACCTCACCTTTCCAACCTCCGCGCTTTCGGGCGCCAGCAGCACCGGTTTGGGCGCTTCGAAACTCATCCGGCCCGACCGCATCCCCCAGAAAGGGCGACAGATCTCGGCCACCGCCATCGCCGAAGTCGCACAGGGCAAAAGCACCAGATCCGCCGCGTCGCCCGGCTTGATCGCCGCCTCGCGCCCCAGAAGCCGGAAGGGCTGCGCCGAGATCATGTCGAAACAGGCATCCAGCCCCGCCGGATCGCCGATCTGCGCGATATTGGCGAACAGGTTCGCCATCCTCGGCAGCGAGCAATCGCCATAAGGCGTGAACGGGTTCAGCACGTTATTCGTCGCCACGGTGCAGCAAAGCCCCGCCGCGTGGAAACGATGCGCCGGGGCCACCCCGCGCGGCACGGAGTCGGTGAATTCGCGGCCCATCATGAACAGGTCCGTCGCGGGCAGCACCGTCAGCGCGATCCCCGCATCGCGCATCAGCGCTATGGTCTCGTCAAGCTGCGGCGGCGGCAGGGTCGAGAGCTTGGTGACATGACCAATCGCCACCCGCCCCTGCATCGCATGCGCTACGGTCTGCCGCGCCACCTCGTCCAGATGACGCCAAGTATTGTCGAGGTCGAAATCGAGGTGGAAATCCAGATCGACATCGTATTCCCGCGCCATATCGAACAGCCGCGCGATCTGCCCCTCCGGATCGCTGTCGGTATAGGGACACCCGCCCAGCAGATCCGCGCCCCGGTCAAGCGCCGCGCGCAGCAGCTCTTCGGTGCCGGGGTAATTCAACAGACCCTCCTGCGGAAAGACGCAGATTTGCAACTCCAGCGCCCAGGCATAATCGGCCTTGAGCTGCGCAACCGCATCGAACCCCGCAAGCCCCACCGCCGGGTCGATCTCCACATGGGTGCGGATCAGCGTCGTGCCCTGACAGATCGCCTTTTCCAGAACCCGCGCCCCACGGGCATAGATATCCTCGCGAGTGAAATCGCGCTTGGCCGCGCTCACCGCTTCTATCGCGCCTTTCAGCGTGCCCGAGGGGTTCGCCGCCCGGTCCAGCAGGCAGGCCTTGTCGAGGTGCAGGTGACTGTCGGCAAAGCCTTTTATCAGCCGACCGCCCTCGGCATCCAGCACCCGCGCCGGGCTGCTCAGATCCCTCGCGATATCTGCGATACGCCCGGCGCGGATGCCCAGATCCAGCAACTCGCCTCCGTCCGTCAGCCGCGCGTTGCGGATCACCAGATCAAGTGTCATTGCGCCGCCTCCGCCCGTTCCTGCCCGCCACCCAGATAGGCCGCGATCAGTGCGTCGTCCTGCAACAGCTCCTGCGCGCTGCCCTCGGCCACGATGCGCCCCTGTTCAAGGATATAGCCGCGATCCGCCGCCGCCAGCGCGAGCGATGCCATCTGGTCGACCAGCAGGATCGTGATCCCATCGTCGCGCAGCTCGGCCAAGATCGCGTAAAGCTCCTCGACCATGCCGGGCGACAGGCCCAGCGACGGCTCATCCAGCAACAACAGCTTGGGTGAGGCCATCAACCCGCGCGCAATCGCCATCATCTGCTGCTCGCCCCCCGACAACAACCCGGCCCGCGCGTGCAGCCGGTCGCGCAGACGCGGGAAACGCTGCAAAATCGCCTCCAATTCGCTCGCATCGGGCCGCGTCTTGCGCCGGTAGGCCCCCAGTTCGATGTTATAAGCCACGCTCAACTCTGGGAACACCTGCCGCCCCTCGGGCACAAGCACCACGCCGCGCTCGACGATTTTATGCGGAGGCAGCCCGCCGATATAGCCATCGTTCAGGATCACATGGCCCGAGGTCGGCGCCATCAGCCCCGAAACCGTCCGCAGGAATGTCGATTTCCCCGCCCCGTTCGCGCCGAGCAACGCGACAAGCTCACCCTTGCCGACCCGCAGGTTGACCGATTGCAACACGTCCGCCGCGCCATATCCGGCACAAAGATCCTTGGCGATCAGCGTATCCATCGCCCCCGGTTCATGCGCCAGCGCCCGGGCCGGAACGCTCAGCGTGCCCTCACCCAGATAGGCCGCAATGACCCGCGCATCAGCGCGCACCGCCTCGGGCGTGTCAAAGGCAATCGGCTCTCCCGCGTCCATCGCAAGGATGCGGTCGGAAATGCCCATCACCAGTTCCATGTCATGTTCCACCAGCACCACGGCAATCCCGGCATCCGCGAGCCGACGCAGCACCAGCGACATCGCCCGCTTGTCGCCCTGCATCAGGCCCGCCGCCGGTTCATCAAGCAGCAGCATCCGGGGCCGCATCGCCAGCGCCCGCGCGATCTCGATCAGCCGCCGGTCCACATGCGGCAGGTCCGAGGCCAGCGTTTCCGGCTTGCCCTCGTACCCCACCAGCCGCAGCAAGCCCTGCGCCATTGCCCGCCGTTCCGCCGTGCCCAGCGCGGTAAAGACCCCGCCGAACCGGCCCCGCGGAAAGGCCGCCAGCACGTTTTCCTCGGCGCTGAGCGACCCGAACAGCCGCGTCGCCTGATAGGTCCGCGCGACTCCTTGCCGCGCGGTCGCATGCATAGACCAGCCCGCGATATCGGTGCCACCGGTCTCGATTCGTCCCTCGCCGGGACGGTAAAACCCCGAGATCATGTTAAGGAGCGTGGTCTTTCCCGCCCCGTTCGGCCCGATGATCGCGGTCACCTCGCCCGGTCGCGCCTCAAAGGCCGCGCCGCTCACCGCCTTGACCCCGCCGAAGGAAATCCCAAGCCCGCTGACACGCAGCCCCTCGGGCGTCTCTGGGCTGACAAAGGCCAGCGCCTCCTCTGGCGTGACGGCATTTGCCGGTCGCGCCCGCCGCGGCAGAAAGGCCGCGATGGTGCCGACGATCCCGCGCGGCGCCACCAGCAGCACCGCCACCAGCAGCGCGCCGAAAAACAGCAGCCGGTATTCGGCAAGCCCGGCAAGGAACTCGGGCAGCAGCACCGCCACAGCCGCCCCCACCAGCGGGCCAAGCACCGTCCCCGCCCCGCCAAGGATCACCGCGAACAGGAACAGGATCGACTGCGACAGCACGAAATTGCTCGGCGCGATGAACTGCATGAGCGAGGCGAACAGCCCGCCCGCCAGCCCCGCCGCGCCCGCCGCAATCGCAAAGGCGGCAAGCTTGGTGAGGAACGGATCATAGCCCAGCGAACCGGCCGAAACCTCCTGATCGCGCAGCGCCGCCATCGCGATGCCCCAGCCGCTGACGGACAGGCGCCGATAGGCCAGCAGCCCCAGCGCCGCCAGCACGATGGCCAGCCGGATCAGGTCCGCCTCGGAAAAGATATAGCCGAAGATGGCGGGCTGATCGAAACCGAACAGCCCATTCTGCCCCCCCGTCAGCGCCCGCCACTCGATGGCCAGATGTTCGACGATAAAGGCAAAAGCGATGGTCACCATCGCAAGGAACGGCCCCGCCATGCGCACCGCCGGTATCGCCAGAACGCAGCCCACCGCCGCGGCGACCAGCGCGCCCGCCGGCAGCGCCAGCCAGAAATTCACCCCCGCCTGCAACAGGATCGCATGGGCATAGGCGCCCACGGCGAAAAAGCCGACTTGCCCCAAAGACACCAAGCCGGTCAGACCGAACAGCACGTTCAGCCCGGTGCAGAGGATCGTCCAGATCGCCACAAGGCCAAAGACGAACTGCATATAGCCGTTCACCACCCCCAAAAGCGCCAGCGCCAGCACCCCAAGCGCAAGGATCGACAAGTCGAGAAGTCGCGATTCACTCATCCGCACGGCGCTATACCTTTCTCAGCGCGGCGGTGCCGAACAACCCGTTCGGCCGTACCGCAAGCACCGCGATCAGCAGGGCGAAAACGACGATATAGGTATAGGACGACCCAAGGTAGGTGGTCACCAGCGCCTCGACCAGCCCATAGATGAACCCGGCGATCATCACGCCCGAGGCCGAGGTCATGCCGCCAAGGATCGCCACCGCAAAGGCCTTGATCCCGAACAGCGTGCCCATGTCAGAATGCACCGAGAACAGCGGCGCGATCAGCAGCCCTGCTACCCCGGCCAGCACCGCCGACAGCGCGAACGACCCGGAAATCATCGCCGTCGTATTGATCCCCATCAGCCGCGCGGCCTCGGGGTTCTGAACCACCGCCAGCAGGGCGCGCCCCTGCCGCGTGCGCCGGAACAGGACGTGCAGGCCAACCGCCAGTCCGACCGCCACCAACGGGATCAGCAATTGCTGCGGATAAACCCCGGTGCCGAAAATCTGCCAGGTCTGCTCCACCAGCGGCGACGGCAGGCTCCTGGGCTCGTTGCCAAAGGTGAACATCACCGCATTGTCAAGGAGGATCCCCCCCGCAACGGTCGCCATCAGCCAGGCCTCAGACCCGCGCACCGCGAAAGGCCGCACCAGCAACAGCTCGACCAGCATCCCCATCAGCGCGCATCCCACCAGCGCCATCGGATAGGCCACGATCACCGGCAGACCGGCCCGCTCGGTCAGAACATAGCCAAGCACCGCGCCGAGCATCACCATGGAACCTTGCGCGAAATTGACCCGCGAACAGACCGAATAGGTGATCTGGAACCCAAGTGCGATCAGACCGTACATGGCGCCAAGGCCAAGTCCGGTCACCAGTGCCGTTACGAATAATGTCATGTCCTGCTCCGGGACGGGGCCGCGTCACGCGCGGGGAATTGGTAAAGACCCCCGGTCAGGGACCGGGGGCCGAAGTTCACTCTCAGTCTGCAAGCGGAATGATCTGGCCGTCGACGAACTGCGAGAACAGGTAGTCGTTCGGACCCAGCGCATCCTGATTGTCGGGCGTGAACGGCGTGTCATAGGTCTTGATGACCCCCTCGACACCGCTGATGCCGTACATCGCCTCGCGGATCGCCGGACCTTCGGTCGATCCAGCAGCTTCGATTGCCGCCGCCAGCAGCAGAACCGAGTCATAGGCGTTGGCGATACCGGTCGCCGGGGTCACATCGGCCAGCGTCTCGATCTCGGGGAACATCTCCTGCAGTTTTACAAACAGCGGGTGTTCCGGGTCGGTGAACAGGAAGGTCTGGATAAAGTGGACCTTTTCACCGCTCACCCCGGCCAGCTCGGTGAAACGGCCGCCCGCCGGGCCCCAATGCGACGCAATCGGCACATCCCAGCCCATCTTGTCGAGCGACTTCACCACCTGCGCCGACGGCGCCACGTTCGCCACCATGAACAGCCCGTCCGCGCCGTTTTCCTTCAGCCGGGTCAGCTGCGGAACCACGTCCACATCGTTGCTCTCGAACTTCTCGATGCCCGCATGTTCCATACCGCGCGCATCAAGCGCCTTGAGCAGACCCTTTTCGTTGGATTCACCCCAAGGGTTGTTGATCAGGATCATCCCCGGCTTTTTCGCGCCATACTTGGTCACGAGGTATTCGGTGATCGCTTCGTCCACGATCTCGTCCACGGCCGAGACGCGGAAGACATAGTTTTCTTCGGCCCCGTTCTTGGTGATCGGCGTGCCCGCCGCCCACGGCCCGATAAACGGCACCTTGGCTTCGTTGGCGAACGGCACGATGGCCAGCGATACCGGCGTATCCAGCCCGCCGATCAGCGCCGCGACACCTTCGCGCTGCACCAGCTCACGCGCGGCGACAAGGCCCTTGCCCGGATTGCTTTCGTCATCGCGGCTCACCAGCTCCAGCTGACGGCCCAGCACACCGCCCTCGCCGTTGATCTTGTCGAGCGCCAGCATGATGCCGCGGGTGATCGCCTCGCCGGACTTGGCGGATTGTCCGCTCAGCGCGGCAACAAGGCCGATCTTGATCGGATCTTCCTGCGCGGCGGCAGGAACGGCGCTCAAAAGGCCAAGCGCGGCAGCGCCGGCCATCACGGTACGGCGGGTCAGGTTTAGTCGGACGGGCATGATCTATCTCTCCGATGAACAAGGCTTTCAGATGTCTCTTATGGCCGTTGCTGCACCTGCATCTGTCAAAGGCAACCGGTCCAGCGACCCACAAATTTCCCGCTTTCCCCGCCTCCTGCACAAGGATGAGGCAAATCGCATGCAATTTTTGTATGTAATTTTCGTATGCATCTGGCGGGAGCCCGGCCAGAGTGGCACAGTCGAATCACGCCGAGATGGAAAGGACCCCCATGACCGACACGATGATTCCCGATGCAGACAGCCTACCCGAGGAAGCACGGATCGTCCGCGATTACCTCGAAGCCTCGATGGTGCCCGATCCGGAACGCGCCGCGACCTACATGGCCAAGAACGTGACCATCACCTTTACCGGCGGCCGGGTGTATCACCACCCGTCAGGCCCGGCGGGCTTCAACGCGATGCGCTACAAATGGGTGAAAAAGGACATGCGCCAGTTCGACGTGGCACAGGGCGCCGAGGGCACCGTGGTCTATTCCACTGGCTACCTCTACGGCGAATGGCATGACGGCACCGCCTTTGAAGGCAACCGCTATGTCGATCGTTTCGTGGTCGAGGGAGGCAAGATCGTCAAGATGGACGTCTGGAACGACAGCGCCGAACGCATCCTGACGGCGCGCGGGATCGAGGCCTGACCGCTCAGCCGCTATCGCGCATTTTGCTTGCATAGGGTTCCAGCACGTCGAGATAGGAATACCCGCTGTTCTCGGCGCCCTTGAACTGCGCCCGGGCAGACACCGAATCCAGATGCGCGCGCGCGATCCCCTGCGCGCGCGCCACGTCGCCGGTCTTCAGCGCAGCCACGATGTCGCGATGTTCCTGTATGCCGCAGGTCGTCGAATGCGGCCGCGAGAATTGCGACAGGGTCAGCCCGCAGCGATAGGCGATCTCGTTGACATAGCGCGCCAGCACCGGGCTGCCGGTCAGTTCCGCCATCAGGATATGGAACTCGGTCGCCAGCCGGATCGAGATCGGCTCCGGCCCCGACTGCGCCTCTTCCTCGCGCCCGATATGCGCCATCAGCGCCTTTTCCTGCGCAGCCGTGAACCCTGTCGCCAGCCGCCGGATCACCAGATCCTCGACCTGCGCGCGCAACTCGAACAGGTCCTGCGCCTCTTCGAGACTGGGCGAGGCCACCGCCGCACCGCGATTGTGGCGCAGCTCGACCAGCCCTTCCGCTGCCAGCCGTTCCAGCGCCTGCCGGACAATCGTGCGGCTCGCGCCGAACCGCTCGCCCAGCGAATCCTCGGGCAGCTTCATCCCCGGAAGCAGCGCCCGCTCAAGGATTGCCGAGCGCAGCGCCACACAGATCATTTCCGACCGGTTCTTCTGGGGTTGCCGGGAGGTCATCTGCTATCCTGCCTGATTGTTCCGCCACCAAGGCTGGCACGTCCGCCCATCGCCCGCAACCTTGTCGCGGCCTCACCATAGGCCGGCGCCACGCCAACTGTCGCGAAATCCCCGGCCATCGCTCAGCCCATCCGCTCCAACATCTCGCAGATCCGCGCCGCCGTATCCGCCAGCACCGGCTCCGAGAGGTCTGGCAGGTCCAGCACCTCTGCCGGTTCGACACCGATCGCCTTGCGCGATTTCAAATAGGACGGATCGTAATGCTGCGCCATCAGCGCCCGCGTCACCCCGGCCTTGTCCCCCGCATCGATCATCGCGTTCCAGCCATCCACGACCTCGCCGCCGCGATGAGCGCGCAGAAAGGAGAGTTTATGGGTCAGCGTCTCGCCGTCCGAGAGGATATCGTCATAGGCCCGGACAAGGTACTGCGTCCGCGCCTCAAGCGGCACGCGCAACTCGATCCGGGGGGCGATCTTCATCGCTTCCCAGATGGTAGGCGGAATGATCCGTTCGCCGATCTTGCTCGATTCCGCCTCGACCAGCACGGGCCGCGCGGGGTCGAACCGGCACAACACCCCGGCAAGTTCGGATTCAAACGCTTTCTGGCTCGGCTGCCCGCCGGCCATCCCACCCAAGAGAGAACCACGATGCCCCGCCGCGCCTTCAAGGTCCAGCACCTGCGCCCCCAGATCCCGCGCCCGGTGCAACAGGTCGGTCTTGGCCGTACCGGTAAATCCGTCAAGCGCCACCAGCCGATAGGGCAGCACATCCTCGTACAGCATCCGGTTCACCAGCCGCCGATAGGTGCGATAGCCGCCCTCGATCACCTCTGACCGCCAGCCGATCTGCCCCAGCATCCACGCAAAAGATCCCGACCGCTGCCCGCCGCGCCAGCAATAGACCAGCGGCCGCCATCCCCCGTCATGATGCGACAGCCTTTCCTCCAGATGACGCGAGGCGTTGCGAAATACCAGCGCCGCCCCCAGCTTGCGCGCCAGAAACGGGCTTTGCTGCTTGTAGATCGTCCCGACCCGCGCGCGTTCCTCATTGTCGAGCACCGGCAGGTTGATGGCGCCAGGCACATGGTCCTCGGCAAATTCCGCCGGGCTGCGCACGTCGATCACGCAGTCATAGCCGTGGTTCAAAAGATCAATCAGAGAGTCGGATGTCAAAGCCATGTCCCGCTCTACCCTTCTGCTCCGGCAAGGGAAAGCCGGTTCAAACGGGCAATCATAAGCATACTTGCCAGTAATTCTGAAACCCGTCAGGATGAGCAAATGGAAATCTACGCGATGCCAGGCCACCTGATCCGGCGGCTCAACCAGATATCGACCGGGCTGTTCCTTGAACGGATGAATTCGCTCGGCCTGACGCTGACCCCGGTGCAATTCGCCGTGCTCTCCGCCCTCCGCCTGCATCCCGGCATCGATCAGGCCACCGTTGCGGGCCTTGTCGCCTATGACCGCGCCACCATCGGCAAGGTCATCGACAAGTTGGAAAACCGCGGGCTGCTCGCCCGCTCCACCGCCCGCCACGACCGCCGCGCCAAGGAACTGAACCTGACCGAGGCCGGGCACACGCTCTATGCCACCGCCCAGCCCCATGTGCTGGCAATGCAGCCCGACATGCTCGAAGGTCTGGACGAAGAAGAACGCGCGATCTTCCTGCGGCTTCTCGAAAAAGCCACCCTCGCCGCCAATGAACACAGCCGCGCGCCCCTGAAACTACGCGAACCCGACCCGCTGCTGCACCGGCGCTGATTTCGCTCCCCGGGGCCTTGAACCGCCCGTCGCGATGAATACATAGTCACCGCGTGAGGACGACCTCCCCCAGCAAGGGAAACCGGATCGGGACGGCCCGAAAGACAAAAAGGGCCCCGCCATGCGCAACACCAAGGACCGTATCCGCCACGCCATCCTCTTCGAAGTCATCGCTCTATTTCTGGTCGTGCCGCTGATCGCATGGATCTATGCCATGCCGCTCGACCATATCGGCGTCGTCGCCATCGTCAGCGCGACACTCGCGATGCTCTGGAACTATGTCTTCAACCTCGGCTTTGACCACCTGATGCGCCACCTGACCGGCAGCACTGAAAAATCCTTCCGCGTCCGCGTCGCCCATGCACTGCTGTTCGAAGGCGGCCTGCTGATGATCCTCGCGCCCTTTATCGCGTGGTATCTCGACATCAGCTTTCTGCACGCGCTGCTGATGGACGCGACCCTTGCCGTTTTCTACGTGCTCTATGCCTTCAGCTTCAACTGGCTCTATGATGTGGTGTTCCCGGTGCCGGGCACACCCGCTCCGGAACAGGCCAGCTAGTGCCCCACACATAAAAAAACCTGCCAAAACCTGGGTTTCGGCAGGCACAGTTACCATCCCGGCGGCATTAACCTGCCGCCCTTGTTACGTTCAGGCCCGGCGACGCCCCCGAACCAGGCCAAACGCCCCCATTCCAAGGAGGATCAGCGGAAGGCTTGCAGGCAGCGGCACCGGCGCAGGCGCTTCGAAGTCATAGGTTCCGTCAGCTTCGGTTCCCGAAATGGAAACCCAATCGACATATCCCGTTTCATCCGGGTTATAAGAACCGATACCAAGCGAAAGTCCGACAAGGCTCGCGTCGCTGAATTCAGCATCGAATTCGCTCAGCCATTCACCCAGCGTGTAATTCGGCGGCCCTGCAGCAGAAGATGCTACGCCAAACATACCGGTATTCCAGAAACGACCATCGTCCAGATCGATATTAGCAGTGACCCAATCGCCCTGCGTAGGCGTAATATAAGACTTTTCATCCACGCCCTGTGCATATGGTTCGTAAATCAGCTGCCCATAACCGTCACCGGCGAAACTCGCGCTGTAAAAGGCAAGCTTAAGCGAAGGCGCGGCAACCTTTCCGCCGGTATCGAACCAGCTATAGGAAAGGCTGAAATTGCCATTCAGAATGTCGGAGACTTTTCCGAAATCCTTGACTAGGCCGACCTCAGACTTGGCGGTATTGGTGCTGTCGGTCGTCAGCTTGACCGCGCCGGTGCCAGCCGGTTGATTATTCTCAAGATTGCCACCCATTCCCGCAAGATCGACAATCTCGAAATCGCCGCCCGGACGGGTATCGGTGCTTTGCCATCCCTGCGATCCGTCAAAGGTGGTAATAATTTCTGCGGACATTGCCGAGGTCGCCGTCGCAAGTGCAAGCACGGCACCTCCGACAAAAGTAATTGAAGTTCTTTTCACTGGTATAGCCCCATTATTAACATTCACACCCGGCACCCTTTCAGGACGAAAAGAACCGATCAAGCCTAAGTGAAAAATAAATATTTCAATTCGAAGTTGTTTAGAAAACGACTGTTTCCATATTGGGTAATAATACGGAGAGACTTAATAATCTAATTTCTGCGTTGCGGAAAATTTCGCTATCCAAAATCAATAATCAGCCACAAAGCGAATTTATTAATTACTTACAAGGCCAGCGCGCACCACCGGCAAAACACATGTCCCGTGAATCTCATCTACCCCACCGCCGAACATTCTCTTTGCTGCAGGACAACATCGCGATACGCTTTGCCTACATGGCCGCGACAGAGGAGTATCGCACATGAATTCCCGTCACATGTTTTCCCTTGCCTGCCTCGCCCTGCTGGCGAATGCGGCAATAGCTTCGGACAACCCTGACCAGTCCGCGATTGACGCCTGTATCGACAAACTCGCAGCCTCGGACCTGGCCAGCGCCCCCGGCGGCACCGTGCTGAACTCCAGCTTTTCGCAGGCAGGCACCGAGGTCATGCTCGAGGATGGCGGCGGCACGGTTTGGCGTTGCATCGCCTATGCCGACGGCACCATCGGCGTGCTCGAAGAAGCGACCGAAGAACAGGCCGAAGCCGCCCGCACAGCGCCGCAACTCGCCGACTTTCAGGAGGTCGTTAAATTCGACGCGGGCAGTTCAGGCACCACCCTGACCCGCACACTGGAACCCGGCGGGGCCTTCCAGTTCATTCTCGGCGCAGGGCAAGGCCAGCAACTTGATGTCAGCATAACACCCCAGTCTGGTGAGATGTACTACACCATCCGCAATCCCGACGACTCGATCCTGCTGGAGGGCACGGAGGCGGGCACCGCCTACTCAGGCACACTCCAGCAATCCGGCGATCATATCGTCGAAGTGGTCAACGAAACGGCCGAAGAACTCACCTACGATATTTCTTTCGAAATCGAGTGACGCAAAGGGCCGGAGGTCCCCCCGGCCCACGCCATAACCGGTCTCAGTGACCGCCCAGAATACCGGTGCGGACTGAATAATTCACCGCCAGCCCATAATCCGGATCGTCATCGCTATCGACAACCAAGTGCCCGGCCTTGTTCAGCAACCGGTGGCAATCGCGGCTCAGGTGACGCAGGACGATCTCCTTGCCGACCGCCTCGTATTTCGAGGCAACGGTTTCAATCGCCTGCAGGGCGGATTGATCGACAACCCGGCTGTCGGCAAAATCCACCACCACGACGCCGGGGTCACCCGCCACGTCGAACATCTCGACAAACCCGTCAGACGAGCCAAAGAACAACGGCCCCTGCACCGCGTAAACCCGCGCACCTTCGGGCGTCAGATGGGTCTTGGCATGGATGCGACGCGCGTTGTTCCACGCATAGGCCAAGGCCGAGACGATCACGCCCACGACCACGGCCACCGCGAGATCCTGCCAGACCGTCACGACCGTCACCAGCAGGATCACGAAAGCATCGGTCAGCGGCACCTTGCGCAGGATCTTGAACGAGTTCCACGCAAAGGTCCCGATCACCACCATGAACATCACGCCAACCAGCGCGGCCAGCGGGATCAGCTCGATCAGCGGCGCGGCAAAGAGGATAAAGATCAGCAGGAAAAGCGCCGCCGCGATGCCAGCGATCCGCGTGCGCCCGCCCGATTTCACGTTGATCATCGACTGCCCGATCATCGCGCAACCGCCCATACCGCCAAAGAAACCGGTGACCGTGTTGGAAATGCCCTGTGCCACGCATTCCTGGCTTGCCCCGCCGCGCTTGCCGGTGATCTCCCCCACAAGGTTCAGCGTCAGCAGGCTCTCGATCAGGCCGATGGCCGCAAGGATCACCGAATAGGGCAGGATGATCTGGAAGGTCTCCCAGTTCAGCGGCACCATCGGGATGTGAAAGCTCGGCAAGCCGCCCTGGATCGAGGCCATGTCGCCAACCCGTGGCACATCCAGCCCAAAGGCAATGACAACGGCCGCGACGATCCCGATCCCGGCCAGCGGCGCAGGGACAACCTTGGTGATGCGCGGCGTCACCCAGATGATCGCCATGGTCACGCCAACCAGCGCCAGCATCAACAGCAGCGGCCCGCCCGACAGCCACTCGCCGCCGCCCATGCCATGCCCGGTGTTTTCAACCGATCCCGGCACCTTGAACTGGCTCATCTGCGCAAGGAAAATCACGATGGCCAGCCCGTTGACAAAGCCCAGCATCACCGGATGTGGCACCAGCCGGATGAACTTGCCCCACTGCATGATGCCCGCGAATATCTGCAACAGCCCCATCAGGACCACGGTCGCGAACAGGTATTCCACCCCGTGCTGCGCCACCAGCGCCACCATCACCACAGCCAGCGCCCCGGTCGCGCCGGAAATCATTCCCGGACGCCCGCCGATACAGGCCGTGATCAGACCCACGATAAAGGCTGCATACAAACCCACCAAAGGGTGCACCCCGGCGACAAAGGCAAAGGCCACCGCTTCGGGCACCAGCGCCAGCGCCACGGTCAGCCCCGACAGCAGTTCGATCCGGATCCGCGACGGGCTGAGTTTTTCATCCGGCAGCAGTTGCAGATCGGAAATGGAGATACGTTTGGCAAATGACGCCAGAAGTGCCTTGGGCATGAAATGTCCTGAGATTTGACCGGTTTTGAGCAGGCGCATAAGCCATAGCGGCCAGGAAAGCCACCTTTGGCGGGCGGATTGTTGGCCCGAAAGGCCTATCTGCGGCCCCACGACCAACTTTCCGCGCGTTAAAGACCGCTCGATAACCATGCGCAGTAGCTGCCAAGAACCGAACGGACTGCTCATCAATCGCTAATATGACTTTGCAAAGAATCAATTCGAGAGGCGAGCCTGCGTCGCGGCTTGGAACGGGACCAACTTGGATCAATCAATCCAGTTGATCGAAGCGAGCAAAATGAATCAGATAAATTAATCCAACACGCGCCGCTATCGCTGGGAAAGAGATCGCCTGCATCCCCACGGCTGACGGAACGATAAATTAAAAATCTACCATGCCGCCAGTAGAAAACCCCGATCTGCCGCCGATGCTGCACTGCGGCGGTGTACAGGGGGTGTACGGATTGTGCACGGCCTGTGCATCGCCGCTGCACGGGTTCACCGAGCACGTTTCAGCGGTTGATTTCCCCGCAGCGGACAGCCACGATCCGCCCAAATCAAAGGAATGGGGCAGCTATGACCAAGACCAAAATCGCCGTGATCGGCGGATCGGGAGTCTATGACATCGACGGGCTGGAAGGGGCGGAATGGATCACGGTTGAAACACCTTGGGGCGCGCCGTCGGACCAGATCCTGACCGGCACGCTCAACGGAGTCGAGATGGCCTTTCTGCCCCGTCACGGTCGCGGCCATGTGCATTCGCCCTCCACCGTGCCCTATCGCGCCAATATCGACGCGCTCAAACGGATCGGCGCTACCGATGTGATCTCGGTTTCGGCCTGCGGATCGTTTCGCGAAAACATGGAGCCGGGCGATTTCGTCATTATAGATCAGTTCATTGACCGCACTTTCGCGCGTGAGAAATCGTTTTTCGGCACCGGCTGCGTGGCCCATGTAAGCGTCGCCCACCCGACCTGCCCGCGTCTCTCGGCGGCCTGCCTTGCAGCGGCCATCGACGCCGGGATCACCGTGCATGACGGCGGTACCTATCTTGCGATGGAAGGGCCGCAGTTTTCCTCGATCGCGGAATCCAGGATGTACCGCGAAAGCTGGGGCGCGGATGTGATCGGCATGACCAATATGCCCGAGGCGAAACTCGCCCGCGAAGCCGAGCTCTGCTATGCCTCTGTCGCCATGATCACCGATTTCGACAGCTGGCACCCCGATCACGGTGCGGTCGAGATTTCCGATATCATAGCGACACTTACCGGCAATGCCGACAAGGGCCGCGCCCTCGTCTCGCGCCTGCCTGCGCTGCTTGGCCCCGACCGTGAACCCTGCCCCGATGGCTGCGACCGCGCGCTTGAATTCGCGATTATGACCGCCCCGGAAAAACGCGACCCCGAACTTGTCGCGAAGCTCGACGCGGTGGCGGGCCGGGTTTTATAACCCGACCGGCCTCTCGCGCCCGCATCCAACCCGCGTAAAGCAGCCTCTTGCGGTCCGGACGCGCGGCGCGTTAGTCAATTCGCAATGGCCCGTGGCCTATTAGCCCTATCGCAAGGAATTCGGAAATGCCTCTCGATCTCTGGTTCGCCTTCCTGGCCGCCTCTACCGCTTTGCTGCTGCTGCCCGGCCCAACGGTGCTGATGGTGCTGAGCTATGCGCTCTCCAAAGGGCGCAGCGTGGCCATCGCCACAGCGCTTGGCGTCTGCCTTGGCGATTTTATCGCCCTGACCGCCTCGTTGCTTGGGCTCGGCGCGCTGGTGATGACCTCGGCAACGCTGTTCTCGATCCTGAAATGGGCCGGGGCCGTCTATCTCGTCTGGCTCGGGATCAAGCTGATCCGCTCAGCGCCCGAGGATGCGCTGCAATTGGACCGGCCCAGCCGGGACATCACGCCGGGTTCGGTATTTCGCCACGCAGCGACGGTTACCGCGCTGAACCCGAAATCCATCGCCTTCTTCATCGCCTTTGTGCCGCAGTTCGTGCGTCCCGGAGAGGCGCTGCTGCCACAATTCTCGCTGTTGATTGCAACCTTCGTGACCCTCGCCGGGCTCAACGCCATCGCCTATGCGCTGATGGCCGACCGCCTGCGCCGCCTGATCACCCAACCGCGCATTATCGCGAACATCACCCGTTTCGGTGGTGCAACGCTTGTTGCCATGGGCTGTCTGACGGCATTTATGCGGCGCCCGGTCTAGGAAAGGCAGAACCTACTTTGCCTTGTTTTCCTTCATGAATTCGCGAATGAAGCGACGGATCTCGCGGGCGGCGCTGGTGTCGAGCTCCTTGCAGAGCTCCACGAAGGCATCGCGTTCTTCCTTGCCAAGCCGCAGGATAAGCTGGCTGTTCTTCTTCGATGCCTTGACGTCTTTCTTCGACACTGCCTTCTCCCGCCCGGACCAGGTGACAACCGGATGTATATACATTGTATAGAGGTTGTAAATATAACTGACTCATAAACAATTTGCCGGGCAATGCAAATCCGAAGGCGGCGAAGTCGCCGCCCTGCCCCAAACGAGGCAAAGCGCCACCCCGAAACCACGCTGAGCCACGGCAATGTGCAAATGCCACCGCCCAAGCTTGCAAGCCGGGCCGGAATGCACCACACCAAGCGCGACCCGAGAGAAATCGAGACCCAGATGCCACCGTCAAAAACCGTTCAGGACTATATCCGCACCATCGAGAATTTCCCCCATGAGGGGATCATGTTCCGGGACGTGACAACGCTTTTCGCCGACCCGCGCGGATTTCGCATGGCCATCGACCAGATGCTGCACCCGTATGCCGGTCGCCGCATCGATAAGGTCGTCGGGCTCGAGGCCCGCGGTTTCATCCTCGGCGGCGCCATCGCACACCAGCTCTCGGTCGGCTTCGTGCCGATCCGCAAAAAGGGCAAGCTGCCGGGCAAAACGATCAGCCAAGATTACACGCTGGAATACGGTCAGGCGACAGTTGAAATCCACGATGACGCCATCGAGGCCGGCGAAACGATCCTCGTGGTCGACGACCTGCTCGCCACCGGTGGCACCGCCGCCGCCGGCATCAAGCTGATCGAAAAGCTGGGCGGCAAGATCATGTCCTGCGCTTTCATCATCGACCTCCCCGATCTCGGCGGTCGAAAGCTTCTTGAAGACATGGGCATGGACGTACACGCGCTCTGCGCTTTCGACGGCGAGTGATCGCGGCGCAAAATTCCGCAAGGAATTTTCCCAAGAAAATTGAATTTTCTTGGGCCCACCGCAGCCCTCACGCCCGCAGCACGGCCCCGGGGTTCATGATCCCCTGCGGGTCGAGCGCCGCCTTGATCGCGCGCATCGCCGCCAGTTTCACCGGATCGCCATAGCGCTCAAGATCTTCGACCTTGGCGCGCCCGATCCCGTGCTCTGCGCTGATCGACCCGTTCATCTCATGCACCAGCCCATGGATGATATCCTTGGCCTGCACCGCAATATTCTCATACTCGGAACGGTCGCGCCCGACAGCCGGGAAGATATTGTAATGCAGATTGCCGTCCCCAAGATGCCCGAAACAATTCAACCTGAAATCGCCAAGCGCGGCCAGCTTCTCCGGCGCTTTGGCAATGAAGGTCGCAACCGATCCAAGCGGCAGGGCAATGTCATTGCTGACGATCGAGCCGACCTTGCGATTGGCCTCCGGGATATGCTCGCGCATCATCCAGAAATCCACGGCCTGCGCCTCGGACTGCGCGATCAGCCCGTCATAGGCCAGATCGCGTTCCATCGCCTCGCCAAAGAGATCGCTCAGCGCCTCGACCGGATCGCTCCCCTTTGACAGCCCAAGCTCGACCAGCACGCACCATTCCGGCGCTTCCGACCAGGGCTGGCGCAGCTGCGGCAGATGTTCTGACAGGAAGTCGAACCCGTTGCGATGCATCAGTTCAAAGGCGCTCACCCCGTCGCCTACCTGCTCCTGTGCCAGCGCCAGCAGCTCCAGCGCCGCCTCGGGGGAATGCACCATCATCAGCGCCGTTCCCTTGGCCGCGGGCTGCGGCGACAGTTTCAGCGCGGCTGCCGTGATCACCCCAAGCGTCCCCTCGGCCCCGATCAGCAGATCGCGCAGGTCATAGCCGGTGTTATCCTTGCGCAGCCGCGTCAACCCGTGCCAGATGCGCCCGTCCGGCATCACCGCCTCCAGCCCAAGGCAAAGCGCCCGTGTATTGCCGTAGCGCAGCACGTTGACCCCGCCCGCATTGGTCGAAAGATTGCCCCCGATCCGGCAGGACCCCTCCGCCGCCAGCGACAGGGGAAAGAGCCGCCCCGCCTCGCGCGCCGCCGCCTGCACATCCGACAGGATCGCGCCCGCTTCGGCCACCAATACGTTCTCGGAAACATGTACCTCGCGGATCGCGTTCATCCGCTCCAGCGACAGCACCAGCGGCGCCGCCCCCTCGCCCAGCAACTGCCCAGCGACAAGGCCCGTGCCGCCACCATAAGGCACCACCGGCACCCGCGCCTCAGAGGCCGCCCCAACAAGCGCCGATACCTCTTCGACGGTACGCGGCAGGGCCAGAACGCCCGCCTTGCCATGATACCGGTCACGCGGTTCTTCAAGGTATCGGGGTTCGACGGGGCGAAAGACATCCGGGGACACCCGGCCCGAAAGCCGCTCCACGAATTGCGCATCTGCAGAGTTCAATTCCATGCCTCTCATTGCCCAAAGCCCCGAGAGGATGCAAGAGCATCAATCGCCCCTATTCGACGAGATAGGCAGGCTCCAGCACGATCACCGTCGGCCGCCCCGGCAGGCTCCGCAGGCCCACCTCAAGGAAATTTATCCCGGCTCGTTCGACCGCGAATTCATCCGCAATATCAATAAGAAAACGCTCCAGCGCCACGCCGCTGAACCAGTGCATCGGGATCACGACCGAAGACTTCAACCGCTTCAGCACCGTCACCATATCCGCCAGCGGCAGGGTCATCCCCCCGTCCACCGGCGCCATCACCACGTCAAGCCGGCCCAGTGCGGCAAACTGCTCATCATTCGGGACGTGATGCAGATGCCCCAGATGCCCGATACAAAGCCCCGCCACCTCGAAGACAAAGATCGAATTGCCCTGCGGTTCCTGGCCCCCCCATTGCGACCGGATATCCGTCGATACATTGCGCACCAGCATCTCGCCAAGATCGAGGTGATGCGAAATTCCCTCACCGAAATCCCCCCAGCCCGGCAGCACATGCGGTATCCTCGGATCCGGCTCAGCCGTCCAATGAGTTCCATGGGCATGGTTCATCGTCACCACATCCGGCACCATTTCCACCATGCCGATAAAGCCGGTGAAATCTGTCACCGCGTTCAGCCCGCCGGGCGTCTGGATCAGGAAACTGGCATGGGACACATAACTGATCCGCACCTCGTCCTCAGGCACCGGTTCCTGCCAGGAGGCCTTGTGAAGGAACTGCATCCCCGGCGCCGCATCGGCGATTGCAATGCAATGGCTCGGCCGACGCGACTCCTGCGCCGAAACCGACGTCAGCGACATCACCACAAGACCGATGGAAAAAATCAGAAAACGCATGCCATCAACCCTAGCCGCGCCACGCGATTCGACCTTCAAACTTTTTTGTGAGCTTTTCCTCTTGCGGGAAATACTCCAGGGGTGAATTGGCCAGAGGCCAAGAGGGGACAGTGTCCCCTGCGCCGCTCAGCCCGCCTCGGTACGACCCCGCCTGTCACTGCGCAGCGCGGCATAAAGCACATGGGTCCGCCAGCGCCCGCCGATCTGCAGATAGGACTGCGCGACGCCCTCGTACTTGAAACCGGAATTTTCCAGCAAGCCCCGTGATGCCGCATTTTCAGGCAGACAGGCGGCCTCGATGCGCGACAGGTCGAGCCGGGTGAAAGCGTAATGCACCACCGCGCCAATCGCCTCGCGCATGTATCCCTGCCGGGCAAAGTTCTGGCCGGTCCAATAGCCCAGCGTCCCCGCCTGCGCCGGGCCGCGCCGGATATTGTCCAGTGTGATCGCCCCCACGAGAACCCCGCTGTCGCGCCGGAACAGGAACAGCGGAATCGCCGACCCGCCAGACACCGAACGCTGCGCCCAGTAGACCCGATTGGTAAAGGCCTTGCGGCTCAGATGATCGGGTGCCCAGCTCGGCTCCCACGGCGTCAGGAACTCCGCGCTTTCGCGGCGCAGCGCCGACCATGGGCGAAAATCCGAATGCACCGGCGGGCGCAGGGTCAACCGCTCTGTCTCGATCTTCAATTTACGTTTTGAGAGCAGCATCAAGCGGTTATCCCAGCGGCATCAGGCGGCGCGCCGCTCCTGAAGCTGCGCGAGCGAGGGCGCATCCGCGATCGGGCCATAAAGCGCCAGCGCCGCCGGCGCGCGGCCCGCGATCATCTCGGCAAAGGCACGCACATCGCCCGTTGTAACGGAATCGATCCGCTGGATGGTGTCTTCAAGCGACGGCACCTTGTCCCAGATCTGCACCAGCCGGGCCAGACGTTCGGCGCGGTTCGACGGGCTTTCCAGCCCCATCAGCATCCCCGCCTTCATCTGCGCCCTTGCACGCGCCACTTCCTCGGCGCTGATGTCGCTGGCCGCGCGTTTCATCTCGTCGATGGTGATACCTGCCAGCTCACCGATCTGTGCGGCGCTTGTCCCGGCATAGATCGTCACCGTGCCGGTATCCGCATATGCACCGGTCTGCGCGAATATCGTATAGCAAAGCCCCCGCCGCTCACGGACTTCCTGGAACAGGCGCGAGGACATGCCGCCCCCCAGCGCGCTTGAATAGATCTGCGAGACGTAAATCGCATCGTCCCGGTAGCCGGGGCTTTCCAGCGCCAGCGCGAAATGCGCCTGCTCAAGCGTTTTTTCACGGCGCACTTCGCCACCGGTGAACTTCGCTTGCGATACCGGCAGGATCGGGCTTGGTTCGAGGTGACCAAACAGCTCTTCGGCCGCCTTGACCAGCGCATCGTGATCGACCGCCCCTGCCGCCGACAGGATCATCTGGCCGGGGCCGTAATGCTCGCCCACGAAACGCGACAGGTCATCGCGGGAAAAAGAGCTTACGCGCTCGGACGGGCCAAGGATGGTGCGGCCCAGCGGCTGATCGCGATAGCTTTCTTCCTGCAACCAGTCGAAAATCACGTCATCCGGCGTATCCGCCGCCTGCCCGATCTCCTGCAGGATCACACCGCGTTCCACCTCGATCTCGTTTGGATCGAACACCGGGTTCAGCAAAATGTCGGAGATCACGTCCAGCGCCAGCGGCACGTCGTTCTTGAGCACGCGTGCGTAATAGGCTGTCACCTCGCGCGAGGTATAGGCGTTGATATAGCCACCCACATCCTCGATCGCCTCGGCGATCTGTAGCGAGCTGCGCTTTTTCGTGCCCTTGAACGCCATGTGTTCAAGAAAATGCGCAATCCCGTTCTGTTCGATCCGTTCGTGCCGCCCGCCGGCATTCACCCAGATTCCGATGGCAGCGGATTGCAGGCCCGGCATGAATTCAGAGACGATCCGAAAGCCATTGGCCAGTTGGTCTTGTTGAACAGTCACGCGCGGATGTTTCCCTTGATATGGTCCTTGAGCGCCGCGAGATCGTTGGCGATCCGGGTCACCCGTTCCGACCTCTCATACAGATCAGCCATCGCCGGGGGAAGAGGCGGATGTATGCCTGTCGCTGCCTCGACCGCGTCCGGGAACTTGGCCGGATGGGCGGTGGCCAGCGTTATCATCGGCACATCGTCCGCGCGTTGCTCTTCAGCGACCTTCACGCCAACGGCGGTATGCGGGCAGATCAGCTCGGCGCTTTTTTTCAGCGTCTCGGCGATGGTGGCGCTGGTTTCTTCCTCGCTCGCGCGGCCCGAGACAAAGGTTTCGGCGAGGAATTCCATCGCGCCCTGACTCACGTCGAAGCCGCCCTGTTTCAGCTCGTCCATGAGCTGCGCCACGGCCTTGCCGTCGCGCCCGTAGGCATCGAACAGCGCGCGTTCGAAATTGGACGAGACCTGGATATCCATCGAAGGGCTGATCGACGGATGGGTCGGGCCCTTGTGATAGCCCTGCCCCGACAGGCAGCGGTGCAGGATGTCGTTCTGATTGGTCGCGACGACCAGCTTGTCGACGGGCAGCCCCATCTGCTTGGCGATGTAACCGGCAAAGATATCGCCGAAATTGCCAGTCGGCACGGTAAAGCTCACCTTACGCTCCGGCGCGCCCAGGCTGACGGCGGAGGAGAAGTAATAGACAACCTGCGCCAGCACCCGCGCCCAGTTGATCGAGTTCACGGCGGCGAGCTTTACCCCGTCGCGGAAATCGTCATCGGCGAACATGTCCTTGAGCGCGGCCTGGCAATCGTCGAAATCGCCATCTACCGCCAGCGCGTGCACGTTATCTTCCGAAGGCGTGGTCATCTGGCGGCGCTGCACTTCGGACACGCGCCCATGCGGGTAGAGGATGAAGACATCGACGTTATCAAGCCCCCGGAACGCCTCGATCGCGGCAGAGCCGGTATCGCCCGAGGTCGCACCGACGATGGTTACCCGGTCGCCCCGCCGCGCCAGCGCGGCCTGAAACAGCTGACCGATCAGCTGCATCGCGAAATCCTTGAACGCCAGCGTCGGCCCGTGGAACAATTCAAGCAGGAAATGATTCTGGTCCAGTTGCACCAGCGGCGCACGCGCCACGTGACCGAACCCGGCATAGGCGCGGTCGATGATCGCGCGGAATTCGTCATCGGTGAACGTGTCGCCGATAAAGGGGCGCATGACGCGAAAGGCGATTTCGTCATAGCCAAGCCCGTTCAGCGCGGCGATGTCCTCGCGGCTCATCTGTGGGATGGTCTCGGGCACGTAAAGCCCGCCGTCACGGGCAAGCCCGGTCAGCATGGTGTCTTCAAAGCTCAGCGCGGGCGCGGTGCCGCGGGTCGAGATATACTGCATGTCTCTCATTCGGTTTTTCGGGCGCGCGGGCGCCTTATGAAGAAGACGGTCATCGCTACCCAGATCAGGGTCAGCGAAAACCAGGTGATCGCGTATTGCAAGTGGTCATTCGGGATATTGGCCGTCCCGATCGGCATCGGATCAAGCCCCGGATCTGTCTGCGTGCGGGCCACCAGCAGCACCGGTTCCGTGTCCAGCGCGCGCGCCATCGCGGGCACGTCGCGGGCAAACCAGATGTTGTCTTCGATCTCCGGCTCGGGCGTGAAACGGTCGCGCTCCTTCGGCCAGTGCAGGTTACCGGTCACCTCGAACGGCCCAAGCGCGCGGGGCGCGTCCTTGGCTGTCTGCCGGGCAAAACCGCGATCGATCATGATCCGGCGGCCGGAGTCGGTCACGAAAGGCGCGATCACGCGATAACCGGCACCGATATTCTTTTGCGACACCAGCACATGCAGCTCACCCGGGAGAATCGTGCCAGTGGCGGTGACGGCAAGATAGGTATCGGTTTCCGGATCGGGGTCGGCGGGCAGGGCCACCGGTTGCTCATTGATACGGGCATCGATCTCGGCAAGGATGCCCTGTTTCCATTCCAGCCGCTGAAGCTGCCAGACGCCCAGCCAGACAAGGATGGCCGTGCCGACCAGGCCGAAGGTTAACAGGAACAGCAGACGCGGCATCGGAACAGAACCACCTGGACAAGAAGAAGGCGCGCAAACCATGTTGCGCGCCTTGCGTGATACGGGCTGTGCGCGGGATTTTGAACCCGCAATCGACAGCTTACATGCCGGAGGTGCCCCAGATGTAAACCGCGAAGAACAGGAAGAGCCAGACAACGTCGACAAAGTGCCAGTACCATGCGGCGGCTTCGAAACCGACGTGCTGCTCGGGCGTGAAATCGCCCTTCATCGCGCGCAACAGGCAGACAAAGAGGAAGATCGTACCGATGATCACGTGAAAGCCGTGAAAGCCTGTGGCCATGAAGAAGTTCGAGTAGAACTGGTCGCCGCCGAATTCCCAGCCCTCGTGGGCGAGAAGTTCGTAATATTCAAAGGCCTGCAGCGCGGTAAAGAGAATGCCAAAGACGATGCCGATGGCGAGGCCGTTGACCAGCGCCTTTCGGTCATTGTTGTGAACCAGCGCGTGGTGCGCCCAGGTCACGGCACAGCCGGACAGCAGCAGCAGCAGGGTGTTGATCAGCGGCAGGTGGAACGGGTCAACCGCGTGGATTTCTGGGGGCACATACTGCGTGCCGACATATTCCGACATCGGGTAGATGGCGTGCTTGAAGAAGGACCAGAACCATGCCGCAAAGAACATGACCTCGGACATGATGAACAGGATAAAGCCATAGCGCAGGCCAATCCGGACAACCGGGGTGTGATCGCCAACGTGGCTTTCCTTTACAACCTCGGACCACCATCCGAACATGGTGTAGAGAACGGCAACCAGCCCGCCCCAGAACAGAAACGGCGTGCTGCCGTGCATCCAGAGCACCGAGCCGAACAGCATGGCAAAGGCGCCGACCGAGCCGATGAACGGGTAGACCGAAGGGCTAAGGATATGAAAGTCGTGGTTTTTTACATGCGCCATTAGAGTTGTCCCTCACCTTGCGGCATTAATTCAGGTTAGTTTCTTGGGCCTGGTCCAGGGCGGCATAGCCCTCGGGCAGGTCGGTTTCGTAGAACGTGTAGCTCAGCGTGATCGAATTGACATGCTTGGCATCGATATCGTCGACCATCTCGGGATCGACATAGAAGGTCACCGGCATCTGCACGGTTTCGCCCGGCTGGAGCACCTGCTCGGTAAAGCAGAAACATTCGATCTTGGTGAAATAGCCGCCAGCCTCATACGGGAAGACATTATAGACGGCAGAGCCCGCAATGGGCCGGTCGGTCGGGTTGTGGGCCTCGTAAAAGGCCAGCCCCGTCTCACCGATCTTGATTTCCATCGTGCGTTCGACCGGCTTGAAGGTCCAGTCCATATCCGGATCGATCGAGGCGTCAAAGCGGATCTTGATGGTCTGGTCCAGAACGTGATCTGCCCCTGCCTGCGTCACATTGGGCACGCCGCCAAAGCCGGTGACCTTGCAGAACCAGCTGTAAAACGGGACCGACGCCCAAGCCAAACCGCCCATCAGGACGACCGTGCCGACCGTGGTTGCAACCGTTTTGCCGGGACCGGAAAGAGCCATCAGTTCATCTCCTCGACCTTGGGAACCTGGAAATCGCCACTGGTCACCTTGACCACGGTCAGACCAAAGACGATGCCGATAAAGGCGACAAGCAGCAGCGCGACCCCAAGGTTGCGGCCCATGCGGCGCTTGTGGATTTCATGCGTGACGCGAATGCTCATGCCCAGCCTCCAAGGCCCCAGGGACGCAGCAGCGCCTCGGCCAGAATCGCACCGAAATGCAGGAAAAGATAGAGGAGCGACAGGCGGAAGAACTTGCGCTCGACCGCGAAATTGTCGGCCTCGCTGTCGTTTTCGTCGCGACGACAGATGCGCAGGGCACCCAGCAGGAACAGCGCGTTCAGCACGACGGCAACGACAAGGTAGATCGGACCGCCAATGCTGGTGAACCCGGCGCCAATGGCCAGCACGGCCAGCAGGACGGTATAGACAAGGATGTGAACACGGGTCGCGCGGCGACCGTGGGTCACGGTCAGCATCGGCACGCCGGCATCATCGTAATCCGAGCGCATGAACAGGGCCAGCGCCCAGAAATGCGGCGGTGTCCACATGAAGATGAGCGCGACCATCAGCCAGGGTTCGACCGCCATGGAACCGGTCACCGCGACCCAGCCCACCAGCGGAGGGAAGGCACCGGCAAGACCGCCGATCACGATGTTCTGCGGCGTCGCCCGCTTGAGCCACATGGAATAGACGACCACGTAGAAAAAGATCGTAAAGGCCAGCAATGCGCCTGCGAGGATGTTCGTCGCCAGCGCCAGCATCACCACCGAAAAGCCCGACAGGGTCAACCCGAGCGCCAGCGCCTCACCGCGTTCGACACGGCCACCGGGAATCGGGCGCTTGCGGGTCCGGCGCATGATCGCGTCGATATCAGCGTCCCACCACATGTTCAGCGCGCCTGCGGCTCCGCCGCCGACGGCGATGAACAGCACAGCACAGAACCCGATCATCGGGTGCACCTGCATCGGCGCGGCCAGAAGGCCGACCAGCGCGGTAAAGACGACAAGCGTCATGACACGGGGCTTGAGCAGGGCGAAATAATCGCCGAATTGGGCCTCGCCCAGATCTGCCTGTGTATTGATGCTTGCGTCAGTCATGCCTGGCCTTGAAACGGGGGCTAACCCCCCTGCTGAGTCACTGTGGTTTCGTAAGTTCAGGGCAGGAGACCCGCCCTGCCCTGACATTTGCTACAAGGTGACGGGGCGATCTGCCCCGCCCTGCAATCAGTCGGCCAGCGCCACGTCGTAACCGGCGGGCTTGCCTGCGTACATTTCGATCGCGCCTTCGAGCCACGCGTCATATTCTTCCTGGCTCACGACCTTGACGGTGATCGGCATATAGGCGTGGTCCTTGCCGCAAAGCTCAGAGCACTGGCCGAAATAGACGCCTTCGCGATCCGCTTCGAACCACAGTTCGGCAAGGCGGCCCGGAACGCCGTCCTGCTTTACACCAAAGGCCGGGATGGTCCAGGAATGGATCACGTCGGATGCGGTGACCTGAACAACGATGGTCTTGCCGACGGGAACGACAACGGCGGTATCGGTGGCCAGCAGGTATTCGTCCTGGCTGTAGCCTGCCTCTTCAAGACCGTCGCGCTGCAGCATGAAGCTGTCGAAGCCGAATTCGTTATCGACATATTCATAGCTCCAGTACCACTGGTTGCCGGTCGCCTTGATGGTGATGTCACCCTCTGGGATTTCCTGCTGTTCGAACAGAACCGGAAGGGAAAACGCGCCAATCAGCACGAGGATAAAGACCGGAATGATCGTCCATGCGATTTCCAGCGGCGTATTGTGGGTAAAAGACGCCGGGTTCGGGTTGGCGCGACGGTTGAAGCGCACAATCGCGAAGATCAGCAGCGCGGTCACGAACACCACGATCAGCGTGATGATAATGAGCAGCAGGTGATCGAGCCCCTGCTGGTCGCGCGCCAGATCAGTCACCGGGGTCTGGAAGTTCACGCCGCCCTGATGCGGCCGCCCAACGATCTCGAGCCCGTCCTGTGCAAGAGCCGGCAGGGCGGAAAGGACCGTCATCAGCCCCGAGAGTGTGAATACATTTTTCATGTCAGTTCCTGATCGTTTGATCGCGTTCTTATTGCTGGCGGCCGGGCGCGAACTGGTCCCGCGCATCCGCCCGTTGTATTTGCTGCATGTTAAAACCATATTCTGTCAGACAGATAAAGAGACCTGCTTGCGTCAAACGGACGCTTTTTTACAAACGGCCCCCTCCTGAAAGGCAAATACCTATGTCCGATGCCCCATTTCGCCCTTTCGAAAGCGCATTTCCGCGGGATGCCGCGCTGAAACAGCTCCAAGAGGCGACGGATGGCGCGGATGACGGAGAGCTTTTTGTCGAGCGTCGCCGCTCGGAATCGCTGGCTTTCGACGACGGTCGGCTGGTGAATGCCAGCTATGACGCCGCCGAGGGATTCGGTCTGCGCGCGGTCCGGGGAGAGGTCGCGGGCTATGCCCACTCCACCGAGCTTTCGATGTCGGCGCTGCGCCGCGCCTCGGAAACCGCGCGGCTCGCTGTCGGCGATGGCGGCGGTACGCTGGCCGATGCGCCGCTGCCGACGAATCGCCGTCTCTATACGGATGAAGACCCGATCTCCGGCGTGTCCTTCCCGGTAAAGGTCGAAACCCTGCGCGAGATCGATGCCTTTGCGCGCGATCTTGATCCCCGCGTGGTGCAGGTATCGGCGATGCTTGGCGCGTCGCTGCAAGAGGTTGAGATTCTGCGCCCCGATGGCGTGCAGGTGCGCGATGTGCGCCCGATGACCCGGCTCAACGTTTCGGTCATTGTCGAATCGAACGGCCGCCGGGAAACCGGATCGGCGGGCGGTGGCGGGCGTGTCGGGCTGGACGGGCTGATCGATCCGCAGGACTGGCAGGCCAAGGCGCGCGAGGCGCTGCGCATCGCGTTGGTCAATCTCGAAGCGGTCCCCGCCCCGGCGGGCGTGATGGAAGTGGTGCTTGGCCCCGGCTGGCCCGGCATCCTGCTGCACGAGGCGATCGGCCACGGGCTGGAAGGCGATTTCAACCGCAAGGGCACCAGTGCTTTTGCCGGGCTTATGGGCCAGCAGGTCGCGGCCAAGGGCGTGACCGTGCTTGACGACGGGACGATTCCCGACCGGCGCGGGTCGATCACCGTCGATGACGAAGGCACGCCGTCGCGTCGCAACGTGTTGATCGAGGACGGCATCCTTGTCGGTTTCATGCAAGACCGGCAGAACGCCCGGCTTATGGGCGTCGAGCCAACCGGTAACGGTCGGCGCGAGAGCTATGCGCATAAACCCATGCCGCGCATGACGAATACTTACATGATGGGCGGCGATGCCGACCCAGCCGATCTTGTCGCCGAGATGAAGGATGGCATCTACGCAGTTGGATTCGGCGGCGGTCAGGTCGACATCACCAACGGCAAGTTCGTGTTTTCCTGTACCGAGGCCTATCGCGTGATCGACGGCAAGGTGGGCGCACCGGTCAAGGGCGCCACGCTGATTGGCGACGGTGCGACCTCGCTGAAACACATCCGCGCGCTTGGCAACGACTTGGCGCTTGATCCCGGAATGGGCAATTGCGGCAAGGACGGGCAATGGGTGCCGGTGGGCGTTGGCCAGCCGACCGTACTCATGGATGGTCTGACGGTTGGCGGATCTGCGGCCGGCTGACCGTGTCCTGACGAGGCGAGTCGCCGACGGCCCTCGCGCTGGCATTTCTTGCTTAAGAAAGGCCTTACAAAATAGCGCTGCCAGTCGGAATAATTTTCGGAAGAAGAGCGAAAAATCGGCGGCACTTTACGTGCTGTTAACCAATTCGACGCTAGCTTGATGAGGCAATCAGGCGGAGTTACGGATGACCGAGGAAAGTTTTTCTTCCACTCACCCCCCACTCCCACCCACCACGGAAGAAGATCGGTACTCGTGGCTTCGTCTGTTGCGCTCTCGCAGGGTCGGTGTGACGACTTTCTACCGGCTTTTGTCAGAGCATGGCACGGCGCAGAATGCCCTTGCCGCGTTGCCTGAAGTGGCACGCGCTGCCGGCGTGGACGGATATGAAATATGCCCAGCCGGCGTAATAGATGGTGAACTCAGGGCGGCAAGGGCTGTCAAAGCGCAGCTCTTGTGCCTTGGGTCACCTGATTACCCTCCCGAACTCGCCACCATAGAAGATGCCCCGCCCCTGCTCTGGGCCATCGGGGACATATCGCTGCTGCATCAGCCCGCCATCGGCATGGTCGGCGCGCGCAATGCCTCCTCGCTTGGCACGCGTATGGCCCGTGCCCTTGCCCGCGATCTGGGGGAGGAGGGCTTTGTCGTCGCCTCCGGGCTGGCGCGCGGCATTGACGCGGCGGCGCATCTGGCGGCGCTGCCCACGGGTACGATTGCCGTCATGGCCGGTGGGGTCGATGCGATCTATCCACCCGAAAACGCCGCGCTGGCCCATGACATCGCCGCCAAGGGCCTGCGGATATCGGAACAGCCGATGGGGCAGACGCCCATGTCGCGCCATTTCCCGCCACGAAACCGCATCATCTCGGGCCTGTCCCGCGCCGTCGTCGTGATCGAGGCGGCGATGAAATCCGGCAGCCTGATCACCGCGCGCGACGCGCTGGATCAGGGCCGCGATGTACTGGCGGTGCCGGGCCATCCCTTCGATGCGCGTGCCGCAGGCTGCAATATGCTGATCCGGGACGGGGCCACTCTGGTGCGCAATGCAGAGGATGTGCTGAATGCGCTGTCACCGCGCCGCGCCCCGATCCAGGCCGACCTGCTCGACGACATCCCTCCGCCCCCGCCGGAACGCCGCAGCCTGCGCGAAACCGCCGCGCTGCACAGCCAGATCCTCGACCGACTCGGCCCCGCGCCGCTGGCCGAGGACCAGCTTATCCGCGATCTCGCCCTCGGGCCGAATATCGTGGCCCCGGCGCTGGTAGATCTGGAGATAGACGGCAAGATCGAACGTCACTCTGGCGGTCTGCTCGCCCGGGCCCGCTGAATTCGCTCGCTCAACCTCATTGCGACCCTGCGCCAGTGCCTGCAACACGTGCATCCAGCAGGCCACAGCAACGTCAGATTGACGCGCTGTTTGCAGACGCATTGACATTACACCCTTGCACCCCACATGTTGCGCCGTCATAGAGCAGCCCCGCATCCGCATATGAGGTAAAGCGTTAAATGCCTGTAGTCGTTGTAGAATCTCCGGCCAAAGCGAAGACAATCAATAAGTATCTTGGCCCCGGATACACGGTTCTGGCCTCTTACGGGCATGTGCGGGACCTGCCGCCAAAGGATGGATCGGTCGACCCCGAACACGATTTCGAGATGAAATGGGAAGTCGCGTCGGACAGTAAGAAACACATGAAAGCCATTGCCGACGCACTGGCCGAAGACGGCGAACTAATTCTCGCGACCGACCCCGACCGCGAGGGCGAAGCGATCAGCTGGCACCTGCAGGAGGCGCTGACCAAGCGCCGGTCGATCAAAAAGGACACACCGGTCAGCCGCGTGACCTTTAACGCGATCACCAAAGACGCGGTGGCTCAGGCAATGGCCAACCCACGCCAGGTCGACATGCCTCTGGTCGAGGCCTATCTCGCCCGCCGCGCGCTCGACTACCTTGTGGGCTTCAATCTCTCGCCCGTGCTCTGGCGCAAGCTGCCCGGCGCGAAATCGGCGGGACGTGTGCAATCGGTCTGCCTGCGCCTGATTGTCGAACGCGAGATGGAAATCGAGGCGTTCAATGCCCGCGAATACTGGTCGGTCAAGGCCATGCTCGCCACGCCGCGCGGTCAGGAATACGAAGCCCGGCTGACGGTGCTCGCCGGTAAAAAGCTCGAACGCTACGATATCGAGAATGAAACGCAGGCCGAACTGGCAGTTCAGGCGATCAACAGCCGAGAGCTCACCGTGCAATCGGTCGAGGCGAAACCTGCCACGCGCAATCCTTCCGCGCCTTTCATGACCTCGACCCTGCAACAGGAAGCCAGCCGCAAATTCGGCATGGGCGCGCGCCAGACCATGAGCACGGCGCAGCGCCTCTACGAGGCCGGACACATTACTTATATGCGGACGGACGGCATCGACATGGCGCCTGAGGCGGTCAGCGCCGCGCGCGACGCGATCCAAAGCCGCTATGGCAAGGAATACGTGCCCGGCAGCCCGCGCATCTACAAGAACAAGGCGAAGAACGCGCAGGAAGCACACGAATGTATCCGCCCGACCGACATGGCGGCGGATGCGGAATCGCTCAACCTGCGCGAACCCGACCAGCGCAAGCTGTATGATCTGATCTGGAAGCGGACACTGGCCTGCCAGATGGAATCGGCGCGGCTTGAACGCACCACGGTCGATATCGGCAGCAAGGATGAACAGGTCCAGCTGCGCGCGACCGGTCAGGTCCTGCTGTTTGACGGTTTTCTCAAGGTCTACGAGGAAGGCCGCGACGATTCGGTTGTCGATGACGATGACAAGCGCCTGCCGCAGATCAGCCAGGACGAAAAGGCCGACAAGCGCTCGGTCACGCCCGAGCAGCATTTCACCCAGCCCCCGCCCCGCTATACCGAGGCGACTCTGGTCAAGAAGATGGAAGAGCTCGGCATCGGGCGCCCGTCGACCTATGCCAGCATCGTCACCACGATTCAGGACCGCGAATATGTTCGAAAGGACAAGAACCGACTGATCCCCGAGGACAAGGGGCGGCTGGTGATCGCCTTCCTGCAGAACTATTTCCGCCGTTACGTCGGGTATGATTTCACCGCCGGGCTCGAGGACGAGCTTGACCACGTGAGCGCCGGTGACGCCGATTACAAGGCCGTGCTGGCCCGGTTCTGGCGCGATTTCTCGGCGGCGATTGCCGAAACCAGCGAATTGCGCATCACGGATGTGCTGGAAAAAATCAACGAGGTGCTCGAGCCGCACCTGTTCCCGCCCACCGAGGATGGCAGCGACCCGCGGCTTTGCCCGAATTGCGGTGAAGGTCGGTTGTCGATGCGCACCGCGCGCTCGGGCGGCGCGTTTATCGGGTGCTCCAACTACCCCGAATGCCGCTATACCCGCGCCTTTGGTCCGCCGGGTGCCGAGGATGACGGGGCGATTCCGCCCGATGGTAAGCTGCTGGGCACCGATCAGGGCGACGAGATCCGCGTCTTCAAGGGTCGGTTCGGCCCCTATGTACAGCGTGGCCCGGTCACCGAGGAAAACAAGAAACCGCCGCGCCAGTCCGTGCCCAAGGAATGGCCTGCCGAAGAGCTTGACCTTGAACGCGCCGTGAAACTGCTGAGCCTGCCGCGCGAGATCGGCCCTCATCCCGAGGACGGGATCATGGTCTGGTCGAACATCGGACGGTACGGGCCCTATCTGAAACACGCGCCCAGCACCTCTGACCGGGGCGGCACCAATGCCAATCTCGAAAGCCTTGAGGAAGTGTTCACCGTGGGCATGAACCGCGCAGTGCAGCTTTTGGCTGAAAAGGTCGCAAGCCGGGGCGGACGCGGGGCCGCCGCCAAGACCCTGCGCGAAATTGGCGAACACCCTGATGCGGGCGGCCAGATCAGCATCATGGAAGGCAAATACGGCCCTTACGTGAAATGGGAAAAGATCAACGCTACTTTGCCCAAAGAGGTCGAACCGGAGTCGGTCACGATGGAGATGGCCGTCGAACTGATCGCGGAGAAAGCGGCGAAGTCGGGCAAAAAAGCCCCGGCCAAGAAAAAAGCCGCCGCCAAGAAAGCCCCTGCCAAGAAGACGGCGGCGAAAAAGACCACTGCGAAAAAGAAAGCGCCTGCGAAGAAGGCCGCAGGCGACGACTGACGCTTCATCGGGCGCGGCCTTGCGGGGCCGTACCTTCGCGCGCCGTCTCAACCGGCGCGCGACCGGCTACACGCCAATCGCGTTGACTCTCTTCTTCCCCAGGGTCACATAAAGACAGACGCAGAAACTCGGGGATTTTCATGAAAAAGATATACGATTCCGCCGCCGAAGCGCTGGATGGCATATTGTTCGATGGCATGCTGATCGCGGCTGGCGGCTTTGGCCTTTGTGGCATTCCGGAGCTGCTGATCGACGCGATCAAGGAGGCGGGCACCAAGGATCTGACCGTCGCCTCGAACAACGCGGGCGTTGACGATTTCGGCCTTGGCGTGCTGCTTCAGACCAAGCAAGTCAAGAAGATGATGTCGTCCTACGTGGGCGAAAACGCCGAATTCATGCGCCAATACCTGAGCGGCGAGCTGGAGCTGGAATTCAACCCGCAGGGCACCCTGGCCGAGCGCATGCGTGCCGGCGGCAGCGGCATCCCCGGGTTTTATACCAAAACCGGCGTCGGGACGCAGATTGCCGAGGGCAAAGAGGTAAAGCAGTTCCACGGCGAGGATTACATCCTCGAGGAAGGTATCTTTGCCGATCTCTCGATCGTGAAAGCGTGGAAAGCCGATGACACAGGCAACCTGGTCTTCCGCAAGACCGCGCGCAACTTCAACCCGCCTGCGGCCATGTGCGGCAAGATCTGCGTGGCCGAGGTCGAGGAAATCGTACCGCGCGGCTCGCTCGACCCGGATTACATCCATTTGCCGGGCATCTACGTGCACCGTCTGATCCAGGGCGAGCATGAGAAGCGGATCGAAAAAGTGACAACCCGCGCGAAGGAGGACGCATAATGCCCTGGGATCGCAATCAGATGGCCGCGCGCGCGGCTGAAGAACTTGAAGACGGCATGTATGTGAACCTTGGCATCGGCATTCCGACGTTGGTGGCCAATTACGTGGGCGACAAGGATATTACCCTGCAGTCCGAAAACGGCATGCTGGGCATGGGCCCCTTCCCTTTCGAGGGCGAGGAAGACCCCGACCTGATCAACGCGGGCAAGCAGACGATCACCGAACTCTCGCGCACCTCGTATTTTGACAGCGCGATGTCCTTTGGCATGATCCGTGGCGGCAAGATCGCGGCGGCGATCCTCGGCGCGATGGAAGTGGCCGAGAACGGCGACCTCGCCAACTGGATGATCCCGGGAAAGCTGGTCAAGGGCATGGGCGGCGCGATGGACCTTGTCGCGGGCGTTGGCCGCGTGGTCGTAGTGATGGATCACCAGAACAAGGCCGGTGAATCCAAGGTGCTCAAGTCCTGCACCCTGCCGCTGACCGGCAAGGGCGTGGTCGATCGCATCATCACCAACCTCGGCGTGCTGGACGTGGTCGAGGGTGGTTTGAAGATCGTCGAATGCGCGGAGGGCGTCACCGAAGAAGAACTGCGAAACGCCACCGATGCGACCATCGTCTGATCGGTTTCTACGTTGATTTAAAGGCCGGGCGGTCGCGTCCGGCCTTTTTCGTTTCCGGCTCAGAGCCCAAGAATTTAAGAAATTCTTTGCAAATTTCTGGTCAGAAATTTAGCGCTTTGAACGTCAATCAGTTCATTGTCACAAAGACGCAGCCGTCCGAGATCAGTTCAGGCGGTGTCTGGCAGAGCGCGCTTGCGACCTGAAACGCTGCAAGCACCTTGGGCACGTAATCGCGGGTTTCGGCATAGGGCGGAACACCCTTGTGGGATTTCACCGCCCCCTCGCCCGCATTATACCCGGCCAGCACGAGGATCGGGTCACTGCCAAACTCTCCCATCAGCCAGTCGAGATATTTCACACCGCCAGAAATGCTCTGATCCGGCGCCAACCGGTCTTTGACGCCAAAGCGCGTGGCAGTATCCGGCATCAGCTGCATCAGCCCCGCCGCCCCTGCCGTACTGAGCGCATCCGTCCGTCCCGAGGATTCAACAGCGATCACGGCAAGGACCAGCGCCGGTGAAACCTTGGTGCCGACGGTGCTCTTCAGGATCGGAATGCCCTGTGACTTCGCGATATCCTGCATCGCCTGAAGCCGCGGGGCCGCGACTTTGCCGGAACTGCTCAGCACGCTGAGCGCGGGGGCAAGCCGGCCCGGACCGCTGCCGGACATATCCGGCGAGACCGCATCCCAAAACCAGTCGTAGCGACCGGAGGAGGCCTGCCTGCCCGGCGCGTCGGGATTTGAATCGACAGTCGGGAGAGGTTCGACGGGAAACGCGGGCCGCGCTGCCAGCAAGGCGGCCTGTTCTGCCGGGTCGATCTGCACCGTGATCCGTTTGCGCGCCACATTCGGCGCGGTAGCCGTGCGCGCACCGGGCGCGGTCACGCGCTTGGCAGAAAACTCAGGAAATGGCGCAGGCGTATCACCCCGACCGGGAATCGGGCTTGCCAGCGCCAGGCCCATCAGGCCGAAAGCGAGCGCGCGAAAGGTCATGACTTGCCTCACAATTTTCATTTTTTCCACAAGTCTTGCCAAGCGGTGGACGGATTGCCAGCTTTTCGGAAACGATTCATAATATTCGCTTTGATTTGACACCCAAATGCATCGCTCCCTAGGGTCAAGGGCGTGGTACATTCCAATAATTCCACTTTCTTTTCAATAACTTGATCTTCACGTAGGGCAATAACCGGGCTTTGCGGCCAAAATTCCCGGATTATGCCCAACTATTGCCATGGCCGAACGCGATAACCTCTTCATCCCGGTCGAGAATTTTCTGCTCGACTGAATATGTACCATCTTTTCTGTTGATCCTATGGAGGGACCAAAATGAACAAGTTTCTAAACAAATTCCGCAAAGACGAAGACGGCGCCGTTACGGTCGACTGGGTCGTTCTGACCGCAGCCGTCGTTGCCCTGGCGGGTGCTGCCTACACCTCGATCTCCTCGGGCACCACCAGCCTGACCGAGAGCACCGGCTCCTTCATCTCCGGCAAGAGCCCGAGCGGCAGCGGCGGCGAAAGCGAAGCCGAATAATTTTTCCCAACGATCTGTCCGGTCGTTTGAACCGCGTCCTCTTTCAGAGGGCGCGGTTTTTCTTTGCTCTAAACCGCTTCGCGCCTCCGGCGCAGAAAAGGAGAGTCGCTCTTTCATTCTGCCCGGTTTCTGACAGCCGAATACCTGCCGGTCTTTGAGAAAACACAGACATAGTATTAACACATTCGCCCAGTCCGACCCAATTCGGGCGGTGGTAGCATCCATAAATTCAAGGGCTTACAGAATATCCCTCAAAATCTAACAACTCCGTCGTAAGCGGCGCAAAAAACGAAAATTGATGCCAAATTGCTGCCCCAATCCAACGACTATACTCATTCTAGGCCACGGGATCCGGGTTAGGCAATTTCGCCCCCAACCGGCAAGCGCGGTCTGTATCGCCAGTATATGATCCTATGGAGGGACCAAATATGAACAAGTTTCTAAACAAATTCCGCAAAGACGAAGACGGTGCCGTTACGGTGGACTGGGTCGTTTTGACCGCAGCCGTCGTTGCCTTGGCAGGCGCTGCGTATACCTCGATCAGCTCGGGCACCACAAGCCTGACTGAGAGCACCGGCTCCTTCATCTCCGGCAAAAGCCCGAGCGGCAGCGGCGGCGAAAGCGAAGCCGAATAATCTCTTGCCCGGACAGGCGGTCGTCGTCGCTACGCTTCTCGACAGCGACCCCTGTCCGCCAACGCTTGCGCAACCTGCGAGGACATAATGAAAAATCGCATAGTAAAATTTCTCGGGGGCGAGAGCGGCGCTGTCACAGTGGATTGGGTGGTCCTAACAGCAGCAGTCGTCGGCCTGGCCGGACTTGCCTTTACGTCGATCCAAACCGCGACAGGAGGTCTCGGCAGCAGCACGGGCGCCAGCCTGTCCGGGACAGAAGTCGGAGAGTAATTCTCCAAACTTTTTGAATTGTCTTTCACGTATGACCCGCCGGAACTTCACCGGCGGGTCATTTCGTTTCCCTGATTTGGCCACATTGAAGTTTTAACCTGAATGGCAACTTGGAACGGCAAATCTCCGGCTCCCCCGCGTGGGGCGGGAATTCTAGAGAGGTACGGAAATGCGTGCGGTGTTTGGACTGGTCCTGATTGTCGGTGTCGCCCTAGCAGGCGGTGCGGTCATGATGGCGAAGAATTACATTACAGCATATCAGAACGAGCTGGCCCGCGAGCGGTCGCAGCGGCAGCCCGCCGTGCCAACCGTTGAGGTCATTGTTGCAGATCGCCCGCTACGCTACGGCGAATCCCTGACCCGGGAATCCGTCCGTGCCGTGACCTGGCCACAGAATGCTGTCCCCAAAGGCACGTTCGTCAGCATGGACACTCTATTCCCCTCCGAGGAATCGGACGTGCGTGTCGTCCTGCGCGCGATGGAAAAAGACGAAGCCATCATGAAGGTCAAGGTGACCGAGCCGGGACAGGATGCAGGTCTGACCTCGCAGCTTGAACGCGGCATGCGTGCCTTTGCTATCAAGGTCGACGTAGCCACCGGTGTTTCGGGTTTTCTGCGCCCCGGCGACCGTGTCGATGTCTACTGGACGGGCAGCCTGCGTTCGGCTGGCGGACGTGGCGAGATTACCCGTCTGATTCAGACTGCTGTCAAATTGATCGCGGTGGACCAGACCGCAAGCGAAGATATCAACTCTGCAACCATCGCGCGAACCGTCACCGTATCCGTCAGCCCCGAACAGGTTGCGGCCCTTGCTCAGGCACAGACAACCGGGCGTCTGTCCCTGTCGCTTGTCGGTGCCGATGACGACACCGTCGCCTCTGTCATCGAAGTAGACCAGCGTTCGCTTCTAGGTCTTGGCGAAATCGAAGCCGCCCCCGAAGCGCCGAAGGAACAGGTCTGCACGATCCGGCAGCGTCGTGGCGCCGAAGTGGTTAACATTCCGATCCCTTGCACAAACTGATGATTAAAGGGCAGATTTTTTGATGAGGGCGGTGCCGGTGGCGCCGCCCTCTTTATATTGTTGCTCTTTCTCCACATACAGAACGATCCGGAAACCTTTGATTCTTGCAATAAAAACGCATTCGACGCAGACTAGCGGAAATATCGGGCAAAAAGACCCGCATGATGAGGCGTGATCGGAGAGGCAGGTCACATGACATTGAGAAGCACATTGACGACAGCCCTGCTGGGGCTGGCTCTTGCGTTTGGGCCTGCCGGACAGGCAGCCTTGGCCGAGACGCTGACCGTCGTGAAAACAGGAACTGCACGTTCCCTCGAAGTCCCGATGAACCGGGCCATCGTGGTTGAAAGCGACGTTCCCTTCGCCGAGCTCAGTATTGCGAACCCGGGCATTGCTGACATCTCTTCGCTCTCGGACCGAACCATATATCTGTTGGGCAAAACGCCCGGGATGACCACGCTTACCCTGTTGGACGCGGCCGGTCGGCTGATCACCAACGTGGATGTGCGGGTGTCGGCGGACGTGACCGAATTCAAGGAAAGGTTGCGCCAGATCCTGCCCGGCGAACAGATCGAAGTGCGCACCGCGAATGACGGCATCGTTTTGTCGGGCGTCGTCTCGAGCTCGCAAAGCCTGCAACGCGCGCTGGACCTTGCCCAGCGTTACGCGCCCGAGCGCGTTTCAAACCTGATGAGCGTCGGTGGCGTGCAGCAGGTCATGCTCAAGGTCCGTTTCGCGGAAATGCAGCGCAATGTATCCAAATCGCTCAGCAGCTCGCTTGGCCTGAACGGCAGCATCTTTGGCGGCGACACCGGGTTGAACGGCGGTACCGGCACGGTGAACAACCAGCCGGGCCTGACGAATGCCCTGACCGGCAATATCCCGGCCGTGAACGAGAACACCGGCGCGGTCCTGTTCGGCTTTAACGCCGGTTCGGTGCAGGTCGGCCTTTTGATCGAGGCGCTGGAGCAGAAAGGCGTGGTACGTACGCTGGCCGAGCCCAACCTAACCGCGCTGTCCGGGCAAGAGGCGAAATTCCTTGCCGGTGGCGAGTACCCCGTGCCGGTGGCGCAGGAACAAGGCCAGATTTCGGTCGAATTCAAACCCTTCGGTATCGAGCTGAACTTTACCCCCCGCGTCGTTGCGAAGGATGTCATCAATCTTGAAATGATGGCCGCTGTTTCGGCAATCGATCCGAGCAACAGCGTGACCTTCAACGGTTTTCAGGTCGATGCGTTCAGCCGCCGCGAAACCTCGACCACCGTCGAAATGCGTGACGGCGAAAGCTTTGCGATTGCCGGTCTGATTCAGGACGATTTTGTCGATAACGTCGGCCAGTTGCCCTGGCTTGGCGATGTGCCAGTCCTTGGCACCCTGTTCCGCAGCTCGTCCTACCAGCGCAACCAAACGGAACTGGTCATCATCATCACCGCCCATCTTGTCACACCGACACGGGGCGAGGCCTTTGCCCTGCCTACAGACCGTGTCCGCCCGCCGAGCGAAACCGACCTGTTCCTTGGTGGCAAGGTTGCCCAGAAGACCCGCACCACCGGTGCCGTGGGCGAAGTGGCCAAGCAGGATTTCAGCGGCTCTTACGGCTACGTTCTTGACTGATCGGAGGGATCGTCACATGCGCAAGATCATATCGGTTGCCGGAATCGCCCTCGCCCTCGCCGCCTGCGAGAAAGAGGCGGGGCACGAACTGGACCTGAACAGTTTCGGAAATGCCACCAATAACAACCAGTTGGTGATGCGCGGCGAACTCGATTATGCGATCAGCCTTGGCAATCGCTTTGCCAGCGAAGTGCCGACGACGATCACCTTTGCCTTTGACAGCGCGGTTCTCGACTCCGCGGCCCGCGCCACGCTGGACCGGCAGGCCAACTGGATCCGCCAGTTCCCCGAAGTGCGCTTCAAGGTTTTTGGCCATACCGACAAGGTCGGCTCCTCGGCGTATAACCGGCAGCTTGGACAACGACGCGCCAACGCGGTGGTGAACTACTTTGCCCAGCGCGGCATCAGCCGCGGACGGCTTGAAGCCCTGGTTTCCTTTGGTGAAACGCGCCCAGTGATCGACACGCCCGCGCGTGAGCGCCAGAATCGCCGGACCGTCACCGAGGTTTCCGGTTTTGTAAAGCGGCACCCCACCGTGCTGGACGGCAAATACGCACAGATCATTTATCGTGAATACGTTCAAAGCGCCGTGCCAACTACCAACACGACCGTAACGAACGGCATCAACGAATAACAATCGCGCCCGTCAGGGCGGCATCGTCGCCCGCCTTCCAACAATTGGGTTTTTTTGGCCTAATTCTCGCCTAGATTACCGGGCACCCTCAGACCACTGGGCGACGTGTGTTTTCCGAATCCGCACGTTGGCAACATCGAACGACTGGGCAGCGAACCGCGTTTCACGCCCGCCGTTCCTGTGCGCCATAGCCCTTTGGAAGAGGATGAAGGGTAATGAGCAGCGAATCGTCGCAACCGGACGTAAATCCTATCGTCGCCTGCACGGTCAGTCGCGACGTGCAGAATTTCGACCTGCTGATTGAAGACATGGAAGCCGTCCTTGGCGAGAGATGGGGCGATCTCGGATTTTCCGAAGCGCTTGCCTTTTTCAGCCAGCCCGAAGCGGCCGCTCTTGAATTCATCGCGCTTGCCATCGATGCGGACGATGAGGAAGACCTTATCCTGATGGGCGAAATCATCACCCAAGCCAAATCCCGCAAGATCAACGTGATCCTCATTGCCGAGGACGTCACACCCGCCGCCCTGCACCAGCTGCTGCGCAAGGGGGCCGACGAATTCGTCCCCTACCCGCTTCCCGAAAGCGAACTGGCCGCTGCAATCGAACGGGTCCAGCAACCGGCCGCTCCGCAGGTCACCGATCACGCGACGGCCAACCTGTCCGCGACCGGCGCCAAGGAAGGTGCGGTTCTCGTGGCGCATGGTCTCGCCGGGGGTTGCGGCGCGACGACGCTTGCGGTCAACCTTGCCTGGGAACTTGCCAATATCGACAAGAAGAAGCCGCCCAGCGTCTGCCTGCTTGATCTCGACCTGCAATATGGCGCGGTTTCCACCTATCTGGATCTGCCGCGCCGCGAGGTCGTGTTCGAAATGCTCTCGGATACCGAAAGCCTTGATCACGACATGTTCGGACAGGCGCTTTTGAGCTTTGAGGACAAGATGCAGGTCCTGACGGCGCCCTCGGACATGGTGCCGCTTGACGTGCTTGGCACCGAGGACATCCAGCGCGTCATCGACATGGCGCGTTCGCATTTCGATTACGTGGTGATCGATCTGCCCTCGACGCTGGTTCACTGGACGGAAACCGTGCTTCAGGCGGCCCATGTCTATTTCGCGGTGATAGAGCTGGACATGCGCTCGGCCCAGAACGCTCTGCGCTTCAAGCGTGCGCTTCAGTCCGAAGACCTGCCGTTCAACAAGCTGCGGTTCGCACTGAACCGGGCACCGAAATTCACCGATCTGTCGGCCAAGAGCCGCGTGAAACGCATGGCGGAAAGCCTTGGGATCTCGATTGACCTGCAATTGCCCGATGGCGGCAAGCAGGTGCTTCAGGGGGCCGATCACGGGATGCCCCTCGCCGCGTCCGCAGGAAAAAACCCGCTGCGAAAAGAGATACAGAAGCTGGCCCAGTCGATTCACGATCTGGGCCGAAGCGAAGCACAGGCCGCGTAACCTTTCAGGGCGTCTAGGACATGTTTTCAAAGTACAAGAAGACCAATGGAGCACCGGCTCCGAAGCAGATCCCAGCGGCAGCAAAGGTTGCCCAAGCAAGCCCCGCCGCCGCCCCTGAACCTGAGGCGCCCCAAAAGGCCGCGCCCGTCGCGATGCGGCGCAAGATCACCACGGCACCCGCCGCTGCCGCCAATGCCGACAAGGAACGCAAGCGCAAGGAGCGCATGGGCGAGATCAAGATCGAGATGCATCGGTCACTTCTCGACAACCTGAACCTTGCCGCGCTTGAACATGCCTCGGAAAAGGAACTCCGCGCCGAGATCGGCGCCATCGCGGGCGAATTGCTTGATGAAAAGGGTATCGTTCTTAACCGCGAAGACCGGCAGACCCTGAACAAGGAACTATACGACGAGGTCACCGGTCTTGGTCCGCTCGAGACCCTGCTTCAGGACGATACGGTCAACGATATTCTCGTGAACGGTCCGCAGCAGGTTTTCGTGGAGCGAAACGGCAAGCTCGAACTATCGGACGTGACCTTCAAGGATGAACGTCACCTGCTACGGATCATCGACAAGATCGTTTCCGCCGTGGGTCGCCGGGTTGATGAATCCAACCCCTACGTGGACGCCCGCCTTGCCGACGGGTCGCGTTTCAACGCGATGGTTCCGCCCGTGGCCGTGGACGGGTCGCTGGTTTCGATCCGCAAATTCAAGAAAGACAAGCTGGGGATCGACGATCTTGTGAACTTCGGTGCCTTTACCGAGGAAATGGCGGCCTATCTACAGGCCGCCGTGGCAACACGGCTGAACATTATCGTGTCGGGCGGTACCGGCTCAGGTAAAACGACGACCCTGAACGCGCTATCAAGCTTTATCGACAATTCCGAACGCATCCTGACCATCGAGGATACGGCGGAACTTCAGCTACAACAGATCCACGTGGGCCGGATGGAAAGCCGCCCGCCCAACGTCGAAGGCAAGGGCGAGGTTTCCCCCCGCGACTGTCTCAAGAACGCGCTGCGGATGCGCCCTGACCGTATCATCGTCGGCGAAACCCGTGGCGAGGAAGTCATCGACATGCTGCAGGCCATGAACACCGGCCACGACGGCTCGATGACCACGATCCACGCCAACTCGGCCCGTGACGGGGTTTCGCGCCTGGAAAACATGATCGCTATGGCCGGGATCGAAATGCCGATGAAGGCGATGCGCTCGCAGATTTCCTCGGCTGTGAACCTGATCGTTCAGGCCAGCCGCCTGCAGGACGGCTCGCGCCGCATGACCTCGATCACCGAGATCACCGGCATGGAGGGCGATGTGATCTCCATGCAGGAAATCTTTAAATATCAGCGCGTTGGCCTGACCCCTGACAACAAGATCATCGGTCATTTCACCGCGACCGGCGTGCGCTCCAACTTTTCGGAACGCTTCCGCATGTGGGGCTATGACCTGCCCGCCTCGATCTATGAACCCACCGTGATGGATCCCCGATAATGCAGATCACCGCAGAACCGATCATTTACGGGCTGATTTTCGTCGGCGTCCTCGCGCTTGTCGAAGGCCTCTACCTTGTCGCCTTTGGCAAATCGATCAGCCTCAACAGCCGTGTGAACCGACGCCTTGAAATGCTGGACAAGGGAACTGGGCGCGAAAAGGTGCTGGAACAGCTGCGCAAGGAAATGCAGCAGCACATGAAATCGCGCTCCATCCCGCTTTATTCGCTGCTGGCGGACCGGGCGCAGAAGGCGGCGATTGCGTTCACGCCGCGACAGCTTGTGCTCATCATGGTCGGCGTCGCGCTTTTTGCCTTTATGGGCCTGACGATCGGCACGCAGACCGAGGTTCCCGTGCGGATCCTTGCCTCGATCGGTATCGGCGTCGGCGGCGTGTTCTTCTGGGTCAACAACAAGGCCAAGAAGCGCATGATGATGATCGAGGAACAGCTTCCCGATGCGGTAGAACTGATGGTGCGAAGCCTGCGTGTGGGTCACCCGTTTTCCTCGGCGATTACAATCGTTTCCAAGGAAATTCAGGACCCGCTGGCCACCGAGTTCGGCATCATCGCGGATGAGACCGCCTATGGGCGCGACGTGGGCGATGCGCTCAAGGAAATGGCCGAACGGCTCGACATGCAGGATTTACGTTTTCTCGCCGTCGCGGTGACGATCCAGCAGCAATCGGGCGGCAACCTCGCCGAGATCCTCGCCGGTCTGGCCAAGGTGATCCGCGCCCGTTTCCGCCTGTTCCGGCGCGTCAAGGCGATCACCGCCGAGGCGAAATGGTCAGGCAAGTTCCTCTCCGGTTTCCCGCTTGTCTGTCTCGCGCTGATACTGGTCAATGACCCCGGCTATTACGACGACGTGATGGACCACCCCTATTTCATTCCCGCCTGTTTCGTCGTCGGTATCCTGCTTAGCCTGAACCTCGTCGTCATGCGCGTTCTGACCAACATCAAGGTGTAAGGAGCCCCGCCCATGGATTTCCTGCTTGGCATAAACGAGATGCTGACTGGCACGCTGGGGCCCTTTGGCCCGATCATCGCAATGGGTGGCGTCGGCGTCATCATGATCCTGCTGGTTCTCGCGATGATGCTGAACCAGCCCGAAGATCCGCTCAAGAAACTCAAGCGGAGCATGAACGAGACCGAAAGTGCCAAGCCTCAGAAAGAACGGCTGCGTCAGGGCGCGCGCAACGAGCAGCTTCAGAAATTTGCCACCTTCCTTGAACCGCAGGACGTGGCTGAGCTTTCGGCGATGCAGCTCAAGCTGCGTCAGGCCGGGTACCAGTCACGCGACGCGGTGCGTGTCTTTCACTTTGCCCAATTCCTGCTGGGCGTCATCGGGCTGATCCTTGGCGTCGTCTACGTGACGGTGCTGAACGCCGATCAGGAGTTCAACTCGCAGCAGATGGTGATGTACATCATCGGACCCGGCGGTGTCGGATATTACCTGCCGAAATACTGGGTCACACGGCGCGTCGAAGAACGCAAAGAAGCGATCACGCGCGGCTTTCCCGATGCGCTCGACATGCTGCTGGTCTGCGTCGAGGCGGGTCAGTCGCTCGATCAGGCCATCGTGCGCGTCTCACGCGAGCTGACGGCCTCTTACCCGGCGCTGGCGCAGGAATTCGAAGTCGTTTCGCAAGAGATGAAAGCGGGCAAGGACAAGGCCAGCGTGCTGCGCGACATGGGTGAGCGTTGCGGTGTGCAGGATGTGTCCTCTTTCGTCACGGTGCTGATCCAGTCGGCCAGCTTTGGTACCTCGATCTCGGACGCGCTGCGGGTCTTTGCCGGTGAAATGCGTGACAAGCGCGTGATGCGCGCCGAAGAAGCTGCAAACAAGTTGCCAACCAAAATGACCCTTGCCACAATGGGGCTGACAGTGCCGCCACTGTTGATCATCCTTGTTGGTCCTTCGGCGAACGGCATTGCAAATTTGGGCGCAATGAGCGGCAACTAAAATGAAAGTCACAGGTGTGATGAGCAGCACACCGATCCGGGCAATCCTTGCAGGCACCATCCTTGTGGCACTGGTGGCGGCCTGCGGACCCGAAAGGATCGAATTACCCGAAGAATCCCCCTATGCCCCCGGCACCGACCCGAAAGGCGAGGCTGTGGACGGGGTCGAGGTCGGCAACCGGCTGATCAGCGCAGGCCAGTATGAGCTTGCGCTCGATGCGTTTACGCGCGCCGCTCTTGAACAGGGCATGACACCGGAAATCCTCAGCGGTTTCGGCGCCGCAAATCTTGGTCTCGGCCGTCTTGGACAGGCCGAGGAATTGATGCGCCGTTCGGTAAAGGAGGCCCCCGATTGGCCCGAAGCGTGGAACAACCTTGGTGTCGTGCTGATGGAAAAGGGCGAGACCGCCGAGGCCGAACAGGTGTTTCGCAAAGCCTACGCGCTGGACAATGGCCAAAGTGACTCAATCCGGGATAATTTGCGCTTAGCACTCGCAAAAACAGAAGTTTCCGGTCATACTGAGACACAAAACGAAGACTTTAAACTGGTTCAACGGGGCGAAGGCGACTTTCTGCTGCGTAAGAACTAGCACTGAGGCACAGCAGTAAAGGACGCAAAAATGCGCCATGTCTTTCTGATTCCAGCAGCGATTGCAGGCGCGCTGACCCTATCCGCCTGCGCTGAAAAGGCCGAAGAAACAGTCGAACGGGCCTTTCAGGACGTGAACGTCGTCGATGAGAGCAACCTCAACGATGTCATGCTGACCGTGGCCGACCCGAACGAAGCTGTCCAGTATTTCACCCGCTCCACCAAGAGCGCCCCCGATCGGATCGACCTGCAGCGCGGTCTGGCCAAATCGCTGATCCGCGCGAAGCGCAACACCGAAGGCGTTGCCGCATGGTCCAAGGTGGCCAGCATGCCCGGTGCGACCTCCGAGGACAAAGTCAATCTGGCCGATGCGCTGATCCGCAACGGTGACTGGGCCAAGGCCGAAGCGACGCTCGACAGCGTGCCGCCAACCCATGAGACGTTTCAGCGCTATCGCCTCGAAGCGATGGTGGCGGATGCGAACAAGGAATGGAGCAAGTCCGACAGTTTCTATGAAACCGCGATGGGCCTGACCACCACACCCTCGGGCGTTCTCAACAACTGGGGCTATTCCAAGCTGACACGCGGCGACTATGCCGAGGCCGAGCGTCTTTTTGGCGAAGCGATCCGGCAGGACCAGTCGCTTTTCACCGCCAAGAACAACCTAATTCTCGCGCGGGGCGCGCAACGCAAATACACGCTGCCGGTGATTCCGATGGATCAGACCGAGCGGGCGCAGCTTTTGCACACGATGGCGCTTTCGGCGGTCAAGCAGGGCGATGTCCAGACCGGCAAGGCGCTGCTGCGCGAGGCGATCAACACGCACCCGCAGCATTTCGACGAAGCGGTCCGCTCGCTGCAGGCCCTCGAGAACGCCTGATTTGATGCAGGGGTGGTATCTACCCGAGCAGATGGCGATTACCGCCTATTCTGCCCGGTGGTTCCTGCCCTTTGTCCTGCCCGTATGCCTTTACGTCTGCTTCACCGATCTGCGCGAAATGCGGATCACCAATCAGGCGGTGCTGGTGCTGGGCGCGATCTTCCTGGTGATCGGGCTGATCGCGCTGCCCCTGCCGGTCTATGGCTGGCGGCTGGTGCAACTGGTTGCGGTGCTCGTGCTGGGCGTGATGCTTAACGCGGGCGGTGCTGTCGGTGCCGGAGATGCCAAGTTTGCTGCTGCCGCCGCGCCTTTCGTTGCAGGGGCCGACCTTCGGTTTCTTCTGGCGATCTTTGCCGCCAACCTGCTGGCCGCTTTTGCAACGCATCGTCTGGTCAAATATACGCCCCTGAAACGTATCGCCCCCGGCTGGAAAAGCTGGAATGTCGGCTGGAAATTCCCGATGGGCCTGTCGCTGGGCGGTACGATGGCGATCTACCTTATTCTCGGCGCCATTTACGGGCAGTGAAGGTTTCGCGCCTATTGTCGAGCGGGCCCCGCCGATCAAATATTCTTGTCCGGATTCTGCCGAAATGACCCGAACGCGACACAAAAAAACCATCAAGAAACGGGATCACGGGACAAAGCAAGAGAGCGGACTCCCCAAGCCATGAATATGCAGAACACGGAAAGCCTGGCCCCTCCTCCTCCGCGCGACCTGAGGAGCATGCGGCTGCCAATGGTGATGATGCGGGATATCCTGCTCAAGACAATTTTCCGCAAGAACACAAATACGACCAGCGAAATCGCCGCTGCCATATGTCTGCCGGTGCAGATCACGCAAGAACTGGTCGACATGGCGCGCGAGCAGAAACTGCTCGAGGCGATGGGCACGCTGAACGCCAACAGCGGCAACGAAATGGGCTATCAGCTGACCGACGCCGGCAAGGCCCGCGCGCTCGATGCGCTGGGTCAGTCGGAATACTTCGGCGCGATGCCGGTGCCGCTGGATGTCTATAGCGAGCAGGTCGAACGCCAGTCGATCCGCAACATCCAGATTACGCGGGGCCAGCTAACTAACGCGATGGGCCACCTCGTTCTGCCGCCCACCCTGCTGGACCAGCTTGGCCCCGCCGTCAGCGCCGGTCGTTCGATCCTGATGTACGGACCGCCTGGCAACGGTAAATCCTCGATTTCAAACGGTATTCGCGACGCGCTGGGGGACCGGGTCTATGTCCCGCGCGCAATCGAATATGCCGGTCAGGTGATCACAGTCTATGACCCGATCGTTCACACCGCCGTGGACGAGGTCGAAGAAGACATGTCGAGCCTTCGCCGTGCCAAACGGTTCGACCAGCGTTACGTCTGCTGCGAACGCCCCACGGTGGTCACGGGCGGTGAACTGTCGCTCAAGATGCTGGATCTGGTCTATAATCCGACTGCCCGCACCTATCAGGCACCGCTACAGCTGAAATCGACTGGCGGTATCTTTATCGTGGACGACCTTGGCCGTCAGGAAGAACCGCCGCAGGCTCTGGTCAACCGCTGGATCGTTCCGCTGGAAGAAAGCAAGGACATCCTCGGTCTGCAATCCGGTGAAAAGTTCGAGGTGCCGTTCGACACGCTGGTGATCTTCTCCACCAACTTCCACCCGAACGAGATCTTCGACCAGGCTGCGTTGCGGCGGATCTTTTTCAAGATCAAGATCGACGGCCCCAGCCAGGAAGACTTTCTCAAGATCTTTGCAATGGTGGCCCGCAAAAAGGGTATGCCGCTCGACGAGGCGGCGCTGGTGCATCTTCTCAAGAAGAAATACCCGACCATCGACAACATTTATGCGAATTACCAGCCGGTGTTTCTGATCGACCAGATGATCTCCATCTGCGAATTCGAGGGCATCCCCTACCAGATGAGCCCCGAGTTGATAGACCGCGCATGGGGCAACATGTTCGTCAAGGACGAGAAGATCGTCAAATAAGCCTTAGCCCTTTTGATGCCACGGCCCGTGGGTCGCACCCGGACGGTCGGTGCGGACGAACCCGTGCGCGCCAAAGAAATCGCGCTGCGCCTGGATCAGGTTGGCCGTGCCGGGTGCGCGGCGAAGCGAGTCGTACCAGTTCAGCGCCGAGGCGAGCGACGGAACCGGCAGGCCCGACAAGGCGGCAGCCGCAACGGTTTCGCGTAGCGGCCCGATCGACTTGGCAAGCAGTTCGGCCATTGAGGGTGCAAGCGCGAGGTTTTCGCCCGGGTGGGCCCGCAGCGCGGCGGCAAGCTCATCCAGCAGCGCCGACCTGATAATGCAGCCTGCACGCCAGATTTCGGCAATGCGGCCGAGGTCAAGCGACCAGTGAAATTCCTTCGAGGCCGCTGTCAGCAGGGCAAACCCCTGCGCATGGGCCAGCACCCGGGCTGCCAGGAACGCCGCCCGCAGTGTTTCGGTTGACGGCAATTCGGCTGTCTCGGTCGGCCCGGCCAGTATCTTACCAGCCCGCAACCGGGCCTCCGGATCGGCCGACCAGCTGCGCGCGGCCACTGCCGCTTCGATCACCGTCGCCGAATGCCCGAGCTTCAGCGCCTCGATCACCGTCCAGCGCCCGGTTCCCTTTTGCCCGGCGCTGTCGAGGATCATGTCCACCATGGGAACGCCCGTGTCAGGATCACCGACCGCAAGGATTTTCGACGTTATCTCGACAAGGTAGGACGCAAGCGGTCCGTCGTTCCATTCGCCGAACAGGTCCCCGATCCGCGCCGCATCCCAGCCCTCGCCGTCACGAAGCAGACCGTAGATTTCGGCGATGATCTGCATATCGGCGTATTCGATGCCGTTATGCACGGTCTTTACGAAATGACCCGCGCCATCCGGTCCGACATGGGCCACGCAGGGATCGCCGTTGAATTTTGCCGCGATGGCTTCGACCATCGGGCGCAGCTGCTGCCAGCTGTGATCGGAACCGCCAACCATCATGGATGGCCCATGCCGCGCGCCTTCTTCGCCGCCCGAGACGCCCATGCCGACAAAATGCAGCCCACTTGTCTCAAGATCGTCAAAGCGCCGCCGGGTGTCGTTGAAATCGGAGTTGCCGCCGTCGATGATTGTGTCGCCCTCTTCGAGCAGAGGCCGGATTTCGGCGATCATCCCATCGACGGGCGCGCCGGACGGGATCATGAACAACAGCGTCCTTGGCGCGTCCACGGCAGCCACGAATTCGGCCAGCGTTTCGGCCGGGGTAATCTGCGATGCGAGCGGGCCCGCCTCTTCCATGAAAGGCGCGAGCCATTCCGTTTCCCGGTTGGCGACGGCCACCCGCACCCCGTTTTCCGCAAGGTTCAGCGCGAGGGCGCTGCCCATCGTGCCAAGCCCGTACACCCCGATCTGCGCCTTGCTCATTCGCTTACTCCTTGGTTGAGGCATGGTTTACGACCTTGAGCCGGAGGTTCAAGGCCGGAGTATTGAACTTTTGCACCGGAAGCCTATGTTACTGATAACCAGATTTGATTTACGTTTTTTGGGTCACCAGTTCAGAAAAAAAACATAAAATTCGAGTAGCGACAGTCAGTGGCATGACAAGTACCCTTGTGAAAGCGTGGAAGGACGTGCTTCGACCGATGTTCATTCGGCCGAAGCTGGTACAGGTTGCGGCTCTTTGTTACCGCGAGAGCGGCAATGGAATCGAGGTTCTGCTGGTGACAAGCCGGGGGACCGGGCGCTGGATTATCCCGAAAGGCTGGCCGATCAACGGGTTAACCGGATCCGGTGCCGCGCTTCAGGAAGCATGGGAAGAGGCGGGCGTGGTCAGCGCGCAGATCAACAAGCGCCCGGTCGGCACCTATGAATACAGCAAGGAGACGGACGAGGGTCTGATGCTCCCCGTCACCACCTACGTCTACCTCGCCAAGGTCTCGCATCTCGAAGACGAATACCCCGAGTGCGAAGAGCGTGAACGGGTCTGGGTGCGGCCACGTGAAGCAGCGGAAATGGTTGATGAACCCGAGCTAAGTGCTCTTCTAAAAACCCTGTAAGACAGCTATCACGAAACCTGCACATTGATCACGCATGCTCTGTCCGGACGACACGGCCAGCGGGGGATAGTTTTGACGCAGAGCCCCTTGGGTAACAATTGGACAACGCTCGATAAGGATCTCAAGAGGATCGGTCAGCTCGAACTTGCGACGGCCTATGTGGCACGGCCGCTCGTCGGGACGGGAATCGCGCTTGTTTTCCTGATCCTTGCGGGTGTGGCGGCGGCAATCTTCTTTGACCAGTCGGCCAATAGTCTCGCGGTGATTATCGCGTCGGTCTTCGGGGCCTATCTGGCGATCAATATCGGGGCGAACGACGTCGCCAACAACATGGGCCCCGCTGTGGGCGCCCGTGTCATCACCCTTGGCGGCGCGCTGATCATTGCCGCCATCTGTGAAAGCGCCGGCGCGCTGCTGGCGGGCGGGCATGTCATCACGACGATCTCGCAGGATATCATCCATGCGCCTAACGTGGCTGACCCCGAGCATGTCGTCTGGGCAATGCTGGCATCGCTGATCGGTGCCGCCTTGTGGATCAATATCTCGACATGGGTCGGCGCGCCGGTTTCCACGACGCATTCGATCATCGGCGCCGTCCTTGGCGCAGGTATCGCGGCTCTGGGTTTTTCTGCGGTCAACTGGGCCACCGTGCTCAGCATCGCCGCCGGATGGCTCGTGGCACCGATCCTTGGCGGTATCGTCGCGGCCTGCTTTCTTGCCCTGATCAAATCCCGGGTCATCTACCGCGACGACAAGATCGCCGCCGCCCGGTTCTGGGTTCCGATCCTTGTCGGGCTGATCACCGGCGCTTTTGCCACCTACCTCGCCTCTTTCGGGCTGAGCAAGGTTGTCAGTATCTCGCTGCGCAACGGCCTACTGATCGGTGTGGCGCTTGGCGGATTGCTCTGGGCCTTGTCGCGCCCCTTTATCCGGCACCAGTCCGAAGAGTTAGAGAACCGCAACAAGTCGCTCAAGATTCTGTTCCGGCTGCCGCTGATGATCGCGGCCGCGATGCTCAGCTTTGCGCATGGGGCGAATGACGTGGCGAATGCGGTGGGCCCGGTCGCCGCCATCGCGCACACGGTTCAGAACGGGCATATCGCCGGCCCAATCGAGATCCCGCAATGGGTCATCCTGATCGGCGCGCTGGGGATTTCCTTTGGTCTTCTGCTCTTCGGTCCAAGGCTGATCAGCGTTGTCGGAGATCAGATCACCAAGCTGAACCCGATGCGCGCCTTTTGCGTCGTCCTGAGTTCGGCAATGACGGTCATCCTCGCCAGCTCCTTCGGGCTGCCGGTCAGTTCGACCCATGTTGCCGTCGGCGGCATTTTCGGTGTCGGTTTTTTCCGCGAATGGTACATGGCGCGGCGTTACAGAAAAACGCAAGGAAATCTGTCCCAGGATCTGACCATCGCTTCGGTCGAACGCCGCCGCCGCAAGCTGGTCCGGCGGTCGCATTTCCTGACTGTCATCGCGGCATGGGTCATCACCGTACCCGCCTCGGCGCTGCTATCGAGCCTCGTCTACACGGTCATCAACCTGTTCCTCGGCTGAGCGGCGTATCTCTTCCACGCTCAGGCCGGGCAACCCGGCACCCTTGTCTTCCGCCTGCAAGACAAGCCACTGCATCGCCCGGTTCAGCGGCGTCGCAACCCCCAACCGCTCCCCCATCGTGACAATCCGCCCCTGAAAAGCATCGATTTCGCTGCGACGGCCTGCCATTAGGTCATAGGACATCGAGGTGCGCGCCTCTGGATCGATAGTCAGCATCTTAGACGCGATCCGCCGGAAGAGCGCGGTCGGCAAATCAAGCACGATTGGCACCCAACCGGCAGGCAGCGGTGTCATCGAACGCGGCTGAATCCCCGCCGCCTTTAGAACAGCAAGCGCCTCGCGCATCTGATCGGCGAGCAGGTGACGCCAGTAACGATCCGACAGTTGATTAACCAATGTCAGCCCCGACAGGGCATTGGGCGCATTCCCAAGGTTGATCAGCAACTTACCCCATTGATACCCCGTCACATGCGGGGTTTCGCGCACCGACAACCCGGGCACGCCAAGTGCCAGCGCAGGCTGTCCCGCTTCCGTCAGGATATCCCCGCTGCTGGCCCTATGAAACCGGCCCTCTCCCATCGGTACGACGTTGAATGGCACCATACCGGCCCGGACATCATATCCCGGCAGGGCCGAGCGAAGGGTCTCGATCGCATCCAGACCGTTTTGCAGGCTGACGATGACCGCGTCGCGCGATGCATGGGTCGCGATCAATTCCGCCATCGTCCGGGTAGCACCCGTCTTGACCGTCACAAGGATCACACCGGCATCGCCAAGCACGGCCGGATCAGCGCTCATTTCGATGGTCTCCAGCGCAACGGACATCCCGTCAAAGCCCGTCAGATTCAGACCATGCGCCTGGATTTCCCCGGCCACTCGGGCGCGCGCCAGCAGTCGGACGTCCCGCCCCGCTGCCGCGAGCAGACCACCGACAAAGCAACCGATCGATCCCGCGCCCGCGATGACGATCGGTTGCCTCATGATCAACCCCGGCTCACGCCAGACATGACGGCGCGAGGAAACATTGCGCCGCGACTATCAGAATAAGAATGCGCGGTAGCGCACCTTTTGGCAGCGCCAGTCAAACGCCCAGACACCAGCGCATGATCGCCTTCTGCGCGTGCAGCCGGTTCTCCGCCTCGTCAAAGATCACCGAATGGGGGCCGTCCATGACGGAACTCGTCACTTCCTCTTCGCGGTGCGCGGGCAGGCAGTGCATGAACAGCGCATCCGGTTTCGCCTTGGCCATCAGCGCGTCGTTCACCTGGTAAGGACGCAGCAGGTTGTGGCGTCTTTCGCGGGCCGACTGCGCATCGTGCATAGAAACCCAGGTGTCGGCCACGATCAGATCGGCACCATCGACAGCCTTGGCCGCGTCGCGTTCGATCGCGATCTTGCTGCCGCGATCACGGGCGAAGCCTACGAATTCCGCCTCGGGATCGAGCTGCGGCGGCCCGGCAAAGGTCATATTGAATCCGAACTGACCTGCCGCATGCAGGAAAGAGGCGCAGACGTTATTGCCATCGCCGGTCCAGACGACCTTCTTGCCCTTGATGGGGCCGCGGTGCTCTTCAAAGGTCATGACATCTGCCATGATCTGGCAGGGATGTGTGCGATCGGTCAGACCGTTGATGACCGGCACATCGGCATATTCCGCCATCTCGGTCAGGACGGATTCATCGAAGGTCCGGATCATGATCATATCGACATAGCGCGACAGCACGCGCGCGGTATCGGCGATGGTTTCACCATGGCCAAGCTGCATGTCGCTGCCCGACAGCACCATCGTTTCGCCGCCCATCTGGCGCACGCCAACGTCAAAGGACACGCGGGTTCGGGTCGATGGTTTTTCGAATATCAGCGCGACCATACGGCCCGCCAGCGGCTGTTCGTCATCCGGCGTGCCTTTGGGGCGGTCCGCCCGCGCCTGTTTCATCGCAACGCCCTGATCGATGATCAGCCGCAGCGCGTCGGGGTCGGTCTTATGGATATCGAGAAAATGGTTCATATCGGTCTTCTTCTTTTTCTTGCGTCGCGATCCCCGGCCCGCATCGGCAGGCCAGGGGATCATCGGGAAAATTCAGGCGTTCTCAACGGCTTTGGCCGCCGCGTCCAGACGGGTGATGGCCTCGCCGATCTCTTCGTCCGAGATTGTCAGCGGCGGCAGAAGGCGGATGACATTGTCCGCCGCGGGCACGGTCAGCAGCAGGTTGTCATACCCGGCCTTGACCACGTCGGCGTTCACAGCCTTGCATTTCAGCCCGAGCATGAGCCCTGCGCCGCGCACCTCCTCAAAAACCTCCGGATGCGCATCGACCAGCCCCTCGAGCTTCTGGCGCATCAGGCCTGCCTTGCGGTTTACCTCGTCCAGAAAGCCTTCGGCCGTCATTTCATCCATGACTGCCGCTCCGACCGCGCATCCCAGCGGGTTACCGCCGTAGGTCGACCCGTGCGAGCCTGCGCTCATGCCGCTTGCCGCCTTTTCCGTGGCCAGCACCGCGCCAAGGGGAAAGCCGCCGCCGATGCCCTTGGCCACCATCATGATATCCGGGGTAATGCCCGCCCATTCATGGGCAAACAGACGTCCGGTCCGGCCCATGCCGCATTGCACTTCGTCGAGGATCAGCAGCAGGTCGTGGTCGTCGCAAAGCGCGCGCAGCGCCTTTAGGTCGCTGTCGGCCATCGGGCGGATACCGCCCTCGCCCTGCACCGGTTCAACGAGGATCGCGCCGACCGTATCGGTGATCGCCGCTTTCGACGCGTCCATATCGCCCCAGGGCAGATGGATGAATCCCGGCAGCAGCGGGCCAAACCCCTTGGTCATCTTTTCGGACCCGGCCGCCGCGATACCGGCCGAGGAGCGGCCGTGGAAAGACCCCTCAAAGGTTATGATATCAGTCTTGTCCGGCGCGCCTTTTTCGTACCAGTACTTGCGCGCCATCTTGACGGCCAGTTCGCAGGATTCTGTTCCCGAATTGGTAAAGAACACTGTATCGGCAAAGGTATGTTCGACCAGCTTGTCAGCCAGCGCCTGTTGATTCGGAATCTGGTAGAGGTTCGAGGTATGCCAAAGGCTTTGCGCCTGATCGCTCAGCGCCTTGACCAGCGCCGGGTTCGCATGACCCAGAGCGTTCACCGCGATGCCCGCGCCAAGGTCGAGAAAGCGTCGGCCATCCGCCTCGATCAGCCAGGAGCCTTCGCCTTTGACAAAGGAAAGCGGCGCACGGGAATAGGTCGGCAGAACGGACGGGATCATCTGGATCATCCTCTTGAGAGTTGAGCCTTCATGGTTGCCCCATGACAGGCAGGAACGTCAATGTGTTGAGTGAAGTCACACCCCATTGGGCGCAGGTGAGCAAACGGCCAAAAGCCGCCGGGATCAACGTCGGCGTCGAAGGATCGAAAAAGGCGCGTTCATGCTCATGACGCGCTGCATACTCATTGGGCGACGCAAAGGAAAGTAAATTCTCTCACGGGCCTGTGCCCCGGGTGCGACACATGGGGTAAGACGCCTTGTAACTCGCGCTACAGTGATTAAAATAGAGCCCTGTCAAGAATTCGAAGGCGGCCTTTGCGGCCGCTTTTTAGCTGGAAAGGCAACGCATGTCCTGGACTGACGAACGCGTGGAAATGCTCAAGAAGATGTGGAGCGACGGCCAGTCGGCCAGCCAGATCGCCAAGGAACTGGGCGGCGTGACCCGCAATGCCGTAATCGGCAAAGTTCATCGGCTTGGCCTGTCGAACCGCACCGCAGGTGCCGCGCCGGTCAAGCCCGAGCCGCCCAAGGCCGCAAAACCCGCAGCGCCCAAGCCTGCCGAAACAAAGGCCGCAAAGCCGGCCCCCAAGACCGAAGCCGCGCGCCCCGTGACTGCCGCGCCCGAGACGAAATCGTCGATGCCGGCACGCCGCCAGATCATCCCGGCGGGCCAGCCGCTGCCACCGCAGCCCTCGGCCAATGAGATCAGCCCCGAAGCGCTTGCGAAGGTGAACGAGATCGAAAAGAAATCGAAGAAGATCAGCCTGATGGAACTGACCGAGCGGACCTGCAAGTGGCCCGTCGGCGACCCGGCGACTCCCGATTTCTGGTTCTGCGGCCTGCCTGTGCAATCCGGCAAACCCTATTGCGAGGCGCATGTAGGCGTGGCGTTCCAGCCGATGAGCTCGCGCCGCGACCGCAAACGGTAATTGCGAAACGATACATAGAGAAAGCCCCGGTGCAGTGATCCTGCGCCGGGGCTTTTTCTTTGCGGACCGCAGGTTGAGGCCTGTCAGATCTGTTTTTCGGGCATCTGCACGACAAGGCCGTCCAGCGCGTCGCTGACGCGAAGCTGGCAGGTCAGGCGCGAGCGCGCGGGATCGGGTTCATAAGCAAAGTCGAGCATGTCTTCTTCCATGTCTTCCTTGGCCGGCAGCTTTTCCACCCAGGCCGGATCGACATAGACGTGGCAGGTCGAACAGGCGCAGGCACCGCCGCAATCGGCCTCGATACCGGGGATGTTATTGTCGCGTGCACCTTCCATGACGGTGAGGCCGTTAGCCACGTCAACCACATGCTCTTTGCCGTTGTGCTCGATATAGGTAATCTTCGCCATGCGCTTGGCTCCTTGATATGCTCTTTCATGACTGTCTAGCCAAGCGATATGGGCCGCGCCACCCCAAATTTCATGGGAAACTCGCGCTGTATCTGGACAAAACCGACGCATGTTCTATTTTTGTTCTCATGCGTGTCTATTCCCCCGCCCCCGGCTTTCTCACCCCCGTCACGTCGCCATACCAATGGCCGCGCCCGCCCTCGTGCCTTACGGCAGACCGCCTGCACGAACCGCCCCAGAATGCGCGGATCGCCGTGGCCGGGCTGGTGATCCTGCGCCAGCGCCCCGGCACCGCCAAGGGCGTGATCTTCCTGACGCTCGAAGATGAGACCGGCGTGGTGAACGTGATCGTCTGGCGCAAGATGTACGAGAAATTTCGCCGCGCGGTCATCGCGGGCCGGATGCTGCGCGTCACCGGACGGATTCAGCGCGCCCATGAGGTCGTGCATGTCATCGCCGAGGAAATCGAGGATATATCCTCGATGCTCGACATGCTGCTCGAACGCTGAGCACCGCTTTGCGAAGGCCTCGATTTGCGCTAACCTGTCGCGAACGCCCGACAGAGGCCCCAGAGAAGCCAGAGCATGACCTCTTACCTAACTCTTCTTGCCCCGCTGGCTCTGCTGGTGCTGGCGGCCTGCGACGGGGCCAATCAGGGCGCTGACCCCGGCTTTGTCGCACGGCAAAGCCAGACCGCGCCGCCGGGCGCCCCGCCGGACAGTTGCTGGGGCAAGCTGGTCTCACCGGCGGTTATCGAAACCGTCACCCACCAGGTCCTGGACCAGCCTGCCAAGCTCACCGCCGATGGCACCGTGCTCAGCCCCGCCACCTACCGGACTGAAACCCTGCAGGAAATCGTGAAGCAGCGCCGCGAAGACTGGTTCGAGACCCCCTGCCCCGATCAGATGAGCACCGAGTTCATCTCTTCGGTTCAGCGCGCCCTGAACGCGCGCAACCTTTTCCACGGCCCCGTCAACGGCCAGATGGACCAGCGCACCCGAGACGCGATCCGCCGTTATCAGGCGCCGCAGGGACTTGATTCCGGGACGCTTTCCCTTGCCACAGCGCGGCACCTGGGCCTGATCGCCGAGGAAAATGACAACACCGGCTGAACTTCGTCCTTTCATCCCGGCAAAATCCTTGTGACTTGGCATTGCTTTGCTAATCTGCGAGCGCAAACAAAAGGCGCAGGCATGAGCATCAACACGTTGACCAAGACAGGGTTTCTTTCCGAAGCCTCCGATGCCCTCATCGACATGCTCGATGACCTTGCCACCGAAATCCGGCTTGCCCCCGGCGACGTACTTTTCGAACAGGGTGACGAGGCCCGCGAATTATATGCGCTGGTCAGCGGCGCGCTTGAAATCAGCGTGTTGTCGATGGACGGGCGCAAACTGGCGCTCAACGTGCTGCGCAACGGTGCCCTGTTCGGGGAAATTGCGCTGTTCGATCCCGGTGAACGGACGGCAACGGTGACCGCTTCGGAACCATCGATCCTGCGCCGCATCCGCTATGACGATGTGCTTGAACGTATACGGAAAGAGCCCGAGCTGGCCATCGACCTCATCCAGCTTGCCGGTCAACGCATGCGCTGGATGGACCGCCAGCTGAACGAGCAGGTCTTTCTGCCGATGCCCTCCCGGCTGGCCCGCAAGATCTTATACCTCACCGACCGGCCCGACACCGGATCGGCCACGCTTGCGCTCAGCCAGGCGGAACTGGCGGAATTCGTCGGGGCCACCCGAGAGGCCGTTTCCAAGACCCTGTCCTCGTGGAAACGGATGGGGGTGGTGACCTCCGCCCGCGGAAAGCTCTCGGTCGTGGACCGGAACGCGCTGCAAGCCCTCGCGGACCCGGACCAGTTCTGAGAGCGGCATAGGCCCCGCGCAAGAATTTCAGCGAAATTAACTCTCGAACGTGAACTGCGTCACATACGTGTTGCGCAACTCTGGGCATATTGTTGCTACGAGGTCGCACAGTCCCAACCCCAGTATCAGACCTCGGAGAAAGGAACCGGCCATGCAGCATCTGCTCTCCCCGAACCAATGCTCGACACAGCATGGTTCCGGTTCAACAGCCTCTGTCCGTCTTGGCGACGTCCCGTCCCCAAGTTCCGCCAAGACGGTCAGAGCCAACTTTACAAACTCGTAACAAGTTAAAATTTAACAGTTTTTAACCAGTAGGCCAGCTATTGCGCAGGTCGCGCCGGAGCCTCCGGACAGGTTAACAAGTCATTTTCTTAGTGTGAGTACCTTATTTTAAAAAGAAAAAGGCCATGTGCTTAACGCACATGGCCTGCTTTTTTCCTCCCGAGGGATCGGGTCAGATCATCCCTCTTCGAGCGACAGCGCCACAAAGCGTGGCTCACCGGCGCGGCGCACCAGCAAGAGCAGCGACTTGCGCCCTGCATCCCGAGCCTCGTCGATTCGTTCTTCAAGCTGGGCAAGGCTGGCGACCTTCTGCTGCCCCGCTTCGGTGATCACATCACCGAGACGCAGACCTTTCTCAAAGGCTTCCGAGGTTTCGTCCACGGCGGAAACAACCAGACCTTCGACATCATCCGGAATGTTCAGCTCCTCGCGTTTCTCGGGCGTGAGCACGCCAAGCGTCAGACCCAGAATGTCCTTCTCAACGACGTCCGGTGCCGCTTCACCCTCGTCACTCGGCGCTTCGGCACGTTCAGCATCCTCGCGACGGCCAAGGGTTACCGCCAGAGTCTTGGTCTCGCCTTCACGGTTCACGACCACATCGACGGTCTTGCCGACCGTGGTATTGCCGACCTGGCGCACGAGCGCGCGCGTATCAGCAACATCGACGCCGTCGAAACCGGTGATCACATCCCCCGACAGCAGCCCGGCACTCTTGGCAGGTCCATCGGGGACGTCGGTTATCAGCGCCCCGGCAGCGGTCTCAAGACCCATCGCCTCGGCGACATCCTCGGTCACATCCTGAATACGAACGCCAAGCCAGCCACGGCGCGTTTCGCCGTATTCCTGCAGTTGCTCGACCACCCGCATCACCACGTTCGATGCCATGGAAAACCCGATACCAATGGAGCCGCCGTTGGGCGATAGGATGGCGGTGTTCACACCGATCACTTCACCGTCCATGTTGAACAGCGGACCGCCAGAGTTGCCGCGGTTAATGGCAGCGTCGGTCTGGATGTAATCGTCATAAGTCCCGCTGAGCGCCCGGTTTCTGGCCGAAACGATCCCGGCCGACACCGAAAAGCCCTGACCAAGCGGGTTGCCCATGGCCATGACCCAGTCCCCGACGCGAGCGCTGTCGCTGTCGCCAAAGCTGACAAAGGGCAGCGGCGTTTCAGAGGTGACCTTGAGCAGCGCGATATCCGTGTTCGGATCGGTCCCGATCACCTCGGCGGGCAGTTCATCGCCCGAGAAGAATTCGATCAGGATTTCGTCCGCCCCGTCGATCACGTGGTTGTTCGTCACCACGAAACCGTCGGCGGAGATAACAAAACCGGATCCAAGCGCCGAAGAACGGCGCGGACGCGGGCGATCGCCTTCGTTGTTGCGCTCACGGAAATCGCGGAAGAAATCCTCAAAAGGCGACCCCTCGGGGACAATCCCCTGCGGCCCGGTGCGGCCTTCGACAACCGTCGACGTGGTGATGTTCACAACCGATGGGCTGATTTTCTCAGCAAGTGGTGCGAGGCTTTCGGGTTTGGCAAATGCCATCATGGCCTGCGCAAAGAGGAAAACGAAGGCCAACGCGCTCAACCACAGAAGGCGCGATCTGGTCTCGTCCCTCTGATCTTGTATCCCGGCGCGGGTAACTGCCTGTGACTGCAATGGGACTCTCCTTGTCGACTGTTCCTGTAACACACGCCTCGCGGCGGCTCAGGTGACTTGGCTCTTATTGTAGTTCCTTTGAAAGGGCTGGCAAAGGGTGTTCCGCCGGATCAACGCTATGTGAAAATTACGAACACTTCGTTGTTCTGTTTCATCGTTATTCCGTCGTTGGTGACGATCCGCCCGCTTGCAATGCCCTCCCAAAAGCAAACGCGCCGCAAAAGCGGCGCGTTACTTTTATTCGGAAACGGTACTCGTTTCATCCTGGGGAGAGACACCGGCCGCGTCAGCGGGCCGCCCGGACTCTTCCTCTGTCTGCGGCTCGCTTTCCGCAGCAGTCTCCTCGGCAGTTCCGTCATCCGTCGCTGTCTCCGACGCGGCGGCCTCGGCGTCGCTTTCGCGACGGCTCACCCGGCTTTCCTGGGACGACAACGCGCCGCGCCCGGCCCCCTCGGCGGACCCGAGATAGTTGAAGAATTCGGAATCCGGCGACAGAACCATGCTCGAATTCTCGCCCTTCAGCGCCCGGCTGTACGCCGTCAAAGAGCGGTAGAATTCAAAGAATTCCGGGTCTCTGCCAAAGGCATCGGCGAAAATGCCGTTGCGAAGCGCATCAGCTTCACCGCGTACGATCTCGGCTTCACGCTGCGCTTCCGAGACCAACTCGACCACGGTCCGGTCGGCCTGCGCCCGGATCCGTTGGGCGGCTTCGTTACCTCGGGCGCGTTCGTCAGTCGCTTCGCGTTCACGTTCTGCCCGCATCCGGTCAAACGTTGCCGCGAGGTTCTGCGACGGGAGATCGGTCGACTTCAGACGCACGTCAATGATGTCGACGCCCAGCGCCCGCGCCGCGGTGATCGCGTTGTTACGGATGCGCAGCATAAGCGCCGCCCGGTCCGAACTCAGGATATCGCTCGAACTGACCGAACCCAGCACTTCTCGGGTCTCGGCGCGCAGGATCGAATCGAGCCGGCTTTCGGCAGCGGTAATACCGCCCGCGCCCACCGCCTGACGGAACCGGTTCACATCGGAAATCCGGTACCGCGCAAAAGCATCGACGACGAGACGACGGTCATCCAGCGGCGTGATCTCAAGCGGGTCGATGTCGCGCGACAGGATACGGTCATCGTACCGCACGACTTCCTGAATGAGCGGGATCTTGAAAGCCAGACCCGGCTCTTCCTTGACCGAGACAACCCGACCAAATTGCAGCACCAGCGCCTTTTCACGCTCGTCCACGATAAACACCGAGGACAGCAGCCCAACAACCAGTACGAAAATGACCGGCAGGAGAATGGTTGATTTACGCATCAGTTCGACCCTCCCGACGTAGAGCGGTTACGGTTCAGCTCGTTCAGGGGCAGATAAGGCACGATGCCCTGCGACGATCCGTTGCCGTTTTCGTCGAGGATGATCTTGTCGATATCGCCCAGAACCTGCTCCATGGTTTCAAGATACAGACGTTTACGCGTCACTTCGGGGGCCTTTTCGTATTCTTCGAGAACCGCGCTGAAACGGCTCGCCTCACCGGTAGCTTCGTTCACCACACGGGCACGATAGCCTTCGGCCTCTTCGATAAGCTGCGCGGCCTGACCACGTGCCTCGGCGAGAACCTGGTTGGCGTAGGCGTCAGCGATGTTACGCGACCGGCTGCGTTCCTGCTCGGCCGCCTGCACGTCGCGGAAGGCATCGATCACGCTTTCGGGCGGATCGGCGCGGTCAAAGTTCACGCGGATGATGTTCACCCCGCTGTCATAGGCGTCCAGCGTCGACTGGATCAGGTCCAGCAGCTGGTCGGCGATGATGCCACGGTCACGGTTGAGGATCGGCGCAAGCTGCGACTGGGCGATGATTTCACGCATCGCGGATTCCGATACCGCCCGGATCGTCGGGCGCGGATCACGCAGGTTGAACAGGTACTTGGCCGGATCGGAGATATTCCAGACCACCTGGAAATCGATGTCCACCACGTTTTCGTCGCCGGTCAGCATCAGCCCGGCTTCGCTGCCGCGCTGGCCTGTCCCGATATCCTCGGTCTGTTCGCGCGTGACCGGGATGACCTCGTAGGTGGTCAGCGGCCATGGTGCAAAGTTAAGACCCGGCTGCCCGATTTCGGAAAAGCTGCCAAGGAACAGTTCGACCGACTGTTCTTCGGGCCGGACCGTGTAAAGGCTCGCCATACCCCAGAGCACCACCGCGCCAAGGATACCCAGACCGATGGTCCCGCGGGTCAGCATCGGGCCACCACCGCCGCGACGCGATCCGCCGCCGTTCTGGCCGTTGCCGCCACCGCGACCGCCCATCAGTACGCGCAGCTGTTCCTGACCCTTTTTGACAAGGTCTTCGATCTCGGGGATCTGGCCACCTTCGGGACGGCGTCCGCCGCCGTTGTTGCGATCTCCGCCTTCGTTATTGCCCCGGTTTCCTCCGCCGCCGGAAGAGCCTCCGCCCCCCCAGGGGCCGCCGCTATTGCCCGCCATATGTTGTTTTTCCCTCCAGGCCGCCATCTTGCGGCATAAGTCCTTGAATGTCCAAGCGCCTGCGCGCCGTTCAACCCGAGCGCGTCGGGCTCCGCATGGTTACGATCTCTTCGGACATGGTCGGGTGCACCGCCACGGTCCGGTCGAAATCTTCTTTGGTTGCGCCCATCTTGATGGCAATACCTGCCATCTGAATCAACTCACCCGCGTCTGGCGCGACGATATGACAACCCAGGATCTTGCGCGATTCCTGCGAAACGATCAGCTTCATCAGTACCTTTTCAGGCTTGTCCGCGAAAGCCGTCTGCATCGGCCGGAACGACGTCGCGTAGACATCGATCGCGCCAAGTTTCGCAGCTTCGCTTTCGGTCAGCCCGACCGTACCCAGCTCGGGCTGGGTAAAGACCGCCGAGGGGATGAGCGCGTGATCGACCGGTGTCGGATTGCCCTTGAAGACGGTTTCGACAAAGGCCATGCCTTCGCGGATCGCGACCGGGGTCAGGTTGACGCGGTCGGTGACGTCACCGATGGCATAGATAGACGGCACCGCCGTCTGGCTATATTCGTCCACTTCGATCTCGCTCGAACGGCCCAGCTTGACGCCAACCTCTTCCAGACCCATCGAATCCGTGTTCGGACGCCGACCGGTGGCAAAGAAGACCATGTCGAACTCGACCTCCTCGCCGTCCTTGCGGGTCACACGGACCGGGCCATTGCTGTCGTCGCCCGCAAGCGCCAGCGCGGAAATATCGGTTTCGACTTGCAGGTCGATGCCGCGTTCCTTCATGGAATTGGCGATCAGCTCGCGGGCCTCGTCGTCGAAACCGCGCAGGATCTGTTCGCCGCGGTAATACTGTGTCACCTCGACACCCAGACCATGCAGGATGCAGGCGAATTCGCAGGCGATATAGCCGCCGCCGACGATCAGCATGGATTTCGGCAGGGTTTCCAGATGAAAGATATCGTCCGAAACAATGCCCAGCTCGGCATTTTTCAACTCGGGGCGCACCGGGCGTCCGCCTGTGGCGACAAGAATATGCTTGGCCGTGTAGGTATCGCCGTTGTCGAGTTCGACCGTATGCGCATCTTTGATCCGCGCCCGCTGGTCGAACGAATCCACACCCGAATTCTTCAGCAGCTTGCGATAGACGCCTTCGAGCCGGTCGAGTTCGGTGTTCAGGTGGCCACGAAAGCTTTCCCAGTTGAACGCGCCTTTGTTGATCTCCCAGCCATAATGCGCGGCGGTTTCCGGCATATCGGCATAGCTTGACGCATAGACCATCAGCTTCTTAGGCACGCAGCCCCGGATCACACAGGTGCCGCCGTAACGGTCTTCCTCGGCCAGCGCGACCTTTGCGTTCGCTTCTCCGGCTGCAACGCGGGCTGCGCGCACGCCCCCCGAACCGCCGCCAATTACAAACAGGTCATAGTCAAAGCTCATCAGCGTGTCAGTCCCTCAGTAGTCCAGTCAGTCCGTCAGATCGGTGAACAGATTGTCGGTTTCGACAAAATCCATCCGGTCGTGCTCTATCGTCCCCTTGTGGATATCGCGCAACTCAACCCGGCCGTCGCCGAAGCCGACGACAGCTATGTCACAGATATCTATGAAAAGCCCGTTTTCAACCACACCCGGCACTTGGTTGAGCACCAATGCAAGCTGGCGCGCATCACCAATTCGTTTGAGGTGCAGATCGACAATGTGATTGCCTTCATCGGTGACGAAAGGCGTGTCGCCATTCATCCGCAGGGTCGAGTTCTGGCCCAGCACATCCATCGAGATCAGCAATTCCTCGACCAGTGATTGCGTGGTGCGCCAGCCAAAGGGGATAACCTCGATCGGGAGGGGGAACGCACCCAGTGTTTCGACCTCTTTGCCGATGTCGGCGATCACGATCATCTGGTCGCTGGCCGTGGCCACGATCTTTTCCTGCAAGAGCGCGCCGCCGCCGCCCTTGATCAGGTTCAGCTCTCCGTCGAATTCGTCCGCGCCGTCGATTGTCAGATCAAGCCACTTCGCCTCATCAAGGCTGATCACGTCGATCCCGACTTCGCGGGCCAGCGCCGCGGTGCGCGTGGATGTCGGCACTGCCTTTATCTTGAGCCCTTCGTCACGGACCATTTCGCCAAGGCAGCGCACCAGCCACGCAGCGGTGCTGCCGGTGCCAAGTCCGACGCGCATCCCGTCTTCGACAAAATCAGCGGCACGCTTTGCCGCAACGAACTTGGCCTTGTCTATCGGGGACAACTGTCCGCTCATGGCTTCGACTCCCGTATGGTTTCGCGGCGTTATAGGGGGTTTACACGCAAGGGGCGAGGGCCGAATTCACCTGCACCAGCGTCAATTCATTGGTTCTGCTGACATCCTTGTGAAACAGCCTTCATTCCGCGCAACCTGCGACACAAGGTTGTCACCGCACACCTCGTGACCGGTTTTATCCAAAGGATGTCGCATCTGTTGCTTGTCCCGGTCTGCCGATAGGATATTGCGCGGATATGGATCCAGAACTTCGCCTTCACTACGCCCCGGACAATGCCTCGCTGATCGTGCGGCTGGCGATGCTCGAACTCGGAATCGACCACCGGACCATCCTTGTGGACCGCGCGGCAAAGGCACAGTCATCGCCCACCTATCGCATGCTCAACCCGCATGGCCTGATCCCTGCGCTGGAAACGCCGGACGGGGTGATATTTGAGACCGGCGCGATCCTGCTCTGGCTGGCCGACAACACTGGTTGCGGCGCCCCGGCCATCGGCACACCCGAACGCGCACAGTTCCTCGCGTGGTTGTTCTTTGTCTCGAACACCCTCCATACTGACCTGCGCACCACTTTCTACCCGATGCAATATGTCGGAGACGCGCCCGACATGCAGACCGCCCTGCAACTGACCCAGCGCAGCCGGATCCGAAACCACCTTGCGATACTCGAAGAACTTGCGGCCACCACCCCCGTCTGGTTGGATGGCAGCCACCCCTCGGTGCTTTGCTATTATATCGCATGCCTGCTCCGCTGGATGGTGCTCTACCCTCAGGACGACGATCGCAGTTGGTTCGCACTGTCGGATACACCGCATCTGGCGGCCCTGCTCGCCGCGCTCGAAACCCGAGAGGCCGTGAAAGCCGCTCAGCAGGCCGAAGGTCTCGGCCCGACACCGTTCACCGCCCCCACCTATTGCTCTCCGCCCGAAGGATCGGCCACCTAGATGTTTCTCTCAGTTTTCGACATGTTCAAGGTCGGCATCGGCCCTTCTTCCTCGCATACGATGGGGCCGATGGTCGCCGCCGCCCGTTTTCTCGACAAACTCCGCGACGCGCCCTTCGATGTGGCCGGTGTGCGCGGCTCGCTGCATGGCTCGCTTGCCTTTACGGGTGTCGGTCACGCCACCGACCGGGCGACCATCCTAGGTCTCGCCGGGTTCCAGCCGGAAACCTACGATGCCGACGCCGCCGAAAAAGCGCTCGCCGATATCAACGAAACCAAAATGATTTCCCCCGAAGGGCTTGGCACGCTCAAGTTCAATCCGAAAACCGACCTGATTTTTGACTATGACCGCGCCTTGCCCGGTCATGCCAATGGGATGAGCCTGATGGCCACGGATGCGCAGGGTGACGTGATCCTCAGCGAAATCTACTACTCCGTCGGCGGCGGTTTCGTCCTGACCGAGGCGGAACTCGCCGAAGGCAAGGCCAAGGATGACGGACCGCCGGTTCCGTTTCCGTTCAAATCCGCAGCCGAGATGCTCGATATGGCCCGCGAGTCGGGCAAATCCATCGCCGCGATGAAACGCGCCAACGAACTGTCGCGCCGCGCGCCTGGCGACCTGACACGCGGGACCGCGCGCATCTGGCAGGTAATGAACGACTGCATCGAACGGGGCCTTACCAGCGACGGCACCCTGCCCGGCGGGCTTCAGGTCAAACGCCGGGCCAAGGCGATCCACGACGCGCTCCAGGCAGAACGCGGACTTAACCTCACGCCGCCGCACACGATCAACGACTGGATGAGCGCCTACGCAATGGCGGTGAACGAGGAAAACGCCGCCGGGGGCCAAGTCGTGACCGCGCCCACCAACGGCGCCGCAGGTGTGATGCCCGCCACCCTGCGCTATTACCTCGACCATGTCCCCGGCGCCTCTTCGGCTCACGTGGAGGATTTTCTTCTGACCGCCGCCGCGATTGGCGGGCTGGTCAAGTATAACGCCTCGATCTCGGGGGCCGAAGCCGGTTGTCAGGCCGAGGTCGGCTCGGCCTCGGCCATGGCTGCCGCCGGTCTTTGCGCCGTGATGGGCGGCACCCCGGAACAAATTGAAAACGCAGCCGAAATCGCGCTTGAGCATCACCTTGGCATGACATGCGATCCGGTGCGCGGTCTGGTTCAGGTCCCTTGTATCGAGCGCAACGGGCTTGGCGCGATCAAGGCAGTCAGTGCCGCGAGCCTCGCGTTGCGCGGTGACGGAAAACATCTGGTCCCGCTCGACGCCTGTATCGAAACCATGCGCCAGACCGGCGCGGATATGAGCGAGAAATACAAGGAAACCTCGCTGGGCGGCCTTGCTGTAAACGTTCCGAACTGCTGACGTTGCCGTAACGGAACACACACGAGTTGTGTTGCCAGAACCACGGCACGCTCATACGGTTGAGAAATGTCACAAGACCGTCCCGTATTGGGCATTCTTCTCATGCTCGGTTTCTGCGTCTTCGCCCCGATGGGTGATGCGCTGGCCAAGCTGATCGGCCAGTCTGTCCCGCTGGGGCAGATGATCCTGATCCGCTTTGCCGTTCAGGCGGTTGTCCTGATCCCGCTTGTGCTGGCCACAGGGCGAATATGGCGGATGTCCGGGCGGGTGCTGCGCCTTACGCTTTTGCGGACGGTTATGCATATTATCGGAATCGGCGCCATGTTCACCGCGCTGCAATATCTCGAACTCGCCGACGCTGTCGCCATCGCCTTTGTCATGCCCTTCATCATGCTTTTGCTGGGGAAATATGTGCTGGGCGAAGAAGTTGGCGTGCGCCGGCTGCTGGCCTGCGTCGTCGGATTTTGCGGCACGCTGATGGTGATCCAGCCCAGCTTTGCCGAAGTCGGCTGGCCCGCCCTCTGGCCGCTGCTCGTCGCGGTGAACTTTGCCCTCTTCATGCTGGTGACACGACAGATCGCCAAGGAAACGGACCCCATTGGCCTGCAAGCGGTCAGCGGCGTGATGGCCTGCGCGATCCTGCTGCCTATCGAACTCTACGGCACCCGGCTTGGCTGGCACGAGGTCGTCACGCTGATCCCGCTAAGCTCATATGAATGGTCGCTTTTGCTCAGCATTGGGGTGATCGGCACGTGTGCGCACCTGCTGATGACGTGGTCCCTGCGCTTTGCCCCGTCGGCCACGCTCGCCCCCATGCAGTACCTCGAAATTCCCATCGCGACGCTGTTTGGCTGGCTGATGTTCAAGGACCTTCCCGACAATCTCGCCGCCGCTGGCATATGCGTCACCATCGCCGCCGGGCTCTATATCATCCTGCGCGAAGGCCGCATGGCGCGCAGTGGCGCAGCGGCAAAGCGCGGAAAGGTCTCGGCCGTCGAGGTCGCCGTCAAACCACATCCGCCCGAGATCTGAGCGAAACAATCACCTCATCAAGGCGAGCAAGCGGCAAAATCCCCAACATGCCCGGCCCGTCCATCTCAAGGGTTACCGGCCCCAGCGCGCGATTGGATGTCCCGATCTGCCCGGCCGGCGTAAACGCCAGCCCGTCAATCGGCCATTCGAGGCCCGTCGAACGCCCGCTCACCGCCCCCATCGGGAACAGCGACACCACGTCACCCGGTTCAAGCTGCACCTCGAAATGCGCGGGAAGATGAAAGATCACCTCGTGCCGCCCTATCAAAACGCAGGCCTTTTCTGTCAACTGAACCAGCACGTTAAGCACCGCTAGCTGATGATCCACACGGTCACCCAGAAACCCGACCGCCAGCACCATCGGCGCTGAAATCCGGCTCAGCGCCTTGTGAAAATCCGTGGTATCCTGTTCTGCGATCCGAAACAGCCTATCTTCTGGAATGCGCGACAGCGCGTCCGTCGAAATGGAGTCGAAATCGCCGAACACCGCGTCTGGCACATGGCCAGCAGCAAGCACCGGGGCCGCCCCCGAATCCGCCGCCACGAGGGCTGGCGCGCGAGACAGGGCAAGCTCCAAATCGCCGGGGTCGATGGCCCCGCCACCGACAAGCGTTACCGGCGCACCGGTGCAAAAAAGTTTATCGTTCATGGAAAATTAAATGGCATTTTCGTTAACTGATCACAATCTCGCCACGAAATGATACTTTCATTTGCACAGATTCGGGCCGCTTTTGACGCTGTCGACATTGTATAAGACATTGCATTCAAATGCAGAGGACGAGCATCTGATGGTTAATAACAACAAGATTCTGACTGTTTCTTACGGGACTTTTTCCTGCACGCTCGAAGGATTCGACGATTCCTTCGACATGATGAAGGAAATCGCAGAATATTTCCGTACGCTTGCAGCGGATGACCGTTACTTCGGTGCCGAACCTCCCAAGCTTGACGCAGAAATGCTGACCCAGATCGCCCAGCGCGACCGCAGCCGGCAAATCGAAGCCCGTGCCGACGAGGCGGGCACCGGTGTCATTCTCCGCGCCACTTCGCATCAGAACGCCCCCGTTCCGTCGTCCCCAGAAGCGCCCGTTGCCAAGGCAGACGAGACCGCCGAAGGCATGGTTCAGCCGACGCAAAAATCGCCCGTTTCGGCACAACAAGGCGCGTTCGCAACCTTCCCCGAATCGACCAGTGTCGCCAGCGCCAGCACCGGCCCCGACAGTATCGCAGCCAAGCTGAAACGCATCCGCGCCGTCGTATCCCGTAACGAGGCGGAGCAGCAGGCCGAAAAGGCAGAAACCGAGGCAGCTGCCGACAAAGTCGAATCCGCGTCCGGCGAGGATGCGATTTACGAGGAAGTCGCGACCTCAAGCGACGCGCCCGATACGGAACTTGCCGCCATCTTCGACCGGATCGACGCCGAGGGCGAGACTGAGGAAACCATCACCGGCGATGGCGATGCCGAGCGTCGTCTGACCGAATATGACGAGGATTACGAAGAAGACAGTGCCGCAGACGATGGCCGTATTCTCGCCGCCCTTGCCGAACAGAAATCCCGGGAAACTCTGGCTGACAAAGAAGAAGACGCGGAACCTGAAATCGTATCGGAAGACGAGAACGAGGAACCCGATCTCGATCTGAGCTCTTATTTCGCCGAGCCCGACGAAGAAGAAGTCGCACTGGTCGAAGAGATGGAATCCGACGACGCAGAACCGGACGCCGCCGAGACCTCCGGAGAAGCCACAGTTGACGAAACGCCGCTCTCCTCCGCTGACGAAGAAGAAAACGCCGCCATCTCGCGTGAAAATGCCCGTCGTGTAGAGCTCAAGCGTGCGGAAATCGCAGCGGCCCTTGCCGGTCGCGATGCAGCGACCGAAGCCATGTCGCAGGACGACGACAGCGACGACGAACCGGATATGGAACTCTCTTCTCCGGCGACGCAGATGACCGGCACCGAAAGCGATCTCTCGGCCGAGGACGAAGCCGACCTTATGCGCGAACTCGCCGCGCTTCAGGACGACCTGATCGCTGAGACCGAAGAGACGGAGACACGCGAAGAGCCCACCGCGACGGACGAAAGCGATCATGTCGAAATGGAAGAGACAGAAACGGCCACGCAAGGATTGGATAACGACGTCTCCCGCCTGATGGCTGCCGCAGAAGAGAAAATGGACGCGCCGGAATATTCTACCAGCCGGAACACCTACAGCCGCCTGCGCGCCGCCGTAGCAGCGGCACAGGCAGAACGGTCTGCCGGGCACGATATCAACGACGACAAGGGCGATGACGCCTACCGTCAGGATCTTGCCAGCGTGGTGCGCCCCCGTCGCCGGGACAACAACCGCTCCCAGCGCCCGGAACGGCCCGCGAGGGAAAACCGCGCCGCCCCGCTCAAGCTGGTCGCGGAACAGCGTATCGATATTGAACAGACCGAGAATTCGCGCCTCCCGGTCCGCCCCCGCCGGATCACGACGGAATTGCTCGACACGTCTGCCGACAGCCAGTCCGAGGCTTTTGCCAGCTATGCCAAGCAGATGGGCGCCAAGGATCTGCCCCAGCTTCTCGAAGCGGCGGCGGCCTACCTTTCATTTGTCGAAGGGCGCGAGGAATTCTCCCGGCCGCAACTGATGAACAAGGTCCGCCAGTTGCCCTCCATCGAGTTCAACCGCGAAGACGGACTCCGTTCCTTCGGTTTGCTGCTGCGCGAAGGCAAGATCTGCAAAAATGGCGGTGGACGTTTCACCGCCTCGGTCGATATCGGCTTCCGCCCGGCCAAGCGCGCCGCCGGCTGATCCCTGGATCAGTCGCGCTGATCCGGGTCGGCCTGCCCGACGCCCTTGAACACGAACTTGAACGGCAGCGCCCAGACCACGCCCAGCGCGACATAGACAAGCAGTTCGACAAAAATCGAAGGCCGGTCGATCAGGTTCATGATGGTCACGGCCAGAATAATGTAAAGCGGCAGGCCGATCAGCAGGATGACAAGGGCCCAACGCCGCCGCGCTTTGTATGACAAGGCCATGAGCCCCTCCTTCTGCAATGCATCTGTTTTCCTCTTGCGGAAAATACTCCCGCCGGAGGCACCGCGTTTTCCACCGGAAAACGCGGTTTTCCCTGCACGATCAGATCAATCCGCGAAGGGGTCGGTCACAAGGATGGTATCTTCCCGCTCCGGCGAGGTCGACAGGAGCGCGACGGGGCACTCGATCAGTTCCTCGACCCGGCGCACGTATTTGATCGCCTCGGCAGGCAGATCAGCCCAGCTGCGCGCCCCTTCGGTCGATTCCGACCAGCCCGGCATTTCTTCGTAAACCGGCGTGCAGCGCGCCTGCTGTTCGGCGGCCATCGGAAGGTAATCCAGCCGCTGCCCGTCCAGATCGTAGCCGACGCAGATCTTCAGCGTCTCGAACCCGTCGAGCACGTCCAGCTTGGTCAGGGCGATACCATTGACGCCAGAGGTCGCACATGTCTGGCGCAGCAGGGCCGCATCGAACCAGCCACACCGCCGCTTGCGCCCGGTAACGGTGCCGAATTCACGGCCCCGCTCGCCAAGGCGTTGGCCGTCCTCGTCATGCAGCTCGCTCGGGAACGGGCCTTCGCCCACGCGGGTCGTATAGGCTTTCACAATCCCCAGCACGTAATCGATGCCGCCCGGACCGATTCCGGTGCCGGTTGCCGCCTGCCCGGCGATCACGTTCGAAGACGTCACGAAAGGATAGGTGCCGAAATCGATATCCAGCAAGGCGCCCTGCGCCCCTTCGAACAGGATGCGCTTGCCTGCCTTGCGCTTTTCGCTCAGCACTTTCCAGACCGGCGCGGCATAGGGCAGCAACTCGCCCGCGATTTCCTTCAACTGCTCGATCAACCCCTCGCGATCAATCGGATCGATCCCCAGACCACGGCGCAGCGGATCGTGATGCTGCAGGGCACGGTCGACCCGCGCAATCAGCGTCGCCTCATCGGCGAGGTCCGCAACCCGGATCGACCGGCGTCCGACCTTGTCCTCATAGGCCGGCCCGATGCCACGTCCGGTGGTGCCGATCTTGGTGCCTTTGGAAGCGGCTTCTTCGCGCGCCCGGTCAAGTTCTCCGTGGATCGGCAGGATCAGCGGCGTATTCTCGGCGATCATCAGCGTTTCAGGCGTGATCTCCACGCCCTGCTCGCGGATCGATGCGATTTCCTTGACCAGATGCCACGGGTCAAGCACCACACCATTGCCGATGACCGAAAGCTTGCCGCCACGCACCACACCCGAAGGCAGCGCATTCAGCTTGTAGACCTTGCCATCGATGACCAGCGTATGGCCGGCGTTATGCCCGCCCTGAAAACGCGCGATCACATCGGCACGCTCGCTCAGCCAGTCAACGATCTTGCCTTTTCCCTCGTCACCCCACTGGGCGCCGACAACGACAACATTGGCCATAACCAGTCCTTTGATAATTGGATCAAACCCGCGTCCGTATAGCGATGCCACAGCCCCGGCGAAACCGGAAATTGCGCTCTCCGGCAGGAAACAGCGCTTTCAGATCGCCTGTTCGTCGGACTCGGGCAGGCGAACGGGTTCACCATGCGCCGTGGACAGATAGGCCCGCTCCCAGGCCGCGCGGACCGACCCCGCCTCCTCCGGCAGTGCCGATCCCTGCTCTGCCAGAAGCTTTTCGAGCGTTTCCAGCCAGGCCGTGAAATAATCGTCGCCCCCGTCGAGATCCCGCGCCAGCCCATGGGCAGCAAGGGTGGCACCGAACCTCTCGGCCCAGTCGGGCCAAGCGAACCGTCCGGATTCGTTGAGATGCACGGTGAGCGCGAAAAGCTGCGCGTGCCACGGTTCGGCAAAGGCCGGTTCGGGGATGTCCGGCATCGTCACGCCGGTTCCAGATAGGACTGCCAGAGGTCCAGCACCACCTCGTCATCGGGATGTTCCGGCGCCGCCCAAAGCTCGGCGGCGGGAAAGACCACCGCGTAAAGCGGTTCCGGCGCTTCGCCAAGGCCGTGCGCATTGCTGTCGGGCAACACATGGCTGCCGTGGAGCATCAAAACCCGGCCCCGCGCCCCAGCCGCATAGGCGGGCAGCCGGGTGTGCCCCCCATCGACGAGCCGGTTATCAGCCGGGCGACGGGTCAAAACCGTATCTCCCGCCACGAAACGAGCGGGGATATCGCTGTCACGATCCGCCGGACCGCCTTTGCCGAGCACGGCGGCCACCTTGTCGGCAGTCATTGCCTTGTCGGACAGGGGCTGTTGGTCCGGATCGGACGCGCGCAAGTCGTCCCGGCTGACAAGGTCCGTCGCGACCAGCAGGTCGGTCAGGGCCGCGATCCATTTCTCGTAATAGCTGAAACGGGCATAATCCGTGTTACCGACACATTCCCGTGCATGACGCGATGTGTCGATATTCCACTTGCCAAGCGCCCCGGCGGCCAGCGTCACGGCCAGTGCCCGGGCGTGCCAGTCCTTGTGAAAGACGGGAGCGTCCTCCGGCTCGGGGATCACAGGCCCGTCACCGAACCGCCCGCCCATGTCGTGAACGCGGCTCATCCCGGCACCCGCGCCAGCCCGGTGCCGATCATACTGTCGCGCGTGACCAGTTTGGCGAGCTCCTCGACAGACATGCCCTCTGTTCCGGCCGGCCGTAGCGGAATGACGAGATATCGGATCTCGGCGGTCGAATCCCAGACCCGCACCGCGGTTTCCGGCGGCAGCGCCACGCCGAACTCGGCCAGCACCTTGCGCGGCTCGCGCACTGCACGGGACCGGTAGGCATCGGATTTGTACCATCCGGGCGGAATTCCAAGCAGAGACCATGGGTAACAGCTGCAAAGCGTACAGACGACCATGTGATGTACGGATGGTGTACACTCTGTGCACACAATGTGCTCACCCTGTCGGCCATAATAGCCAAGCTCGCGCATCACCTCGGTTGCATCCACCGCAAGCGCCGCGCGAAAGCCTTCATCGCTCCAGGCGCGGGCGACGACGTCGGCCCCGTTCTTGGGGCCGACCCGGCTTTCGTAGGTATCGATAATTTCATCCAGCGCGGCCGGATCAACCAGCCCCTTGCGGGTCAGAATCGTCTCAAGGGCCTTGACCCTCAGCGCCGGGTCCGAGGGCAGCAGGGCGTGGGCATGTTCGTGGTCGGAATGATCATGTGGCATGTGTCGATCTTGCCGGGGAGACATTGCTTTTGTCCAGCCGCAAACTCATCCCTTGCCCCGGCGCGCGATCTTGCATAGATACCCCCCGTCACAGGCCGGAGACCAAACAGCCCTTATGGAAAACGTCGTTCTCATCATCCATCTGATCCTCGCCTTCGGGCTGATCGGTATCGTCCTGCTGCAACGTTCTGAAGGCGGTGGCCTCGGCATGGGTGGCGGCGGTGGTGGCGCGATGAGCGGCCGGGCTGCAGCAACCGCCCTTGGCAAGCTTACATGGCTTTTGGCAGCGGCATTTATCTGCACTTCGCTCACGCTGACGATCCTTGCCGCTGAAAAGGCATCGGGCGTTTCGGTTCTCGACCGTCTCGGCACCGAAGCTCCGGCGGAAGGCGAAAGCGCACCGGCGCAAATACCCAATGCAGAAGATCTTTTGCCGCCCGCCGAAGGGGATGACGCACCGCTTGTGCCGCGTGCGGACTGATCTGGCATAACTGCCACAATACCTTGGCTGACGTTTAACTAACGCAACATCATATTGCGGTTCTATTGCCCTTGTCGCGCGAATCCTCTATAGGTGGACTCCCGTGATGACGTGGTTTTTGCGAACCGCATACACTCGAAAATTCGGTACTCACGGGGGCCTGCGAAACCTATGGCGCGATTCATTTTTATTACTGGCGGCGTGGTCTCTTCCCTTGGCAAAGGGCTCGCATCGGCGGCACTGGGGGCGCTTTTGCAGGCGCGCGGTTTTTCCGTCCGGCTGCGCAAGCTCGATCCCTACCTGAACGTCGATCCCGGCACGATGAGCCCGTTTGAACATGGCGAAGTCTTCGTCACCGACGATGGCGCCGAAACCGATCTTGACCTTGGCCACTACGAACGCTTTACCGGTGTCGCGGCGCGTTCGACTGACTCGGTCAGTTCCGGGCGCATCTATTCCACGGTGCTCGAAAAGGAACGGCGCGGCGATTACCTCGGCAAAACGATCCAAGTGATTCCACATGTCACAAATGAAATTAAGGACTTCATTTCCATAGGAGAAGATGAGGTCGATTTCATGCTCTGCGAAATCGGCGGCACGGTAGGCGACATCGAGGGCCTGCCCTTTTTCGAAGCGATCCGTCAGTTCGCGCAGGACAAACCGCGCGGGCAGTGCATTTTCATGCACCTGACCCTGCTGCCCTATATCAAGGCCAGCGGCGAGCTGAAAACCAAACCGACCCAGCACTCGGTCAAGGAGTTGCGCTCCATCGGTCTCGCGCCCGACATCCTCGTTTGCCGCTCTGAGGGGCCGATCCCGGTCAAGGAACGCGAAAAACTGGCTCTGTTCTGCAACGTGCGTCCCGATTCGGTGATCGCCGCGCAGGATCTGAAATCGATCTACGAAGCGCCGCTCGCCTATCACAAGGAAGGTCTGGATCAGGCGGTACTGGATGCGTTCCAGATCACCCCGGCGCCCAAGCCGAACCTGGACACGTGGGAAGACGTGGCAGACCGGATCTATAACCCCGAGGGTGAAGTCAAGGTCGCCATCGTAGGCAAGTACATCCAGCTTGAGGATGCCTATAAGTCGATTGCCGAGGCTCTCACCCACGGCGGCATGTCGAACCGGGTCAAGGTCAAGGTCGAATGGGTTGATTCCGAGATTTTCGATACCGAGGACCCGGCACCGCATCTCGAAGGATTCCACGCCATCCTCGTTCCCGGCGGGTTCGGCGAACGCGGCACCGAGGGCAAGATCAAGGCGGCTGAATTCGCCCGGACGCATAAGGTGCCCTATCTTGGCATCTGCCTGGGCATGCAGATGGCGGTCATCGAGGCGGCGCGCAACGTGGCGGGCCTCAAGACCGCCGGCAGCGAGGAATTCGACCACGAAGCCGGCAAGAAGCGTTTCGAACCCGTGGTTTACCACCTGAAAGAATGGATTCAGGGCAATCACACCGTGGCACGCAAGGTCGATGACGACAAGGGCGGCACCATGCGTCTTGGCTCCTACGACGCAACGCTGGCCGAAGGCTCGAAAGTCGCGCAGGTCTACGGCACCTGCCACATCGAAGAGCGCCATCGCCACCGCTACGAGGTGGACATGAAGTATCGCGAGAAACTGGAAGAGGTCGGGCTCAAGTTCTCGGGGATGTCCCCCGACGGTCGCCTGCCCGAGATCGTGGAATGGACCGACCACCCGTGGTTCATCGGCGTCCAGTTCCACCCCGAACTGAAATCGAAACCCTTCGCGCCCCACCCGCTGTTCGATGACTTCATCCGGGCCGCCAAGGAAACATCGCGTTTGGTCTGATCTGAACGGTTTGCAGTCCCGGCAAGACAGAAGACGCAAATCGTTAACTGACGAAATACGCTTGCACCAAACTCCCCGGATCTTGGCTGACGGGAATACCAATACAGGCGTATCTGGAAGGCGCCTTCCCGATAATCCCCCGGATTGGCTGCAAATCGCCGATCCGGCCACGTTGAGCGATTGCCTGACGCGGCAGTATATCCTAGCAAACACACATGTTTCGCTCCCTGCTTGTCCTTTTGCTGACAATCCCTGCGCATCTTGCCGCGCATCCGCATATTTTCGTGGATACCGGCTTCGAGGTGATCTTGGATGATACCGGCAGGTTGACCCATATCCGCACCACATGGGCCTATGACGATTACTATTCGCTGTTGATCACCTCGGACATGGGGCTGGATCAGGACTACGACGGCGTTCTAACCGACGAGGAACTGGAGCAAGTGACCGGCTTCGATATGAACTGGATCGAAGGGTTCAACGGCGATCTCGTTGCCGGGCTGAACGGCGAACCGCTTGCCCTTTCCGGCCCGAGCGAAGCCACGGCCGAGTTCAAGGCCGGGCGGATCATCACGACTCACCTGCGCGAAGTCGAAGGGCATCCACAGGCCGTTGGCAGCAAGCTGTCGCTGAAACCCTATGATCCGACCTATTACACTGCTTATGACGTCACGCTACCGGTGACCGTCACCGGCTGGAACGCCTGCATGATTGAGAACGTTCTGCCGCAGATTGGCGACGATCTGGCGGATCTCCAGCAACAGCTTTCCACGCTCGATCCAAATGCAGACCCGGAGGACGTCGGATTGTCGGATCCCGGTGCTGCCTTTGCAACCGAGGTGCAGGTGCAATGCCCAAGCTCCTGATCCTTCCGGTTCTGATCGTCGTCGCGCTCGCATGGTTCTGGCTGAGCGGCGGGTTTGCCGATCTGGCCACCTGGGCCGCGACAGAGCAACGCCATTTCCAGAACGGCATCGCCCAGTCGCTGCGCAGCCTGCGCGCCCGCGAAGTTGGTGCGCTGACCGCATTGCTGGCGCTCTGTTTTGCGTACGGGTTCGTCCATGCGGTCGGGCCGGGCCATGGCAAGGTGCTGATCGGCGGCTATGGGCTGGGTCGAGAGGTGCCGATGTTCCGACTGGTCGCGATCAGCCTTGTCGCGAGCCTTGGGCAATCGGCCACTGCAATCGCGATCGTCTATGCCGGTGTCTGGGCCTTTCATCTGACGCGTGAGCATCTAGTCGGCGTCGCGGAAGGTCTCATGGCTCCATTGAGCTATGCCGCCATCGCGCTGGTCGGCACCTGGCTGGTAATCCGCGGCTTCCGCCGGATCATGCCGCACCGTGTAACACATGACAATGCGCGTCTTCATCATCACCATGACCACGACGAAACCTGTTCGCACCGGCACGGGCCGACGCTTGAAGAAATCGAAAATAGCGGGTCCCTGCGGGAAACCCTTGCCCTGATCGCCAGCATTGCCATTCGCCCCTGCTCGGGCGCGATCTTTGTCCTGTTGATCACATGGCAGATGGGCATCGCACTTGCGGGCATTGCCGCGACACTTGCGATGGGGCTAGGAACGGCCAGTGTAACCATCGCCGTCGCCTGCGCCGCCACCGGCCTGCGTGGCAGCTTTGTCTCGGCGCTGTCCGGCTCGACGCTCATGACAAGGGTGGTTCCGGTTCTGGAAATCGGGGCTGGTCTAACGATTACCGTTCTGGCGGGCGGGTTGTTGCTGACCGCTCTGGCCTAACCCCAGGTCTCGCGCAGCACGCGCATCCAGTTGCCCCAGCAGATCTTTTCTATCCGCTCCGGCGTATAGCCATGTTGCTCCATCGCCCGGACAAGGTTCGGCAGTTTGTCCGCCCGGTTCAGCCATTGCGGCGGCTTACAGCCGTCGTAATCGGATCCGAGCGTAACGCCGTCCTCGCCCAGCTTGTCCAGCAGATAGTCGAGCTGCGCCATGGCATCCGCGCGGGGGGTATCCACATTCGGCACACCATCGGGACGCATAAAGCTGCATTCGAAATTCAAGCCGACCACCCCACCACTGTCTGCAATCAGCTGTAGTTGAGGATCAGTCAGGTTGCGGGCATGGGGGCTGACCGCCCATGCGTTGGAATGGGTCGCGACCAGCGGCGCATCGGAAATCTTCGCAACATCGGCAATACCGGCCGCGTTCAGATGACTGAGGTCGATCAGTATCTTCAGCTCGTTGCACCGCGCGACAAGCGATTTGCCCGCCTCGGTCAGGCCGACGCCAATATCCCCGTCGGACGGGTAGCGGAACGGCACGCCATGACCGAAAATGGTCTCTCGCGACCAGACGGGACCCAGCGACCGCAAGCCCATCTCGTAAAGACGGTCCAGTTCGCTCAATTCCGGGCCAATCGCTTCGGCGCCCTCGACATGCATGATCGCGGCTATTACACCGTCTGCCCTTGCCGCTTCGATCTCGTCCACCGTGCGGCAGATCCGGACCGCGCCGGCCTTGTCGAGCGCCTGAAGAATATTCGCCGACCGCTCGACGATTTCCCACGCCTCGACCTGGTCGACCATCTTTGGCAGCGGCACATCGTAAGGCGGCTTGAGATCGTTGAGCGAGAAACCGCCCGGCCCGGGAGAGCGCACCCAGATGGCAAAAAACCCACCTGCGAACCCGCCCTCCTGCGCCTTGGGAACATCGATATGTCCGTGCGTTCCCTTGACGAATTGCGCCACAGGATCGGATACCTTGAGCCCGGCCAGCAATGTCAGCGTATCGTTGTGACCATCGAAAATATGTGTTGCCATGGCGGGACGTTGCACAGATTTTTCCGCAGCCGCAATGGCAACCGTTGAGTTTTGCGAGGCGCTTTGCGACCCTGCCTCAAAATCAGGAGACTGCACATGCCCAAGGGGTACTGGATCGCCCATGTCGACGTCGATGACATGGAAACCTACAAGAAATACATCGAAGCGAATGCGGCACCCTTCGCCGAATATGGCGCGCGCTTCCTCGTTCGGGGCGGCGAAGGCGAACAGCCAGAGGGCAAATCCCGCGCAAGGACCGTCGTCATCGAATTTGACAGCTACGAAACGGCTCTGGCCTGTTATAACAGCCCCGGCTATCAGGCGGCCAAGGCCCTGCGGGATCCGGTCTCCACCGGCGATCTCAGCATTTTGCCCGGCTATGACGGGTAGGACTCGACGTTGAACCATCTTTGCGGAGCTCGGATGTAACATGCTTAGCAACCTGTTTCAGGCCTTTCGCCCCAAATCGCCGCCGAAACTCCCTGACCCCGATGCCGAGCTTGCCCTTGGCGCGCTACTGGTCCGGGTCGCGCAGTCGGATCGCGACTACAAGATGGAAGAGATCCGGCTGATCGACCGCATTCTTCAACGGCTTTACAAGCACGACGCGATCGAGGCCGCCAAGGTCAGGGCAACCTGCGAAAAGCTGCACGCGGCGGCGCCTGAGACCGACACCTTTGGTCAGTTGATCCGCGAGACGACGGAACTGTCCGAAAGGCTCGCCGCACTGGACGCGCTCTGGGAAGTCGTCATGGCAGACGGCGCGCAAAACCCGGGCGAGTTGAAAATCGTCGAAGATGCGCGCAAGGCGATGGGATTGTCGCGCGCCGACAGCGATGCGGCACGCGACAAGGTGATCGCCAGGAAATCCTCCCCAGAAGAGGATTAAGCGCCTTCGTTAAGGCTGCGCAATTTGCCTTGGCCAGCCCGGTTTAGCGGCCTATATGCAGGATATGTTTGCAGATTTGATAAATCGCCTTACGGCGAATGACCCAGAACCGATGAACGATGGCGATGCCCGGCTGGCATTGACCGCCCTTCTGGTTCGTATCGCCCGGTCGGACAATGAGTACGCGCCGGCGGAAATCGCCCAGATTGACCGCATCACCGAGGCTCGTTACGGGCTGAGTAAGTCCGAAGCGGAAAACCTCCGCAAGGAAGCGGAAGAAGTGGAAGCCGGCGCACCGGACACGGTGCGCTTTACCCGCGCCATCAAGGATGCGGTGCCCTATGACAGCCGACGCGGCGTGGTCGAGGCCATGTGGCAGTTGGTTCTCGCCGATGGCGACAGGGCCGATGCTGAAAACGCACTTATGCGGCTGACGGCCAACCTTCTGGGTGTCACCGACCGCGACAGCGCGCTGGCCCGCCAAAAAGCCGAGACCAGATGATAGCGATGCTCGGCATGTATGACATGCCGGAAATCCAACAAGCCAACGACCGCTATTGGCAGGAAATCCGCGCCCGGCTTGGCTATGGCCCAGAGAACCTGTCCCGCGATCTGGACTACTGGGATATGTGGCAATCGCCCGACCTGTTGCTGGGCCAGACCTGCGGGATGCCTTACCGGACACGACTGTACGACAAGGTAAACCTGATCGGGACGCCTGATTTCGGTTTGCCCGATTGTCCGCCGGGATATTACCAATCGGTGATCGTTGCGCGGGCGGACGATCGTCGCGACACGCCGCAGGATTTCGACGGCGCCCGTTTTGCCTATAACGAGGACATGTCTCAATCCGGCTGGGCCGGGCCACTCCATTTCCTGAAAGGCCTGCGGTTTTCAGAAATGGTTCCGACCGGAGGACATCGCCTTTCTCTGCATGCGGTGGCCGAGGGGCGCGCCGATATTGCCGGGATCGATGCCGTCACATGGCTTTTGCTCTGCGAACATGATCCGCTGGCGGCAAAGCTCAAGGTCATCGCGAAAACAAAGCCAACCCCCGGCCTGCCCTACATCACCGCCCAAGACAGAGACCCTGCCCCGATCGCCGAGGCTGCCGCATCCGCCATCGCCAATCTGAACGAACAGGACCGCAAGGCCCTGCATCTGCGCGGTTTGGTCCGTATAGAAACCGCCGACTATCTTTCCGTCCCGACGCCGCAAGCTGTCTGGGCGTGATCGCCAGCTAGGACGTGGCCCGGCGGAACGACCCGACCAAAATACGGGAATGAGATTAATTTTCGGGCATTCCCTACCGTCAATTGCCCCCTCTTGCCCCTTGCCTATCTGAATTCACGATTGCAATACGTGCGGAATTAACTCCTACTACGGCGAAATTCAGCAAAACCGGACGCCCCGTGACAGACACACCGCCCGTCATCCAGATCAACAACCTCCACAAAGCCTACGGCCAGCTCGAAGTGTTGAAAGGCGTCAGCATCTCGGCCAAGCGCGGTGATGTCGTTTCGCTAATCGGATCTTCGGGATCGGGCAAATCCACACTTCTGCGCTGTGCCAACCTGCTGGAAGACAGCCAACAGGGCGAGATCCTGTTCAAAGGCGAACCGGTTCTCTGGAAAGGTGCAGGCGCGGTGCGGCGGCCTTCGGACGCCAAGCAGGTGCTACGCATCCGCACCAACCTGTCGATGGTATTCCAGCAGTTCAATCTCTGGTCCCACATGAGCATTCTTCAGAATGTCATGGAAGCGCCACTGACCGTGCTTGGCCGCAACCGTGGCGAGGTGGAAAAATCCGCCCGGGCCTACCTGGAAAAGGTCGGGATCGGCGACAAATGCGATGCCTACCCGGCACAGCTTTCCGGCGGGCAACAGCAGCGTGCCGCGATTGCCCGCGCGCTTTGCATGGAACCCGAGGCGCTGCTTTTTGACGAACCTACCAGCGCGCTGGACCCGGAACTTGAGCAGGAAGTCGTCAAGGTCATCAAGCAACTCGCCGCCGAAGGGCGCACCATGCTGATCGTGACACATGACATGAAGCTCGCGGCAGATGTAAGTGATCACGTGGTCTTTCTGCACAAGGGCCTGATCGAAGAGGAAGGCGCACCAAGCGAACTCTTCGGCGCTCCGAAATCCGAACGTCTCCAGGGGTTCCTCTCGGCGACGCAAGCGGCCTAATCAAAATAAAACCAAGGGAGTAACTATCATGAAATCTCTGATTTTAACCACGGCGGCACTCGCCATCGTTGCGGGATCGGCCTTTGCCCAAGACAAAACGATCCGCATGGGCACCGAGGGCGCTTACCCTCCGTACAACTTCATCAATGACTCGGGCGAAGTCGACGGGTTCGAGCGCGAACTGGGCGACGAACTGTGCACCCGCGCCGAGCTGACCTGCGAATGGGTCAAGAACGACTGGGATTCGATCATTCCGAACCTCGTGTCGAGCAACTACGACACCATCATGGCCGGCATGAGCATCACGGACGAGCGTGACGAGGTGATCGACTTTACGCAGGATTACTATCCGCCCACCGAATCTGCCTATGTCGCGCTGTCCGATGACGTTGATGTCGAAGGTGGCATCGTGTCGGCCCAGACCGCAACGATTCAGGCGGGCTATGTCGCGGAAAGCGGCGCAACGCTGGTTGAATTCGCAACCCCCGAAGAAACCATCGCAGCCGTGCGCAACGGCGAAGCGGATGCGGTTTTTGCCGATTACGACTACCTCCTCCCGCTGGTCGAGGAATCGGGCGGCGAGCTGACCTTCGTGGGTGAAGGCGTACCGCTTGGTGGTGGCGTCGGCATGGGCCTGCGCGAAAGCGATTCCGAGTTGCGTGACAAGTTCGACGCGGCGATCACGTCAATGAAGGAAGATGGCAGCCTGAACGCATTGCTGGACAAATGGTTCGGCGAAGGCGTCGGCACCTACTGATCCCGACCTCAATGCGGCCCGCCCTTTCGGCGGGCCGTTTCTCTCAACGCGGGGCGCAGGTTTTAATATGCCGCCCGCGCCACTGAACGGACCCGCATGTTTTCCTATTGCGTCGATCCCGACTCGCTTGAAACGCTGGCATGGCTGTCTTGTTATCTGACCACCGGCGTCCACATGTCATTCTACATGGCGTTTCTCAAAGTGCTGGGCCTTTTGGCCGTGACAGCGCCGGTTGCGCTTGGCTTCGGGTTTCTTGGCGCAATGGCGGCACGGTCGGGTTTCGGACCGCTGCGCTGGTTCGGCAAGACCTATATCGCCATCGTGCGGGGCGTGCCCGACATCGCGTTTTTCCTGTTCTTCGTCATCGCCCTTGATCAGGCACTCGAGTGGCTGCGCCACAAGACACTGTGCCCCGACTGGGACATGCCGATCAGACAAGGCAATGATTTCATCGTCTGTCAGGCTGCCAAGCTGCCCGCTGGCAGCGCGCCCGAGTGGATTCATGAGACCTACGGGTTTGCACTGGCCGTCATCACCTTTGCGATCGTTTTTGGCGCCTTCGCCGCGAACGTCCTGTTCGGCGGCATGCGGGCCGTACCGCATGCCCAGCTCGAGACCGCGGCAGCCTATGGCATGTCACAGCGCCAGACCTTTTGGCGCGTACTGGTCCCGCAGATGTGGGTTTACGCTCTGCCGGGTCTTTCAAACCTTTGGATGGTGCTGATCAAGGCCACGCCCTTGCTCTTCCTGCTGGGGATCGAGGATATCGTCTACTGGGCACGGGAACTCGGCGGCACCAAGACCTCGCGCTTTACCGATTATCCGCATGGCGACTGGCGTATGTGGTACTTTCTTGCCCTGCTGGTGTTCTATCTCGCCTTCACGAAAGTCTCTGAAATCGCGCTTGAAAAACTGATGCTCCGGCTGACGCACGGGCAGGCCACTACCGGCGGCGAAGCCCAGCGGAGGGCCGCCTCATGAGCGCCTGCCTGCAAACCATACAGGACTACGCGCTGCGCAGCATCGGCATCGGCGAGCGCCTTTTGCCCAGAAGTGATTTTACCCTGTGCGAACAGGTCGTCCTTATCGGCTCGGGCATGATCTGGAACATCTATTTCGGCATTTTTGCCCTGGTCATCGGGTTCTTCCTTGCCACCGGGCTTGCCGTGGCCAAGGGTGCGCAGAACCCGTGGCTGCGCAAACCTGCGGAATGGTTCATCTTTCTGTTCCGAGGCTCGCCGCTCTTCATCCAGTTCTTCTTCGCCTATTTTTTATTTTTGAATCTGAAGAGTAACATCGAATTTTTTGATCCCTTCACCGCTGCCTGGCTTGGCGCGCTGATTGTCCTGTTCCTGAATACCGCCGCCTATTCCGGAGAGATCTTCTACGGCGCGCTGCGCTCCGTGCCCAAAGGCGATGTCGAGGCGGCGGATGCCTATGGTCTGACCGGGTGGACGCGCTTCAAGCGGATCATCTGGCCGACGATGCTCCGACTGGCTTGGCCCGCCTATACGAACGAGGCGATCTTTCTCTTTCACGCCACCACGCTTGTCTTTTTCTCCGGCTTCCCGGCATGGCAGCAACGAGGAGATGCGCTCTATTACGCCAGCTACTTTGCGGACAAGACCTTTAACCCTTTTGTCCCCTACCCCATTCTGGCGGGCTATTTCATCCTGTTCACACTGGTGATCGTCAGCGTTTTCGGCCTTATCAACCGGCGCCTGAACCAACATCTTCCGGGCGAGGCCCGGGCCAAGTTCAAGTTCCGGCCAAACCTGCTGCGCTAGAACTGTCGAAAAAGCTCACACCCGTCGGTCGAGCATCGGATCGATAAATTCATCGTCGCCGAATGCCGGTTTTTCATCGTCAAACCCAAGATCGGCCAGCCGTTCCGCCCAGGACTTTGGCAGATGCTGTGCAAATTCCGAAAAGCGCTCGCGCCCCTGTCGCGCAATCTGGCGCAGCCTTTCGGCCTTGGCGGGATGCCTGCGTTCCAACCGGGCGAAACGATCGCTGGCGATTTCCTTCATCCTGTCCGTGCCAAAGTAAAGATAGGCACACCCCAGCACTGTACCGATCAGCATGAGCACCGCAGGGTAAACCCACAAAGGCACGATCAGAAAAACGGCCACGCCGGCGGTCACCGGAAAAACCCAATTCCGCGCGGATTGAGAGACGCTTTCATAACGGGGTCGCCTGACCTCGCCTTCAGTCTCGATGATCAATGTCATGCGCGGGTTTGGCTCGGCAGAGACAGCGGCAGCTTCAGGTCGACGGGTGACTTTTACCGGTTCCATCCGCTCGACCCGGGGTTCGTCCTGTTCCACCTTGTCTTGCTGCGGATTGCTCCGGCTCCTGTGCGACCGGTTCACTCGCGGTTTCGCTTGAGCGGAGCTGGAGGTGCGCTGCACATCCGGTTCTGGTTTCTCACTTGCGGCAGCTGCGGCGGCGTCAGGCTGTCGTGGCGGCGCCTCCCCCTTGTTGCCAAAACCATTGAATTGATAAGCCATGCCAGATCCCGTTTAACGCTTACCACCGACACAAAGGCCGCACGCAGCCGCGTCACCTAAACAGCGGCAGGACATCCCGGGTCGGATTACGCGGAGGAACCTCGCCGCAAACTGGGGCTGACGGCCGACAAGAATATGTCAGACGCGCGGCATTTGTGATTGTTTTTCAGCCTTTCCGGCGGCCGAAATCATCTGCGCAAATAATTTGATCAAATTTCGGTGACACTCGTAAGATCCTCCGCTAAACAAGGGGAAAGCATAATTCGAACAAAAAGAGTCTTCCCGTGGACCTCAGGACATTCCCGACTTTCCGAGTAGCCGCCAGCGATCTTAACGGGCAGATGCGGGGCAAACGCGTACCCGGCTCTTATGCCGACAAACTTGCCGAGGGCGTCGTCCGCATGCCGCTTTCGGTGCTGAACGTGGATCTCTGGGGGTCTGACATCAAAGACAGCCCGCTGGTGTTCGACAGCGGCGACGCCGACGGGGTCTTGCTGCCAACCGATCGCGGTGCGGTTCCGATGCCATGGCTGGCGACGGCTTCGGCGCTGGTTCCGATGGCAATGTACACCGATAAGGGCGACCCGTTCTTCGGAGATCCCCGCCACGCGCTGCAACAGGTGGTCGACTGCTACGCGGCGCGCGGCTGGAACGCCATTGCCGCGACCGAGATGGAATTTACCCTGATCGACGACAAGGGCTCCCTTCCCGAAGCACCGACAAACCCCGTTACCGGCCGCCCTGTCTATTCCAGTGCCATTCTGTCGGTTCGCCAGCTTGACGCCTTTGATGACTATTTCACCGCGCTCTACGAGGCCTGCAACCAGATGGGCATTCCGGCGGATACGGTGATCTCTGAAACCGGCCTTGGCCAGTTCGAAGTCAACCTTGTCCATCAGGATGCAATGCGGGCCGCTGACGATGCGTGGCTCTTCAAGGCCTTGGTCAAGGGCCTTGCCCGCAAGCACGGGTTTGCCGCGACCTTCATGGCGAAACCCTATGCCGACGATGCGGGCAACGGAATGCACGTCCATTTCTCGGTGGTGGACAAGGACGGTCAGAACATATTCGACGATGGCGGACCGCGTGGCACCGATACCCTACGTCACGCGGTGGCGGGCTGCCTTGCCGCGATGCCGTCGAGCACGCTGATCTTCGCGCCGAACGGAAACTCTTATGACCGGCTGGTGCCCGGCGCCCATGCGCCGGTCAGCGCGGTATGGGCCTATGAAAACCGCACGGCGGCCATCCGCATTCCCGGCGGTTCGCCCTCTGCCCGCCGGATCGAACATCGCGTCGCCGGGGGCGACATCAACCCCTATCTCATGCTCGCAACCGTGCTGGGCGCGGCGCTGACCGGGATCGAGGACGGCATCCAACCGCCCGCCCCCATCACCGGCAACGCCTATGAGAAAACCGGCGTCCCGCGCGTTGCCGCGACATGGGCAGAGGCCATCGACCGGATCGAGAGTGACCCGCTCATGGCGCGTATCCTGCCCACTGCGATGATCCAGAACCTCGTGATGACCAAGCGGCAGGAATTGGCGCGTTTTGCGGAAACCCCGCCCGAGCGACACTGGATCAGCTACCTCGAAGCGGTGTGACCCCTTGCCCGTCCACCGGGCCTTCGATACCCTCGTTTTGATCATAAATGACATGTGACTCATGAAAATCGGCATCTTGCAAACTGGCCACGCGCCTGACGAACTCCTTGAGAGCTTCAAGGACTATGACGTGATGTTCCAGAACCTCCTTGGCGGGAACGGCTTTGAATTCGAAACCTACAGCGTCGTGGACGGCGTTTTCCCATCGGGCGCGGATGCCTGCGATGGCTGGCTGATCACCGGCTCGCGCCACGGCGCCTACGAGGATCACCCCTGGATTCCGCCGCTCGAAGACCTGATCCGCGACATCCATGCGCGCAAGCTGCCGCTGGTCGGCATCTGCTTTGGCCACCAGATCGTCGCGCAGGCGCTTGGCGGGAAAGTCGTCAAGTATGACGGCGGCTGGGCGGTAGGGCGTGTCGAATACGACATGGGCGGCGAAAAGCGTTTCGTAAATGCCTGGCACCAGGACCAGGTCATCGACCTGCCCCCCGGGGCGCGTGTCGTCGGCGGCAATGACTTTTGCAAGCACGCGATCCTGGCCTATGACGACACGATCTGGACGATGCAGCCGCATCCGGAATACGGCGCGGATTTCATCGAGGGCCTGATCGATACGCGCGGCAAGGGTGTCGTGCCGGAAGACCAACTGAATAAAGCCCGCGAAGAGCTGCGCAAGGGCCCGACCGACAGCCCCGCGATTGCCCGCGAGATGGCGGAATTTTTTAAGAAAGAGAGGGCCTGATGGCCGACTGGACCGACAAGCTTCCGCAACCTGCCCGCGACTTTCTCGAGGGGCGGCGGTTGGACGAAGTCGAATGTATCGTTTCCGATCTTCCGGGCATCGCGCGCGGCAAGGCCGTGCCCGCTTCGAAATTTGCCCGTCAGACTTCTTTTCACCTGCCTGACAGCATCTTTTTCCAGACCATCACCGGTGACTGGGGCGAAGCGGCGGGCGAGGAAGGTTTCATCGAACGCGACATGATCCTCAAGCCCGACATGTCGACGGCAACCGCCGCGCCATGGACGGGTGACTGGACGCTTCAGGTGATCCACGACGCCTTTGACCGTGACGGCGATGCGATCCCCTTCAGCCCGCGAAATGTGCTGAAACGCGTGGTGGATCTCTACCACAAACAAGGCTGGAAGCCGGTGGTCGCGCCCGAGATGGAATTTTTCCTCGTCGCGCGGAATCTTGATCCCGCCAAGGAAATCATGCCGATGATGGGCCGCTCTGGTCGCCCGGCTGCCGCGCGGCAGGCCTATTCCATGACGGCGGTGGATGAATTCGGCCCCGTCATCGACGATATCTATGACTTTGCCGAGGCGCAGGGTTTCGAGATCGACGGCATCACGCAGGAAGGCGGCGCCGGACAGCTGGAAATCAACCTCCGCCACGGCGATCCGGTTAAACTGGCGGACGAGGTCTTTTACTTCAAGCGGCTGATCCGAGAGGCCGCGCTGCGCCACGACTGTTTCGCGACCTTCATGGCCAAGCCCATCGCCGATGAGCCGGGCAGCGCCATGCATATCCACCATTCGATCATCGACGTGGAAACCGGCCGCAATATCTTTGCCGGGCCGCAGGGTGGCGACACGGATGCCTTCTTTAACTTTATCGCGGGGCTTCAACAGCACCTGCCCTCGGCCATCGCCGTGCTGGCACCTTATGTGAACAGCTATCGCCGATACGTGAAAGACCATGCCGCGCCGATCAACCTTGCATGGGGTCGCGACAACCGGACGACCGGTATCCGCATCCCCCTGTCGGGACCGGAATCGCGCCGCATCGAGAATCGGCTCGCCGGGATGGACTGCAACCCCTACCTTGGGATCGCGGCAAGTCTGGCCTGCGGCTACCTCGGCCTTGTCAACGAGTTGCGCCCTGAAAAGCAGTTCCGTGGTGACGCCTACGACGGGGACAGCGATATCCCCGCCGTTCTTGGTCAAGCGCTCGACATGTTCGACGAGGCAACCGAGCTGCATGAAATCCTCGGCCCGGAATTTGCCCGCGTCTATTCCATCGTCAAGCGCACCGAGTACCAGGAATTCCTTCAGGTCATCAGCCCTTGGGAACGCGAACATCTCTTGCTGAACGTCTGAACCCATGGATCTGCTTTATTCGAACGACAAAAAAGGCCAGTACCCGGCCAGCTGGTACGCGGCAACGGCCACGCCCATGGACCCGTTCCCCCCGCTCAAAGGAGAGACCCGTGCCGATGTCTGCATCGTGGGCGCAGGCTATACCGGACTATCCGCCGCTCTGCACCTTGCCGAGGCCGGTCTCGACGTGGTCCTGCTCGAGGCGCAGCGCGTCGGCTTTGGCGCGTCCGGCCGCAATGGCGGTCAGCTGGGCAGTGGTCAGCGGCAGGAACAGGATGTCGTTGAAAAGATGGTCGGCCATGCGGATGCCGCCAAACTCTGGGCACTGGCCGAAGACTCCAAGGCCTTGGTCAAGGGGCTGATCGCGCGAAACGAGATCGACTGCGATATCAAGCCGGGCGTGGCCCATACCGGGTACAACGACCGAGAAACCCGCGAGATGCACGAATACGCGGAACACCTCAGCACCCGCTATGGCTATGACAAGATCGAGCTTCTCGATGAGGAGGCCTGCCATGCCATGTGTCCCTCACCCGCCTACAAGGGCGGCATACTGGACACGGAGGCGGCGCATCTGCATCCGCTGAACTATGCGCTCGGGCTGGGGCGGGCGGCGCATAAAGCAGGCGTGCGCATTTATGAGGGCGCGCATGTTCACCACATCGACGAAGGCCGCCCCGCGACCGTCCAAACCGATAGCGGCAAAGTGCAGGCCGACCATGTGATCCTTGCCTGCAACGGCTATCTCGGCTCGCTGAACCGCAAGGTGGCAGCGCGTGTCATGCCGATCAACAATTTCATTGCCGCCACCGAACCCCTCGGGGATGAGGCCGACCGCGTACTAGCCCGGGACGTCGCCGTGGCCGATACGAAATTCGTCATTAACTATTTCCGCCTGAGCGCCGACAAACGGCTCCTGTTCGGCGGTGGCGAAAGCTACGGTTACCGTTTCCCGGCCGATATCGCCGCAAAGGTGCGCAAGCCAATGGTCGAGATCTTTCCGCACCTGCGCGATATCCGTATAGACTACGCTTGGGGAGGAACGCTTGGCATTACAATGAAACGCCTGCCTTACCTGACCCGGCTCGCACCGAACGTTCTGTCGGCTTCGGGCTATTCCGGCCACGGTGTCGGCTCGGCTACGCAGGCCGGGCAGCTTATGGCCTTGGCGGTTCAGGGCGAAAGCGATGGTTTCGATACGATGGCGCGCATCCCGACGACGCCCTTCCCCGGCGGTGCCGCCTTTAGAAATCCCATGCTCATTCTCGCGATGACATGGTTTTCCATGCGCGACCGGCTCGGCATCTAAGCCCAACCCATACCCAACGTTCGGACCTGAACCAGCCTAGCGACATGAAAATGTCACAAGGTTGAGGCAGATTCCGCTTTGTCGTAATCGCTAATTGTTTTACCTTTCCCAAAGGTTCAATTAAGGAAATCGAAATATGAGGCAAGCTCCGGACGTCCATCAGGCTGAACCCATTCCCGAATCCGCGCGCGAAGCTATTGATGCGCTGCTGCAATCGGGCGACCTTTTCCGCTACACCGCACCAGAGAACGCCCCCGTCGCGCTGCTCGAAGCTGAGTTTGCCGAGTTGCTCGGATCAAAATACGCGCTGGCGGTCTCTTCCTGTTCCGCCGCGCTGTTCCTGTCGCTCAAGGCGCTGGACTTGCCCAGGGATGCGCGCGTGCTGATCCCCGGCTTTACCTTTGCAGCCGTTCCTTCGGCTGTGGTTCACGCCGACTGCTACCCGGTTCTTTGCGAGGTCGGCGAAAACTACCGGATCGATCTGGAGGATTTCAAAGCCAAGATCGACGACGATATCTCGGCTGTTATCATCAGCCACATGCGGGGCCATACCTCGGACATGGATGCGATCATGGCGATCTGCGATGCGCGGAATATTCCCGTGATCGAAGACGCGGCCCATTCGCTCGGCACCACGTGGCACGGGCAGAACATCGGGACCATCGGCAAGATCGGTTGTTTTTCTTTCCAGTCCTACAAGATGATCAATGCCGGCGAAGGCGGTATCCTGATCACCGACGACCCCGATCTCGTGGCCCGTGCGATCATCATGTCGGGCGCATACGAGCATAACTGGAAGAAACATCCCGTCCTGCACGACGCCTTCGCCAAGTGGCAGAACAAGGTGCCGCTTTATAATCTCCGGATGGGCAACCTGTCGGCAGCGGTCATTCGTCCGCAATTGCCGGAACTGGCCCGCCGGGTCCGCGACGGGCGCGATGGGCACGATTATGTGGCAACACGTCTGAACGCCTCACCCTATATCGAGGTCCCTGCCAAACTGGGCCCCGAGGAACGTGCCCCGGATTCCATCCAGTTCAACCTTGTCGGTCTGGAAGATGCCGAAATCACCGCGTTTTCGACCGCTGCCGACGCCCGTGGCGTCAAGGTCCAGATCTTTGGACGCTCTTCCGACAATGCGCGGGCATTCTGGAACTGGCAGTTCATTCCCAACCTGCCTGAATTACCCCGGACCCGGGCCATGCTGATGCGCGCCTGCGATGTCCGGCTCCCCGTGCATCTCAGCCGCGACGACTATGACGCGGTCGCCGAAATCCTGCTCGATGCGATCGATCAGGCCACACAGCCGTCACGCGCTTACGGAACGTGAGACACTTAAAAGACCCCGCCCAGTAAGTGGTTGGGGTCCCCTTGCAAAAACTTTCACAACGAAAAAGTTGTAAATACTGGCTTGAGAGCTAAGCCAAACATGATGAATACTTGGTTATATTTAGACCAGGTTCCATTATGAATAGACATTCAGGCCAATCGGCCCGCAAGCATCAGATTGTCTTGGGGGCATTCCAAGCATTGCGAAAGTCGGGATTGCCCAACCTTTCCTATGACGCGGTCGCCCACGAAGCAGGGATGACGCGTCAGCTCGTCCGCTATCACTTTGACCGACACGAAGACCTGATGATCGCGGTCTGCGATTACCTCGCTTCCCTCTACCGCGAAGCCCTTGTCTCGACCGCCGGAAAGCTCAACGGATCGGCGCGGGTAGACGCTTTTCTCGATTTTTACTTCGATTTTCTCGATAACACGCCGAAACCGCGGGACGATCAGATCTATGATGCCATGCTCTGCATGGCCGCGCGGTCAGAACCGATAAAGCATCAGCTACAAGGGCAGTACAAGATGATCGGTCAGGTCCTCAGCCAGGAATTCGAGGTTCAGTATTCCGAACTCGACGCCGCCTCGGCAGAAGAACTTTCCTACCTCTTCGTGTGTCTCATGTACGGCCACTGGAAGATGGTCGCATCGCTGGGTTTCGCCGAAAAACACCGTCACATCAGTCGTCAGGCGATGGACCGCCTGATTCGCTCATATCGGGAACAAGCGGCGGTAAACGAGGTTACAGTCTGGGCGTGTGAGCCCGAGAAGAAACTTTCGGATCGAAAAATTCCTCAACCTTGAATTGAAGATTGCCTTTGCTTTTAAGGCATAAATTGCAGGTCATTACACCGCATAGCTTCCTGCCCCTTTTTCATTCCGAAACTTTTTCAGGCTCATTTAAGCTTTGACAGCTTGCTGTTCAGCTCTGCCAACTGCCGCTTGATATCGTCGAGATCCTCCCCACCCTCTTCCTCGCCGGCTTCTTTCTCTGGCCCGCTGCTGCCGGACCAGGCGCCTGTCATCGCCTTGAGAAATGCTTCCTGCTGCGCCTGCAAAGCTTCGAACCCGGGCATCTTGGCAATGGGGTTCATGGCGGTCATATTTTTCATCATCTTCGTCTGGCTCTCGCGGAGCATGTCAAAAGACGATTGCAGGAATTGCGGCATCATCCCACCGCCCGGCACCATGTAGCTGCGGACAAGATCGTTGAGCACGCCAACCGGAAGGACATTCTCGCCGCGGCTTTCATGCTCGGCGATGATCTGCAAAAGGTACTGCCGCGTCAGGTCATCCCCGGACTTCAGGTCGATGATCTGAACTTCGCGTCCGCTGCGGATGAATCCAGCGATATCTTCAAGCGTTACGTAATCGCTGGTCTCGGTATTGTAGAGCCTTCGACTGGCATATCGTTTGATCAGCAGGGGTTTATTATCGTCTGCCATTTTTCCACTCCCGGCGTGATGCCTTGGCAAAGCCTATGCGAGCAAAAAACAAAAAGAAAGGGCAGGTCTTACGACCTGCCCTCGCGATTACACCATTTGGGGGAACGGTGTGGCTTTCGCGATATTACTTCGACGTTGCGGCCTTTTTGGCGGCAGAGGTCACGTCGTTCGTCGCTTTCTTGACAGCGGCGGTGGCGTCTTCGGTCATGTCCTTGCCAGCAGCCATCATCAGTTCGACGGTGTCCATCTGGACCTTCTTCGCGATTTCAGCAAAAGCAGCCATGTTTTCGGCAGCGCTTTCAGCCGAAGCCGAAGCGAAGTCGGACATCGCCTTTGCATAGTCGGCAGGCTCGGTTTTCGCCTTGGACATGTCGGCCAGCTTGGTCAGCGTGTCCTTGGTCCACTTGTTCGAAATCTCGGCCGACTTTTCAGCCGCTTCGAGAGCAACGCCCGACAGCTTTTCGTTCAGCGTGGCGGTGGTCTTGAATGCGTCTTCGAATGCAGCGGTATCGACAGGGAATGCCCCCATCATGTCTTTCATTACGGTTGTGAAATCTTGGGTCTTAGCAGCCATTTCTAAATTCCTTTATTCGCCTTGCGGTTGAACTCGCGGGGTACGTCCCGCATGATCCTCGTATGGCAGGGAATATACATGCTGCACCGCAGCATTTCAAGGGTTTTCGCTGCAATGCAGCAAAAATCCTTTTATTCGAAATCAACGACTTGCCTTAGTAGTTACGTAAGTACCGGGTGCATCGGCCAGTGATGGGTGCTCCGAATCCCCGGGTGTGCGCGCGGCGATCTGCTTGCCAGAACGCTTGCGAAGCCAACCCTCCCAGTTCGGCCACCATGACCCTTCATGGAATTCGGCGCCTGCCTGCCAGTCTTCCGCTGAAAGGCTCAGGTCGTCATTCAGGTAATGGCCGTATTTCTTCTTGCTCGGCGGGTTCACAATGCCCGCGATGTGGCCTGACTGGGTCAGGATAAAGGTCCGATCCTTGGCGCCCATTTTCTGCACGCCGCGATAACAGTCCTTCCACGCGGCGATATGGTCCGTCTCGCAGGCGATCGAGCACAGCGGCACGTTCACCTCTTCCAGCTTCAGCTTGTGCCCCAGCAAATCGAACCCGTCCTGCGCGAACTCATTGCGTTGGCAAAGCCTGCGGAGATATTGCATCGCCATCTTTCGCGGCAGGTTCGACCCGTCGCCGTTCCAGTATAACAGGTCAAAGGCCGGAGGCGTCTCGCCCATCATGTAGCTGCGAATGGCCGGCGAATAGACAAGATCGTTGGACCGCAAGTAGCTAAAGGTGCGGGCCATGATGTAAGACCGCAGAAAGCCCTGCTTTTCGACCTCGGCTTCGATCCCGTCGATGAAATCATCAGACAGGAATGGCGTGAACTCACCCTGTTCGGCGAAATCCGTCAGCGCCGTAAAGAAGGTTGCGGACTTTATCGATTTGTCGCCGCGCTGTTTCATCAGCGACAGCACAAGCGCCAAGGTCGTGCCCGCGATGCAATAACCAATGGCATTGATCTGCTGCACCTTTGTGATCGCCTTGATCTCACGGATCGCCGCGAAATATCCGTCCTCGATGTAATCTTCCATTCCCACCTCGGCATAGGCGGCATCCGGATTCACCCAGCTCACCACAAACAGCGTGTAGCCTTGGCTCGTGATCCATTTGATAAGGCTGTTTTGTTCTTTCAGGTCGAGAATATAGAATTTATTGATCCAGGGTGGGAAGATCACCAGAGGCGTCTGAAACACCTTCTCGGTTGTCGGTTCGTACTGGATGAGTTCCATCATCCGGTTGCGGTAGACGACCTTGCCGGGAGACGTCGCGATGTTCCCGCCCAGCTCAAAGGCCTTTTCGTCCACGAGCCGGACAACCAGTTCGCCATTGTTCGCTTCAAGATCCGAGACGAGATTTTCAAGCCCGTCGACCAGCGACTGCCCCTCGGTTTCCAGCGCTTTTTCCAGCGCGTCCGGGTTTGTCCCCAGAAAATTCGTCGGCGCCAGCATATCGACGATCTGGCGCGAAAAATACTTCAGCCGCCGCTTTTCCTTGTCATCCAGATCTTCAACCGAGTCGACGGCCTCCTGAATCGCGTCCGCGTTGATCAGGTACTGTTGCTTGATGAAATTGAAATAGGGATGCGAATCCCAGAGCGGGTTCGCAAAGCGGCGATCCTTGGGGCCGGGATCGGCTGGCGCTTCGAACTTGCCGCGCGCAAGCGCTTGCTGAGCCTCGGCGAAATGCGTGACAGTCTTACCCCAGTAGGCGACCTGCTGCTCGATGATCCGCGCCGGATTTTGCAGCGATTCCGCCCAGTAAGCCGTTGCTGCATTTGCAAACAATTCCTGGCTCGGAGCGTCCAACGCGGGGTTGTGGGATGTCTTGTGCGCCATCACGTCCACAAGACGCCGCGATAACGCCTCAACTTTTTCCAGATTTTCTTTCATACGCTCAACGTGTTCCACGGAAGGGACGTTGCTACCTTTGTCCATAGTTGTCATTTTAACTTTTCCCCCCTATCATGCTGCTATGCAGAATACCGTCGCCGCGTTCGGGAGGCACAAGCGACGCAACATCCGCCACGCCGGTGCCTTTGATGCAGGAGACCCGATATGCGATCTATGTTTACCTACGACTTGATGGAAACGATGCGGAATACCAATCAGTGGATGGGTGCTTCCGCAAAGGCCGTCGCGTCCTACCCGATGTTTGCCATGTTGCCGAACCCCGCGCTGCGCTGGTTCGAAGCCTGGGGCGAGGTCACCGAACGTTCTTTTGAACGAATGGTGGTCAAGCCTGATTGGGGCATTCACAGTGTCACCTGCGATGACGGTCGGGATCATCTGGTCGAAATTGAGACCGTGATCGAAAGGCCGTTCGGCGACCTGATTCATTTTAACGTCTCCGGGCGTGAACCCAGCTCTCGCAAGGTATTGCTTGTTGCCCCGATGTCGGGACACTACGCTACTCTTCTCCGCTCCACTGTGCAAAGTCTGCTGGGCGATGTCGACCTTTATGTGACGGATTGGCACAACGCGCGCGACATTCCGGTAAGTGCAGGCAAGTTCGACATCGAGGATTATACCCTCTACCTCGTTGACTTCATGCGAGAACTTGGACCTGACACCAATGTGATCGCGGTCTGCCAGCCAGCGCCGCTCACCCTCGCCGCAACTGCCTACCTGGCCGAACAGGACCCCGAAGCACAGCCCCGTTCGCTGACCCTGATCGGCGGGCCTATCGACCCCGAAGCCACCCCCACCGAGGTCACCGATTTCGGCGCACGTGTCACCATGGGTCAGCTGGAGCAGGCCATGATCCAGCGGGTCGGCTTCAAGTACCCGGGTGTCGGACGGCTGGTCTATCCGGGCCTCCTGCAGCTTTCGTCCTTCATGGCCATGAACGCGGAACGCCATGCCGATGCCTTCAAGGAACAGATCTCTCGCGTCGCACATGGAAGCGCGTCGGACCACGATGCCCACAACCGCTTTTACGACGAATACCTAGCCGTGATGGACATGACGGCCGAATTCTACCTCTCTACGGTTGAACGGATCTTCAAGAACAACGAGATCGCGAAGAACCAATTCGTGGTAGACGGGCACATGGTCGATATTGGCAAGATCACAAGCGTCGCCGTCAAAACGGTCGAAGGCGCGAATGACGACATCTCGGCCCCTGGCCAGTGTGTTGCCGCTCTCGATCTCTGTACCGGCCTGCCGGATTCGAAAAAGGCGAGCCATCTTGAGCCCGGAGCCGGTCACTACGGCATCTTCGCGGGCAAGTCATGGCGTAACAATATTCGTCCTCTGGTGCTCGAATTCATCGACGCGAACAGCGGAACGACGACCAAAACCCGCAAGGCGGCGAACAAGAACGCCGCCTGAAACCGGAGCATCGATTGAAAGACTCATCCCCCGCCTGCTTTGAGTGTTCCTGTGGCACCGTTGCGGGCGAGGTTATGCCGGCCTCGCCAAAAGCCGGGACCCATGTTGAATGTTTCTGCGTCGATTGTCGTGCGGCCCATATCTATCTCGGCCAGCCTGATCCGCACCCGAACGGCGTCCACATATTCCAGATCAGCCCGGAAACGGTGCATTTCACCCAAGGCACCGAGCATCTGCGCATTCTGCGTTTGGGACCCAAAGGCTTGATGCGCTGGTATGCTGATTGCTGCAAAGCACCGTTGTCCAACACATTGCCGAAACCAACGATTCCGTTTGCAGGACTGATCGTGGATCGCCTGCAGGACCCTGCCCGGATTGGAAAGGTCGTGACCCAAAGCTTTCTACCGGGAAAGGACGGGGCGAGGCGGCACAAGGGCGCATTTACGATGACAATGCAGGTTCTAAAGCGCGCCGCCGCCGCCCGAATGTCCGGCAAGTGGCGGGACACCCCGTTTTTCGATATCGAGTCCGGCGCGCCAACCGCGCCGATCCACGTTCTAGACAAGAAGGAACGTCAGGCGCTGGTCCGATCCTAAGTCTGCGGATCTTCTTCCCAAAGAACTGAACATCGCAGCCAGGCACCTAATGCAGCATCTGCGCTCACGTTCGCAATGGCCGCCCGGCACCTATTTGCTCACAAGCGGGACTTTCCAAGTTTCACCCGCCCCAGCCTCTAAGCGGCAGTTCGGTCGTCGGAATGAATCGATGGGGTGGAGGGTTTCAATACGAAAGCGGAAATGACCTCGGTCAGTTTTCGGGTGCCGTCCATCATAGATTCACTCGCCGCCGATGTTTCCTCGAACATTGCCGCGTTGCGCTGGGTGACATTGTCGAGCTGCGCGATCGCTTCGCTGATGTCGTTCAACGCGCCCGACTGGCGGTCAGCCCCGGCGGCGATATCGATGATCCGCTGAACGATACCATTCACGGCTGACATGACGCTTTCGTTCGCCTTGCCGGTTTCGCGAACAAGTCCGACGCCTTCACCGACCCGGCTGTCACTTGCGTTTATCAGTTTCTTGATTTCCTGCGCCGCATCCGAACTTCGCTGGGCGAGATTGCGAACTTCCGATGCTACAACCGCGAAGCCTCGACCACTGTCGCCGGCACGGGCGGCTTCCACCCCGGCGTTCAGGGCGAGCAGGTTTGTCTGGAAAGCGATTTCGTCGATAACGCCGACAATTTTCTGTATTTCTTTCGAGCTTGTTTCGATCTCACCCATCGCCGTGACCGCTCTTTGCACCAGATCACCACTCGCCAGCACCTGGCGCTTTGTTTCACCGGCTTCGGATTCAGCTTCGCGGGCGGATTTTGCCGTGTCTTTGACGGTTGCCGAGAACCGCGACACGTTCGTTGAAATTTCTGCCAACGTCGCCGCCTGCCGTTCCGTGCGATTGGACATATCCTGCGCGGCATTTGCCATTGCCTGCACGTCGGACCCTATGGATTGAGCCGAACTCTGAACGGTCTCGATCGCCAGACGAAGCGCGTCGACCGCCTGATTGAAATCCTCGCGAAGGTCGTCGTATTGCGGATCAAGCCTGTTCCTGATCTGCGCGTGCAGATTGCGCTCGCGCAGTAACTTCAGGCTCGAGCGTAAGGTATCCACCACGACGCGCTGCTGGTCCGCCACTTTCTGCCGGTTTTCAGCTTCAACCTGCGCCGCTTCGCGCGCTTCGCGATCGGCTGCCGCTGCCCGCTCCGCTTCGCTCTCCGCCCGTTTCAAAGCCGCTTCGACCTCCGAACGCGAATGCTGGGCCTGCTTCTTGGCCTCTTCGGCATCGGCCAGCGCGTGTAACGCGTCATCTGTTGATTTCCTGGCTTTTGCATTCGCCTCTTCCAGAGCCTCGTTCTGGGCGCGCATCGCCCGGTCCATCTGATGCTGTTTGCTCAGGGCATAGATCAGCGCGCCGGTCTCCAGCAAAAGGATGACAGCGTGCATCGCCGTACGGGGAATATTCTCAGCGATCGTGGCCGAGGGGAAGACCAGCGCTGGCATCAGGAAAGTCAGTGTAAGATGGTGCAGCGCGACCAGCGCAGTCGCCGCCAGCACGGCGCGAATATCGTTCAGCGAAACCGTGATCGCCAGCAGCGCAAAGTAAAGCATATGCGCGTCGATCTGCCATGCGTGGCCTGCCATTGCCGCGTTCATAACAACCGCCTGTCCAAGCAGGGCCTGGGCAGCACCGATCCTTGCCACGACGGGCGCCCCCCTTTGCATAAGCGTCCCCACGAAGGCAAAGATCGCCGCGGCAGCGCCGATCCAGAGCACCGGGCTTTGAAGATAGAAAGCGACACCGATATTGACTGCTGCTCCGACCCAGGCCGCCGCAACAATCATGCGTGCTTCCCTGAGGTTACCGGAATCTTCGACTGGAATGTCTTTCATTTCAAATTCCACAAATAGAAGCAATTAACGAGGCACCGACCACAAGAATGGCCCCTTCGTCGCGCAGACGAGAACGAAATTCGGGGACGTCGGAGGTCGCCAGAACGCCCAAAGGCGCAGTTTCAGGACCAAGCAGGCGACCGCCGGCGCGCTGGACGATCTGCTCGGATGAAGGCCCCCAAGGCAACGAGACGACAAGAACGGGGCGATCACCCCGCGACGGCGCGCCCGCCAGCACGATGACCGGCCCGGTCATCAGCGCCATCACGGGCAATATCAGAATGGATAAACGCGCCATCTACGATCTCTCGGGGTATTCCAGCCCGGAAGATGGTTGCTTAGTATTGTGATCCCGTTAACAGCGACGCAGCGACAGAGTCACCTCGCGTGCCCCTACCGCCGCCCGAGAAAGACTGGAAAATCAGCATATCTATCCCGCCGCACCGATAGAGGCTCATCCGGTTCAGCACCCGGTTTCAGGAGGCAGCCGCGCGGCGCGATATAGCTGTCAATCCTGCGCCGGGCGACTGGCCGCCAGACGAGGTTGAAGGCACAGAGCTTTGGAAAGAAGAACACCTCGGAATAAGGCAGATGATCATGGAGCCACCAAGCCAGATCGCGCCAGTCCCGTCCCTTTTCATAACGATCCGCAAACCACGGGATAACGACCGACGCACCCGCGATGCGGTTCTCGCCCTCCTCCCGGTCCCAGATGTGGCATTCGATCGGATTGTCGTTGCGCGCGCAATTCAGCCCGTTTTCATTGCCAAACCGGTTCACCTCGGGTGAGCGATAGCCCGACCGGATCGCAACGCGCCCGAATGTATCCTGCAACGGGTCCAGCAGCGCCCCACAGAACGCGCGCCCGCATTCGATGGCCAGATCGGGGCGTTCGGGCATGTTCTGAAAACCGTGAAAGGCCGCGATTTCGGAATAAAGAAAGTCGCGTATGTAAAAATGTTCAGACAATCGCACGCGGCCCAAGGTCTCAAGGCTCCACATGGATCCGGGCTTGCGCATCAGCTCTTGCCGAAGCCTTCCCAGCGAAACGCGCCATCCTCGGCCAAGGGCGACAGCGGGTTATGCGCGATTTCCCAAATATGCCCGTCGGGATCGGCAAAATAGGCGATGTATCCGCCCCAAAAGACTTCGCTCGGGGCGCGTAGAATTTCGGCCCCTGCCGATTTGGCCGCCTCGACCAATCCGTCCACCTCCTCGCGCGAACGGACGTTATGCGCGAGCGTCGCGCCACCGGTTCCCAGACGTTCCACCGGAACGCCCATGTCCTCGGCGAGATTTTCCAGCGGATAAAGCCCGATGCTCTGACCGATGAGGTCGAAAACGACGATACCATCCGGTGTTTCCACCTTTTCCCACCCGAGGTCGGTATAGAACGCGGCTGCTCTCCCCAAGTCCGCCACCCCAAGCGTGACAAGGCTTACCCGCTGCTCCATCTTCATCTGCCCAGCACCTCCATGATCGCGGTTTCGATGATGCCAAGACAGGGACCATCAGAGAACCGGTGATCCGCATCCTTGACCAGTGTCAGCCGCATATCGGGGCTATCGGCGTGATCGAGCAGACGCAGGGCGGTGTCGGTCGACACGGCCGTATCGGCGGTCCCCTGAAGACAACGCACCGGAAACGGCAGGGGCAGCGGAGACCTCAGGACCAGCCGCTTGCGCCCGTCTTCGACCATGCGGCGCGTTACGATATAGGGTTCCATGTAATCCGACGGCAGTTCGACCTGCCCCTCCTCTTCAAGCTGGCGCTTCTGCGCGTCGCTGAACCCCGCCCAATAGCTGTCTTCCGTGAAATCCGGTGCGGCGGCGATGGTGACAAGGCCCATGACCCGATCCGCGCGTTCGCGCGCCAGAAGCAGCGATTGCCATCCCCCCATCGACGACCCGACCGGCAGGATGGTGCCTTCGGTCAGTTGATCCACCACGGCCAGCGTATCCTCGTGCCAGTCGCCGATGCAGCCGTCCTCGAAACGCCCCGAGCTTTCGCCGTGACCGGAATAATCAAAGCGCAGGAAAGCAAACCCCTGCCCGCGCGCCCATTCCTCCAGATGCACCGCCTTGGTGCCCTGCATGTCCGATTTCAGCCCGCCGAGAAAGACGATCATCGGCCCCTCACCGGGGGTGAGATGATATGCGATCCGCCGGCCCTCGGCTGTCTCAAGATACTTAGGCGCGCTCATTGCCGGGCCTCAAGGTTGCGGGCAAGATCAGGGTCCGACATTCATTTCCTCCAGTTCCGGCATTTTGCCGGGATACTGCGTGTCCCCGCGACAAGGTGCAAGATCAGTCCTGTTTCTCGACCTCGTCCAGCCCGCGCGCCACCCATGTGGCGGCCAGCGCCATGATGGCAAAACCGGCCAGCGCCAGTTTGGGCCCAAATATCGACGCCACGCCGCCGCCAAGCCCGACCAGCAACAGGATACAGCCGATCACGGTATTCGACACCGCCGCATAGGCCGAGCGCTGATCCTCTGGCGCCATATCAACAAGATAGGTCGACCGCCCCTGCCGGACACCGTTATAGGCGATCATCAGCACCATCAGGCAGGCGGGCAGCACTGCCACCACCCCGGCCAGATCCATCAGCGACACCACGACCGCCGCCGCCACCGCCACCGCGCCGATGATCCCGCTGCGCATAAGCACCTTGCGGCTCGACGCGTCGGACAGGCGGCCCCAGAGGTATGAGCTTAGGAAACTCGCCAGCGACGATGCCAGCACAAGCGCGCCCAGCTGCTGCAACCCGCCCTCCTGATCGAGCAGAACGATATAGGGCGGGGCCAGCGCGGTCGACACCAGCAGACCGCGCACAAGGATAAACCGCCAGAGCTGAGGATTGTCCTTGAGCAGGCTGAAGTCCACGCGGCCTTTTTCGCCGCCGGTATCGCTATCCATCTCGCGCAGCATCGACATCACCAATGCAGCACCACCCCAGAGCAACGCCGCCAGCCCGATGGCCGCTAGCACCAGCGCTTTGTTCTGGATCACCCCGGTGATCAGCAGCAGCGCCAGCAGCAGAACGCCAGCCGCCGCAACCGACCCTGCCGTTCCGGTAATTGCACCCCGCCGGGTCTTGGCGACGGTCTTGCCGAGAATATCCTTGAACGACACCGAACAGGCGGAACGGAACAGGGCGAGCCCGCCAAGACTGGCACAGATCGCAAGCCCCGCCGCGACACCTTCCAGCAGGAAGCCCGACACCACGATCAGCGCGGCACATATCCCCTGCCCGGCGCTGCCGATCACCCAGATCCACTTGCGCTGCGCCATCCGCTGCACCACGCCCGCCAGCACGATCTGTGGCAAGAGCGCGCCCGCCTCGCGGAGCGGCACCAGCATCGCAATCAGGTATCCCGGCGCGCCGAGGTTGTTCATCAACCATGTCAGGATCAGCTTCGGGTCGATAAGACCGTCTGCCACCTTGGTCATCGACAGCGCTACCACATGGCGAAGCCCGTTGGCGGGCTCGACCGCCGCCGCTTCCTCCGACAGGCCCACGTCGTCTTCCGCCCCTCCGGTCAGGGTTTCGAAAAGCTCTTCCGCGGTGTCGTGACTCATCTGGGTGCCTTTCCGGTGCCTGCTGTCGGTAAATGCGCGCCAAGGTCGCTTGACTTGCCCTGGACCGGGATGCAGATAGGGCGCGAAACATAACCCGCAACCGGGCGTTCAGTGGGCGCCAAACCGACGAGGAGTGCCGATATGGCCCAAATCTCTCTCACCCTTCCCGATGGCAATGCACGATCCTACGACGCGGGCGTCACCCCCGCCGCCGTGGCCGAGGATATTTCCAAATCGCTGGCCAAGAAAGCCATCTCGGCCACCGTCAACGGCAAGCACTGGGATCTGCAATGGCCGATCGACCAGGATTCCGACATCGCGATCCACACCCTGCAGGACGAAGAGCAGGCGAATGAGCTGATCCGTCACGATCTGGCCCATATCATGGCGCGCGCCGTGCAGGAAATCTGGCCCGACACCAAGGTCACGATCGGCCCCGTCATCAAGGACGGCTGGTATTACGATTTCGACCGTGCCGAGCCTTTTACACCCGAAGATCTCGGTCTCATCGAGAAAAAGATGAAAGAGATCATCAACAAGCGTGAACCGGTGACCACCGAGGTCTGGGAGCGCGCGCGGGCGGTCAAGCATTACGAAGACAATAACGAACCCTACAAGGTCGAACTGATCGACGCCATTCCCGGCGACGAACCGCTGCGCATGTACTGGCATGGCGACTGGCAGGATCTGTGCCGCGGGCCTCACCTGCAGCACACTGGCCAGGTGCCCGGCGATTCCTTCAAGCTGATGTCGATTGCCGGGGCCTACTGGCGCGGCGACAGCAGCCGCCAGATGTTGCAGCGCATCTATGGCGTCGCCTTCCAGAACAAGGAAAAGCTCAAGGCGCACCTGCACATGCTGGAAGAGGCCGCCAAGCGCGACCACCGCAAGCTGGGCCGCGAGATGGACCTGTTCCACATGCAGGAAGAGGCGCCCGGTCAAGTCTTCTGGCACCCGAACGGCTGGACCATCTATACCCAGCTGCAGGATTACATGCGCCGCAAGCAGCGTGCCGGCGGCTATCGTGAAATCAACACGCCGCAGGTTGTCGACCGCAAGCTCTGGGAAGCATCAGGCCACTGGGACAAGTACCAGCACCACATGTTCCTTGTAGAGGTCGACGAAAGCCGCGACGGCGAGAACGACGATGCCTCGGCCAAGAACAAGGACCAGACCCGGATCAACGCGCTCAAGCCGATGAACTGCCCCTGCCATGTGCAAGTTTTCAACCAGGGCCTCAAATCCTACCGCGATCTGCCCCTGCGGCTGGCCGAGTTCGGCTCCTGCGCGCGGTTCGAACCCTCGGGCGCGCTGCACGGCATCATGCGCGTGCGCGGTTTTACCCAGGATGACGCGCATATCTTCTGCACCGAGGACCAGATCCAGGAGGAATGCGCCCGCTTCATCGACTTCCTCGCGGATGTCTACAAGGAACTCGGCTTTGACGATTTCGAGATCCGCTTTGCCACCCGGCCGGAAAAGCGGGTCGGCACCGAGGAAAGCTGGGATTACGTCGAGAACGCGCTGGAAAACGCGATCAAGGCCGTGGGCCGCGACTATGTGCTGGAACCGGGCGACGGCGCCTTCTACGGGCCAAAGCTCGACTTTTACCTGACCGACGCAATCGGTCGGGTCTGGCAATGTGGCACGTTCCAGGTTGATCCGAACCTGCCGGAACGGCTGGGGGCCAGCTATATCGCGGCGGATGGCGACAAGCATCGCCCCTTCATGCTGCACCGCGCCTGCCTCGGTAGCTTCGAACGCTTCATCGGCATCCTGATCGAAAACCACGAAGGCAAACTGCCCTTCTGGCTCGCGCCGCGTCAGGTTGTCGTCGCCTCGATCACCTCCGAGGCGGATGACTACGTGCACGAGGTCGTCGCCGAGCTGCAGGCCGCAGGTGTCCGCGCCGAGGCCGACATCCGCAACGAAAAGATCAACTACAAGGTCCGCGAGCACTCGGTCGGCAAGGTGCCGGTCATCCTTGCCGTCGGTCATCGCGAGGTCGAGGAACGCACCGTTTCCCTCCGCCGCCTTGGCGAAAAACAGACCAGCGTGCAGGATCTGTCCGCTGTAACAAAGGCGCTTGGCATCGAAGCAACCCCGCCGGACCTGTTGTAACAAATCCCTCGCCTGCCCCCTATTTCCGCCGTAAACCGGGGGCAGGCTTTGAAACATTTGACAAAATTCCCGCTTTTCAACAGCGTTTCTCCTGTCAAAGCCTAACACCGGCTGACAGCGGCGTGAGGCACGGCCTCGTGAAACCCGTGCGGCAACCGGCCCGGCTAGGGTTGAGCACGCCCGACCAAGATTCATGATCAAGGAGGAAGAACTCATGTCAAACACCGCGAAAACGCTCGCCGTTGCCAGCGCCGTCGCTGCCGCTCTCGCCGCGCAGGGCACCACGGCGACCGCCCAGTCCAAAGAGAAATGCTATGGCGTGTCGCTTGCCGGACAGAACGATTGCGCCGCCGGTCCCGGCACCACCTGTGCAGGCACCTCGACCGTCGACTATCAGGGCAACGCCTGGACGCTGGTCGATACCGGTACATGCTCCGAGATCGACCTGCCGGACATGGCCGATGGCACCGAACGCCAAGGATCGCTGGAACCGCTGGAACGCGACCTGCCCGCATAACCCCGTAGTGGGCGGCCGCGCCGCCTACACACCGGAGCAACCGAGATGCTCGATACCGCCCGCCTCAATCGCCTCCCCGCCGCGCCCGGCGTCGGCTTCAAGCCGCAGCATTTCGCCGCGATCATGGAGGACGCAGGCCCGGTCCGCTGGCTTGAGATCCACGCGGAAAACTACATGGGCGATGGCGGGCGGCCCTTGGCCCAGCTGCGCGCACTGGCCGAGCGTTTCGCCATCTCCGTCCACGGCGTGGGGCTCTCCATCGGCGGGGACCAGCCGCTCGACAAGGACCACCTCGCGCGGCTGGCCAGGCTTGTCGGCTGGCTCGACCCCGCGTCTTTCTCGGAGCACCTCGCATGGTCGAGCCATGGCGAGACCTATCTGAACGACCTGCTCCCTCTTCCCTATACAAATGCCACGCTCACCCGCGTGGCCGAGCATATCGATACTGTGCAATCCACGCTTCGCCGCCCGATGCTGCTCGAAAACCCGTCGAGCTACCTCGCCTTTGCAGAAAGCACATGGTCCGAACCGGAATTCCTTGCCGAACTCACGCGTCGCACCGGTTGCGGCCTGTTGCTCGACGTTAACAACGTGTTTATCTCTTCGGTGAACCTGGGATTTACGCCGCAAAGCTATCTCGATGCCTTTCCGCTGTCCCGCGTGGCGGAAATCCATGTCGGCGGGCATGACCACGATGCCGACGATCACGGTGCCCCCCTGCTGATCGACAGCCATGCCCGCCCGGTCGCCCCACCGGTCTGGGACCTGCTTGCTGAAGTTCTGGCCCGCACTGGCCCCTGTCCGGTTCTGGTCGAATGGGACAACGATGTACCAGACTGGCCAACCCTGCGCGATGAGGCCTGCCGCGCTGAACACGCCTTGCAAACGGTAGCGGTCGGATGACCGCCGGCACCGGCAATTTCGCAAATGCCCTGCTGCACCCCGATGCGGCCCTCCCCGATGGGCTGACCGACGGGAACGGGCAGCCCGCAGGCCGCCGTTTCAACGTGCTGCGCAACAATGTCGCGAGCTCTCTGGGCGAAGCGCTGCGCACCGGCTTTCCAATTATCACAAAGCTGCTCGGCACCGAAAACATGAAAGCCATCGCGGCCCTGTACCTGCGCGCCCACCCGCCCCGCTCTCCCGTGCTCAGCGCCTTTGGCACTGAGCTGCCTGAATTTCTGGCCGGACTGCCGCAGCTTTCCCACCTTGGCTATCTGCCCGACATCGCCCGGCTCGAGCTCGCCCTGCGCGCCTCTTATCACGCGGCGGATGCACCTGCCCTTGATCCGTCACGGTTGACCGAAAGGTCACCGCAGGATCTGACCGAGGCCACATTCTCATTCGCGCCCTCGCTGCGTCTCGTCCGCTCCCGCTGGCCGGTCCATGCAATCTGGCTGCGCAATACTCAACACGACGCGCCGAAACCGGTGGCAGAGCCGCAGGATGTCCTGATAACCCGTCGCGACTTCGACCCCGTTCCCCACCTGCTGCCCCGCGGTGGGGCAGACTGGATCGCCGCAATTTCCAAAGGCCAAAGCCTCGGAGACGCTTTGGATGTTGTACAAACCACCGCACCGGATTTCGATCCTGCCAGCACCCTCGCCATCCTGCTGCAGGACAATGCCCTGACGTCGCTGACCCTGAAAGACCAACGCCTATGACCGCTCTCGTCAATCTCTACCTGCGTATCGCATTCACCATCGAACAGCGGCTCGGCACCGTGCTGATGCCCACCCTCGCCCGCTTCGTCTTTGCCGCGCTCTTCGCGCTTTATTACTGGACCTCCGCCATGACAAAACTCGGCGGTGATATCTCGGGTCTGTGGCAACCGACCTTCAACGCCTATGCGCAGATCTTTCCGAAAGCAGCTGAAGCCTCCGGCTACGACATCAGCGCGGCCAGCAGTTTTGAGAAATTCACCATCCTCGCCGGAACATGGGCCGAGTTTATCCTCCCCGCCCTGATCATCATTGGCCTTTTCACCCGCATCTCGGCCGCGGGCATGATCGGATTTGTCGTGGTGCAGACGCTGACCGACCTTTACGGTCACGGCGCGATCAACCAGCCCGACACCCTTGGCGCGTGGTTCGACAAAGACCCCGGCAGCCTGATCCTCGACCAGCGGGCGCTTTGGGTTATGCTATTGCTGATCCTCGTCTTTCGCGGCGCCGGTCCCGTATCCGTCGACCAGATCATCAAGCAACGGCTCAACGTGCGCTAGACGGCGCGCATCACGCGACGCCCAGCGCCGCACGGGTATCCGGCGTCCAGCCCAGGTACATGGTTTCGCCATCCACGATCAACGGTCGCTTCATCAGGGACGGGTGCGCCTCAAGCAGTTCCAGCTGTGGGCGCGCACGCTCTGAATCGTCAAGATTTCGCCATGTGGTCGAACGTGTATTGACGAGGCTGTCGCCGAATTCCGCCAAGGCCTGCGAAAGAACCTCAGCGGGAATACCGTCGGACCGCACATCCAAAAGTTGTGCGTCTGGCAATGATTTCAACGCCTTGCGACAAGTATCGCAGTTCTTCAGTCCAAACACCAACATAGTTCGCCCCTTCAATTTCGCGCAAATAACCGGCAATTTAACCCACCGCACCCCGTTTTTCTTGATTTTTACAAATCACATGAGATGCTGACACTGGCCTTAACAAACAGTTGACGTCTGATTGGGCCATTAAAGATTCTGCGCAATTGACGCGCGGAACGCAAGCAAAGGGAGACGCGGAAACATGCCAAGTGGCACCGTGAAGTGGTTTAATACGACCAAGGGTTATGGCTTTATTGCGCCAGACGAAGGCGGCAAGGATGTGTTCGTGCATATCTCTGCCGTGGAAAGATCCGGCCTGACGGGGTTGGCTGATAACCAAAAAGTTGATTATCAATTGCAGGACGGACGCGATGGCCGACAAATGGCTGCAGATTTGAAACTCAAATAATTACCGTTTTTCCGCCTACTAGCGGAACCAAGCCTTTGAGCCTCGCTTCGCCCGGTCCAGGGCGGGCAACTTTCACCCCCGCTGCTCGGACGCATTCCCGAGACAATCTGTCAAGAAACACCTCGACAGAAATCCCCCGTGCACGTCAAAGCCACCTCTCCGGGATTGTTGCCGTGTTTCGCCTTCTAATTAAACAGCCAACGCAGAATTAATTAACTCCGCAATTATCTGGTTATTCTAAATTCCGAACGGCAATTCGAAATCCTTCCCTCTCGCAATTCGCCCGATTGCCATTACAACAGATCAAACATTCTCGGCAGAGGCCACATCGCGACGCATCAATTCCCGCAATATGAATTTAGAAGGCGAAACAGCCAATTCGCGCCGCGACAATTCCAGCCAGTGGTTTTCTTCAAAAGCCGGAAAGAATGCATCCGCGTCCTTTACGGTCATATCCACTTCGGTGATCATCAACCTGTGCGCGAATGGAAACAGCGCCCGGTAGATCCGTTCGCCGCCAATTCCGTAAATGCGCCCATAACCCGCCGCCTGGCTCGCCCGCACTGCATCGGCCACGTCCCCGAACACATGCTCTGCAACCGAAGTATCGCGCGAGATCACGCAATTCATCCTGTTTTTCAGTGGCTTGACCGGCAGACTCTCCCATGTGCGACGGCCCATGATGATGGCGCCCCCACTGGTCTCACGCTGAAACATCTTAAGGTCTTCGGGGCAGTGCCAGGGAATATCGTTATCTTTTCCAATGGCCCCGTTGGCCGCGCGGGCGACAATCAATGTAATCATCGTCAGACCGCAACCGGCGCCTTGATACCGGGCTGAGGATTGTAATCGACGAATTCGAAATCCTCGTATTTGAAATCGAACAAAGAGGTAACATCCCGCGTCAGACGCAGTGTAGGCAACGCGGATGGCTTTCGCGAAAGTTGTGTCTGCACCTGTTCGAGATGATTCAAGTAAATATGTGCATCGCCAATCGAATGTATGAAATCGCCGGGCTCATATCCGGTAACCTTGGCCAGCATCACCTGCAAAAGCGCATATGAGGCAATGTTGAACGGCACCCCCAGAAACATATCGGCAGAACGCTGATATAGTTGCAGATGCAGTTTCCCGTCCGCGATCCGAACCTGCCAGAGCGTATGACAGGGCGGCAGGGCCATCTCGTCGATCTCGCCGGGATTCCAGGCCGAGACGATCAGGCGGCGGCTGTCCGGCGTTTTCTGGATCGCCTCGACAAGCTTGGCGATCTGGTCGACCTCGCCGATCTGCAGCCGCGCTTTGCCATCGCTGTCGACCTCCTTGCGGATGGTCGGAAAATGCCGCCACTGATGGCCGTAAACCGGACCCAGATCGCCATTTTCATCCGCCCATTCGTCCCAGATCGAAACACCGTTTTCCTTAAGGTACCCGATATTGGTGTCGCCCGAGAGGAACCAGAGCAGTTCATGCACGATGGAGCGCAGGTGCAGCTTCTTGGTCGTGACCAGCGGGAACCCGTCCGACAAAGGATAGCGGCACTGCATCCCGAAATAGGAAATAGTCCCGGTGCCGGTGCGGTCGGTCGACCGGGTTCCCTTGCTCAGAACGGTCTCGAGCGCATCGAGATATTGGCGCATGTGATTTCCTCTGTCTCGGTCGCGGCCTGAACGGATTCGATCCGGCCCTCAATTTCACTTCCAGATAAACAGGAATCCACCGGATCGCAAAGCCTGAGCTTTGCGCGCGAAACCACGCCGCCCTACTCTATGTACCCACACGCCGCAGCAGACCCACAAGATAAAGGTAACCTATCGGCCACGCCACGGCGTTTCGAATCGCAACGACGTTGACTTTTGCACCGCCCCGCCCGACTCTGACCGGAAAACCTGATTAACAATGGTTGAGGCAGATGAAACGGTATTGGCTTGGGCTCGCAGCAGCGACCATGTTGTCCGCATGCGGTAGCGGCGGCGGCAACCCCTTCATCGAGGATACGGACACGGACGATCCCGAAACGGGCGTCCCCGCCGAAGTTGCGCAGGATCTTCAGGGCATTTCCTACGATGCGGACGCACAGACCTTGACCGTACGCGGCATCACCCTCGACAACGAAGAATTCGAAGCCGTCTACAGCAGGCGTCCCGCGCTCGACCGGAACGGGTACGAGGCCTACACCACTCAGGACAGTTCCCTGTCGCGGCATACAACCGCCTATGTGCGTGACATCGACGGCACCCGGGCCGCCGTGGTCACGACGGGCGGGCAGTTCGAATACTTCTTCGGCGGGGCCGTCTATGGCCGCGCCGGCGCCTATGATCCGCCATCGGTGACCGGCAGCGGCGGGCTGGCAAGCTATGCCGGCCGCTACGTCGGCTTACTGAACGGTCCCGGCGACGGCGGTGACCTGCTTCCTGTGACCCCGGGCACGCCCACCTCGGTCAGGCCGGTTCAGGCGGGAGAAGTAACGGGCAAGGTTCTGGTGAATGCCGACTTCACCGACAACGCCGTGAACGGCATTATCTATGACCGAACCTACGTGGACGCCCCCGGAACGGAAATGGTCGATCTGGAACTCGCACCGACGGCGATCAACCCGGCCTCGGGCACTTTTGCCGGCGACGTGTCGATCCAGCAGCAGGTGCGCGGCAGCTACGGCGGTATATTTGGCGGCGACGATGCGGCAACGATTGCAGGCGGTATCTATGTCGAAAACCACATCACCAGCGTCCAGAACGAAGTCGAATACGGCATCTTCGTCCTGCCGAAATGCGGCACACCCGGCGATGCAGCGCTGTGCGACCAGCCCAATCCGTAAACGACTTGCCGGTGCCTTCCTTGCCCTTGGCGTCTTTCTCGCCACTGGCATGGCCCCGGCCCAGACGGCTGAAAATTCGGTTTCCCTAACCCTCCCGCAGGCGCGTCTTCTGGCGGGGCATGCGCTTGAAACAGGCCAGCCCGCGCTCGCCCTGCGCCTCTCTGCCGGACTAGTTCAGGCCAATCCAAAAGACCCCGTCGCCCATTACATGCAGGCGCTTGCTTATGCCGGGTTGAACCGCAACCGCGAAGGCCGACGTGCTGCCGCCCGCGCCTATCGGCTGACTGACATCGGTTCCGACCGGATGCGCGCTGCCGAATTGGCCTCCAAGCTGTCCTATGCCGAAGGCCGTCCGACACTCGCCCAGATCTGGCTGCGCCGCACCGCGATCCACGCCGAAAGCAAAGAAGTCTCGCAGCAGATCGCGCGCGACTATCGCATTCTGCGCCAGCGCAACCCGTGGAGCTTTTCCGTCAACGCGGGTCTCCGCCCCTCGGACAATGTGAACAACGGCTCGTCCAGCCGGTACAACACCATCGATGGAGAGCCCGATTACGGCCTGCGCCCTGCCGATGCGGTGGCGCTTTCCGGCGTCATTGCAACGCTCGATACGATGCTGGGCTACCGGTTACGCGGCAACCGGCAAAGTGCAACCTACCTATTGGGACGTCTCTATATCTCGCGCGTTGCCCTTTCCGACAGCGCAAAGGCGCTCGCCCCCGGCGTCAGCGGTCGCAAATACGGCTCGACCTATGGCGAACTGACCCTGCGCCACGCCTTTGCCATCGGTGCCCCGCGCGAGGGCAACTTCGCATCCGTTTCTGCAAGCCTTGGCGAAAGTCGCTTTGGCGGCGACCGGAATTTCTATTTCGCACGTCTCTTCGGAGACCGGACATGGGCATTATCCGAAGCGTCTTCCCTGACCCTCGGCGTCCTTGCCGAAGACCGCTTCAAGGCGAAATCGAAAGCGAACGACGCGCGGGTTTACGGCCTCTCCGCTGTCTTCGATCACCGGTTGCAGGGCGGTAACCGGCTTGGCCTGTCCCTGTCGCTACGCGATGTTTCGGCACAGGCGATGAACGGCACCTACAGCGGGGCGAGCCTGCGCGGCACGGTGACTTTCGACAAGCGTCTGGGACCTGCGCGCGTCAGCGCGGGGCTTGCCATGGGCGCGACCGACTATCCCCTGATCGCAGCTGGCCTCAACGCTTTCGGGCAGGTCGTCTTTGCGCCGCGCGATGACAAGACCATCGCCGGCGATCTGACCTTTTTCTTCGAAGAATACGATTACGCCGGTTTCGCCCCGACCCTCACGCTGCAGGCCAGCAAGACGGATTCGAATATCTCGATCTACTCCGCGCGCGACTTTTCGCTGGCCCTCGGGATCAAATCCACCTTCTGAGCAGAGTGCAAGTCTGGTTCTTCCGGCTCAGAACGCTAAAGTTCGCGGGAGCAAACGGAGAATACACATGCCGCTAACCTATCTGCACACAATGGTCCGCGTGAAGGACCTTGAGAAATCGATGGCGTTCTACGCGCTTCTGGGCCTGAAAGAAATCCGCCGCCACGAAAGCGAAGAGGGCCGGTTCACGCTGGTCTTCATGGCGCCCGAAGGGCAAGAGGAATGCCCCGTGGAACTCACCTACAACTGGGATGGCGATGATGCGCTTCCCGATGACAGCCGTCATTTCGGCCATCTCGCCTATGGGGTGGACGATATCTATGCCACCTGCCAGCATCTGATGGACAATGGCGTAACGATCAACCGCCCGCCGCGCGATGGGCGCATGGCTTTTGTCCGCTCGCCCGACAATGTCTCGGTCGAATTGCTGCAAAACGGCGATTCCCGGGAACCGGCGGAACCCTGGGCCTCCATGAGCAATACCGGACACTGGTAATGTGGCGGCTGGCCTGCGTTTTCTCCCTGCTCTTGCCGCTTGCGGCAAAGGCACAGGATTGCAGGCTCGCCCTTGTCCTCGCGCTTGATGTCTCCTCTTCGGTCAATGCCGAAGAGGATGCGCTCCAGCGCAAGGGACTTGCCGCCGCGCTGCTTTCGCCCGAGGTGCAGCGCGCCTTCTTCGCGGTGGACGTACCGGTGGCGCTGGCTGTTTTTGAGTGGAGCGGCCGGTACAATCAGGAACTGCTCCTCGACTGGCAGTTGATCGGTACTCGAGAGGATCTGTTGAACGCGGCCAGCGTTATTGGCCTCTCCAACCGCAGTCACAGCGAATTCCCGACCGCGATGGGCTATGCGCTTGGCTATGGCGCGCGCCTGCTCAGCCGTGCCCCCGCCTGCCTTTTCCGCACCATCGATATCGCCGGAGATGGCATAAATAACGAAGGTTTCGGCCCCGAGCAGGCCTATGCCCAGTTCCCCTTTGCCGATGTGACCGTCAACGGGCTTGTCGTGAACAACTCGGATTACGAAGCCGAACGCTCGCTGATCAGCTTTTACCGCAATTCGGTGATCTACGGCCCCGGCGCATTCCTGGAAATTGCCCAGAGTTTCGAGGATTACGAACGCGCGATGCGGCGCAAGCTGGAACGCGAACTGACGCCCCGCGCCGTCGGATTCGATCTGCGTCCGCGCAACCGGGAACCGGGATAACCTTTCGCCGTCTGATTAAAAAGGACGCCCCCGAGGGGCCGCCCCCTGCTGCTCGAACCTAGTAGATATAGCGGATCTGGTCCGTCCAGTAGCGTTCGACCCGCTTCAGCGAGCTCGTGATTTCTTCGATACCGCCGGGCCCGATGATGCCGCGTTCTTCAAGCCCCTCTGCATGGCGCAGGAACAGCCCCGACACAACATCGCGGATATTGCGCCCCTTTTCCGTCAGCCGCACCCGAACCGACCGGCGGTCGATCTCGCAGCGCTGGTGGTGCATGTAGCCCATCTCGACCAATTTCTTGAGGTTATAGCTTACGTTGCTGCCCTGGTAATAACCCCGGCTTTTCAACTCGCCCGCCGTGACCTCATTGTCACCGATATTGAACAGCAACAGCGCCTGCACGGCATTGATCTCCAGAACACCAACACGTTCGAACTCATCCTTGATAACGTCGAGCAGTAGACGATGAAGACGCTCGACCAATGCCAGCGCCTCAAGGTATCCGGCCATGAATCCTTTCGGATCCGACGGCATCAATTGCATCTCCATACTCATCAATCTCTCCGACTCGATCTGCTTCAACAGAAAGTGACCGGAAAAACCGAAGAATCGGTTAAGCTAATTTGATCTTACTTTTGAAATACTTGCGAGACATCCTGGATCAATCCAGCGTAAGCCGTTGGCGGCGCGACCTGCCCGGTAACCCATTGGTAAAGATCTTGATCGTTCTCGCGCAGCAGCGCGTCATAGGTATCCAGCGCCGCCGGGCTCATCTTGGCAAGATTGGCATCGGCATAGGCGGTCAGGATCAGGTCCATTTCCTTGATCCCGCGCCGCATCGACCGCATCTTCAGCCGCTTGAGCCGGTCTTCGTGGCTTTCGTTCATACGGTCTCTTCCGCTTTCATCGCCTGCCGGATGCGCTTTTCCAGCCGCGCGGCCCGCTCGGAATTGGCCCGCATGGCGGTGCGGATTTCGCGCAGCTCCGCCGCATAGCCTGCAAGATCGCTCACCGTATCCGCCGCATCGTCGGGCGCGCTCATGCCTTCGCCCTCGCCGGTCAGCAGCCATGTGATCGATACGTTCAAAAGCCCCGCCATCATCGACAGCTTGTTGGCACGCGGTTCGGAAATGTCATCTTCCCAACCCGTCAGCGTCGATTTTTTCACACCAAGGCACCGCGCAAGATGCGATTGGCTCATTCCCGCCGCTTCCCGCGCTGCGGCGACCCGGTCTCCGAAAGTTGCAGCATCGGGTCCGTACCAATCCGTCGTATCATCCATCATGTCGTGGCGCTCCGTCTTGAGTTGCATTCTTGAGTTGCGTCTTGATCAGATATGGTGCCCAGCATAAGACAGTCGAGCCGTAGATACAAACCCGAGGCCCAAATGTCCTTCCTTTCCGATACCCTGTCGCGCGTCAAACCGTCGCCCACCATCGCCGTCACCACCATGGCCAACGAGCTCAAGGCCGCCGGGCGCGACGTGATCGGCCTCGGCGCGGGCGAGCCGGATTTCGATACGCCCCAGAACATCAAGGACGCCGCCGTCGCGGCGATCGCAGCGGGCAAGACGAAATACACCGCGCCCGACGGGATCATCGAGCTGAAACAGGCGATCTGCGCCAAGTTCGCCCGCGAAAACGGGCTGACCTACGAACCCAAGCAGATCTCGGTCGGCACCGGCGGCAAGCAGAACCTCTATAACGCGCTGACCGCCACGCTGAACCCTGGCGACGAGGTCATCATCCCCGCGCCCTACTGGGTGTCCTACCCGGACATGGTGCTTCTGGCGGGCGGCGAACCCGTCGCCGTCGAGGCCACGCTCGAGAACAATTTCAAGATCACCGCCGAACAGCTCGAAGCGGCGATCACCCCCAAGACCAAATGGTTCATCTTCAACTCGCCCTCGAACCCGACCGGCGCGGGCTATTCCCATGATGAACTCAAGGCGCTGACCGATGTGCTGATGAAGCACCCGCATGTCTGGATCATGTCCGACGATATGTACGAACACCTCGCCTATGACGGGTTCGAATTCTGCACCCCTGCACAGGTCGAACCCGGTCTCTACGACCGCACGCTCACCTGCAACGGTGTCTCCAAGGCCTATGCCATGACCGGCTGGCGCATCGGCTACGCCGCCGGCCCCGAAAAGCTGATCGCCGCGATGCGCAAGGTACAAAGCCAGTCAACCTCGAACCCCTGCACCATCAGCCAGTGGGCCGCGGTCGAGGCGCTGAACGGCACGCAGGATTTCCTTGCTCCGAACAACGAGACCTTCAAACGCCGCCGCGATCTGGTGGTCGAGGCGCTGAGCGCCATCGACGGCATCACCTGCCCGGTTCCCGAAGGCGCCTTCTATGTCTACCCCTCGATCAAAGGCCTGATCGGCAAGACCACCGACAAGGGCGTCAAGATCGAGAATGACGAGGATTTCGCCAAGGCCCTGCTGGAAGACACCGGCGTCGCCGTAGTCTTTGGCGCGGCCTTCGGTCTCTCGCCCAACTTCCGGGTCAGCTATGCGACCTCGGACGAGAACCTGAAAGAAGCCTGCGCGCGTATCACCAAGTTCTGCGCGGGTCTCAAGTAACGCATGACCGGCGCGAGGATTACCGCCAACCTGCCAAGCCGCGATTTCGACCGGACCGAGACCTTTTACCACCGGCTCGGCTTTGAAACGCGCTTTCGCAACGATGGCTGGATGATCCTCGCGCTTGGCGATGCCTTGGTGGAATTCTTTCCCCACCCCAAGCTCGACGCCCGCGACAGCTGGTTCTCCGCCTGCCTGCGTAGCGCGGATATCGACGCGCTGCATGCGCGGTTCGCTACCGCAGACCTGCCCGAAGACGACCGGTCGATCCCGCGCCTCACCACCCCGTTCCAGCTTCAGGATGCGCCGCGCATGTTCGCCCTTGTCGACGAGGACGGCAGCCTCTGGCGCGTGCTTGAAGAAACGGAGGCGTAAACCTTGGCCAACCTGCCCGACTATTACTTCCGCGTCCGCGAAAACGGTGCCTTTGTCTTCCGTATCGATACCGAGAACCGTCAGCGCCGGATCGACATGGACCAGATCGCCGTGGTCAACATCCGCAATGGCGAAATCAAACCGCATGGCAACCGGACCCTGTCCGACACCGATCTCGCGGAAATCAGGGCATGGATGGAAGAGCGCACGGCCTTGCTCGCCCGCCGCGATCTCGACGATATCCACCGGACCATCGACCACATGAACCTGACCGCGCAATGGGCGCAGTCGCGTGCCAGCGACGACCAGCTCGAAGACATTACGGATGCGCTTCTGCTTGCCATGCACGACCTGCGCTCGGTTCTGGTGCGCAAAAAGGCCGACCGGCTCGAGAAAGGCGAAAAAGCCGCCCGCAAGGATCAGGCGTAACCGATCTCGCCCAGCGATTTACCCCAGAACCGCAGCATCAGCAAAAGCGCCGCCGAGGCGAGCCCCGCCGTCAGCCCCAGCCAGACCCCCACGCCGCCCCAGCCCAAGACAAAGCCCAGCAGGTAAGACACCGACAGGCCAACGGCCCAGTAGGACAGGATCGCGATCATCATCGGCACCGCCGTATCCTGCACGCCTCGCAGCAGGCCTAGCGCGATCACCTGCGCCCCGTCGACAAGCTGGAACAGCGCCGCAATCGCCAAAAGCTGCACGCCCACGATGAGGATGGCCGGCCGCGCCGGATCGTCCGGCTCGATGAACAGGCTGATCACAGGTTCCGGCACCACGAGAAAGGCGGTGACCGTGATACATGCAATTGCCAGCGACAGCAGGAAAACCACAAGCGCCCCTCGCGCCATATGCGCACGATCCCCCCGGCCAAAGGCGTTCCCTGCCCGGATCGTCGCCACGTTGGACAGGCCCAGGTGCACCATGAACGCCGCCGCCGCGACGGTGATGACAATCCCATGCGCCGCCAGCGTCACCGTGCCAAGCCAGCCCATCATCACCGAGGACGCCGCGAACAGGCTGACCTCGCAGACCGTGGTCATGCCAATCGGCAGCCCCAGCCGGAACACCTGCCCGAACATCTCCCAGTCGGGCCGCCACAGCCGCTGAAACAGGTTGTGATCGGGCAGCGCCCGGATGGCGTAGAACACGATGGCGACCAGCGAAATGCTCTGCGTCAGAACCGAGGCAATCGCCGCCCCGCGCAGACCCAGTTCCGGCGCGCCAAGATTGCCAAAGATCAGGATGTAATTCGCCAGCGCATTGCTGATGGCTGCCAGAACCGTGATCCAAAGCACGATCCGCGTGCGCTCCAGCGCCGCGAGATAGGATTTGATCACCATCACCAAGAGCGCCGGGATCAGCCCAAAACCGGCGATCCGCAGGTACTCGCCCCCGGCTTCGGCCACTGCGGGTGTCTGCCCAAGCAGGCCCAGAAGGGTCTTCGCCTTCCACATGATCGGCATCACCAAAAGCGCAAAGCCAAGGCTCAGCCACAACCCCATCCGGGTCGCCCGACGTACCGAAACCTCGTCGTCGCGCGCAGCAGCCGCCGCCACCATCGGCATCACCGCCAGCGCGAATCCCGACCCGAGCATGAAAAAGACAAAGAAATAGCTGTGCGACAGGGTCACGGCGGCCAGCGCCTCGACCGAATACCAGCCCAGCATCACCGTATCCGTCAGCCCAATGGCATATTGCGCCAGATGCCCTCCGATGAGGGGCAGACCCAGGAAAAGGATCGCCTTGGCATGGCCACCATATGTCATGTGAACGCTCATAAATTGTGCAATATGTGTATTGCACGCCCCCCGCAAGAGGCCACGAACCGGGCTGTCAAGATCACGCGTCCGTCCCGTCAAACCCGGCCGAGCACGTTCTAATATTTCGGGAAATCCCGCCTGTGGATAAGATTATTATGGTCACGTCACATTAACCATGTACCATGAACCCCCGAACTGAATGCACAAGACCGGAGACGACATGCGTACTGCCCTGACATCTCTCGCCCTGACCGCCAGCCTCGCCGCCGGCACCGTCCACGCCGAGAACCGGATCGACCGGATTCGCCCCGACGCGCCTGAACTTGCCGCCTATGGCGCCATGCCCATCGGTGTGACAACGCTGGAATTCACCAATCCTGACCAGATCGACATCGTGAACACCTCCGAGGGCAGCGAACCGACCTATGACCGCCCCCTCACGGTCGAGGTCTGGTACCCGGCGGAGGAAGGCACCGAGCCGGGCGGCACCTATCAGGCGATCCTGCGCGACGGCGTGACCGAGGTCACGCTGCATGGCCGCGCCGCCCGCGATGCCACCCCGGTCAGCGGGGAAACCTTTCCGCTTGTCGTGATCAGCCACGGCTATCCCGGCAACCGTTTCCTGATGTCGCACCTTGGCGAAAACCTCGCCTCCAAGGGCTATGTCGCGGTCTCCATCGACCACAAGGACAGCACCTATGACGACAAGGGCGCCTTTGGCTCGACCCTGCTGAACCGCCCCATCGACCAGAAATTCGTGATCGACCAGATGGCCGCGCTTGACAGCCCCATCGGCGCGATCACCGATGCCGAAACCACCGGCGTCATCGGCTATTCCATGGGCGGCTACGGCGCGATGATCTTTGGCGGCGCGGGCGTCACGCAGGCCAGCACCGAATACAGCTGGGGCACACCGAACGGGCTACTCTCGCGCCACCTCGCGGGCTCGCAAACCCATGCCGACCTGATCGATCCGCGCGTCAAAGCGATGATCGCCATCGGACCCTGGGGCATGAACACTGGCTTCTGGGATGCCGAAGGGCTCAAGGGCTTTGAGAAACCGCTCCTTCTGATGGCCGGCAGTGTCGATGACGTGTCCGTCTACCCTGCGATCCGACAGATTTTCGAGGGCACCACCAACACCACCCGCCACCTGCTGACCTTCATCGGTGCGAACCACAATGCCGCAGCACCAATGCCCGCCCCCGAGGAAAGCTGGGAATTCGACGAGGCGCTCGGTTTCGCCCCGTTCGAGCATTATGCCGACGCGGTCTGGGACACCAACCGCATGAACAACATCACCCAGCATTTCGCCACCGCCTTCATGGATCTCCACCTCAAGGAAGATCAGCAGATGGCCGAATATTTCGACCTCGTGGAACAGTCGGATGACGGTGTCGTCGCGCTGGACGACGCGGGCAAGCCAACCGACGATCACAGCCAGTGGAAGGGCTTTCCCGATCGCACCGCCAAGGGTCTGCGCTTCGAAACCCTGCCCGCCGGCGAGTGATCCCAGACAGGTGGCCTGCCTGGGCGGGCCACCTCTTTCCCTCACACCCAAGTCACTCTAACCTGCCCCGACAAGGGAGAGAATTTTACATGCAATCGGAAACCGTCGAGCTTAATGGCCACCCGTTCTTTGTCCGCAGCTGGGGCGATCCGTCCCTGCCCAAGCTGCTGCTCCTGCACGGTTTTCCGGAATATGGCGGCGCGTGGAGCGATCTTGCACCCAAGCTTTCCGACCGTTTTCACGTGATCGCCCCCGACCAGCGCGGCTATGGCCAGAGCTGGGCACCGGATGGCGTGGATATGTACACCGGTTCCGCCCTGACCAAGGATATGGTCGCGCTGATCGACCATTACGGCAGCGGACCGGTCACCGTCTTTGGCCACGACTGGGGCGCAGCTGTCGCCTATGGGCTGGCGATGTTCTACCCCGATCACGTCTCGCGCCTGATCATCGCCAATGGTGTCCACCCGGTGCCCTTCCAGCGCGCGATGGCATCAGGCGGCGCGCAATCCGAGGCCTCGGCCTATATCGGCTATCTCCGCCGCCCGGATTCCCACATAAAGCTCGCCGAGAACAACTTCGAAAAGATGATGGATTTCTTCACCCGGCACATGGGTACCAACTGGGTCGATCCCGACCGGGCCGAGGAATACAAGACCGAATGGGCCCGTGACGGACGGCTCGAAACCATGATCAACTGGTACCGCGCCTCGCCCCTGCGCCTTGCCAAACCGGGCGAGCCGATCACCGACCTGCCCGAGTTTCCCTCCGACCGCCTCATGGTCCGCTGCCCCCACCTTCTGATCTGGGGCGAACAGGACGGCGCGCTTTTGCCCGAAGCCAACGAGGGCCTCGAGGATTTCGCCCCCGACCTCACCCGCAAAAACCTCCCCGACGCCGATCACTGGCTGATCCACACCCACGCGGAGGAGATTGCGGGGATGGTGAAAGAGTGGATGCCGGATTGAACATCGCGACCGGCGCGGCTGTTACCCAGTCATTCGCAAATCTGCGAAAGACATCGTACGTGACTCCAAGGTCGCGGATCGACAGTTTGCCATTCGCAAACGCCAAGCCCTAAACCGGCAGGTTTCAGCAAAGACCGGGCCGCTCTCCAGTCATGCTTCTTCAATCACTCGACGCTCAAAGCCGAAACAGCTTCAAAATCAGCCCCTGCCAAGCCGACGCGCCCGCCCGATCTCGGGCAAGCCAATCAATAGTAGCGCCCCGGCAGCAATCGCGAAAAACCAGTTACCAACCCAGTTGAACACGATGGCTCCGAGGATGCCGCCAACTGCAAAGGCCGAAAGCGTGAGGGTGTGAAGTTTGAGCCGGGCGGCCGCCTCGCTCCTGCCCTCGGAATCACTGGAAAGCGACGCCAGCCCGATCCCGATATCGGTTGCCATGCCGGACACATGCGTCGTGCGCACCCGGGCCTCCGAGATCAGCGTCGTGACCGCGTTCTGAAACCCCATAACGAAACTTAGCGTGATGGTCATGAGAGCAGCTGACACCCCGCCAGATGCGACCGCCAGTCCGGCGGAGAGCACAATCAATAGACATGCCTCCACGACGATCGCCCATGCGAATGCGCCGTGAACCCGCCTTGCTAGTTCGTGATAGATTAAAGCCGCAGCGGAATAAGCCCCCGAGACGAAAGCGACAACCAACGGCACCAGCCACAGGGCCAAGGCGTATCGCCCCGTCACAAGGTAATCCGCAAAGGCAGACACGTTGCCGGTCATGTTCGCCGTGAACACCCCCGCTGCAAGAAACCCCGCCGCGTTCAGAGCCCCGGCAATCGTCGCAAGAATACCGGCAAGCGCCAGGTTAATTCGTTCTGTACGCTCCTGCCCGACGTGTATCAGCATATTTATACTTGGATTATGTGACTTCCCGCGCAGGTTAGGATGTCGTCGTGAAATTGTCAGCCCGCGAAACCATCATCGTAGGGGCAGAGGTCATCCCTGTCATCGGCAACTAAGCTGGCCGATTAAACCGAGCGGCCTGCCCCCCCGAAAGACGGCACCTAAGCCTCTACCGGAACCGCCCCCCGCACCGCCCGCGCATTCAGCTCTTCATAAAGCGCCTGCGCCTCGACCAGCAGCTCGGACGAATAGGCAGAGCTATCCCCCAAATCCGCGCCGGGCCGGAAATACTTCGTGAAATCCACGTCCCCGTGATCCAGACCGATCCGGTCGCAAAGCGCGTGCATCGTACCCTGCGGATCGGATCGCAGATCGTCCTGCGCCACGAGGTGACACCCCTCCCCGTTCTGCCGGATCTCGCGAAAGGCCGCGATCCAGTAGGCCAACCAGTAATCGGGAGACGTTGACTCCCGCTCTCCCGGTGCAAACCCCTCAAAGGCAATCGGACGCATCAACTCGCCGAACTCAAGATGGCCGATGTCATTCATGTAGCGCCGCGAAAACGGGTCCTCCGCGTGGCGGGTAAGGAAATTCTTGTGCTGCCGGAGGAGCGAGGCCGCATGGGTCACCGGATGGCGCAGCGGCACGATCACCTCGGCCCCCGGAAACATCTCGGGGATCACCGTCAGCCGCGCGATATTGGCGTTGTTTTTCGACACGTAATGCACATCGCCGCCCGCCGCCCTGTCGCCCTTGCGCAGCAGGATGATCTTGGACATGTGCCGCCGCATCACGTCCCGCGCCTTTTCCTTGATATCCCCCGGACGCCAAAGCGCAATCTTGTTCCCATTGTATTTCTCGGGCCAGTAAAGCCGCCAAAGCACCTCGTCAAAGGCTTCGGGGCTCTCAAGATCAATCTCCATCCCGTCCCCATGCGCCCGCTCCCGCCGGGCGACCGAACGGTTCCCGCCCAGCTTGCTCCACAAGAGCGGCGCGGTCAGAAACGGCATATCCGCATAGCGATGCGTGGCCACGTTCGGCAGGTCGTGCAGCGCGTTCAGCAGGGCAGTCGTCCCGCCCCGCGCCAGCGAAGTGATGAATATCGGCCCCGCCGGTTTCACCCCCGCCACCTTGCCGGAAAACAGGCTGTCATCGCTCGCCGCCAGCCGCCGCATCAGCCCCGGCGAGGCAAAGGCAAGCGTATGCACCATCTGGTCGCCCGCGCTGTAGCCTTCGCTTGGCTCGGCCTCTTTCTTGCCGCCCAGCAGTCGCGACAGGATCGACCCGACCACGATTGCCACGACCGACACGATGACGATGAACTCCCAGCTCAGCATCATATCCATCGACGCCTCAAGCGGCACCAGCCCCAGCCAGTCGGCCATATAGATCGGCACCGCCGCCGCAAGCAGCGACAGGATCAGCCGCAGGGCCAGACCGCCGGTCTTTTTGATCAGGTCCAGCCCGGTGCGCCGGATACTGGCCTCCTTTTCGTCATCCGACAGGGCAGGGTCGAACATGGCCGCGATCCCGGCAGAGATCGCCGCAAAGACGCCCTGCGACGAAGCGACAAGACGCGTTTTCCATATGCCGAGGCCAAATCCGACCACGGCAACAAGGCAGACAAGTACAGGACCGATCAAGTTCAGCTATCGCGGCTGGGTACTGTCGGCGTGTCGGACTTGCGCGATTTCATCATCCGCTTGACCGGGTACCAGACAAACCCGACCACCAGCAGCACAACGCCCACAGCCAGCGCGATGGTCAGGGCAATGGCACCCAGACCGGCACCCGGTCCGATATAGGCATGGGCGGGGCCCGCCGCGTTCAGAATGCTCAGAGCAAGAGCAAGGGTCATCAATTTCCGTTGCATGTCAGTTCAGCCTCTCTGAAAAAATTTTCGTCAAGTTCTGGGGGTAGTACTTCGGCCCAGTAAATCCGAAGCAGTCCTTCTTCGGTCTGGTTCTCGTAACGCCAGGCTAATTTCCTGTCGGGTGTATATTCCACCAAGCGGCCATCATCCGAAACGACGATCAGCGTATTGCCATTTGGCAGGGGCTGATGGACGCTCATGATCTGGCTGAAAAATTCCGTTTCCGGGTCGGCTCCGTCGATCACCACGCGCCGCTCCCCGGTCACCGCGTTAAACTCGATGATACGGCTGCCCGTGGCCGGCTCCTGCGCATCCATGCTGAAGGTCCGGTTGTCGAACACCGAAATCCAGTCGCCTTCAACAAAATCGGGATCGTGCTGGCGCATTACCTGGCCGACATTCACGTATTTCAATGCCAGCGTGTCCGGGTCCATCACGAAGATCCCCGAGATATTGCGCAGCGAGAACATGACATCGCCGGTCTCGAATATCTCCGACTCCATGCCTTCGGGAAAGGTATCTATGTCGTTCAGATGCAACGTATCACCCCAGACCCCGTCGCCCGGATTAGCCCTGTCCGATACGTATAGCAGGCCTTCGTAATCGCTGTTCAGCAACACGTCGATCACCGGGATCGTGCGCAGGATCTCGCCGTCCATGCTGATGTTCTGCATGGTCCAGTCGCGCAGGTTCGCCGCGTGCATCGGATAGGGCATAACACCTTCCTGCGGCCGCCGTTCGGCCGAGGCCCAGATCGTCCCGTCCGGCGCGTAATTGACCGAATGGTGCCCGAGATTGTCGAGCTTCCACATCAGGTTGCCGCAGACATCCAACCGGAACGTGCTGTAATGCTCGAAATTTGCAACCAGCGATCCGTCCGGGAGGATCATCACCCCGTGCAGATAGATGCTGTCGGCGGGCCGGGGCGAAAAATCGCCCTCGTCACCGGGCCAGATTTCCTGCCAGTTCGGCTTCCATGAATGGATCACGCGACCCTCGCGGTCCATCACCTTCACCTCGGTATGGCGGGTCTTGTAATCCCCCGCGACCGCAACCAGCCCCGGCGCGACCTGATCCGGCAGCGGAAAATCGATCGGGGTCTCCGAAGGCGCACGTGTCGATTGCAGCAGTTTGTCGCTCGGCGCGAGCACTTCCTTCACCGTGATGATCCCGCGCAGCATCAGCGGCCAGGGTTGCAGGTTCATCCGGATCGCGAGGATTCCGTAGCAGAACGAACCAAACAGCAGGAGAAACCCCGCGATGGTTAGAAAAATTATCTTCGACCAGTCTCGTTTTTGCGGCGACGATCCTTGGGTAGTCTTATTCATTCAATCCTCGCAACAAACTCGAACATTCTGCAACAGAGGTGAAAAATTTTATTCAATCACCATTACGGTGACTCGTCAGACGGCTTCTTTCCAGAAAAAAATAGCCTTACAGATAGATTTGACCCTGATCCGCAGGTTTCGACAATTTCCATAGCATCCGCGCGGGCCTTTCTCTCTCCGCAACCTGCGGCTGTCACGCCGAAGGCTCCCGGCTGTTCTGCAATAGAATGCGATGGCGAGGATTTTCGACCGATCTGCCCGTGATATGCCCGGAACAGGTCGGGCGAACCCGCCCGCGATTCGGCCCATCATTGGGCTATCCTCCCAGTGACTGCCGCCGCTCAACAGCCACCCGATGGCACCCTCCGGTCACATGGGTCAAATTCTCTGAATCTCGAACGGCCCGATCCCGGATTCGCCTTCCCCCACCCTTCCGGCTCTGACATACTGCCGCCCAACCAACAAAAGAGCAGCCGCATGAATGATCTCCTCTCCGGGGCCGAGCCCACCGAGTACGACGCCTCTTCCATCGAAGTTCTCGAAGGTCTCGAACCGGTCCGCAAACGCCCGGGCATGTATATCGGGGGTACCGACGAACGCGCGCTACACCATCTTGTGGCCGAGGTGCTCGATAACTCCATGGACGAGGCCGTCGCCGGACATGCCAACCGGATCGAGGTTGAACTGCACAGCGATTATTCGGTCACCATCCGCGACAACGGTCGCGGCATCCCGATCGACCCGCACCCCAAGTTCCCCGGCAAATCCGCGCTCGAGGTGATCCTCTGCACACTTCACGCGGGCGGCAAGTTTTCCGGCAAGGCGTACGAGACCTCCGGCGGTCTGCACGGGGTCGGCGCCTCGGTGGTGAACGCGCTCAGCGATTCGATGGTGGTGCAGGTCGCCCGCGACCGCCAGCTATACGAACAGCGCTTCTCTCGCGGCATTCCCCTTGGCCCGGTCGAACAGGTCGGCGCGGCCCCCAACCGACGCGGCACCACCGTCACCTTCCACGCGGACGAAGAGATTTTCGGCTCACATCGATTCAAACCCGCGCGGCTTTTCAAATCGATCCGCTCAAAGGCCTATCTGTTTTCAGGCGTCGAAATCCGCTGGAAAACCGCCATCGACGACGGTGAAACCCCGACCGAGGCAACTTTCCACTTCCCCGGCGGCCTCGCTGACTACCTGACCGAAACGCTGGGCAGTTCCTCCACCTATGCCGAACGTCCCTTTGCCGGTACCGTCGACTTCAAGGAAAAGTTCAACACGCCGGGCAAGGTCGAATGGGCGATCAACTGGACACCCTCGCGCGACGGTTTCATCCAGTCCTACTGTAACACCGTCCCCACGCCCGAGGGCGGCACCCATGAGGCCGGGTTCTGGGCCGCAATCCTCAAGGGGATCCGTGCCTATGGCGAGCTGATCTCGAACCGCAAGGCCGCCTCGATCACCCGCGAAGACCTCGTGACCGGGGGCTGCGCACTGGTCTCCTGTTTCATCCGCGAACCGGAATTCGTCGGCCAGACCAAGGACCGTCTCGCCACGACCGAGGCGCAGCGTCTTGTCGAGAATTCTGTCCGCGACCATTTCGACAACTGGCTCGCCGCCGACACCAAATCCGCGGGCGCGATCCTCGACTTTCTCGTGCTGCGTGCCGAGGAACGCCTGCGCCGCCGTCAGGAAAAGGAAACCGCCCGCAAGACGGCGACCAAGAAGCTCCGCCTGCCCGGCAAGCTGGTCGACTGCTCCGCCACCGCCCGCGACGGCACCGAGTTGTTCATCGTCGAGGGCGACTCGGCGGGCGGCTCCGCCAAGATGGCCCGCGACCGCAAGACACAGGCCCTGCTGCCGCTGCGTGGCAAAATCCTCAACGTGCTCGGCGCGGCCTCGTCGAAACTCGGCTCCAACGCCGAGATTTCCGATCTGTCACAGGCACTTGGCGTTGGACTTGGCACGCGCTTCAACCTTGATGATCTGCGTTATGACAAGATTATCATCATGACCGACGCCGACGTCGACGGCGCGCATATCGCCTCGCTGCTGATGACTTTCTTCTTTACCCAGATGCGCCCGATGATCGACGCAGGCCACCTCTACCTCGCCTGCCCCCCGCTCTTCCGCCTGACGCAGGGCGCCAAGCGCGTCTATTGCATCGACGAGGCCGAGCGCGACGAATGGCTGCAAAAAGGACTTGGCGGCAAGGGCAAGATCGACGTTTCCCGCTTCAAGGGTCTTGGCGAAATGGACGCCAAGGACCTCAAGGAAACCACGATGGACCCGAACTCCCGCAAGCTCATCCGCGTCACCATCGACGAAGACGAACCCGGCGAAACCGGAGACCTCGTCGAACGGCTCATGGGCAAGAAACCCGAACTGCGCTTTCAGTATATCCAGGAGAACGCGAAGTTCGTCGAGGAGCTGGATGTTTGAGCCTGAAACCTCGGAAAAACCCAAGTACTCTCGTCGCAAACTTAACGTCCAGCGCCAAATTTTTCGCTGAAGAAGCAATAGACAATGCTTTATCAGCTAAAGAAAAAGCTGAGGCTCGTTGGCCTTTGGCTATCTTCCACTTAGTGATTAGCCTTGAACATTTCTCGAAAGCATTGCTAGCTGAACAAAACGCCGTGTTCATCCACGAAGTCATTGATAAGCCCGGAAAAACGACATCGCTGCAAAAGACTTTTCAAAGACTAACGAATAGAGATATATACGGACTTAATTTATCACCTAAGGACATGAAAAGAATTGAAACTGCCGTAGCCTACCGAAATGACGTTGCTCATGGCACTATCGGACAGAACAGCAAAGCGCTTGAGGCCAAATTCTTTGAAATTTTTGCATTTCTTCGTGATTTTTTAAGATACCATCTGCAGATCGGCGCGGACGAGTTGGCATCGCGGGACAAAATTGATGATCTACTGGCTGTTCAAAAACAAATTTCGGAAATAGAAAAGCGCGCCAAGGAAAGTCTGGAACAGCACGACGTTTGCTGGAACTGCGTAGAATGCGGTAAAGATTTTCTGGTTGAACTAGACGGAAAGTGTATCTGCCTATTTTGCCACAACGACTGCAATGTAATCGAATGTGATCGATGTTGCCAAAACTTTCCCGAGTACGAAATTTACCAAACAGACGAGATATTTGAGTGGGAATTTTCTGAAGGTAGAGCCACTCTTGCTAACGATTTTGGCATCACAGAAAAGTTTGTTTGCCAAATATGCTATAGCAACATTCAAAAAGAGGCTGCAGAACGAGCATATCAAGATGAGCTAGACGAGACTTGGTTTTATACCAGTGGGATTTTAGACGCACGTGGATAAGCTGTTTACGTGCCAACCGATAAACCTAATCACCCTGCGTACCTAATACCTAAGAAAGCACACGTCAATTCAAACCCTTGATGCGATCTTTGAATGATTTTGAAATCGGTCTCGAAATCTCAAGAGAATGGTGAGTTTAGCTTCCACTGCTCAAGGCAAGATGACGCAGGAAAATAAAGTTAAGATATTGTAAGAATGTTAATATTATTCTTTAGATAATACCGATGAATTGTTGGGGTGGGGGCAAAGCCCCCGCCCAGGGGGGCGGTCGGGGGCTGCCCGGCCTGCGGCCGGGCGGGACATTGCCGCTAACCGGAAAACAACCTGATCCAACGATCCTCGGGGAATGCGTTCTCCGCGGCCCTCACGCAAACGTATACCATTTGTATATACAAACAGTCACATAACCGTTACACTCCACGGCATGTATAAACGTGCCCTCCTCCTGCTTTCTCTCCTCGCCACGCCGGCCTCGGCGGTCTCTCCCATTGCCGAGGCGATCTGCGAGCCGACGCCCGCGATGCATGAGAAACTGACCGGTCAGTTCGGCGCCAGCCGGGCGGCCTCGGGCATCCGCGACCCGGAACAGGTGATGGAGGTCTGGACCGACGCGCAGGGCGACTGGACGCTGGTGGTCACCTATGCCCACGGCACATCCTGCATCGTCGCGATGGGCGAACACTGGACCCCGCAAATCCCGACCGACCCTGCCTGACACGCCATGCCGCACTGCGGCGGTGTACAGGGGGTGCACAGGTGCTGCACGGATGTCACCGGGCATGAGAAAGCCCAAATGCTGCAAGTGCAGCACGCCTGACCATTCCCAGATCAGAAACAATACCCCGCAAAGGCCGCGCACCGTTTACGGTCAAAACTCTTTATGATCGACCTTCGACCAACCCCGTTTTCTCCACATGCCATTGAATTAGATACATAATCCTGGAAATCCCGCCGAACCTCCTCATTTCACGCACGGCTTCTCTACTTCGCCTTAACCTATCGTCCCTCTATACTTTTCCCTGTTGTTGTGTTGCGAGGGTCGGATGACCTGTTTTCTGCGCGGCGTCGTTGGTATGGCGCTTGTTCTGATCTCACTTCCGGCTATGTCCGATCCCATCCGCTGGGCGTTGATAGACGACTGGGACGTGGGCTTTTACCCGGCGACGCGCGGTTGCCTCGCTTTCGCGCGCTTTGACGATACCGATTTCTTTATCGGCTTCGACACTTACGAAGACGTGCCCGCGCTGGATATCACCGTGCTCGACGGGCGCTGGGAATCGATTGAACAGAACTCGCGCTATCCGATCTCCCTCGTCTTCGGGGATCAGCCGCCGTGGACGCTCGACATGCTGGGGGTCTACATGGACGGCACGCCGGGTTTGAACATCTTGATCGACGCTTCGATGGACCGCTCCGAAACCTTTGTCGATGAATTTCAGCGCGAAGCAGGCATGACATGGTCCTATGGCGATACCCAGCTGGGCAAGTTCACCCTGCGCGGCTCACGGCGCGCCTTCGAAGAGGTCCGCGCCTGCCAAGAGGCGCATCAGGACGAAATCCTGCGCATGGAGCTTGAGGAAAAAGGCATCATCGTGACCCCGGATGCACTCCCCCTCCCCACGGAGGCCGCCGCCAGTGTCACACCCGCCGCGCAAACGGACCTGAGCGCGCAGCGACCGCCGAGCGCGAGCGCAAGGGCAGTCTCCCGGCGTCCTGAGGTGGCCGCAACGGTGCCCCCGCCAGCCGCAGAACAACCCGCCCGGCCAGATGTCATCAAGGCCCAGCCAATCGCCGCGCAGAGCGTCGCGACACCGATCGCGCCGGTCGATCCCAAAGCCATCAGCGAAGCACTCGCAAGTGATTGATCTGTCGCCAGTCGACAGGCCCACAAACCCCCGCTAGGTTTGCAAAAAGATCAGCCAGGAGAGCAGGATGACGCCAGCGGACGCGCAGAAAATTCTCGATGAAAACTTCGCCGAATGGGTGCTTGCCCTGCAACCCGAGGTGCTGTCCATCGACAAGGAACACGCGCTGGTTCGTATGCCTGTGGGCCAGCATCTGATCCGCGTCGGCGGGATCGTTTCCGGGCAGGCCATGGCCGCGCTGGCCGATACGGTAATGGTGCTCGCGGCGCTGGCCCATGCGGGCGAATTCCGCCCCTTCGCCACGACCGATCTCAGCACGCAATTCCTGCGCCCGGCTTCCGGCAAGGCAATCCTCTGCCGCGCGTTTGTGGTTCGGGCGGGCAAGGCGATGACCTTTACCCGCGCCGAGATGAGCGATGAGGAAAGCGGCAAGCTGGTCTCGACCGCGACCGCCTCCTTTTACGCCGGCTGAGCCAGGATGCTGATCCGGATCTGCCTGTGCCTGGCCCTGCTTGTAACGGGCTGCGGTCGTCCCCTGACCCGGGCCGAGCTTGCCTTTGCTACGTCTCTGCATGGCGAAGAACTCAACGTCGACAAGGTCCGGCTGGTCGAGGGCGCGCCTGTCGCCCCAGTCACCTTTCACAGAAAAGCACGGCCCCGCACCACCTGCCGAGAACGCATTCTACCGCCGGTGAAAGAGGGGATCGTGACCGCAAAGCCAGCAGCCATGACCCTGTTCAACAAGGTTTATTTCGTGCGCGACTGGTTTTCCGAGGATTTCCTGTCCGAGTATCCGGAGCTGCTCAACCTAACCGCCGCGATGCTGCTGGGGCACGAACTGACCCATGTCTGGCAATGGCAGAACCGTCAGAAAACCGGCTATTCACCGCTACGCGCCGCGGCCGAGCACGGGTATATGAAAGACCCCTACCTGTTTGAACTCGAGGGCGCGCCGGACTTTCTGCAATACGGCTATGAACAACAGGGCGCGATTGTCGAGGAATACATCTGCTGCCGCGCGCTCGACCCCGCCGCGGCCCGCACGAAACGGCTGCATGACATGCTGCGCGGGGCATTTCCCGTCGCCGACCTTCCCCAGAACCGCCAGCGCGAAAGGGACGTCCTTTTGCCATGGCGCGGGGCCGAGCTCAGGGGGATATGTTCGTGATCAGCCTTCGGTGCCGACCTGTATGCTTTCCAGATAGGTCATGAGCGCTGCCAGCGGGCGTGGCGTCGGCGTCATCGTGCCTTCGACCTCGACGGGCACCAGCTCGCCTTCGAGAAGGTCGCCGAATTCAGGCATGACGCTGGCGGCCTTGCCCCGCCCGTAGCCGTCAATTTGCGACAGAACATGCGCACGCGGGAAAACGCCATCGTTGCGCTCGGATATACGCGTCAGGTCCGGGGCCACGGTGCCGTCATTCAACCGCATGCCGGTTGCCGTAGCGGTATGACATCCCGAGCAATTCCGCGCGAAAAGCATCTCTCCCTCATCGGGGCCGGGCATCACGTCAACGGCACAAGCGGCCGCGATGAACAAGGCCGGCAGGCTCCACAAAGCTTTGGCGATCATTGGCTTTTATCCTCTCAACCCACATGGCGAGTCTGCCGGAGCGCGAGCCGTTCGGCAAGTGGCCCGGGCAAAAACTGTGCCGCTTATGGCTTGGGCGCGGCGAGTTCGCCCACCTGTGCCCAAAGAGTCTCATCCAGTGCAATCGGATCGGCATGCCGCTTGCCCTGACCGGGCAGCCGCCCGCCCTCTTCGGCCGCGACAGCCTCGGCCAGTGCCGCGAAACGCGCACCGAAAGTATCGGTACAACCCGGATCGATCAGCAGGTAGAACTGGCCCAGATCATGCGGCGGACCCTCGGGCGACTTCAGCGGTTTGACATCCAGCGAATTGACGCCGCCCGTCATGCCCGCAGCCAGCAATTCCGCCATCACGCCAAAGCCCCAGCCCTTGTAGCCCCCCATCGACACCAGCGTCCCGCCCAGCGCGGCGTCTGGGTCGGTGGTCGGGCGGCCTTCGGCGTCAAGCGCCCAGCCTTCGGGGATGGGTTCACCCGCCGCCTTGGCCATGGTGATCTTGCCCAGCGCGACGGTGGTGGTCGACTGGTCGAACTGCATGGCCACGCCGCCCTGCCCGTCCGGCACGGAAAAGGCGATCGGGTTGGTGCCGATCACCCGCGACCGTCCGCCTGGCGGCGCAACGATGGGCGAGGCATTGGTGAATCCGATCCCGATCAACCCCGCCCGCGCGATCTGCCCGGTGAAAAAGCCCAGCGAGGTGCAGGTATGCGTATGCCCTACCGCAAGCGAAGCGGTGCCGTTTTCCCGCGCCGCCGCCACGGCCTCGGGCAGGCCGCGCGCAAAGGCCGGTTGCGCAAACCCCATGCGCCCGTCGACGCGGACAAATCCGGGGCGCGGGCGGTCGACTGTGGGCTCGACATCGCCTTCGACCCGGCCCGAGACGAGCTGTTTGCAATAGCTTTCAAGGTAGTAGAGCCCGCAGATCCGGTTTTCGACCGCCTCGGCCTCGACCACCGCGGCGGTTACTTCGGCCGCGACCCATGGCGCGGCCCCGTGGCTTTCCAGCGCCGCCTGCGTGGCCTCACCGATTTCCTTCAGCGAAACCTCGATCATATGAGCTGGCCATCGGTCAGGTGGATGACCCGGTCCATCCGCGCGGCAAGGTCAAGGTTATGCGTCGCGATCAGCGCCGCCATTTCGGTGGTACGCACCAGATCAATCAGCGCCCCGAACACGGTCTCGGACGTCGCCGGGTCAAGGTTGCCGGTCGGCTCGTCCGCCAGCAAAAGACGCGGGCCATTGGCCATGGCGCGGCAAAAGGCGACCCGCTGCTGTTCGCCCCCCGACAGCGCCGCCGGACGATGGCTTGCACGCGGGCCGACGCCGACACGGGTCAGCAACTCCGTGGCTCGTGCAGCCGCCGCGCTCCTGTCCACACCGTTCGCCAGTTGCGGCAGGGTGACGTTTTCCGCCGCCGTGAACTCGGGCAGCAGGTGGTGGAACTGGTAGATGAACCCGACATCGCGCCGCCGTACCTGCGTGCGCACCGCATCGCCCTCGCCGGTCATGTCCTGACCGGCAATCCGAACCCTTCCGGTATCGGGCGTATCCAGCAGCCCCGCGATATGCAAAAGGGTCGATTTTCCCGCCCCCGAGGGCGCGACAAGGGCAACGATCTCGCCCTTGCCGACGCTCAGATCGATGTTGTCGAGCACCCGCACCTCGCCCGGCAGGCCCTTGTTGTAGGTCTTTGAGATTCCGCCCAGATCCAGCGCAACATCACTCATAGCGCAGCGCCTCCACCGGGTTCATCCGGGCCGCGCGGCGGGCCGGGAAATAGGTCACGAAAAAGGACAGCCCCAGCGACAGGGCCACCGCCGACAAAACGTCCGACAGGTGCAGCTCTGCCGGAAGCGCATAGATTCCCCGGATCGACGGATCCCAGACGCCGCCGCCCATCGCGTAATTCACGAAGGAAAAGATCGGGTCGATGTAAAGCGCAAAGAGACAGCCCAGAAGCACGCCCATCGCCGTGCCGATCAGCCCGGTAAAGGCACCGCAGATAAAGAACACCCGCAGCACCGAGCCTTCGCTCAAGCCGATGGTGCGCAGGATACCGATGTCACGGCCCTTGTTCTTGACCAGCATGATCAGTCCCGAGACGATGTTCATGGTCGCGATCAGCACGAGGATCGACAGGATGATGAACATCACGTTGTCCTCGACCTCGAGCGCGCGCAAAAAGCTGCCCGAGGCATCGCGCCACGTCCAGATCAGCGCCTGATCACCGGCAGCCCGGAACAGTTGCGGCACCAGCTGGTCCACGGTTTCCGGGTTGTCGACCATCACCTCAAGCTCATCCGCGACACCCTCGCGGTTGAAAAAGGCCTGCGCCTCGGCAAAGGGCATGTAAATCCGCGTCCGGTCAATGTCATAGCGCCCGGCGGTAAAGACATAGACCACCTCATAGGCGTTGACGCGCGGGCTGGATCCCATCGCCGTCTGCAACCCGTCAGGAGAGGTCAGTTTGACCCGGTCGCCGACCGAAACCCCGATGATCCGCGCCACTTCGGACCCGATGGCGATGCCCTCGTCAAAGCGCGACAGGTCGCCGGCGGATTGTTCCGCCTGCGCGATACCGGGCAGCGATTGCAGATCTTCTGCCGCGATGCCAAAGGCCTCGACACCGGTGCTTTCGCCTTGCGCGCTCAGCAGCACCTGCCCCCGTATAAGCGGCGCAACCCGCGTCACACCGGGCACCTGCGCGACCGCCTCGGCCATCGCCGGATAATCGGCAATCGTGCGATTCACATTGCCAAGCGGGTCGACCTCGCCGGTCGAGTAAACCGTCACATGCGCGTTCGCGCCAAGGATCGTGCCCACGAATTCCGAGCGAAATCCGGACCTTACGGCAAGGGTGGCGATCAGCGCGAAGACCGCGAGCGTGATTCCGATCAGACTGATCCATGTCATCACGCTGACGCCGCCCTCGGCGCGACGCGCTCTCAGGTAACGCCAGGCAATAAGCCATTCGAAGGCCGCAAAGGGCGGGGGAGTTTTAGGCAAGTCGTGCTCCGATTTCCGGGTCGGGCGGACATTGCGCCGGGCCACAGCCAGCGTCAAGCCGATCCCCGACCCGGGAAATCAATCCTGCGCAGTCAGGCGAAGAACCGCCCCGTTCGCCTCGTCCACCAAGAGCAGAACCGACCCGTCCGAGGTGACTTCGACATCGCGGATGCGGCCCTGATCCTCGACCAGACGCTCTTCGCCGGTAACCATACCGTCACCGTCCAGCTTCAGCCGCACCAGACCACCGGGGCTGAGCGATCCGGCAAGGATATCGCCCTGCCAGGCCTCAAACATTTGGCCATCATAGAAATCGAAACCACCGGGGGCGATCACCGGATCCCAGTAGTACACAGGTTCTTCCATTCCTTCCGCGCGGGGAATGCCTTCGCCAACCGGTGCGCCGCCGTAGGTCTCGCCATAGCTGACGACGGGCCAGCCGTAGTTCAGGGCCGCCTTGGCCTTGTTCAGCTCATCCCCACCTTTAGGGCCATGTTCCAGCGTCCAGAGAACGCCATCGCGATAGGCGGCGCCTTGGACGTTGCGGTGGCCGTAGGACCAGATCGTATCAATCGCCCCTTCCTCCGAGGCAAACGGATTGTCCATCGGCACACTGCCATCGAGGTTCAGGCGGATCACCTTGCCGTAAGTGGTAGAGAGATCCTGCGACATCCCCCGTTCGGCCATCGAGGAATGCTCACCCGTGGTGATGAACACGTGGCCATCGCCGTCGAACACGACCCGCGATCCGTAATGCATCGGCGTCGGCGAGGGCGGATCCTGAACAAAGATGTCCTCGACCTCCTCCAGCCGCATCATGTCCTCACTCAGCACGCCCCGCGCGGCGGCTGTCACCGATTTTCCGCCGCCCGTCGGTTTGGAGTAGGTCAAATAGATCATTCGGTCGCGGGCAAAATCCGGTCCCAGCGCGACGTCGAGCAGACCGCCCTGCTTGACCGCATGCACCTCGGGCACGCCCTCAACCGCTGTCTCCAGCAACTCTCCATCCGCGCTGATGACACGCAGCCGACCCTCGCGCTCGGTCACCAGGAAACCGCCACCCGGCAGTTCGGCAATACCCCAGGGGTGCGACAGGCCAGAGGCCACGGTTTCGACCGCAATGCCGATATCGCTTTGCATCGCGGGCGCCCGGGTCTGGTTCTCAAAGGCGGGCTCGAACTCCGGCACGTTCTTGGCCCCCTGCGCCACCGGCTCGGCACAGGCCGACACGCCAAGGGCAAGGGAGGAAATTGCGATTGAACAGGAGGTCAAAATTTTCATGGCACAGGTCCTAGTCTTAGGGGCGGAACGGGTGTCACCCACCACTGCAAGGTTAGAGCAATCAGGCCCAAAGACGAACCAAGCCCGCTCACGATCGGGTGAGCGGGCTTTCCATGTCTGATTTGTCTTGTGTCTTAAAGTTCGTGCAGGGCGGTGTTGTTTTCCTGTATCGCTTCGGTCCGGTCATCGGACACCACCGCGTCGAGCGTGCCGTCCTCTCCAAACACAAGAACCGTCCCTTCCGGCACATCGTCACCCATCATCGGGTCGGTCGCGATCACCGAGGCGTTCGCCCCAAGCATCCCGCTGTTCTCTCCCAGCATGGGCGAAATCAGATCGCTGACACCCAAGGGCACGGCGAACGCCCATGTGGCCAGCGCCAACGCGCCTACTGTAACACTTGCACCAATAACATACTGCGGCCGTTTCATAACCAGGTCTCCACGTTGATCCCTTACTTCGGGACCATAACACAGGAGGCATAGGAAAAGTTCCGCCTATGGTGAAAACGGACTGTTGATAAATAAGAAAAAATCCGGACTGCAGGACACGGATTGGATGCGGAACCCGGCTTTGGGTGGCATTAGCGCGCCCGGTCCGGCTTCGTAGCCGCGCCAAAAGAAAACGGCGGGCCAATCGACCCGCCGACATTCCGAGATTTGGGATCGGCCCTTGCTTACAAGCCTTTCACAAGGTGCGGCGCATAGATTTCCGCCAGTTTCTTGACCGCATCCTCCGGCGGCAGTTCTTCGCTTTCACCGCTGCGCCGCGAGGTCAGCTCGACCACCCCGTTCTTAAGTCCGCGCGGCCCCACGGTGATCCGCCAGGGCAGCCCGATCAGGTCCATGGTGGCGAATTTGCCACCCGCACGCTCCTTGCGATCATCATAGAGCGGTTCCAGCCCGACCATGTTCAGCGCCGCATAGATCTGCTCACAGGCCGCGTCGGCGGCTTCGTCGCCCTGCTTGAGGTTGACGATTCCCACGTGGAACGGCGTGACCCCCTCGGGCCAGATGATCCCGTTCTCGTCATGGCTCGCCTCGATGATCGCGCCCAGCAAGCGGCTGACACCGATGCCGTGGCTGCCCATGTGCACGTCGACCTTCTTGCCCTCTGCATCCTGCACGCTCGCGCCCAGCGGCTCGGAATACTTGGTGCCGAAATAAAAGATCTGCCCCACCTCGATCCCCCGCGACGACCGGCGACGCTCTTCCGGGATCTCCTTGAACCTGGCCTCGTCATGGGTCTCGTCGGTACGCGCATAGGGCGTCGTCCACTCCTCGCAGATCGCCCGCAACTGCGCCGCATCGGCGAAATCGACTTCCCGGTCGCCCAGCTTGAGATCCGTGATCGCGCTGTCATAGAACACTTCGCTCTCGCCCGTCTCTGCCAGCACGAGGAACTCATGCGTGTCCTCGCCGCCAATGGGGCCAGAGTCCGCGCGCATCGGGATCGCCTTCAGGCCCATGCGCTCATAGGTCCGCAGATAGCTGACCATGTGACGGTCATAGGCGCGCATCGCCGCCTCGTAATCCATGTCGAAGTTATAGCCGTCCTTCATCAGGAACTCGCGCCCCCGCATCACGCCGAACCGCGGCCGGATCTCGTCGCGGAATTTCCACTGGATCTGGTAGAGCGTCAGGGGCAGGTCCCTGTAGCTCGATACATGGCTGCGGAAGATATCGGTGATCAGCTCCTCGTTCGTCGGCCCGAACAGCATGTCGCGCCCGTGACGGTCGGTGATACGCAGCATTTCCTCGCCATAATCGTCGTAACGCCCGGATTCCCGCCACAGATCAGCCGATTGCATGGTCGGCATCAACAGCGGGATATGTCCCGCGCGCTGCTGTTCCTCATGCACGATATTCTCGATCTTGCGCAGAACCTTGAAGCCCAGTGGCAACCAGGAATAGATCCCTGCCTGCGCCTGCTTGATCATCCCCGCCCGCAACATCAATCGGTGGCTGACAATCTGCGCTTCGGCAGGGTTTTCTTTGAGAACGGGCAGGAAATAGCGGCTCAGGCGCATGTCGGCTCCAAATCGAAACGGTTTTCACAGGGTCTAGGCATTTGCACGCAGCGAGACAAGCCGGTGCGAACGATCGCGCCGCGCTTTCCCGGAAACCAAAGACCCACAGGGACACCCACCGATACTTCTGTCTGCTGGCGGAAAGGCCGCAAAGCGCTAGCTTTCCCCCAAACCGACAAGGAACAGCCAAATGGATTTCGATCCCGAAACCGATCTCACCTTCACCCGGACCCTGCCCGTCGCGCCAGAAACGGTCTGGGCCTGCTGGACGACGCCCGAGCATATCAAGCAGTTCTTCGTCCCCCGGCCCCATCGGGTCACCGCCTGCGACATCGATCTGCGCCCCGGCGGCCGTTTCGACACCACCTTCGAGGTCGAAGGCAACGTGATGGAAAACCGCGGCGTCTATCTCGAAGTCGACAAACACCGCCGCCTCGTCTTCACCGATGCCTATACCGAAGGCTGGAAACCCGCGCCCGAGCCCTTCCTGACCGCGATCATCGAGCTTGAACCCGATGAAGAAGGCGGCACGCTCTATACCGCCACCGCCCGCCATCGCAGCGCCGAGGCCCGGGAACAGCACGAAAAGATGGGTTTCATCGAGGGTTGGAACATCGTCGCTGACCAGCTCATCGACTACGCGAAAACGCTCTGATTAACTCTTCTTTGGGTCTCAAATATCCTCGGGGGAGTGCCGTCAGGCGCGGGGGCAGACAGCCCCCTCCCCGCTTTCGGCACGATCCGGCCCTTACGCTTTCCGCGCCGCCAGACCGACAAGGTTCAGGCAGGTCTTCGTCGCCCGGGCCATGTCCTGCACGCTGATCCATTCCAGCGGCCCGTGAATTTCCTGCATGCCGGTAAAGATGTTCGGCGTCGGAATGCCCAGTTCGGTCAGGCGTGAGCCATCCGTACCGCCGCGGATCGGGACCGACACCACCTCCATTCCCGCCGCCCGCACCGCCTCTTGCGCCAGTTCCACCGGCGTCATGTCCTTTTCCAGCCAATAACGCATGTTGCGATATTGCGGCGTGATCTCACAGGTAATCCGCGCCCGGGGCTCGCCCTTGGCGACGGCGGCGCAGACCTCCTGCAAAAGCGCGCCCTTCTCGGCCAGACCTTCCAGTTCGAAATCGCGCAGGAAGAATTGCAACTCGACCTCTGCGGCCCGACCACGCATTTCGGCCAGATGGATGAACCCTTCGCGCCCCGAGGTCGTCTCGGGCGTCAGTGTCGCATGCGGCAGGGTCATCACGATCTTCGAGGCCAGATGCAGCGCGTTCACCAGCTTGTCCTTGGCCCAGCCCGGGTGCGCGGCCACGCCCGTCACCGTTACCAGCGCCGCATCGGCGGAGAAGCTCTCGAATTCTACCTCACCCGGTTTCGATCCATCCAGCGTATAGGCAAAATCCGCGCCCAGATCGTCCGGCAGCCGCGCGTCCACGCCGCGTCCGATCTCCTCGTCCGGGGTGAAAGCCAGCCGCAGCTTGCCATGCGGGATGTCGCGGTTTTCCAAGAGATGCCGTGCCATGGTCATGATGATCGACACCCCGGCCTTGTCATCCCCTCCGAGCAGCGTCGTGCCACTCGCGGTGATGATATCCTCGCCCTGCTTTTCGCCCAGATAGGGCGACACCTCGGGCGAGAGCACCAGATCCGGCGCATCCGCAAAGGCGATCTCGCCGCCGTTATAGCCGCGATGCACCACAGGTTTCACCCCCGTCGCATTGAACGCCGGGGCCGTGTCCACATGGGCCGCAAAGCCGATGACCGGCACCGCGTGCTCCACCGTCGCGGGCACGCTCGCCAGCACCACGCCATAGTCGGTCAGCTCTACCTCTTCGGCGCCCATCGCTTCCAGTTCGGACACCAGCAGACGCGACATGTCGAGCTGCCGCTCGGTGCTCGGAGAGCTTGGCGAATCCGCATCGCTCTGGCTATCGATGGCCGCGTAGCGGGTCAGCCGGTCTTCGAGTTCGCTGTCGAATTCTGTGCGCATCCAAGGCTCTCCTGTTTATTGCGCGCATGGAACACTTCCGCGTGAAACGAAGTCAAGCGACGTCCCCCAAACTGCTCATCTTTGCGCCACCCCTTGCAAGCCCGCGCCCCTTGGGCGATGTGAAGGGAGGTAAATCCAGCAAGGGCCGCGCCATGTCGCTACCGGTGAATGAACAGCTGAAATACTGGGGCATCGCGGCGGCGGTCTTCGCCCTGATGCTCTGGCTGCTCGGCGATGTACTGCTGCCCTTCGTGATCGGCAGCGCCATCGCCTACATGATCGATCCGCTGGCCGACCGGCTCGAACGCGCCGGGCTCAGCCGGGCCGCCGCCACCGCGATCATCACCATTGCCGCGATCCTGACTTTCGCGCTGGTCACCCTGCTGATCGTACCGACCCTCATCTCGCAGACCGCCGGGCTGATCGATACCCTGCCGCAACTGACCAATCGGTTCCAGGCCTTCCTTGGCGAACGGTTTCCGGAACTACTCGAGGAAGGCTCGACGATCCGGAAAACCCTCGTCTCAATCGGAGAGTCGATCCGCGAACGGGCCCCGCAGGTGGCCGAAACCTTACTTGGTTCGGCGCTGTCGCTGATCAATGTCGTCGTCCTGCTGGTGATCGTGCCAGTGGTGTCGGTCTACATGCTGCTCGACTGGGACCGCATGATCGCCCGCATCGATGAACTTCTGCCCCGCGAACACGCCCCCACCATTCGCCGCCTCGCCGCCGAAATCGATGAAACGATGGCCGCTTTCGTGCGCGGCATGGGGCTGGTCTGCCTGATCCTCGGTACCTATTACGCGGTGGCGCTCATGATCGTCGGGCTGAATTTCGGCCTTGTCGTCGGCTTTATCGCCGGCCTGGTCACTTTCATCCCCTATCTCGGCGCGCTGATCGGTGGCGTGCTGGCCATCGGGCTTGCCCTGTTCCAGTTCTGGGGCGACTGGCTTTCGATCGGCATCGTCGCGGGCATCTTCGTGATCGGCCAGATCGTCGAGGGCAATTTCCTGACCCCCAAGCTGGTCGGCGATTCCGTCGGCCTGCACCCGGTCTGGCTATTGCTGGCGCTGGCGGTCTTTGGCGCGCTGTTCGGATTCGTCGGCATGCTGGTGGCCGTGCCGGTCGCCGCCGCGCTTGGCGTGATCACCCGTTTTGCCGTGAACCAATATCTCGACAGCCGCCTTTATCGCGGCGATGACGGCCCGGGCAGCGTCTGACATGGCCCGTCAGCTTGTCTTTGATCTGCCCGTTCGCGCGGCCCTTGGACGTGGCGATTTCTACGTCGCGCCGTCCAACGCCATGGCGGTGGCAATGATCGATGCCGCGCCCAGCTGGCCCACCCAGCAGCTGATCCTCACCGGACCCGCCGGTTCGGGCAAGACCCATCTCGCGCAGGTCTGGTCGGATACCAGCGGCGCACCCGTGATCGCCGCGACGGACATGGCTGGGCAAGACATCCCCGCCCTCGCCTCGGCGCCCTGCATCGTAGAGGACATTCCGCTGATCGCAACCGATGACACGGCGTTGACCGCGCTCTTTCATCTCTACAACCTCTCGCGCGCCGAAGGTCAGCCCTTGCTGATGACGGGGCGCGAAGCCCCGCGCCACTGGAACCTCGCCCTGCCCGACCTGCAAAGTCGCATCGATTCCGTCTTTCAGGTCGAGATGTCGCCCCCCAATGACACGCTGCTCGCGGCCGTGCTGGGCAAGCTGTTCGCCGACCGCCAGATCACGCCCAAACACAACGTGATCCCCTTTCTTCTGCGCCACACCGAACGTTCTTTTGCGGCGGCGAATGAAATCGTCGCACGGCTCGATCAGCTTTCACTCGAAGAGGGGCGAACGATTTCACGAAGCTTGGCCGCACGGCTTGTGGGTGATACCGATGAGAAAGCGTAATCCTGTCACCGAACGGTTACATCTCAACCACATAACGCAGCCATGACACATGCAGATTTTCTAGAGTCCGGCTTTCCTCCGGCGACCGAATTCCCCGAACTGGACCTGACCGGCCCGGGGCGGTTCTATAACCGTGAACTGAGCTGGCTCGGCTTCAACTGGCGCGTTCTGGAAGAGGCCGAGAACCTGCGCGTTCCCCTGCTGGAAAGGCTGCGGTTCGTTTCGATTTCAGCCGCCAATCTGGACGAGTTCTTTACCGTGCGCGTGGCCGGTCTGCGCGAACTGGCCCATGCGGGCAACACCACCCCGGCTGCCGATGGTCTTACGCCGGCCGAACAGCTCATGCTTATCGGCCAGGATGCGCGTCGCCTGATGCAGGCCCAGCAACGCGTGCTCGTGGAACTCGAACAACAGATGGAATCCGCCGGGATCTCCGTCCTGACACGCAAGGATCTCACCTCGGCGGACCGAACCGACCTGTCGGATTTCTTTCTGAACAAGGTGTTCCCGGTGCTGTCGCCGCTGGCCATCGACCCGGCGCATCCCTTCCCCTTCATCCCGAACACCGGCTACTCGCTTGCCCTGCAGCTGGAACGCAGCCGCGACAAGCGCAGCCTGCAGGCGCTGCTGCCAATCCCGGCGCAGATCGACCGTTTCGTGTCGCTGGACGCGGAACCGGGCAACCACCGTTTTCTGCCGCTCGAAGAACTGCTGCTGCTGGAAATCGAAAGCCTGTTCCCCGGCTACAAGCTGAAAGCCCATTTCGAATTCCGCGTCCTGCGCGACAGCGATCTCGAAGTCGAGGAAGAAGCCGAAGATCTGGTGCGCGAGTTCGAAGTCGCTCTGAAACGCCGACGCCGCGGCGAAGTCGTGCGGATGACCCATTCCGCTGGCGCGCCGCAAAACCTGCTCAAGACGATCATGGACGAATTGCACGTCTCGCCCCATGACATGATCGAGGTCGATGGCATGATCGGTGTGGCCGACCTGAGCGAGCTGGTGATCGATTCCCGCCCCGATCTGCTCTGGCCAGTCTTCACGCCGCGCATCCCCGAACGGGTCAGCGATTTCGAAGGCGACATGTTTGCAGCGATCCGCCAAAAGGACATGCTGCTGCACCACCCCTATGAAACTTTCGACATGGTGGTGCGCTTCCTCCAGCAGGCCGCCCGCGATCCCGACGTGGTCGCGATCAAGCAGACGCTCTACCGGACCTCGCGCAATTCGCCCATCGTCGAAGCGCTCTGCGAAGCCGCCGAGGACGGAAAATCCGTCACCGCCCTCGTCGAGCTCAAGGCCCGTTTCGACGAAGCCGCCAATATCCGGCAGTCGCGACGGCTCGAGCGGGCGGGCGCCCATGTGGTCTACGGCTTCCTCGATCTCAAGACCCACGCCAAGATCTCGACCGTGGTGCGCCGCGAAGGCGACAACCTCGTGACCTACACCCACTACGGCACCGGCAACTATCACCCGATCACCGCCCGCATCTATACCGACCTCAGCTTCTTTACCTGCGACAAGTCGCTCGGACGCGACGCCACCAAGGTGTTCAACTACCTGTCCGGCTACGCTCAGCCCGAATCGCTGGAAAACCTCGCCATCTCCCCGATCACGCTCAAACCGCGCCTGCTCGAACTGATCGACGCAGAGATCGAGCATGTGAAAGCAGGCCGGAAGGGCGAGATCTGGGCCAAGATGAACTCGATCATCGACAGCGAGGTGATCGACGCCCTCTATCGCGCCAGCCAGGGCGGTGTGAAAATCTCGCTCGTCGTACGCGGCATCTGTGGGATCCGCCCGGGAATCAAGGGGCTCAGCGAAAACATCCGCATCAAGTCGATCGTCGGCCGCTTCCTCGAACATTCGCGTATTGTCTGTTTCGGCAACGGCAGTGGCCTTCCCTCGAAAAAGGCCCGGGTGTTCATATCCTCCGCCGACTGGATGGGCCGAAACCTGAACCGCCGTGTCGAAACCCTCGTCGAAATTGAGAACCCCACGGTCAAGGCGCAGATCGTCAGCCAGATCATGGCGGCAAACCTGGCCGACGTGGCTCAAAGCTGGGTAATGGCCCCGGATGGAAGCTTTACACGTACCCCGATCAAGGAAGGCGAATTCGCGTTCAACTGCCACCGGTTCTTCATGGAAAACCCTTCGCTCTCGGGTCGCGGCTCGGCCGGGGCTTCGGACGTGCCAAAGTTGACCCATACCGACGATTGACTCAGCAGGCGCCGTTATTCGTGGATAGTCCAGATGCCTCCGGCGGGGATATTTTAAGACCCAAAGAAGCAGGGGAATTGGCCTGTTCTTCTTTGGGTCAAAAATATCCCGGGGGAGCCGCTCGGGACGAGCGGTGGGGGCAGAGCCCCCTTTCCGTCGTTTCAACGAGAATTTCGGTCGGCCAGAATTCGAAATATCTGTCGCGGACTGCAATTGACCCTCTTGGCCTATTGCCGCAGATTGTGCCGGTATGAACGGGGAAAAGACCAGCGTGCAGACAGATCCCTCGCAGCCTGAGCCGGGCCCTTTCGGGCACCCGTTATTTGAAGACCCTTCCGCCCGCGCCCTGTCGCGTGTCGGTGTCATCGACATCGGTTCGAACTCTGTCCGGCTGGTGGTTTTTGACGGCGCTGCACGGTCACCGGCTTATTTTTACAATGAAAAGATCATGTGCGCCTTGGGCGCGGGCATGTCCGATACAGGCCATCTGAACCCCGAAGGCCGTGTACGCGCCCTGAATGCGCTGCGCCGTTTTCAGCATCTGGCGCGCGGTATGGGATTGCCACAGCTGACTGCCGTGGCCACGGCGGCGGTCCGGGATGCAAGCGACGGTCCCGATTTCCGCCAGGAGGTCCTGCGGGAGACCGGGCTGCGGATCTGGGTGATCGACGGCGAAGAGGAAGCACGGCTATCCGCGCAAGGAGTCCTACTCGGCTGGCCCGGTGCCTACGGGCTGATCTGCGATATCGGTGGCTCTTCGATGGAGCTGGCGGAAATCAACGACGGGCGTGTCGGGAAACGGGTCAGCTCCCAGCTTGGTCCGCTCAAGATCGGAGGCATCAAGGGCGGGCGCAAGGGCCGCAAGGAATACATCAAGTCCACGATCAACGAATTGTCCGAATACATGGGCGAGCAGCATAACCGCCTGTTTCTTGTCGGCGGCAGCTGGCGGGCCATCGCACGGATCGATATGCACCGGCGCGGCTATCCGCTCAAGGTGCTGCATGAATACCGGATGACCACCAAGTCCGTGCGGGCCACGATCAAGTATATCGAATCCGCCGATCTCGAAGCATTGCGCAGCGAATGCGGGATTTCATCGGCACGTATGGCGCTTGTCCCTCTTGCGTCGGATGTACTCAGCCGCCTTGTGCAGACCTTCAGCCCGAAGGACATTGCCGTTTCGAGCTATGGGATCCGCGAGGGTCTTCTTTACGAACAGATGCCGCAGGCGCTGCGCGACCGTGACCCCCTGATCGAAGCCTCGCGTTTCGCGGAAAAGAAGGACGCGCGCCTGCCCGGTTTCGGACGCACGCTCTATAATTTTGTCCTGCCGCTGTTCCGCTCTGCCCCGCCCACGCAGAAACGGCTGGTCAAGGCGGCCTGTCTTTTGCATGACGTCAGCTGGCGCGCCCATCCCGATTACCGCGCCGAGGTCTGTTTCGAGAACGCGACTCGCGCCAACCTTGGCGGGCTGAAACATTCGGAAAGGGTGTTTCTCGGGCTGGCGCTGCTACACCGTTACAAGAACAAGCGCGAAGGGACCTCGTTCGAGAACCTCTATTCGCTGCTCGATGAAAAGGGCCAGCATCAGGCCGAAATTCTTGGCAAGGCGATGCGGTTCGGGGCGATGCTCTGGATGCAGGCCGATGCCAAAATGGGCGAATTCGTCTGGCAGCCCAAGAAAAAGCAGCTGATCCTGAAGCTACCGCAGCAGGCCATGCCGCTTTACGGGGAGGTCGCCGAGGCGCGGCTGATGTCGCTGGCCCAGACGATGGACGCCGAGGTTACCGTCAAGACCGTTCGCTAGGCTACTCTCAGAGGTCGGTCACGCCCGAGGGCGGAAGATCCGGCTCGCGGGTTTTGGGTTCCGTGTCCGGCTCTGGCTCGGCTTCGGGATCGGGTTTGCGCCGCATGATGATATCGCCATTCGGCAGCATCTCGGGCGCTTCGTACATGGTCCAGTCTTCGACCTCGTCCAGCACGCGGCCCATGGCGGGGCCCATCTCCTCAAGGAACTCGCGCATCTTGGGGCCGTATTCCAGCATCAGGCCCTGAAGATCGCGCAACGCCGGAGACATTTCATCCCGCAGCCCCTCAAAGAACTGCTGCATGCCCTTTTCCATGAGCGACGGTTCGTCCTCCCCGGTCTGGGCAGCAAGCGGTGCGCCGGTGAGACAGATGGCTAGGGCAAGGGCTATAGAATGTCGCATAAAACCAATATAGCGCAAATCCGGGCGCTCGTAAGGGTCAGATGTCGATATCGAGCGTAACCGGGAAATGATCAGATGCCGTGAGCAGGGCATCGCGGAGATTCGGGTCGCGGTAACAGCGGGCATCGTCGAACGGGTGCCAGATCCGCCACGCGGGGCGTTTCGCCATCAGGGTCTGTGAAATCATCACGTAATCGAGCAGCGCCTGAAGATAGCGTTCGCTGCCGGGAAGATTGAACCGGGCCGTGGTTGGTGATGCTCCCAGCTTGCGCTGGAGCGCTTGCCGGGCGTGCGGGTCATACAGATCGTCGCCAAGCAGGATTTCGACCGAGGACCGCCCGAACAGGTTCTCGTATTCGTCAAGCCCCGGCCCGTCGTTGAGATCGCCCATCAGAATCAGGCTGTCGCCGCGCGCTAGGTGATCTGAGATGCGGGCGCGCAGCCAGACCGCCTGCGCCAGTTGCTTGCGCCGATTGGCGATCGACAGGCGCATGATGGCGGCTTCGTTCCTAGCCCCGTGGGGCGCCTTGGACTTGAGATGCGCACCGATGAGGCGAAACGCGGTTCCGGACACCGTTTCAACGGCTAGCTCGAGCGGTGGTTTGGAAAAGCGGATCGTGTCGGCATGGGCGTCGATATCGAGGTCGATGTGAAAACTCGCATCGAACTGCGGCGCGGCAGGGCTCGACTGCGGATCGTGACGGGCTTTCAAGAGGGCCGGATCATAAAGCAGCGAGATTTCCTGCTGGGTATCGTTGGAAAACCCTGAGACCGCCGCGCTCTGGCGAAGCGAGAAATACCGGGCAAAGTTTTCAAGCGCGACAACAGAGTTCTGTTTGCGCCCGGTATTCGGCGCTTCGACAATCAGGATGCCGTCTGCATCCAGCGCGGTGAAGACCGCGCCCAGCGCATCGATCTGGTCGCCGCGCCGCACCTCGAAACGCCCGGAAGGGCCGTTATCCACCATCAGCGCATTGTCGTTGTCAAAGAGATTGGCGAACCATTCGACGTTATAGGTGGCCAGACGCATCAAGTCAGCGCGCCGTTGATCTCATCCCATGCCCGGTTGATGTCGCGCATTCTTTTTTCCGCGAGCTTGATCGCCTCTTCAGGTACGCCACGCGCCATCATGCTGTCGGGGTGTGTCTCGCGCACCAGCTTGCGCCAAGCCTTGCGGATTTCCGAGGGCGGCGTGTCCGGCGTGACCCCCAGCACCGAATAGGGATCGGGCTTGGCATCGGAGACAAACCGGCAGCGCAGCGCCTGAAACCCGGCTTCGGACAGTCCGAATATCTCGGCCACGTCGCCCAGAAACCTGTCTTCGTCCGGGTGATACTGTCCGTCCGCGATCGCGATATGGAACAGCCCCTCCATCAGGTCGCGCAGCGTGTTGGGATCGTCGGCGAACATACGCTGGATGGACCGCGCATATTCCTGATAGCCCGCGATATCGGTCCGGGCGAGGTTGAACACCCGCGCGGCGTTCGCCTCGTCCTCACGGGCGATCTGAAAGACCTCGCGAAAGGCGGTGACCTCGTCCTTTGTAACCTGCCCGTCGGCCTTGGCCATCTTCGCGCCAAGGGCAATGATAGCGATGGTAAAGGCTATGCTGCGTTCGGGTGGCGTGCGCAGGCGGTCGAACACCTCCGAAAGGCTCTCGCCATTCGCAAGCGCCGAGAGCGCATCGGAAATTCTGGTCCAGATCGACATGGCAAGAGCTTACTTCAGCACACTGCCGCTGTCAGGCAGAGTTTGCATGTGCAGCGAAAGAGTTTTCGCTGTTCTCGATACAGCGTCTGCCGTGCGGCGTTGAGAACTCTGCCATCAGACCGGCATCGCCGGTTTCGAACTGCACACGAACATCATCAAGGTGGGGCGCAAGCGAGCGGCGCAGGGCATCCGCCTTGGGGTGGGAAACCACCAGCATCTTGAGCGCACAGCCCGACGGTGCAAGCGCCTTGGAAGGATGCTGCCCCTTGGACCATTCGATCAGCGGCGGGAACATGTTGTCAAAAGGCAGCACGCCGTCGACCGGCACCGCCATGCGCCAGCACAACTCGCCGCGCGACAGTTCCATCGGCTTTCCAGCCGTCTCGGGCATCTGGGCAAGGATCGCGTCCAGATCCTCGGTGGCGCAGATCCAGTTGGTCAGCCGCGCCGGACCACAGAATCTGTCAAGATCGAACCAGCGGGGCCGTTCCGGTCGTGGCGCTTCGGGGTCGATGGCGATGGCTTCGAGATAAAGCCCGTCTTCAAGCCCGAGAAGGTTGTTGTAGGTGCCGAATACCGGGTGCTGTCCGCCCGGCTGCATTTTAACGCCCAGAGACTCTTCGACCAGATCGGTGGCACAACCGATCATTTCCCCGGACACTGCCAGATGATCCAATTTCATTATAAAATCTACCTCGTACAAAAGACATAGGTCAGCATAACTGAACAATCAGAAGATGAAAACAATGCAGGTTAAAGCCAGACGATCAATGTCCAGATGCCGGCAAGAACTGTTGTATAAAAAGTCGCTGCAAAACCGAATGCACGTAAAGCAGGCGCACGTCGGTAACCGATCCAGAACAATACGCGGGCGGCGGCAAATGCTGTCCCCATCCAGATGACGACTGTTCCGCCAAGCGTCAGCGCCACAAATGGCCATATCAGCATGGCAAGCACCGCCTGCTCGACCGTATTGTTCAAAACCTGTTGATCGACCCAGCCCGGAGAGCCGGTCTCGAACGCCTGCCCGTCGATATGCGAGTCGTCAAAGAATCGCCTGCGCGCGAGGCTCCCGATCATTGCGATCATGACCAGACCGGGTCCGATAAGCGCACCCGGAATGGCCAGCGGCGGCGGCAGGAAAGCGCCGCCACCGTTCAAACCGGCAAATATGACGGCAACGGCCCAGACCAGACCGCCCGCCATTCCGGCGAGTATGGTGCGCCTCTCAGCCACGGGCCTTGCGGATCAAGGCAAGGATATCCTCGGCCGCCTTGGGGATATTGGTCCCCGGCCCGAAAATCGCCTTGACCCCTGCCTTGTAGAGGAAATCGTAATCCTGCTGCGGAATGACCCCGCCGCAGATGACCAGAATGTCCTCGGCATCCGCCTCCTTGAGCGCCTTGACCAGCTGCGGCGCAAGCGTCTTGTGCCCGGCCGCCTGACTGGAGATACCGATCACGTGCACGTCGTTGTCGACCGCATCCTGCGCGGCCTCTTCGGGTGTCTGGAACAATGGCCCGACGTCCACGTCGAACCCGATGTCGGCAAAGGCGGTGGCGATCACCTTGGCCCCCCGGTCGTGACCGTCCTGCCCCATCTTGACCACCAGCATGCGGGGGCGACGGCCTTCTTCCTCGGCAAAGGCTTCGACCGACTTCTGGATCGTGGCAAAACCTTCGTCGCCCTCGTAGGCCTTGCCATAGACCCCGGCGAGCGTTTTGACCTCGGCACGGTGACGACCGAACACCTTTTCCATAGCCATGCTGATCTCTCCTACGCTGGCCCGTGCGCGCGCGGCTTCGACCGCGCCTTCAAGCAGGTTGCCCCCCTCTGCCGCGCGGCGGGACAATTCATCAAGCGCCGACGTGCAGGCGGCCTCGTCCCGGGTGCTGCGGATTTTTTCCAGCCGCGCGATCTGGCTGGCACGCACCTTGTCATTGTCGATTTCAAGGATATCGATCGGGTCTTCCTTGTCCTTGCGGTACTTGTTGACGCCGACGATGACCTCATCGCCCCGGTCGATCTGGGCCTGCCGCATTGCGGCTGTTTCCTCGATCCGCAGCTTGGGCATTCCGCTGGCCACCGCCTTTGTCATGCCGCCCATCTCCTCGACCTCTTCGATCAGCTCCCACGCCTTGTCGGCCAGATCGGCGGTCAGTTTCTCGACGTAATAGGAACCGGCAAGCGGATCGACCACGTTGGTGACGCCGGTTTCCTCTTGCAAGATAAGCTGCGTGTTCCGCGCGATCCGTGCCGAGAAATCGGTCGGCAGGGCAATCGCCTCGTCCAACGCGTTGGTGTGCAACGACTGGGTGCCACCGAGCACCGCGCTCATCGCCTCATAGGCGGTGCGGATCACGTTATTATAGGGGTCCTGTTCCTGCAGGGACACGCCCGAAGTCTGGCAATGAGTCCGCAGCATCGAGGATTTCGGGTTCTTCGGCTCGAACTCCTCCATGATACGACTCCAGAGCAGACGCGCCGCCCGCAGCTTGGCCGCTTCCATGAAAAAGTTCATGCCAATGGCAAAGAAGAAGGACAGACGCCCGGCAAACTTGTCCACATCCATGCCGCGCGCGATGGCCGCACGTACGTATTCGCGCCCGTCCGCCAGCGTATAGGCGAGCTCTTGCACAAGGTTCGCGCCGGCTTCCTGCATGTGGTAGCCTGAGATCGAAATCGAGTTGAACCGGGGCATCTCGCCCGAGGTATATTCGATGATATCCGCGATGATCCGCATCGAGGGCTCGGGCGGATAGATATAGGTGTTGCGGACCATGAACTCTTTCAGGATGTCGTTCTGGATCGTGCCCGACAGCACTGATTTGTCGTGCCCCTGCTCTTCACCCGTCACGATGAAATTCGCGAGGATCGGGATCACCGCGCCGTTCATCGTCATCGAGACCGACACCTTGTCGAGCGGAATGCCGTCGAACAGGATTTTCATGTCCTCGACAGAGTCGATCGCCACACCGGCCTTGCCCACATCGCCCTGAACGCGCGGGTGATCGCTGTCATAGCCCCGATGCGTGGCAAGGTCGAAAGCCACCGAAACGCCTTGCTGCCCAGCGGCAAGGTTGCGACGATAAAAAGCGTTGGATTCCTCGGCGGTGGAAAAGCCCGCATACTGGCGGATCGTCCAGGGACGTCCCGCGTACATGGTCGCTTTGACGCCACGGGTATAGGGTGCCTCGCCCGGCATCGAGCCGAGATGAGCGACATCCGAAAGGTCCTCCTGCGAGTAGACCGGAGAAACATCGATGCCTTCCAGCGTCTTCCATGTCAGGTCTTCCAGCGGCCTGTCGCGCAGCTCGGATTCGGCGCGCTTCTGCCATTCGGCTTTTTTTGTCATAACAGCATCCTCGTGTTCATTCCCATCCGCGCGACGCCAGCGACCGTCAGGTCAGGCCGCCGCGCCCGCATTCACCCGCCCCATTGTCCGGGGCAGCCGTTCAACCGGCGTGACAATCCTGTTAACCCGCCCGGTTTTATCGCTTTCCTGCTTCGCATTCGCGGTTCGGCTCCCTATATTCACTGCAACAGGAGACCCAATGCCGCGCATCTCAGCCCTCGTTCTATCGCTCCTCGTTCCTCTGGGCGCGAGCGCACAGGAAACCGGAAAAGAGGCCTTGAACGCCTCTGAAACCTCAATCATCCAACCCGCCGGTGAAAGCGAGCTCAGCGAATTCCACTGGATCGCGCGCCCGGTCGTCGTTTTTGCCGATTCCCCGCAGGACCCCCGGTTTATCGAGCAGATCGAATATCTCACGGCAGAGGCCGAGATGCTGCGCGTCCGCGACGTGATAGTCCTGACCGATACCGACCCGGAGGCGCGCTCGCCAATCCGAATGCAGCTCCGCCCGAGAGGTTTTATGCTGGTGCTGGTCGACAAGGACGGCAATGTCGAATTGCGCAAGCCGATGCCCTGGACCGTGCGTGAACTGACCCGGTCCATCGACAAGATGCCGAACCGGCAGCGCGAAATAGACGAACGGCGCCAAAGCAACTGATTTGACCTTCCGTCACTTTGGGTTGTTTGCGGGTGACAGACCAGTTCCGAGCACCTAGTCTTTCGGTTCCAATCATAAGAAACGTGCCGCAGGCCCAAGCGTGGCCTGACGGGATTCAAAGGAACGAAATGCGACGTCTCAACCTGAACGGCGATCTTAGCTATTTCTGGGAAATACTGGACTACGCCGAAAATGAAACGCTCATGCGTTACAAAACTGGATCCATCACATTTTTCGAAAGCAGCGTAGGTTCGGGCAAGTCTTATGAGTTGGGCATGACAGGTAATTTCGATGTCGCGACACTGACCGGCGCGATCAGCAGCTCTGCATTCGAACTCATCAAGTACGACACCGACCCGACGCCGCCCTTGATTGCCAACTTCTACGGATTGGGCGTCGGGATTGACAGCGTATTCGCCAAAAGCACCATCTACGGCTACACCTTCGATCTCGGCAGCCTGACAGACGCGATAACTGCTGCGGGTGAATACATGGTCACCGGCTCGGACAATGACGACAGGCTGGCGCCCGACTCCTTGTTCGACTTCGCCAGCGACGATCAGATGTTCGGCGGCAAGGGCAATGACAGGTTCTTTGGCGGTGCCGGCAACGATCTCATGGATGGCGGCGAAGGCAACGATGTGTTCCACGGCAACACCGGCGAAGACCGTTTGCTGGGACAGCAGGGTAAGGACAAGCTGATCGGGGACGAGAGCAATGATGTGCTTCTCGGCGGACGTGGCGGCGACACCCTGCTGGGCGGTACCGGACGCGACAAGCTCAAGGGCGGCGGTGGCGGCGACCGGCTCGAAGGCGGCGGCGGCAAAGACTCCCTGACGGGCGGCGGCGGTCGCGACATCTTTGTGTTTTCCGACCGTGGCCGGGATGTGGTCAGGGATTTCGCCGACGGCCGCGACAAGATTTCCGTCGATGCCTACATGAAAGACCTTGAGATCACCGATACCAAGCGCGGCGCGCTGGTGGTTCATGGTGATGCCGAAATGCTGTTGCTTGGGGTGTCTGCCGACAGCCTCGGGTCGGAGGACTTTCTTGCCCTGAAGGGCGGTAAAGACGACGATACGCAAACTGGGGATAAAGTTGACGACGCGCCGACTGACAGTGGCGATGACGCGTTGGACGATGGCAATGGGGACGACTCCCCGACTGGAGGCGGCGATGACGACACGCCAACTGGCGTTGGCGATGGTGACACGCCGACTGACAGCGGCGATGACGCGTTGGACGATGGCAATGGGGACGACACCCCGACTGGCGGCGGCGATGACGACACGCCAACTGGCGGCGGCGATGACGACACGCCAACTGGCGGTGGCGATGATGGCGCGCCGACTGACAGCGGCGATGACGCGTTGGACGATGGCAATGGAGACGACACCCCGTCCGGCGGCGGCGACACGCAGACCGACTTCGAAAGTATCGTTCTGAACGGCGGTGACGGCGATGACGACCTGAAAGGCGGGAGAGGCGACGATTACCTGACAGGCGGGAGTGGCAACGACACGCTGGAAGGCCGCGGCGGCAGTGACCTCCTGATGGGTGGCAAAGGCAAAGACCAGCTGACCGGCGACGGTGGCAATGACTTCCTTGTTGGCGGTAACGGCGCCGATATGCTGATAGGCGGCAAAGGCGACGACGAGCTTTATGGCGACGGCGGCAGGGACACCCTCACGGGTGGCGACGGCAACGACTGTTTCGTATTCACGATACGTGGCCGGAATATCGTCACGGATTTCACCAGCCAGAGCGATTTTCTGAGATCCTCCGCCGGCAGCATGGATAACATCGAGATTTCTGACACCAAGCGCGGCGCGCTGGTGGTTCATGGCGATGCCGAAATGCTGTTGCTTGGCGTGTCTGCCGACAGCCTCGGGGCGGACGACTTTCAGTTCATCTGATCCGCGCAGACGATACTGTCCGGTGCTGCAAGGCACCGGACAATTGATCGACATATGAGACGCGCCGAGCTGCATCGCCTTATTCGAACTCCATGATCACATCGTCGACGGCAAGGCTGTCGCCCGGTCCGGCATTGACCTTGGCGACCACGCCTTTGCGTTCGGCGCGCAGGATGTTTTCCATCTTCATCGCCTCGACCGTGCAGAGCGGCTGGCCCTCCTGCACTTCTTCCCCCTCGGCCACGTTGATCTTCACGATCAGACCGGGCATCGGGCAGAGCAGCATTTTCGAGGTATCGGGCGGCAGCTTCTCGGGCATCAGGTCGGCCAGTTCCGCCTGACGCGGGCTGCGCACATGCACCTTGAGATCCGCGCCACGGCTGCGCAGGCGGAACCCGCCGGAAATCTTGCCAACCTTGAGCACGAGCCGTTCGGCATCGACCATCAGTTCCGCAAGCTGCTTGCCGGGTGTCCAGTCGCTGGTGACGCGATGGCTGGAGCCATCCTCGAAGACGACCGTCGCTCCTTCGGGATCGGCTTGCACCTTGACCTCATAGCGAAGCCCCTGAAGGTTGACGACCCAGTCTTCGCCGACCACCCGTTCGTGGTTGTCCATCCTTCCGGAGATCCGGGTCCGACGGATTTCAGCCACGCGGTGCATGGCGGCGGCGCTGGCCGCGATCCGTCGCAGCACGTCCTCGGAGAGTTCGACGCCTTCGAAACCTTCCGGCCACTCTTCGGCGATAAAGGCGGTGGTCGCCTCGCCCGCGATGAATTTCGGATGATCCATCACAGCGGACAGGAACGGCAGGTTATGCCCGATCCCCTCCAGCTCGAAACTGTCGAGCGCAACGCGCATCGCCTCGATGGCTTCGGCCCGGGTTGGCGCCCATGTGCAGAGCTTGGCAATCATCGGGTCGTAATACATCGAGATCTCGCCGCCCTCGTAGACACCGGTATCGTTGCGCACCGCGATAGGGCCGCTGGGGGCCTCTCCCTGCCACTTGTCATTATCCAGCAGCGGGCCCGCAGCGACCTCGGCGGGCGGTCGATAGCGGGTCAGACGCCCGATGGAGGGCAGGAAGTTGCGATAGGGATCTTCGGCATAAAGCCGGTTTTCAATCGCCCAGCCGTTCAGCTTGATATCGTCCTGGGTGATCGTCAGTTCTTCACCATTGGCGACGCGGATCATCTGCTCGACAAGATCGATGCCGGTGATCAATTCAGTCACCGGGTGTTCCACCTGAAGACGGGTGTTCATCTCGAGGAAGTAGAAATTCTTGTCGCCATCGACGATGAATTCAACGGTGCCCGCGCTCGTGTAGCCAACCGCTTGCGCCAGCGCGACCGCCTGTTCGCCCATCGCTTTCCGGGTCGCTTCGTCAAGGAAGGGCGACGGCGCTTCCTCGACCACTTTCTGGTTCCGGCGCTGGATCGAACATTCCCTCTCGCCAAGGCAGAGGCCATTGCCATGCGCATCGCACAGCACCTGAATCTCGATGTGGCGCGGCTGGGTGACGAATTTCTCGATAAAGATCCGGTCATCGCCGAAAGAGTTCGCGGCTTCGTTCTTTGAAGACTGAAAGCCTTCGCGTGCTTCGTCATCGTCCCAGGCGATACGCATGCCCTTGCCGCCACCACCGGCGCTGGCCTTGATCATCACCGGATATCCGATCTCGGCCGAGATTTTCACCGCTTCGTCAGCGTCCTCGATGAGGCCCATATACCCCGGCACCGTGCTGACGCCGGCCTCTTTGGCGATCTTTTTCGAGGTAATCTTGTCGCCCATTTTTTCGATGGCGCCAACGGGCGGGCCGACAAAGGCCACGCCCTCGGCGGCCAGAGCCTCGGCGAATTTGGGGTTTTCCGACAGGAAACCATAGCCCGGGTGGACCGCTTCGGCCCCGCTGGATCGGATCGCCTCCATCACCTTGTCGATGACGATATAGGACTGGTTGGCGGGCGGCGGACCGATGTGAACCGCCTCATCCGCCATTTCCACGTGCAAGGCCTGCCGGTCGGCGTCAGAATAGATCGCGACCGTGCCGATCCCCATCTTGCGCGCGGTCTTGATCACGCGGCAGGCGATTTCGCCCCGGTTGGCAATCAGGATTTTCTTGAACATGGAGTGCCCTTCGTCTGGAAGCGTTGGAAATGCAAAACGCCGCGACGCGGATCACTCCACGTCACGGCGTTCGGATTCGGATAGGTGTGAACTGACAGGCGGTCGCGCGTTGCGCGACGGCCCGTCAGATCAGGTTCAGCACTTGCCTGGGTTTTCCTGGCAGTAAATAAGGTTACCGGCTGCGCCGACGGCAGCACCGGTGACAAGGTTGGTGTCAAGGACGGCTGCTGCGCCTGCCCCTGCTGCGCCACCATAAAGCGCGCGTTCGCCGGTCGTGTCGCCACAGGCCGCCAGACCGCCGACGAGCCCAAGAACCGTTGCAGATTTAACGATGAAAGATGCACGTAGCATGGGGTAATTCCTTCGATTTTTTTATTGCTCGATGGAAAAACAAATGAACGGCTTCTTTGGTTCCACAAGGATAAATCGCGCCCGCGCCGGGTTTCAGCGGCTTCCCGCCTGCGGAGTGCCGGACCGGCACCATCGCCCCAAAGAAAGACAGACAGGCCATCGCGGGGTGCGGTGACCTGCCTGCCTAAGGAAGGGGTACAGAATAGTTGGGACGCGACACGGAAAGATCCGAAATAGATTGTCGCAAGGTCAACTTTTAATGAAAAGTTAACCCCCGCCAAGCAGTTATTACAACTTTTACGGGTATCAGCTATTTCGCGCCGAAAAGCTGCGCTGGCGTGCAGATTCCCGCCGATCCGGGATGTCAGTTTCATCGAAACACCTCGGGGAAGGACAGGCGGGCCACAGCCACGTCGATCTTCAGAAGCGATTCATAGCTGGCCGGATCGAATGGCTCCTCGGCCGGAATCACTTCACGTCCGAATAGCCAGCTCAGCCGCCCCGCATCGAGGTTTCCTCGCTCGAACGGTTCTTCGCCGAAATGTTCCCATAGCGCCGTCATGAACCCGGCATCGGCCCGCCGGTCAGGCGGGCGACGGTCGGCAAAACGCTCGCGCCGGGTCAGAGGTGTTATGCCCTTTGGATTGGGACGGCGAATGACGAACTGGTAATCTGTGCCGGGCAGCCGCCCGGGAAATCCGCGATGTTTCAGCATGGTCCAGCCGCCTTGTCTTTTTCATGGTATTGGTATGGGGGGCGTCGCATCAGAATGGCTCCCAGATACAGCCACCATCATCCGGGCGGTAGGACTCAAAGAACTGCGTGGCCTCGGGATCGGCATAGCCGAAAGGCACTTCGCGATCCGCCATCGATATCACGACGCTGGCAACGTCCAGGTCATATTTTTCCAGGTAGGGTAGCACAAGCTGGACGCAGAGATCGGCCATGTCGTTCGACGCGGTTTCGAAATCAACTGTGCCACCGTCGCGCGCAATGGCCGGGGCAAGGAATCGAAACCGGGCAAGCGACCCGTCGATGGAGTCATCAATCAGGACCTCGCTAAGGGTGACGCTCTGGCCGGAAGGAACCTTGACGGGCTGGTCGGCCCGGAGCGCTTCGGGGACCGAGATCAGCATAAGCAGGGAAAGCGCCGGTCCAATTAGACCGCGGCCCCAACCTTGTCCTTTCGGGCAAGCTCCTCCTGTCGGGGCCGCAGGCGCTACGTTCGTCACGCGCGCAAACTTTGTTCCGTATTTCGCGATCATGGCGCAACTTCGTGCCGAGTGTCAAACACTGTGGTGATTTTATGTCCTGCAATCTTGAAATTTCCGGACACGCGTGATTGGCTCGCGCGCCGCAGACGGCTAATGACAGCTGTCCAGACCCGCTGGCTCGCAGGTTTTGAGGCGCGACGTTTACCGCCCCCACCCCCACCTATAGTGGGTGAGTAAAGCCGAGCCGGCACATGTTGGGGCTTTACGATAAGAAACAGGGGAGATTCACCTTTTAGGTGAAATATTCGGCAATCCGCGCATCCATAGGTTGATTTCGCCCTCGCCAGTCGGCCCAAGAGAGCGTTTTCCGCATATCGAAGCGCGCTTGCAGGACACTCAATTTTGCCCCGCTGATTCCTTTCGCTCTGCGAGAATTGTTTCTGCAAGGCAGGGGCGTGGTTCAGCTGTTGCGCAGAGCCTTTATGAGTTCCGACTTGTTCATGTCCGAGCGGCCCTTGATCTCCAGCTCCTGCGCGCGGCTGTAGAGTTCCTCGACGGTCCAGTCCTCGTAAGGCGGCTGGCTGCCGCCCTTTTTGGAAGGGTGCATATCCGAATTGGCTTTCGCGTTGGCGATACGCGCGGCCTTTTCTTTGGAGGCGCCCTGATCGCGCAGCGCTTCGTAGGTATCCTGATCTTTGACAGACGGTCCTGGTGTCTTTCCCATGGCTGGCTCCTTTGAAAAGGAAACCGCTACCGGCGGAAAGGGTTCCGCCGGTCGGGCCGTTTGACGTCTGTGCGGTCTGCATCCGGATCATGATCTGTCGGGCCGTGGTGATGCCTTCAGGCGTGGGAGCCTCCGGCGGGAGTATTTGGAGCAAGAGGAAACTAGAGCACTCAGAGCGGGATGTTATCGTGTTTTTTCCACGGGTTGCTAAGTTGCTTGTTGCGCAGGGAGGCAAAGGCCCGGGCGACACGGCGGCGTGTCGAATGGGGCATGATGACCTCGTCGATAAACCCCCGCTCGGCGGCGACGAAAGGATTGGCGAAACGGTCTTCGTAATCCTTGGTATGGGCGGCGATCTTTTCTTCGTTGCCGAGGTCCGCGCGATGGATGATCTCGGTTGCGCCCTTGGCGCCCATCACCGCGATTTCCGCCGTCGGCCACGCATAGTTGAAATCGCCGCGGATGTGTTTCGAGCTCATCACGTCATAGGCGCCGCCATAGGCCTTGCGGGTAATGACGGTGACTTTCGGTACCGTCGCCTCGCCATAGGCAAAGAGCAGTTTTGCGCCGTGCTTGATGACGCCGCCGTATTCCTGGCTGGTCCCGGGAAGGAAACCGGGCACATCGACGAAGGTGAGGATCGGGATTTCGAAACAGTCGCAGAAGCGCACGAAACGCGCGGCCTTGCGGGAGCTGTCGATGTCGAGGCAGCCCGCAAGCACCATCGGCTGGTTGGCGACGACGCCGACCGTCTGGCCCTCAAGCCGGATGAAGCCGGTGATGATGTTCTTGGCGAAATCCTCCTGGATCTCGAAGAAGTCGCCCTCATCCGCGGTCTTCTCGATCAGCTCTTTCATATCGTAGGGCGTGTTCGCGTTTTCCGGGATCAGCGTATCGAGGCTTTTCTCGACGCGGCCCGGTTCATCGAAGAAAGGGCGAACGGGAGGTTTTTCGCGGTTGTTGAGCGGCAAGAAATCGACGAGTCGGCGCACTTCGGCGAGGGCTTCGACGTCATTTTCGAAGGCCCCATCCGCGACCGAGGATTTCTTTGTATGGGTCGAGGCACCGCCAAGTTCCTCGGCGGTAACCACTTCGTTCGTCACCGTCTTGACCACGTCGGGGCCGGTAACGAACATGTAAGAGCTGTCCTTGACCATAAAGATGAAGTCGGTCATCGCCGGGGAATAGACCGCGCCGCCGGCGCAGGGCCCCATGATCACCGAGATCTGCGGCACCACGCCGCTGGCCATGATATTGCGCTGGAACACTTCAGCATATCCGGCCAGCGAGGCGACACCTTCCTGGATGCGAGCACCGCCGGAATCGTTGATGCCGATCACCGGCGCGCCGTTCTGAACCGCCATGTCCATGATCTTGCAGATTTTCTGCGCATGGGTTTCAGAGAGAGAGCCGCCGAAGACCGTGAAATCCTGTGAGAACACATAGACCATCCGGCCGTTTATCGTGCCCCATCCGGTCACGACGCCGTCGCCATAGGGGCGCTGCTTCTCCATTCCGAAATCGGTGCAGCGATGGGCGACGAACGTGTCGAATTCCTCGAAACTGCCTTCGTCCAGCAACAGCTCTATGCGCTCGCGGGCGGTAAGCTTGCCGCGTTTGTGCTGGGCTTCGATCCGGTGCTCGCCGCCACCCAGACGGGCCATGTCGCGGCGGCTTTCCAGTTCCGACAGGATATCCTTCATGATTCAGCTTCCCTCGCAAATTTGGGCCACCATAACGTCATTCGGAAAATCACACAGGAAAATCTCGCAAATTTGCAAACCACCCTCTTTGCCGTGTGAATATATTGCAAATCAGCAAATTGCCCTTGTTTTGACGATTTTAAGTGTGAATGAGTTAAGCTGCGCGGGGAGAGAGCGCACAACAGGCATTCACAGGTTTGTTTCATGACGACGGATATTTTCGAAGGGCTGCAATATGAAGGGCTGCGCGCCCTGAACCCTGTCAATGTGGCCGGGGCGGCGCGCTATACCATCACCTACCAGTTCGCGACGACCTACCAGCCCGACGATCTTGCTTTTTCGGGAACCTATACGGGATGGACCGCGCTGAACGCGGCGGAAAAGTCGAACATCCGCACACAGCTGGACCATATCGAAACCTTCCTGAACGTTTCTTTTGTCGAGACCTTTGGCTCGACCGACCCGGTTCTGAACCTTGGCAAGATCTCGATGGCCGGCGAATACGCAGGAACCACCGGGCTTGGCGGCAGCTGGTATCTCTATAGCGGCAATACCATCACGAAGTGGGACGGCAGCGCGGTTTTCAAGAACGACATCGACATGTCACAGGCCAGCGAGGATGACCTCATCCTGCATGAGATCGGCCATGCCATGGGTCTGAAGCACCCCCATGCGGACCCGACGCTGGACGAGGCATTCGACAGCAACAAGTATTCGGTCATGTCCTATGAATCCAACCCGGACAATGGCGAGGATTCTGACGCGATGATGCTGTTCGATGTCTATGCCTTGCAGGACATCTGGGGAGCGGCGGATTACAACACCGACAACGACACCTATACCGGAAAGCGTACCGATACGGTCGACACGATCTGGGATACGGGCGGCATCGACAGCCTTGATGCAGGTGCAAATGGCACCGCAGTGGTCATTGACCTGAACCAGGGCGCGTTTTCGCAATTCGGCGCCTATGACGACGTGGTGATCGCGTATGGCGTCGATATCGAGAATGCCGTCGGCAGCGCCTTTGACGACGACATCACCGGCAACGCACTGGGCAACCGGCTGGAAGGCGGCACAGGGGATGACCGCATGATCGGCGCCAACGGCGATGACACCCTGCTTGGCGGCAGTGGGCGGGACAAGCTGTCAGGCGGCAAGGGCCGCGATTCGCTGTTCGGCGAGGCCGCTCGGGACAAGCTCAAGGGTGGCGGCGGGCGCGATACGCTGGACGGTGGCGCACGCAAGGACAAGATCGACGGCGGGCGCGGCGACGATACGCTCACCGGAGGCGCGGGCCGTGACAAGTTCCTGTTCAAGAAGAAATTCGGCGATGACACGATCACCGATTTCAAGGACGACAAAGATCTCCTCAAGTTCCGGTCGTATTCCGACACCGAGCAAATAATCGATGCCGGGCAAGATGTTGGCGATGACGTGATTTTCGATTTCGGCGACGGCAACAGCCTGACCGTCCTGAACATGTCGCTTGCACAACTGGGAGATGATATTCTGGTGTGACCACCCGACGTCCGGCAAAGGGCGCGGCCAGCTAAATGAATACGCCGGTCGCGTCCTCAATGGACATTTCACACTTGAAGCACTAACTCCGTGCAAATGGAAAGACACCCCGTTTCCCGTTACCTTGATCGCAAGACAGTTCCGCATGTTTCGACCCTGATCCTTGTGACGGGCTTGGCGGCGCTGGCGATGAACGTGTTTCTGCCGAGCTTGCCGGGCATGACGGAGTATTTTCATACCGAATACCGGGTTATGCAACTTTCGGTTGCACTCTACCTTGGGTTCAACGCGATCCTGCAAGTATTGATCGGCCCGATTTCGGACAAGTTCGGGCGGCGTCCGTTGATCGTGTGGGGGATTGCTCTGTTTTTGCTGGCAACGCTGGGCTGCATCTATTCGCCCACTGCCGAAATCTTCCTGTTCTTTCGCATGTGCCAGTCGGTGGTTGCTGTTGCCATGGTGCTAAGCCGCGCGGCAGTGCGCGACATGTTCGACACCGACCGGGCCGCAAGCATGATCGGTTACGTGACGATGGGCATGGCAGTCGTGCCAATGATCGGCCCGGCCTTTGGTGGCGTACTGGATGAGATATTCGGCTGGAAATCGACCTTTTGGGCGTTGTTTCTGATCGGGATCCTGACGCTTGTCGTGACCTATTACGACTTTGGCGAAACCGCGATGAAGAGCGGCAAGACCCTAGGCCAGCAGTTTCGCGAATACCCGGAACTGCTCACCTCGCCGCGCTTCTGGGGGTATTCGCTGGCGGCGGCCTTCACCTCGGGCAGCTTCTTTGCCTATCTCGGCGGCGCGCCCTATGTTGGCAGCGAAGTCTTTCACCTGACACCGTCCGAACTTGGCGTCTATTTCGGCGCACCGGCGGTCGGGTACTTCATCGGGAACTTCATCACCGCGCGCTGCGCCGTGCGCTTTGGGATCAACAAACTTGTCCTCTGGGGCGGCATAATGATCTTTGCCGGGATCACGACCTCGACGGTAATTACCATGCTGGGTCATGCGAACGCCTATACCTTCTTTGGCTTCATGTGCTTTGTCGGCCTTGGCAATGGGATGACCATCCCGAACGCGACCGCAGGGTCGCTGTCGGTACGCCCTCATCTGGCCGGAACCGCCTCGGGTCTTGGCGGGGCCTTGATGCTCGGCGGCGGCGCGGCGCTCAGCGCCTTTGCAGGCATGATGCTGAAACCCGGCGTTGGCCCCCTGCCCCTGCTGTTCATGATGATGGCGACCACGGCGCTGGGCATCTGTTCGATCCTGCTGGTCATCTACAGGGAACGCCAACTCGGCCTCAGATGACCTTGCCCCGGGCGGTTTGCAAACATATCCTGCGGGAAAAGCAAACCTGCAAAGGCACCCGATGGCTCCGCACAAGCTCTACGCTGGCACGAAACTGCGCGAAATGCGCGCCCGCTTTGGGCTGACCCAACGGGAATTCGCAGCCAAGCTCGGCGTTTCCCTGCCCTATCTCAACCAGATGGAAAACAACAACCGCCCGGTGTCGACCACGGTGATCCTCGCCTTGGCTCAGGAATTCGGGCTGGACGTGACCGAGTTGTCGACCGGGGACAGCGCAAGGCTGGTGAGCGATCTTCGCGAGATTCTGGCCGATCCGGTATTTGCCGATGTCATGCCCCCTCTGGCCGATCTGCGCTTGGCCGCGTCGAATGCGCCCGCCCTTGCCCGGGCCTTTATCGAATTGCATCGCAGCTATCGCCAGACCCATGAACGTCTCGCCTCTCTCGACGAGGCATTGGGCCGCGGCGACAGCCGGGTTCAGGCCAGCCCGTGGGACGAGGTGCGCGACTTTTTTCATTACTGCGACAATTACATCGACGCGGTGGACCGCGCGGCGGAAAGCTTTGCCAGTCAGGCAACCGGCGGGCGCGATATCCGCGCGGTCGCGCTTGCCGCGCTTGCGAGTCAGGGCATTCGGGTCGAAATGACCGAGATGGAGCAGCTGCGCCGATACGACGCCCAGACCCGCGTTCTCCAGATTTCCTCCCGCGCCGCGCCCCAGACCCAGATATTCCAACTGCTGCTGCAAACGGCCCTGCTGCAGCAGGACAAGCTGATCGAAGCGACGTTGGATTTCGCCCGCTTCCAAAGCGACGAGGCCCGCGCCATCGCCAAGATCGGTCTGGCCAATTACTTCGCGGGCGCGGCGCTGATGCCTTACAACACCTTTCTCGAGGTCGCACAGGAAGTACGCCACGATCTGGAATTGCTGTCGGCCCGGTTCGACGCCTCGATCGAACAGGTGGCGCACCGTCTGTCCACAATGCAACGCCCCGGCAACAAGGGCATTCCGTTCTTTTTCGTTCGTGTCGATCAGGCTGGAACCATCACCAAGCGCCACAGCGCAACCCGGCTGCAATTCGCCCGGTTCGGCGGCGCCTGCCCGCTCTGGAACGTGCATCGCGCCTTTGAAACGCCCCGCCAGTTCCTGCGCCAGCTGGCCGAAACGCCGGACGGGGTGCGCTATATCAACCTTGCGCGGGACGTCTCGAAACCGGGCGGCTCATTCGGCGCGCCGGTGCGCCGTTTCGCCATCGCGCTGGGATGTGAGGTGCGACATGCGGACAAGCTGGTCTATGCGGACAGTCTCGACGTGACCAAGGCCAGCGCCTTTGAACCCATCGGAATTTCCTGCCGAATCTGCGAGCGCAAGACCTGCCACCAGCGGTCCGTCCCGCCGCTTGAACGACAGTTGTCGATCAATACGGATCAGCGTGGCGTACTGCCCTACGAGGTGAACTAGCGTTTCGCACGGCGCCAGCCTGCCGCACGCGCCTCGGCCTCGATGCAGAACCAGCGTTCGCCCTTGGCCGGAGAAATCTTCGTGCGATTGTAATGCTCTTGCCCCGGCACGTGATAAATCCGCTCGCCCTTGGAGGAGATGTTGCCCTTGATGCGGCAATCGCCCGGTGCGGGCTGCACATTCACCTGCCGCTGCGCCGCCCGGAAATCCGAAGGCCGCTGCACGTCGGCCCCGTGCAGCCCGATGCCCTGCACCGCCGCACGTTTTTCATCCAGATCGTAGTCCATCGAGTAACGCCGATAGGCCAGCGCCAGCCCGTCCGCTACAAGATCGCGCCCGACGTCGCGCCCTTCGACGCTGCAGCGCGCGACGATACGCTGATAGCGATCCACGGTCACGGCGCGGCAAGTCGCTGTCTTGCCCTGATAGCGCGCGCGGACCTCGCGCGAGGCCCAAGCCCCGCAGCGCCAGAGCTCACCCCCGCGTTCACAGGTCTGGTCCGTCTCCGGCGTGTCGATCCCGAAGAGCCGCACGCGCGCGCCGCCCACATCCCAGGTATCGCCGTCGATGACGCGGACAACACCCGACGGATCGGCCAGCGCAATCAGCGGCAGCATGAGCAGAATGAAAAGCGAACAAATCCTTAACATCCTGCCGCTCTACGGCAAAAGTTAACAAACTCACAAGCCGTCCCTCAGAACAGGCTTAACGCTGCGCGCTCTCCCACTGTGGGTGTATCCACGGCGCATCATTCGACGGTGCTATCGGATCGCGCTCCAGCAGGTGATCGGAGATCTTCTCGCCCACCATGATCGACGGACCGTTGAGGTTGCCATTGGTGATGCGCGGGAAAATACTGCTGTCCGCCACGGTCAGCCGCTCGACACCGATCACCCGGCCCTTGGGGTCGACCACCGCCTCCGGATCATCCGCCCGTCCCATCCGGCAGGTGCCACAGGGATGATAGGCGCTCTCCGCATGTTCCGCGACAAAGGCGTCAAGATCCGCATCGCTCACCTTGTCGGCCCCGGGCTGGATCTCATGCTTGACGAAAGGCGCGAAGGCGGGCTGCGAGAAGATCTCTCGCGTCATGCGCAGACAGGCGCGGAAATCCACCCAGTCCTGTTCCGTCGACATGTAGTTGAACCGGATCACCGGCGCCGCCCCCGGATCGGCAGACCGCAAGGTCACCGCGCCCCGGCTGGGCGAGCGCATAGGACCCACATGAGCCTGAAACCCGTGGCCCTCGGCCGCCGCCTTGCCATCATAGCGCACCGCGATCGGCAGGAAATGATACTGCACATCCGGATAATCGATCCCCGCCCGGCTGCGCAGGAAGGCCGCGCTCTCGAACTGGTTCGACGCGCCAAGACCCGACTTCAGAAACAACCACTGCGCCCCGATCACCGCTTTTGACAGAAAATTCCAGTGCTTGAAAAGGGTGATCGGCTGGCTCGAGGCCATCTGGAAATAGACCTCCAGATGGTCTTGTAGGTTCGCGCCCACCCCGGGACGGTCCGCGACGACCTCGATCCCGTGTTCCTTCAGGTGCGCGCCGGGGCCGATCCCCGACAACATCAGCAGCTTTGGCGAATTCAGCGAGGATGCCGCCAGCACAACCTGTCGGCGCGCGCGGATCACGCGGCCGCCAGAGAGCGCAATGCCGACCGCGCGCCCCTCTTCGATCACCACCTTCTCGACCAGCCCACGGACAAGATCACAGTTCTCCCGCTTCAGCGCCGGGCGCAGATAGGCATTGGCCGCGGACCAGCGTCGCCCTTTCCAGACTGTCTGCTCCATCGGGCCAAAGCCTTCCTGCTTCTGGCCGTTGTAATCGTCGGTCAGCTCATACCCGGCCTCGCGCCCCGCCGCGACAAAGGCGGCGTGCAGCGGATTGTCCCTCGGACCCCGGCTCACATGCAGCGGGCCATCCGTGCCGCGCCAGTCCGGATCGCCGCCATGCCCTCCGTCATGCCAGCTTTCCATGCGCTTGAAATAAGGCAGCACATCGGCAAAGCCCCAGCCATCCGCACCGCTTTCGCGCCAATGGTCGAAATCGCGGGCATGACCACGCACATAGACCATCCCGTTGATCGAGGACGACCCGCCGATCACCTTGCCGCGCGGCACCACCAGCCTGCGGTTGTTCAGGTTCGGCTCCGGCTCGGACATATAGCCCCAGTCGTATTGCTTCATGTTCATCGGATAGCTGAGCGCCGCCGGCATCTGGATGAACGGCCCTGCATCCGTGCCGCCATGTTCGACCACGATGACCGAAGCCCCTGCTTCGCTCAGCCGATAGGCCATAGCACAACCGGCGCTGCCCGCGCCGACGATAACGAAATCCGCCTCCATCAGCCCATGACCTCAAATACCCCGGTGATTCTCTGCGGGGTCAAGGTGGCAAAGCCGCGCCGAAGGCGCCTTGCCCTTGAGGCCGGAGGGAATCGCCCCATCACACTTGAACAGGTGACCTGAGGATCGGACCGATCCCTCAGGCACTTCTCAGCAGAATCCCCCTGCCCCGCGCCAAACGGGACCGCAGGCGCAAATGCGTCGCCTCTCGCCCTTCGCAACAGGAATGCGCGACAGCGCACCGCTTTCGCAGCGCCTCGCATCAGAATGGCGCCTCAAGATCGCCCATCCGCACGTAGACGGATTTCAACTGGCTGTAATGCTCGATGGCTGCCGCCGAGTTCTCCCGCCCGACCCCGGATTGCTTTGCCCCGCCAAAAGGTGCTTCGACCGGCGCATCGTTATAGGTGTTGATGTAACAGGTGCCCGCCTCGAAACCGGCGGCGACGCGATGGGCGCGGGCGAGATCGCGGGTGAAGACCCCCGCGGCAAGACCGAATTCCGTATCATTGGCACGCGCCATGACTTCGGTCTCGTCCTCGAAATCCAGCACGGCCATGACCGGGCCAAAGATCTCTTCCCGCGCGATGGTCATGTCATCGGTGACATCGGCAAAAACGGTTGGCTCCAGCCAGAAACCTTCGCGCTCCAGCCGTTTGCCGCCGGTCACCAGCCGCGCGCCTTCCTCGACACCCTTGGCGATATAGCCCTCGACGATCTCGGTCTGGCGGGCGCTGACCATTGGACCAAAGCTGGTGTCCGGGTCCATCGGATCGCCGATCACCGCCTTGCCCAGCCGCTCCGTCAGGCGGGCCAGGAACGCTTCTCTTATGCCCTTTTGCACGAACACCCGCGTGCCATTGGAACAGACCTGCCCAGAGGAATAGAAATTTCCGAGGATCGCCCCCGAGACCGCATTGTCGAGGTCCGCATCGTCAAAGATCACCATCGGGGACTTGCCCCCCAATTCCATCGTGACATGCTTCATGCCTGCCGCCGCAGAGGCATAGACCTTGCGCCCGGTCGGGACCGATCCGGTAAGCGAGACCTTGTCGACCCGGGGATCCGAGACCAGCGCGGCGCCCACGTCGCCCAGACCCTGCACCACGTTGTAAACACCGGCGGGCAGACCGGCCTCCACGAGGATCTCCGCGACTTTCAGCGCCGAGAGCGGCGTGGTTTCCGAGGGTTTGAACACCATCGCATTGCCGCAGGCGAGCGCTGGCGCGCCCTTCCAGCAGGCGATCTGGGTCGGATAGTTCCACGCGCCGATCCCGACACAGACGCCAAGCGGTTCGCGCACCGTATAGACCCAGTCTTCGCCCAGCTGGATGTGCTGCCCGGCCAAAGTCGCCGCCATGCCACCGAAATACTCCAGCGCATCCGCGCCGCTGGTCGCATCGGCCACGCTGGTTTCCTGATAGGGTTTGCCCGTGTCCCATGTTTCTAGCACCGAAAGATCGTGATTGCGCTCGCGCATGATATCCGCGGCGCGGCGTAGGATGCGTCCACGCTCCGTTCCGGTCATCTTTGCCCATTCGACCTGCGCCGCGCGCGCCGCGTCGAGCGCCTGCCCGATGATGGCCCGCGTCGCAGAATGAATTTTCGCGATCACCTCTCCTGTCGCAGGATAAATCACATCGATAGGGGCGCCCGCGTCATCCTCGACATAGGTACCGTTAATGAAATGGCTCGCTTTGGGTTGGGTCGGATAGGTCATGACAGATACTTTCTTGCCTCCGGCGGGAGTATTTCGTGCAAGAGGAAAAGCTATTCGCCTCTTGGGAACCGCTTGGATTCCTCGAGCACATTCAGGTCCATGTGGTTGCGCATGTAGCGTTCGGATGCTTTCTGGAGCGGCTGGTAGTCCCAGGGGTAATAACCGCCCTGGCGCAAGGCTTCGTAAACGATCCAGCGGCGCGCCTGGCTGGCGCGTACCTCGGCATCGAAACGGTCCAGATTCCAGCGCGCATCGGCCCGGGCGCGGAAATCGTCCAGTGTCTCTCGATGTGCCGGGTCTTCGGCGAGGTTGGTCAGTTCCTCCGGGTCGGCATCCAGATCGAAGAGCTGTTCGGGATCAAGCGCGCAGCGGTTGTACTTGAACCGGCCGTGCCGCAGCGAGACCAGCGGCGCGTTGGAACCTTCGGCCGCGTATTCGATGGCGACCGGGTTTTCCCGCGTTGCGCCATTGGCCAGCGCCGAGATATCTTCGCCATCGGTCCAGGGTTCGATTTCCCCCATATCGACACCGGCGAGCTTGCCAAGAGTCGGGGTGAGGTCGATGGTTGAGACCGGGGTTTCGACCAACCCGGGCTCCATGCCCGGCGCCGAGATCATAAGCGGCACGCGGGACGAGCCTTCGAAGAAGGACATCTTGAACCAGAGGCCGCGCTCGCCCAGCATATCGCCATGGTCCGAGCAGAACACGATGATCGCTTCCTGCCGGGTGTCTTCCAACACCTGCAGGATCTCGCCGATCTTGTCGTCGAGATAGGAGATATTGGCAAAATAGGCGCGACGGGAACGCGAGATGTCCTCATCGGTAATGTTGAAGCTCCGCCAGTCGTTCGCGTCGAAGATGCGTTTTGAATGCTTGTCCTGCTGCTCGTAAGGAATGGCCGGCACTTTGGGCGCCAGATGTTCGCAATCCTCGTAGAGGTCCCAGTATTTCCGGCGCGCCACATAGGGGTCATGCGGGTGGGTAAAGCTGGCCGTCACGCACCAGGGCCGATCATCGCCACCGCGCGACAGGTCGTAGAGTTTCATCTTGGCGAAATGTGCGACCTCGTCGTCATATTCCATCTGGTTGGTGATCTCGGCCACGCCCGCGCCGGTCACCGAGCCCATGTTGTGATACCACCAGTCGATCCGCTCGCCCGGCTTGCGGTAATCCGGGGTCCAGCCAAAATCGGCGGGGTAGATATCGGTGGTCAGCCGTTCTTCGAACCCGTGCAGCTGATCGGGGCCAACGAAATGCATCTTGCCGCTGAGGCAGGTGTAATAGCCCGCCCGGCGCAGGTGGTGGGCATAGGTCGGGATATCGCTGCTGAATTCGGCCGCGTTGTCATAGACGCCCGTGCGCGATGGCAACTGGCCGGACATGAAGCTGGCCCGCCCCGGCGCGCAGAGCGGCGAGCCGGTATAGGCATTCGCGTAGCGGGTCGAACGCGCCGCGAGCTTCTTGAGGTTCGGCACATGCAGCCAATCGGCGGGGCCGTCGGGAAACAGGGTTCCGTTCAGCTGGTCGACCATCAGGATCAGGATATTCGGTTGGGTCATTTCGGTTTTCCGATGAGGTGGTTCAGCACGTCCAGCGCATGGACGGTGGCGCGTTCGGGCGTATCGGGATCGCTAAGCGCGGCACGGATATAAAGACCGTCGATCAGCGCGGCCAGCGTGTCGGCGGCCGCGGCCGGATCCCGGGTCAGCGGGCGCAGCGCATGGGTCAGGTTTGACCGGATGCGGCCCTGATAGACGCGCCAGAGGCGCAGCGCTTCGGGCGAGGTCTGGGCGAGGACGTAGAACGTCATCCAGGCCGAGATCACGTCGGGTGTAAAGCAGGACGGCGCAAAGGACGCGCGAATGATAGCCGCCGCACGGGAGTCCGGTTCGGCCTGTTTCAAGCCCGAGCGCACCTCGTCTCCGAAGTCGCGGAGGATGCGGCGCATCGCGGCGAGAAAGATCTGGTCCTTGCCGCCGAAATAGTGATGGGCCAGCGCACTGGACATGCCCGCCCGCTTGGCGATCTGGGTGACGGTCACGTCAAGGGAACCGGCTGCGCCGATTTCCGCAATTGTCGCCTTGACCAGCGCCTCGCGCCGGATCGGTTCCATTCCAACTTTTGGCATGATCTATCCCTGTCCGGTCCGGGGACAGGCTAGAAAAGGTTTATTGACTCGTCAATCAATAAAACTGAACGAGGCAGCACGCTTACTCCATGCGACGGTATTGCAGGAAGTTGCCGCGCGGCAGGAAGATCAGCGTCATTTGGTGCAAATCGATGGAATCAATGGCGAAACACTGCTTTTCCTTGGTATCGGGTTCGTAAACGTTGAGATACGGGCCCTTGCCTGCGAAGTCTCCGCAGCTGTCTTCGACGCTCAGGTATTCCATGTCGCTCACCGCACCCTGAAACACGTTCTGCCGCTCTGCGCCCAGAATCGAGAACTGCGCATTGGCATCCTCGGCCGCGTACCAGTGGCCCTGAAGCTGATGCAGCACGCGGTCATGCGGCCCGGCCGCACGCGGCAGGGCAAGGTCCATCACCACGTTCGCGCCACCATCAAAGCTCTTGGTGACATGGCCGACGATGGCCAGCGGCGCGCCGGGTTCCTGCGCGTTCAGGAACTCCATCACCTCGTCTGCGGTGCTTCCGTCCTGATAGGCAAAGAGCTTGCGCCCCTGACCGTGCATCGCACAATAGGCCCCAAGGGCCGTTTCGCCGCATTCCTGGAACACCACGTTTTCCGCGATGGCCGCCCCCGGTGACGTACCCGTGGTTTCGAACTGGGTTGCCGGCGCCGGTTCCGGCACCTCGCTCGCATCGGCCTGTACCGGCGTGGCCGCCACCATGAGATCCGGCCCGCCCCGGGCAGCAAGCGACAAGCCAGCCACCGCAAGCGCCGAGACCGAAGCGGCGCCAATGACATTCAGCAGCCAGGTCATATCTTGGTCGCCCCCGAAACGGGCGTGATCGCGCGGCGTTTCAGCTGCGCCTCGCGCAGCGAAATGAACGTCACCGAGGCCAGCACCACAGCGCCACCGACCACGACCCAGACATCCATTGGTTCGCCAAAGACCAGCACACCCAGCATCGTAGCCCAGACCAGTTGCAGATAGGTTACCGGCTGGGTCACCGCGACCGGCGCGGCGGCAAAGGCCAGCGTCATCGTGAAATGCCCCGTCGTCGCCAGCAGACCGACCCCGGCGAGCAGGGCAAGCTCCGTCCACGTTGGCGTTATCCAGACCGACATCGCCATCGGCGCCAGCGCGATGGAAACCCAGACCGCCAGCATGCCGTTGACCAGCGCCGGGTTCGTCTTGTCGACCAGCACCTTGGCCAGCAAGTAAGATCCGCCAAAGACAAAGGCGGCGAGCATCATGGCCCAGTGCCCGATATCGACTTCGCGCAGACCGGGGCGCAGGATGATCATCCCGCCGATCAGCGCCACGACTACCGCCGCGATCCGACGCTTTGCCAGCTTCTCACCAAGGAAAAGCGCCGCACCCAGAGTCACGTAAACCGGGGAAAGATAATTGATCGCGGTGACCTCGGCGATCGGGATACGCGTCATCGCAAAGAACCACAGCCCAACGCCAATCGCATGGCAGAGCCCGCGGGCGCCGAACTGGAAAAACAGCTTTGGGGTGACACGGTCTTTCCGCATCGCGCCCAGCAGCGGCAAAAGCCAGATCGCGCCAAGGCAATAACGGATGAAAGCGGCTTCGGTTGCGGGCAGGCGCGACCCTACCGTCTTGACCAGCGCGTTAACCCCAACGAAGCATAAACCCGTGACCAACATCCAGAAGATGCCAACCATGGGACGTGAAGGCGTTGCGGTACTCATACATGCCTTGAACACGTTAACGGCAGTCAAGACAAGGCAATACCATCAGGATTTGACTGGCAATTTTGCCGTCACGCGGTGACTTTTTCGTCACATAAAGATGAGCTTGGCCGCAATCGCCCACATCACCGCGCCGATACAAAGGTCAAGCGCCCGCCAAGCCCCGGGCCGCGCGAAAACCGGCGCCAGAAACCGCGCACCGTAGCCCAGCGAAAAGAAGAAAACAAAGCTCGCCAGAACCGCGCCCAGCCCGAACAAGAGCCTGTTTTCCGCCTGCGAAGACACCGACCCGACCAGCACCACGGTGTCCAGATAGACATGCGGGTTAAGCCATGTGAACGCCAGCACGGTCAGCAGCGCCTTGCGCAGCCCCGCGCTTTCGCCGTTGGCAGAACGCAATGCCTCGCCTCCGGTCATCGCACGGCGCAGGCTGAGCCCTCCGTAGGCAAGCAGAAAGGCCGCGCCGCCAAAGCGCATCACCGGCTCGAACCACGGCAATGCCGTACCCAGTTGCCCGAACCCGGCCACCCCCGCCGAAATCAGCAGCGCATCAGAGAGCGCACAGGTCAGGCAGATCGCGAATACATGCTCGCGCCGCAGTCCCTGACGCAGCACGAAAGCATTCTGCGCCCCGATCGCAAGGATCAGCGAAAAGCCAAGGGCAAAGCCTGAGATGAACCCGGTATTCATATGTCCTCCGAACCTGACCCGGGTTTGACTAAAGACGCCCATATCCGTAATCCAGTTAATTATCGTCATCCTAATTAAGTTTAGCTAATGCACTTCGATCCCGACCATCTGGCGGCGCTGACCGCGATCCTGCGGCGCGGCAGCTTTGACGCGGCGGCCAATGAACTGGCGGTCACGCCTTCGGCCGTGTCACAGCGGATCAAGGCGCTCGAGGAACGGGTTGGCGCGACACTCATCAATCGTGGCCCGCCCTGCACCGCCACGCAGACCGGCGAACGGCTCGCCAAACATGCCGAGAATATCGGTCTCCTTGAGTCGCAACTTGCCCGCGAGTTGCGGTTGGAACAGTCCGGCGAGACCCGGCTGCGCATCGCGGTGAATGCCGACAGCCTTGCCACGTGGTTCATCCCAGCCTTGGCCGAAGTGCAGGATATCCTGTTCGAACTCGTGATCGACGATCAGGATCACAGCGCCGACTGGTTGAAACGCGGTGAGGTCAGCGCCGCCATCACCGCCAGCGCGCCCGCCGTCACCGGCTGCGATGCGACCCCGCTTGGCAGCCTGCGCTACTTTGCGACCGCCAGCCCGGATTTCGCCGCACAGTGGTTTCCCGACGGGGTTACTGCCCTTGCATTGGCAAAAGCGCCCTGCCTCGTTTTCAATGCCAAGGATGCGTTGCAGCGCCTCTGGCTGGAAACGCAAAGCGGTCGCCGACTGTCTCCGCCCTCGCATACAATCCCGTCCACCCATGCCTTCATCGACGCGGCCCGTGCCGGGCTTGGCTGGGGGATGAACCCGGAAATCCTGTTGCAGGGACCGCTGGAGCGCCGCGAGTTGATCGATCTTTCGCCCGGCCAGCCGCTGGATGTGGCCCTCTCATGGCAGGTCAGCCGCGTCATGGCCCCGGCGCTGGCCGATCTGACCGCCGCCGTGAAACGGGCCGCGCGCGACAGGTTGCGCCAGATGTAAGAAAACCGCGGCCCATGACAGACCGCGGTTTCTAAATTCCCTAAAATGGCTTGGCCTTACAGCTGCGCCATCACCTCGTCCGAGGCTTCGAAATTGGTGGTGACGCGCTGCACGTCGTCATCGTCTTCAAGCGCATCCACCAGCTTCATCAGCTTTTGCATCGCTTCGATATCCATCTCGGTCGTCGTGGTCGGTCGCCACGCCAGCTTGGTCGATTCACTTTCGCCAAGCTCCGCCTCAAGCGCGCTGGACACTTCGTTGAGATCGGTATCGGCGCACCAGATCGTATGGCCCTCTTCCGAGCTTTCCACATCCTCGGCCCCGGCCTCGATCGCAGCCATCATCACCGTGTCCGCATCGCCGACCTCGGCGGAATAGGTGATCTCGCCCTTGCGGTCGAACATGAACCCGACCGAGCCGGTCTCGCCAAGGTTGCCACCGTTCTTGGTGAAGGTAGAACGCACGTTCGACGCGGTGCGGTTGCGGTTGTCGGTCATCGCCTCGACGATCACCGCGACACCGTTCGGGCCGTAGCCCTCATAGCGGATTTCTTCATAATCCTCACCCTCGCCCGCCTGCGATTTCTTGATCGCGCGGTCGATCACGTCCTTAGGGACGGAATTCGACTTGGCTTCCTTGACCGCCAGACGCAGACGCGGGTTCTTTTCAGGATCCGGGTCGCCCATCTTGGCAGCAACGGTGATTTCCTTGGAGAGCTTGGAAAAGAGTTTCGAACGCGCCGCGTCCTGACGGCCCTTGCGGTGCTGGATGTTTGCCCATTTTGAATGGCCGGCCATGGATTGCCTCCGACTGTACTGATCAGGTTTGCGCCTCTATATGGCAGCCCCGCCCTGCCCCGCAAGCCCACACGCGCTGAGCAAGACGCGCCACCTGTGCCGGGAACCGCTGCATCCTGCAAGACGTTGCATTCACAGTGGAATTGCGAAACGCTGTCCGCGCCTTGTCAGAATTGCCGGAACACCGACCGTATGACCACTGACCAGATGATCCTGTTCGGCCTCTTTGCAGCCGTCTTTGCCCTGCTGATTTGGGGCCGATTCCGTTACGATCTTGTGGCTTTTGGCGCGCTTCTGACCGGCGTGGTGCTGGGCGTCGTGCCGACCGACATGGCATTCTCCGGCTTCGGCCACCCCGCGACCATTGTCGTCGCTTTGGTGTTGATCGTCTCTGCCGGATTGGTGCGCTCGGGCGCGGTGTTCCTGATCACCCGGACGATGGTCGACAGCTCGCGACGCCTTGGCACCCATATCGCGCTGATGGGCGGGATCGGTGCGGTGCTTTCGGCCTTCATGAATAATGTCGCCGCGCTCGCCCTGCTTATGCCCGTCGATATCCAGACCGCGCGCAAGGCCGACCGTCCCCCCGGCCTCTCGCTCATGCCGCTGTCTTTTGCGACAATCCTTGGCGGCATGGTCACGCTGATCGGCACCCCGCCCAATATCATCATCGCCTCGATCCGGCAGCAATCGCTGGGTGAATCCTTTTCGATGTTCGACTTTGCCCCCGTTGGCGGGATCGCCGCGCTTGCCGGGCTGATCTTTGTCGCTCTGATCGGCTGGCGGCTGATCCCGGACCGGGGCAAAACCTACGCCACCGCCGCCGACCTGCAACAGTATATCGCCGAACTCACCGTCCCGGACGACAGCGACCTGATCGGCAAACGTGTCGGCGAACTCGACAGCGAGGCCGAGAAATCCGATGTGGCGATCCTTGGCCTGATCCGCGACGGCAGGCGCCGCTATGGCCGCTCTGCCAATGCCATGCTGCGCGAAGGCGACAGCCTCGTGATCGACGCCACCCCCGATGCGCTCGACGAATTCCGCTCGGCCCTGAACCTCGCCTTCTCCGACCGGGACCGGGAAAAGAAACTGACCGCCGACGCCGAAGGTCTCGAAGTAGTCGAGGCGGTGGTTCCCGACGACGCCCTGATCGCCGGGCGCACCGCTATGGGGATCGGTCTTGCATGGCGGCAAAGCTCCGTCTTGCTTGGCATTTCGCGCAAGGGCACGCGTATCAACGAACAGGTACGACGGACGGAAATCCAGCCCGGCGATATCCTCCTGCTGCTCTGCCCCAAGGGCCGCGCCCCGGACGTGATCGACTGGCTCGGCTGCCTGCCGCTTGCCCAGCGCGGACTGAACGTGACGGCCAATGACAAGACATGGCTATCCATTGGCATCTTCGGCGCCGCCGTCGCCGCCGCGAGCTTTGGCCTGCTCTACCTGCCCATCGCACTGGGTATCGTCGTCACCGCCTATGTGCTGACCCGCATCCTGCCGGTGACCGAAATCTACGAGCACGTGGAATGGCCGGTGATCGTGCTGCTGGGGTCTATGATCCCCCTCGGTGCCGCGCTCGAGGAATCGGGCGGCACGCAACTGATCGCGAACGCGCTGACCGATCTGACCGCCGGCATGCCCGCTTGGGTCATCCTGACCGTGCTGATGGTCGTCACCATGACGCTTTCGGATGTGCTGAACAACACGGCCACCGCCATCGTGGCCGCTCCGGTTGGCATCCAGATGGCAAAGACGCTCGATGTTTCGCCCGACCCGTTCCTGATGGCCGTTGCCGTCGCCGCCTCTTCGGCTTTTCTCACCCCGATCGGGCACAAGAACAACACGCTGATCCTTGGCCCGGGCGGCTACCGCTTTGGCGATTACTGGCGCATGGGCCTGCCTCTGGAAATTCTCGTCATCGCCGTATCCATTCCCTCCATCCTGATCTTCTGGCCACTCTGACCCGGTTGCCCCGCGCCCGTTCACCGGCATAGGCTGTCACGAACGGGGAGAGAGATACGATATGGTTGAATCGGCAGACGTGATCATCGTCGGCGCGGGTCTGGCAGGGCTGGTCGCGGCGGCGGAACTTGGTGATCGGGGCAAAAAGGTCATCCTGCTGGATCAGGAACCACCCCAATCGCTCGGCGGACAGGCCTTCTGGTCGCTGGGCGGGCTCTTCATGGTCGACACCCCGGAACAGCGCCGCATGGGCATCCGCGACAGCCATGCCCTCGCGCTGAACGACTGGATGGGGTCGGCAGGTTTTGACCGCAAAGAAGATCGCTGGCCCCGCAGATGGGCCGAGGCCTACGTGGATTTCGCCGCCGGAGAGATGCGCCCCTGGCTGCATGCGATGGGCATGCGCTGGTTCCCCGTCGTCGGATGGGCCGAACGCGGCGGCAGCTTTGCAGATGGTCACGGCAATTCCGTGCCCCGGTTCCACCTCACATGGGGCACCGGACCGGGCACGCTGGACCCGTTCCTGGCCCGCGTGCGAGAACATGAAAAAGCCGGACGCGTCACCCTGAAATTCCGCCACCGGGTCGACCGGATTTTCATGCAGAACGGCGCCGCCCGCGGCGTGGCCGGGGTGGTTCTCGACCCGGATGACATGCCCCGCGGCCAAAGCAGCAACCGCGTGATCGCCGATGATTTCGCCCTTAACGCCGCGTCGGTCATCGTCACCTCGGGCGGTATCGGCGGCAATTTCGACCTGGTCCGCAAGGCCTGGTCGGAACAGCGGCTCGGCCCCGCCCCCAAGCACATGATCGCCGGAGTGCCCGCCCATGTGGACGGCCGCATGATCGCGATCAGCGAAAAGGCCGGCGGTCATGTCATCAACAACGACCGCATGTGGCACTATACCGAAGGCGTGAAGAACTGGGATCCGATCTGGCCCGCCCACGGCATTCGTATCCTGCCGGGACCTTCCTCCATGTGGTTCGATGCAAAAGGCAACCGTTTCGACCCACCCGCACTGCCGGGTTTCGACAGCCTTGCCACGCTGCGCGCCATCCTTGCCACCGGGTACGACTACAGCTGGTTCATCCTGACCCAGAAAGTCATCGAAAAGGAATTCGCGCTTTCCGGGTCGGAGCAGAACCCCGACCTGACTTCCAAAAGCTGGCGCGAGGTGATCAAGGCAAGGCTCCTCTCCGGCAAAGGCGCCCCCGCCCCGGTCGAAGCCTTCAAATCCAAAGGCGAGGATTTCGTCGTGGCCAAAACGCTGGAGGAACTCATTCAGGGCATGAACGATCTCGCCGGCGGCAACCGGCTGGATTCCGAAAGGGTCAGAACACAGATCGAAGCACGAGACTCCCAGATCGACAACGCTTTCTGCAAGGACGCGCAGGTCATGGCGATCCGCAATGCCCGTCAGTACCGAGGAGACAAACTGATCCGGACAGCCCCGCCTCACCACTTCCTCGACCCTCAAAACGGCCCCCTTATCGCCGTCAGACTCAACATCCTGACCCGCAAAACACTCGGCGGACTGCAGACAGACCTCGAAAGCCGCATGCTCGATTCAATCGGCAATCCGGTCCCCGGTCTCTTCGCAGCCGGAGAGGTCGCCGGTTTTGGCGGCGGCGGCTACCACGGCTACAACGCTCTTGAAGGCACGTTCCTCGGCGGCTGCATCTTCTCGGGTCGCAACGCAGGCAGATCCGACCATATTGCGTAATCGGAAACAATTGCCTCCGGCAAAGCGGGGGCTCTGCCCCCCACCTGTCGAAATCAGGGATTTCGCCAGCCCCCGGGATATTTGAAACCCAAAGAAGAGGATAAATTTTGGGGGTGTCCGCAAACCGTGTTGGTGCGCTTCGTGATTTCGCAGAAGGGCCTATATCACTCGGCTTTTTACGCGGAGGATACCCATGCTGCACCACGACTTTCGCCGGTTTCTCGATGCCCTCGACCGCCTGAACCCGGCCCAGATCGAGGACGCCCAGTCGAAGATCAGGGATCTCCGACGGAAGACCGAGGCGATCTCGGAGATCGAAGCACGGGCAATCCAAGATCACAAGTGCCCCTACTGTGGCGACGAGCGCCGACAGAAGTGGGGCCGCACCCGGACCAAGGTCCAGCGCTACCGCTGCACCGGCTGCCAGAAGACCTATTCGGGCAGGACGGGCAGCGCCATCGGCCGGCTCCATCGTCCGGACCTGTTCTTGGTCGCGCTGCGGGATATGCTCGGCACTGCCGCACCGCAGTCGGTGCGCAAGCTCGCGCGGCAGCTGGGACTCAACAAATACACGGTCTGGCGCTGGCGGATGCTGGTGTTTTCCATCATCGGCAGCAGCTCGGCCGTGAGCTTCTCCGGGATCGTGGAGGCAGATGAGACCTTCCAGCGGGAATCGCGCAAGGGTTCTCGCGAATGGGTCCGGCACTTCGCAGATCCGAAGAAGGTTGCACCGCCGCCCCGCCCCAGGTGGGAGGACTTCACCACGAAGGGGCTGAAGATGATGCGAGGCCTCTCGAAGTGGCAGCTCCCCATACTCACCGTCGCTGACCGCGGCGGCGCGCGCCTCTTCCGACGATTGCCGAACCGCAAGAGCGTGACGCTCGAGCGCGCCATGAAGCCGCTGGTTCCGAGCGATGCCGTCCTCTGTTCCGACGGCGCCAACGGCTACAAGAACGTCGCGGCAGCAGGCGGTCTCGAGCACTTCGTGGTGGGCAGCAAGCCAGGCACGAGAGTGGCCTCAGACTGCTATCACATTCAGAACGTGAACTCGCTCCACGCCAGCTACAAAAGGTTCATCAAGCCCTTCTGCGGACCAGCCACGAAGAACCTCAGCGGCTACATCCGCTGGCTGGAGGTGCGGCTGGCAAGTATGCGCCCGGCGGAGATTGTCCGTGCATCGTAGACGAGGTGTCGCACAGAGGTCTGTTTCGAGCCCAAGTTGCTTTATTGGACAGACTCTTTGAGTTTGCTGTATGCCGTGCTGGGAACCAGAAGGGTGCCGAGAGCTATGGAAATCGTATTGGATTCCCTTATCGAATGGATACAAAAACGTCTCAAGAAACATAGGGTTGTGAAGCTCTGTTTGGTTTTGTTGGTTCTCTTACTTGGATGGGGGCTGGCCTTCATGGAGTGGGTACCTCTTGGACTCATCTAATTGGCAGCAAAGTCCCGCATAGCGGACCAACACGGTTTGCGGACACCCCCTAAATTTTCCTTGCTTCTTTGGGTCAAAAAATATCCCCGCCGGAGGCTCCCGCCTTGTCGGACGGCGCGGAGGCCCGTTACGTCACCTCGGTTCAGTCTAGAGGGGCCAGATGAAGGGAATGACAAGAGAAACCAACACAGACATGCTCAGGTTCAGCGGAACCCCGATCCGCATGAAGTCAGAGAAACGATACCCCCCCGGCCCGTAGACGAGCGTGTTGGTCTGATACCCGATCGGCGTCGCAAAGGCGCAGGACGCAGCAATCATCACGGCCACCACGAGCGGCCGCGGATCGAGCCCCAAAGCCGCTGCGAGACCAATGGCAAGCGGTGTCATGATGACAGCCACTGCGTTGTTGGAAACGATCTCGGTCAGCGTCGTGGTCATCAGGAATACCACGAAAACGACAAGCGAGGGCGGCAGGCTCTGCAGCCCCGGCACCACCCCGTCGACGACGAGAGCGATCGCGCCGGTGTTATCAAGTCCCGCCCCGACAGCCAGCATCCCGAAGATGAGCGCGAGGAGGCGACCGTCGACAAAGGAAAATGCCTCGTCCGCGTCGATGCAGCCGGTCACCAGAACCAAAGCGACAGCGAGAACCGCAAGAAGAAGAATTGGCGCGACGTTCAATGCGGCAAGGACAACGATGCCGGCCAGCGCGGCGACCGCAATCGGCGCATGACCCCGGCGATAGGCGCGGGCCGAAGGCTGTGACACGTCGACCATTTCCATTTCGCTTGCGAGGCGCTGAATGTCGGCCGGTGCGCCTTCGAGCAGCAGCGTATCGCCAACCCGCACCACGAGATCGTCAAGCTGACGTCCGATGTTCTGGTTCCTGCGATGCACCGCCAGCACATAGACACCATAGCGCCGCCGCAGCCGCAGCCCGCCCAGCGCGCGGCCGACCATCTTGCATTCCGGCGTGATCAGCACTTCGACGGTGCTGGTCTCGACCGCCGAAACTTGATCGACGCGCTTCAATTCCTTGTTGTTCTGCAGGCTCAAAAGCTCGGTCATTTGGGTCCGCAGGACCACCCGGTCGCCGACTCGCAGTTCCACGCCCTTGAGGTTGCGACGCAGCGAAACATCTCCCCGGATCACGTCGATCAGCCGCACGCCTTCGCGTTTGAAGAGTTGGACGCCCGTCACTTCGCGGCCGATCAGGTTGGAGTCGGGCGGGATCACAGCTTCGGTGAAGAATTTCATCTTGGACCGGTCCGAGAGCATGTTCGCCATGCTGTCGCGATCCGGCAGCAGGCGCGGGCCAAGGACGATCATGTAGAGCAGACCCCAGGCACAGACCACAAGGCCAATCGGCATAATTTCAAGGATACCAAAGGGTTCCAGCCCCTGCGCCCGGGCAACGCCGTCGACCAGCAGGTTCGTCGAGGTCCCGATCAGGGTCAGCGACCCGCCCATGATCGCCGCGTAGCTAAGCGGGATCAGCAGCTTGGAAGCCTTGGTACCCAGTGTCTGGGACAGCTGCACGAAAACCGGGATCATGACCACCACGACCGGTGTGTTGTTCATCACGGCCGATCCTGCCATCACCATCGCGATCACGCCCGTTATCGCCAGTTTGGGATGGGTGCGGCCATAGCGTTCAGCCGCCCGTGTCAGAACATCGAGCGCGCCGGTCCGCACCAGCGCGCCCATGATGATAAACATGGCCGCAATCGTCCAGGGCGCCGGGTTCGACAGTACGGGCAGCGCTGCATCATAGGGCAACACCCCGGTCACCAGCATCAGGGCGACCCCGGCAATTGCCACGACTTCTGTGGGGAAGGTCTCGCGCAGGAAGAGCGCAAACATGCCCCCTACGATGATCAGCGAAAGAACCGCGCTGCCGGTTTCCGAGAGGGCGAGTAACTGCATTTACAAAATTCTTTCTGGCACCAGAAAACAGACGCCGGTTAATGCGTATTTTCGCCGATTGAGGCCTGTTCGGCAACAGCTTCGTTCCTGCGCGGCTGAACCAGCATCACACCGGCCAGCACGATACCAAGCGCCGCCCAGATATAGGGCGAATAGGTCTCGCCAAGGATCTGCATCGCCCAGAAAACGCCGAACCCCGTCACCACATAGCTGACCTGCACGGCAAAAACCGCGCCCGCCCGGCCCACGAGCCAGACATAGCCCGCGTAGACAACAACGTGAATCAGCGCCGAGCCAATCAGCGCCCATTCCGGCGCCCCAAAGGGGCGCAGCGGCGAGATGAACTGCCCCGTCGCAAGGGCCAGCGGCAGCGCCATGATCGCGCCGACGAGCGATGCGCCGAACAGCACGCGGATCGAGTCAAGGCCGGCAGTGCCCCAGCGTGCGACAAAGTTGCCCTCAAAAGCGTAGAACAGCGGCGCAACCAGCCCCAGCGGGACCCAGGCCAGCATCGCCGCATCGGGCAAGGACGCATCCGGCAGGATCAAAAGCAACACACCGGCCAGCCCTGCCAGCAACCCCAGCAGGCGGCGAGCCGCGAATTTTTCAAGCCCCAGCGCAAGCGCCATCGGAAAGGCCAGCATCGGCACCAGCGACAGCAAGATCGACAGAACTCCCGATGGCAGATGCGCAATCGCCTGATAAGAGGCAGAGTTCGGAATGATCGTGCCTGCCAGCGCCACGACCAGATAGACCCGCAAAGTATCGCGGTTGAACGGCAGGCGACGGCGCTGCGCCAGCGATACGGCTCCAAAGGCCACCGTGCCGATCACCAGCTGCCAGAAGATCAGCCCGAAATGCCTGTGTCCGGTGCTGACCGCGATCTTGCCCAGCGGCTGGGTCAGCCCCCAGCCCGCGCCGATCAGCACCAGCATGCCGGTAAAGAACAGCAGCTCGCGGCGGGGCATGTCGGGCGTGGCGGGCAGGCTCATGGGGTGGCTTCTTGCAGCCTTCCGCCCACCCGGATCATCGAGATCCGCTCGGCTTTGCCGGTCTTGTCATCGGTTTCGACAAAGACACCCGACAGGGTCGCTTCGCCCTCGGCCGGGCTGAACCGTCCCTTGGGCATCCCGGTGATAAAGCGGCGCATCGGCTCGGCCTTGTCCATGCCGATGACCGAATTGTAATCGCCGCACATGCCCGCATCGCTTTGAAAGCCAGTGCCGCCGGGCAAAATCTGCGTATCCGCCGTCGGCACATGGGTATGGGTGCCGACGACGAGGCTGGCGCGGCCGTCGCAGTAATGGCCCATCGCCATCTTTTCCGAGGTCGCTTCGCAATGCATGTCCACCAGCACCGCCGCCGCCTGCCCGCCCAGCGGATGCGCCTTCAGCACCGGCTCGATGGCGGAAAACGGATCGTCAAAGGCGCGCTTCATGAACACCTGCCCAAGCACCTGCACCACCAGCACCTTTTTGCCGGATCTCGTGGTGAACAGCCGGTATCCCTTGCCCGGCGCGCTCTTGGCGAAATTGATCGGGCGGATGATGCGCGGCTCGGTCTCGATGAACTGCATCATGTCGCGCTGGTCAAAGGCATGATCGCCCAGCGTCAGGCAATCCGCCCCCGAGTCGAGCAAAAGCTTGGCATGATCGCCGCTCAACCCCATGCCGTTGCTGGAGTTTTCACCGTTTACCACCACGAAGTCGGCGCGCCATTCCTCGCGCAGACGGGGCAGGTTTTCCTGGATGGCCTTGCGCCCGGCGCGGCCCATCACATCGCCTAGAAAAAGAAGTCTCATGAAGAGGTTGGTAAGTGGCGGTTTGAACAAGGACAAGGCCCTTTTGCCACGACCACGCGTCGCTAGCGCCCCGAGAGCTGCAAAACACCGCTTTCCGTCACGATCATGTCAAGCGGCTGATCGGTCGGCTCAAGCGGCAGCGTTTCGGTTTCCTGCGCGCCATAGGCAAAGCCGATGGCCAGAACCGGTCCCTTCGCCCGCAAGCCCTCGAGCGTCCGGTCATAAAACCCGCCGCCATAACCCAGCCGCCCGCCCTGCCGGTCAAAGGCGACCAGTGGCACGATGAGGATTTCTGGTTCCATCCATGCCTCGACCACCGGAATCTGCGCGCCGAACGGGCCATCTTTCATCTCGCCGTCCGGCTCCCACAGGGAAAACCGCAACGCTTGCCCCGCGCCCATGATCACGGGCACACCAACCGGCCCGTGGGCGGCTGCTTCGGCCATCGCGGGCAGCGGGTTGATCTCTGTACGCATGGGCATATAGCCCGCGAGCGGTACGCCACGATATCCGGCCAGTACTTCCGACAGGTAACCCGACGCGGCATAGGCGCCCGCATGGGCCACGCGGCGCCGCTCGAACGCGGCCTTCCGCGCCGCGGCTTTCTGTTCGTCCAGCGTCATAGCAGGTAGATCGAGGCAAAGCCGAGAAAGGCAAAGAAACCAACCACATCCGTCACCGTGGTGACAAAAGTACCCGAGGCAAGCGCCGGATCGACCTTGAATTTCTCAAGCGCAATCGGAATGACAGTACCTGCCAGCCCCGCCATGACAAGGTTGATGACCATCGCCGCCGCGATCACGATTGCAAGCCTGACCGACCCGAACCAGATCAGCCCGATGATCCCCATGGTCAGCGCAAAGGCCGTACCGTTGACCACGCCCACCAGCACTTCGCGCCGGATCACCCGCCAGACGTTCGACCCGGTCAGGTCGCGCGTGGCCAGCGCCCGTACCGCAACCGTCATCGACTGCGTTCCTGCATTGCCGCCCATCGAGGCCACGATGGGCATCAGCACCGCCAGTGCCACGAATTGCGCGATAACTGCGTCGAACTGGGCAATGACCAGCGAGGCAAGGATCGCCGTGGCAAGGTTGACCAGCAGCCAAGGAAAGCGGCCCCTAACCGTGTCCACGACCCGGTCGGTCAGAGAGCTTTCGCTGACACCGGCAAGCAGCAGCAGGTCTTCCTCGTGTTCCTCTCCCATCACGATCATCGCGTCGTCGATGGTGATCTGCCCGACCAGCCGACCTTCCTGATCGACCACCGGGGCCGAGATCAGGTGGTACTGGTTGAACGCATAGGCCACGTCTTCCTCGTCCTGATCAATCGGAATCACGCGGAACATGTCCTCTTTCAGGTCGGCCAACGCGATTTCCCGACGCGCGGCCATGATCCGGCCCAGCGCCACGTTGCCCACCGGATGCAGGCGCGGATCGACAAGGATGATGTGATAGAACTGGTCCGGCAGGTTGTCGTTGCTGCGCATGTGGTCGATGGCCTGCCCGACATTCCAGTGCTCGGGCATCATCACCACTTCGCGCTGCATCAGACGACCAGCGGATTCCTCCGGGTAGCTCAGCGCCTGCTGCACCGCAAGCCGGTCAGCGTCGGGCAGCGCGCCAAGGATCGCATCCTGCTGCCCCTGCTCCAGATCCTCAACAAGGTCGACAACATCGTCGCTGTCCAGCTCGCGCACGGCTTCGGCCAGCACTTGCGGCGAGAGCAGCGAAATCACCTCTTCGCGCACCGACTCGTCGAGTTCCGACAGGATTTCCCCGTCGAATTCCCGGTCGTACAGCCGGACCAGCCGGGTCCGGTCATAGGCATTGATCTGTTCGAGAAGGTCGGCGATGTCGGCCGCGTGCAGCGGCTCCATCAGCTCGATCAGCTTTTCGCGGTCATCGATGTCCACCGCATAGAGAATCGCGGCCACCGTCTTTCGATTGAGGGGGTTGTCCTCCTCGTCGTCCAACAGGTCCAGTTCCTCTACGTCAGCTTCGGTTTCCATCGGCGCCCTTTCCTCGATTGACCGCAACTTAGAAGAAGCTGTCGGTTAGAAACAATGACAATAGCGCAATTTACCCGGCCGTCCCGTCCGATTATCCTCGGCCGGAAATCAAGCGGGCAGGATCATGCAGACAGAGACCATTCTCACCGGGCAGGTGCTGTCCTTTACCGGCTCTCCCTTCGGGCAAAACGCGGCCGACGCCGCCCGCTTCTATGAGGCCGTCGGCATTGGTGGCGGCCAGATCACTGCGCTTGGCACACTCGACGAGCTGCGCGCCGCCGCGCCCCAAGCTCGCGTGGAAAACTACGGCGACAAGATCATCATGGCCGGTTTCGTCGATGCCCATGCGCATTACCCGCAGACCGCGATCATCGCGAGCTGGGGCAAACGGCTGATCGACTGGTTGAACAGCTATACCTTTCCCGAGGAAATGCGCTTTGGCGATCCCGGCTATGCGCGTGAGATCGCGTCGCGTTACCTCGACCTGACAACCGCCAACGGCACGACGACCGTCGCGACCTATTGCACGATCCATCCCGAAAGCGTCGATGCGATCTTTGCCGAGGCGCAGAAGCGCGGGCAGAGGATTGTCGCCGGCAAGACCTGCATGGATCGCGACACCGCCCCCGAAGGCCTGCGCGACACCGCGCAATCGGCCTATGACGACAGCCGCGCCCTGCTGAACCGCTGGCATGGGGTGGACCGGCTGTCCTATGCGATCACACCGCGGTTTTCGCCGACCTCGAGCGTCGAACAGCTCGAAGCGCTGGGCGCGCTCTGGGCCGAGCACCCGGACTGCCTGATGCAGACCCATCTTTCCGAGCAGGTGGACGAGATCGAATGGGTACTTGGCCTTTATCCGCAGGCGCGCGATTACCTTGATACCTATGAGGCGCATGGCCTGCTTGGGGCGCGCGGGCTTTACGGCCACGCGATCCACCTAGAGCCGCGCGAGCGCGACCGGCTGGCGGAAACCGGCGCTGCGCTGGTCCATTGCCCGACCTCGAACACCTTCATCGGTTCGGGTCTCTTTGACATGGACGGGATGATGCGGACGGGGCAGCAGGTGGCGCTGGCCACGGATACCGGCGGCGGATCGTCCTTTTCAATGCTGCGCACCATGGCCGCCGCCTATGAGATCGGCCAGTTGCGGGGCCGCGCGCTGCACGCGGCCGAGCTCCTGTGGCTTGCAACCTGCGGCTCGGCCCGCGCGCTTCATCTGGGCGACAAGATCGGCAATATCGCCCCCGGCATGGAGGCGGATCTTGTGGTGCTGGATTATGGCGCGACGCCTGTGCTCGCACAGCGCACCGCCCGGGCCGGGGACATGTGGGAGACGCTGTTTGCGCTGATCATGCTGGGCGATGACCGGGCCGTCAGTGATGTCTGGATCGGCGGAGGGCGCGTGGTCTGAATGCCGCCGCTGGCGCGGCGACAGCCTCCGGCGGGGATATTTTTTGACCCAAAGAAGGAAGGATCGGTCTTTCAGCAGCCCGGTCGGCCCAACACCATGACCCAGATATTGCCGGTCTGCCGGGCGAGTGCGAATTCCGTGACTCGGTCGAGGAGCATGTTGCGCCTGTGAGACGGGGAGCCGATCCATCCCGCCATGACCTCATCGAGCGAGGGCTGCCCTTTCGCGATATTCTCGGCGATGGTGCAATAGGCATAGCCGGTTTCCATTGCGCGCTGACCGACGTCGGACCCGTCCGAGCCGGTGTGAGAGAAAAAGCCGTTTGCCGCCATATCGCGGGCGTGGCGTTCGGCCACTTGTTGCAGCCTGTCGGATTGCGTCAGGGATGGCAGGCCTTCGCTGGCGCGGAAGTCGTTCAGCGCCTGTGTCGCGTTGGCGACAGGCTCGGCCTGTGCCGCACCGGTGGCGAGTGTTGCTGCCATCAGCAGCGAAACGAGAAAGCGGATCATCATGCGGACTCCATAAGTTGCCGGGTCAGCCGGTTCTGGCGTTCGACGAGATGCGGCAGGTCGAGTGTCACGAGCTGACTGTGGCGCACGACCTCGCGACCCTGGACCAGCAGATCGCGCACCCGCATTGGACCGGCGAGCAGCAGCGCGGCCGGATCCCAGCTTCCGGCGGTGTCGACGCCGGAGATGTCCCAGATCGCGATATCGGCGCATTTGCCCGGTTCGATCCGGCCGCAATCGGGGCGGCCCAGCACATCCGCCCCGCCCCGCGTGGCGATTTCCAGGGTTTCCCGTGCGCTCATCGCATCTGCCCCCCGTGTGACCCGCTGCAACAGCATTGCCTGCCGCGCTTCGGCGACGAGATTGCCGGTATCGTTGCTGGCCGACCCATCGACGCCCAGCCCCACCGGCACACCGGCATCGCGCATCGCCCGGATCGGCGCGACGCCGGAACCGAGGCGGCAGTTGGAGCAGGGGCAATGGGCGACCCCGGTTTTCGAGCGTGCGAAAAGATCGACCTCGCCTGCGTCGAGTTTCACGCAATGGGCGTGCCAGACATGCGGCCCGGTCCAGCCGAGTTCTTCGGCATATTGCCCCGGGCGGCAGCCAAAATGAGCCTCGCTATAGGCGATGTCCTGATCGTTTTCGGCCAGATGTGTGTGCAGCATGACCTGCTTGTCCGCAGCCAGCAGGGCCGTGTCGCGCATCAGCTCGCGGCTTACGGAAAAAGGCGAACAGGGGGCAAGCCCCACCCGGCACATGGCCCCTTCGGCGCTGTCGTGAAAGGCATCGACGACGCGGATGCAATCCTCGAGAATGTCGCGCTCGGCTTCGATCAGACTGTCGGGCGGCAGGCCGCCCTTGCTTTCCCCGATGCTCATCGAGCCGCGTGTGGGGTGAAAGCGCAGACCGACCTCGGAGGCAGCGGCGATGGAATCGTCCAGCCTCGCCCCGTTGGGCATGATGTAGAGGTGATCCGAGCTTAGCGAACAGCCCGACAGCGCAAGTTCCGCCAGCGCCACCTGGGTCGAGACGTGGATTTCCTCGGGGCCGAGCCGTGCCCAGATCGGGTAGAGCACCTTGAGCCAGTCAAAGAGCAGCGCATCCTGCGCCGCCGGTACCGCGCGGGTCAGCGACTGGAACATGTGGTGATGGGTATTGACCAGACCGGGCGTGACCAGACAGCCGCGCGCCGGGATGACCTTACCTTTGGTGATAAGATCTTTGCCGATCTCTGTAATCTTGCCGTCTAGGATCAGGATATCGGACCCGGCCAGTTCGCGCCGGTCGCCGTCCATCGTCAGTAGCAGACCGGCATCCTTGATCAGTATTTCCTGCATTGACGTCCCCGTGCCAAAGATAATGCCGTCTCATGGAAAACATCCATCGGCACGATCGGAAAACGACGAAGAGATCGCGCATTGGCCATTGATACGCAGCCGGTCCGGCCGGATCAAGGCAAAGCTCCGGGCGCGGGATCAGGCGGTTGGCGTGTCTCGCAAAAGGTCCAGCGCGGCACGGTGCAATGCCGGGTTCGCCGCTGCAAGGCAGCGTCCGCCCTGATGCGCCGGTCCGCCCTGCCAGTCGGTGACGATGCCGCCCGCCGCCTCGATCACCGCGATCGGCGCCTGAATGTCATAGGCGTTCAGCCCGGCCTCGATCACGAGGTCGATCTGCCCGGCAGCCAGCAGGGCGTAGGCGTAGCAGTCCACGCCATAGCGGGTCAGGCGCACGTTTTCGGCCACCCGCCGGAACGCATCGCCCTCGGCCGGGGTGCCGACTTCGGGGAATGTGGTGAACAGAATGGCCTCGGCCAGCGTCGCGGTTTTCTTGACGAAGAGGTCACGCGGCCCCAAGGGGCCGGTCATTCCGGCATGGCCCTGCCCGCCGGAGAAACGCTCGCCCGTATAGGGCTGATCGATCACGCCAAGAAACGGACCATTCTCATCGCCCAGCGCGATAAGCACGCCCCATGTCGGGGTGCCGGAAATGAAACCGCGCGTGCCGTCGATGGGGTCAAGCACCCATTGCCGTCCGCTGGTTCCCTCTTGCTGACCGTATTCCTCGCCAAGGATCGCGTCCTCGGGGCGATGTTCTGCCAGAACCGCCCGCATCGCCTCTTCGGCGGCGCGGTCGGCGATGGTGACCGGATCAAACCCTTCGGTCAGCTTGTTTTCGGCGCTTAGGTGGGCCTGCCTGAAATGCGGCAGAATGGCCTTGCCGGCCGCATCGGCCAGCAAGTGCGCAACATCCATATCGGTGAGGGCAGCAGAAGTCATAGCTTCCACTGCCATCAGCTAGTCCGAGATGCAAGCGGAGGCTTAGGCGACGTCGCTCAGAACCCGGGCAAGATCGAACAGGCGGCGCCGCTGATTTTCCGGGATAGCGTAATAGGAACGCACCAGATCCAGCGCTTCCTTGTCACCCATGATATCGGCGGGCATCGCGTTGCCCTCGACCGGGGCATCGGCCTGATCCTCGATACCTTCGAAGAAGAACGCGACCGGCACGTCCAGCGCCTCGGCGATGTCCCAAAGACGCGATGCGCTGACGCGGTTAGCGCCGGTTTCGTATTTCTGGATCTGCTGAAACTTGATGCCGACCTTTTCGGCCAGCTGCTGCTGTGTCATTCCGATCAGCCAGCGGCGGTGACGAACGCGCATTCCAACATGCACATCAACCGGGTGAGCCATCCCTTATTCTCCTTACCACACTTATTACATACAGGTCTGGTTTCCGATTGGGACCACCCCCGCATGGTCGGGTAAAAATTCGTGCAAGATGTACGACTTTCTTCCCAGTCAACGCCCCCCTCTGTACCCCATGAGGACATCATAGGGCCGAAACATAAGGTATACTGCGCATTTATCAAGGAAGTTGAGCCGCTATGCACGACACGACCTGATGCGGTGGATGCTATTCCCGTTTCGTTGCCAAACATTTACTCTTTAACAAGGACCCTCGATAACCGGCGGCCCGTTGCCGTTCATGGCTATTGTATGGCACAGCCAAAGCCGCACGTCTGCAACCAAAAGAAAAGCGTTTCGCCCGATGCTCGCCTACAGAATAGAAGCTCCGAAAGAAAAAGCTGTTTTAAAACAAATTGTTACGCCAGAACCAGGACCGAACCAGGTACGATTAACCATACATGCATGTGGTCTGAACTTCGCCGACCTTTTGATCCAAAATGGAACCTATCAGGAGATTCCAAGCCCACCGTTTACACTTGGCATGGAAATCGCCGGTGAAATCGAAGCCGTCGGTGAGTCGGTAGGGCATTTTTGCATCGGTGATCGCGTGATGGTCTACGCCGGACAGGGCGGACTGGCCGAGATGGGCGTTTTCGACGCCGACAGGGTGATTCCGATTCCCGAATCCATGCCCTTTGATATCGCCGCCGGATTCCAGATCGCCTATGGGACAAGCCACATGGCGCTGGCCCATCGCGCCCAGCTTCAGCCCGGCGAGACGCTCCTTGTAACCGGGGCCGCCGGTGGTGTCGGGCTCACCGCGGTCGAGATCGGCAAGCTGATGGGCGCGACTGTTGTCGCCCATGCACGCGGTGCCGACAAGCTGGCCGTGGCCAAGGACGCCGGGGCCGACCACCTGATCGACGACAGCGAGGACCTGCGCGCGCGCCTTCTCGAACTCGGGCGGGCCGACGTGGTCTATGACGCGGTCGGCGGCGATGCTTTCCGGGCCGCATTCCGGGCCTGCAACCCCGAGGCGCGCCTGATCTGCATCGGTTTTGCGAGCGGCGACATCCCGCAGATCCCCGCCAATCACCTGATGGTCAAGAACCTCACCGCCATCGGTTTTTACATCGGCGCCTATATGCACTTCCGCCCGCAGGCGGTACGCGACAGCTTTGCTACCCTGCTCGACTGGTACGATCAGGGCCGGCTAAAGCCGCATGTCAGCAACGTTCTGCCGCTTTCCGAGGTCGAAGAGGGCATGGAGCTGCTGCGCCAGCGCAAATCAACCGGCAAGGTCGTGATCCGGATGCGCTGATCTCAGGCCGAGACCTTGAGGCGCGGACGCGCGTGGGTTTCCGCGAAAGCGTCGCGCAACAGCCGCGCCAGCGTCTCGTGCACCTCGTCCCGCGCCTCGCTGCCACCGTAGAAGTTGATGAACTGCTGCGGCAGTTGCGGCAGGTCTCCGCCGTGATCGACCTTTTCCAGATGCGGCGGTAAAGTCCCGTCCAGCAGCGCCTGCACGGCGAGATCCGCGGAAACCGTCGCTTCAACCGTCCTGTCAGAATCGGAATCCACCGCGAGGTTCCAGTCGATCCCCGCGTTATCCAGCGCCCGCAGCGCCAAGGGACGGAAGATGCAATGTCGGCAGAACGCCAGATCCAGCGGCCGCTGCCGCCAGGCCGATCCGCCGATTGCCCCCGCCCAGATCAGATCCTTGCGCGCCAGCTCTTCCGATCCGGGCATGCGTTCCGCCTCGGTCGTCACGATCATGTCGCATTCGCCCCGCGCGAACTGCTCTTTCAGCGCCCGCGTATTCGATGACAGCAGGTTCACCCGATAGCGCGGAAAGGCCGCGTTGAACTGCTGCAGAACCCTCGGAACCGCCGGATAAACCACGTCATGTGGCACGCCGAGCACGATCTCGCCCTCATAGGCCTTGTCAGTCAGACGCCCGATCACCTCGTCATTCATCGCCACCATGCGCCTTGCGTACCCCAGCAACTGCTCGCCCGAGGCGGTCAGGGCGATCCCCCTGCCCGAGCGGTCAAGCAATTCGAGGCCCAGCAATTCTTCCAGCCGCTTCAGCTGCATAGAGACCGCTGACTGGGTCAAATGCAGAAATCCGGCCGCCCGTGTCACGCCGCCGCTGTCCGCCACCGCCACGAAAGAACGAAGCGTCGTTATGTCCAGATTTCGCATCATCACATTCCTTGATGGGTAACGTCAAAAACATTCGTTTCCAAAATGAACCACATCCCGCCATATACATCAAGGAATTTGATGAAGATGCGATATACGATCACATAATGATGAAAGGACATGGATCATGACCGTTGCAGTTCACCACCGCCCCCTTCGCCGGCGCAGCTTTTCGCCGCTGGCAAGCCTCGCCCACATGCATGCCGTCTGGCGTCAGCGCCAGAGCCTGCGCAAGCTCGATGACGCGGCGCTTGCCGATATCGGGCTGACCCGCAGCGAAGCGGAACGCGAAGCATCCCGTCCGATCTGGGACGCACCGACAAACTGGACCTGCTGAACAGGGCCGGACACATGCACACAGCACGTAACTGAACACCCCGCCTCGCCGGGGTGTTTTCCGTTCACGCAAATGCGAATTATTCGCGTCGGAAACACTTGAAAACCGACGGTCTCTTCCCGATATTCAAAAACGATAGCTGGTGGAATGTGCCACCGCTGAACCTGTTGTCCTGGATGGAGACCTAAATGGCTGAATTCGACACGACCCGCGTAGCTGGCCGGGGAGCGGCCGGATCTCGCGCAATCAACATTGACGAGGGCCTCCGCGCCCATATGAACAAAGTCTACGGCACCATGTCCGTGGGCATGTTGATCACCTTTGCTGCAGCATGGGCCCTGTCCGGTCTCGCCGTGACGAACGTTCCCAACGAAATGCAGATCGGTGCCGACAAGTACCTGACCGATTTCGGCTATGCGCTTTATGCCTCGCCGCTGAAATGGGTCGTGATGTTCGCCCCGCTGGCCTTTGTCTTTGGCTTCTCGGCCATGATCAACCGCATGTCGGCCGCAACCGCGCAGACCGTGTTCTATGCCTTCGCCGCAGTGATGGGTGTATCGATCAGCTCGATCTTCCTCGTGTTCACCGGCTACTCGATCATGCAGGTCTTCCTGATCACCTCGATCGCTTTTGCCGGCCTGTCCCTCTGGGGCTACACCACGAAAAAGGACATCTCCGGCTGGGGTAGCTTCCTGATCATGGGTGTGATCGGCCTCATCGTCGCGTCGATCGTCAACATCTTCTGGCCGATGCCGGGCCTCGCCTTTGCGATTTCGATCCTTGGCGTGCTGATCTTTGCCGGTCTGACCGCCTATGACACACAGAACATCAAGACGACCTACCTGCAGCACGCCCATTCGGGCGATAGCGAATGGCTGGGTAAAGCCGCGATCATGGGCGCGCTGAGCCTGTATCTCGACTTCATCAACATGTTCATGTTCCTGCTGCAACTGCTGGGCAACCGCGAATAAGCGTCAGCAACAGACCCAAAAAGAAACCCGCCAGAGCCTCCTCTGGCGGGTTTTTTGATGGCGCAACAGCTTGTCAGATAACCGCCTTGCCACTGTAAAAACCGCCCTCTCCGCATAGAACTGGCCCGGCATATCTGTGCCGAATCGCCCGAATTCTCGAAAACGGTGCACGGGGGGTGTACAGGGGGTGTACAGATAGCAGCCGGGTTGTGCACCGCCCTTTTCCGCGGTTACAGCCAACCCGGCGAGCCGCTTTCAGATCACTCCGAAACCTGCCGCGCAGCCGTCGCCCCGGAGAACTCCAGCCCAAAAGCGGCCTGAGCGGCGCGCGATGTCGAACCGCCAACGCCCTTGAATCCCACACCTTTTCCCTTCTCACAGGCCGCCAGAGCCTGTATCGCGCCCGGAATTAGCAGTCTCGTAATTAACTTGAGCTACCACAGAGGCAGCTTCAATTGAGACAACGTTAATCGCGCGCCAGCGCCGAGGCCAAGACCATCCGCATCTCGATCGCCGGAAAGGTGATACCCGGCTGCAAGGGCACGTCGATCGGCCCCAGCTCCAGAAACCCGAGCGCGGCATAGAATGGCACCGCGTTCCGGGTCGACCAGCATTCCAGTATCCGCATCCCGGCCGAGGCGGCCTCGCGTCGGATATGCGTCATCAGCATCCGACCGACGCCCTGCCGTACCTGAGCCGGATCGGTGGCCACGTGCCGGATATGACCGATATCAGGCGTTTGAAGATCGACGGTCCAGCCACCGACCCCGACGATACGATTGTCATGCTCGACCGCGTAATAGGTCCCGCAATCCAAAAGCCAGGGTTGTGCCCGCGAAATCAGCGGCAGCGCCGTCACCATCACAGAAGGAGGGTAACAATCCCGGACCAGCTTTGGAAAACTGCGCGCAAGCAGCGCGTCGATCTCTGCCATGTCCAGCGACGTTGTTCGGCGCAGGCTAAATCCGCTCACGTATCAATCCTCCAAAGAAAAAGGGCCACGCCTTTCGGCGCGACCCCATAACTTCTGACGTCGAAATAGAAAGGCTTACTTAATCTTGCCTTCTTTATATTCGACATGTTTGCGGGCCACCGGGTCATATTTACGGATCGACATCTTTTCGGTCATCGTCCGCGCATTTTTCTTGGTGACATAGAAGTGGCCCGTGCCTGCGGTCGAATTCAGGCGGATCTTGATGGTGGTTGGCTTGGCCATTGTCGGTCTCCTACGCCAGAGGCGTTGAGCCCCCGTGAAACTTATGAAGTTCGCCTTTTACCCATGGATCGCTGCGAGTCAACCGGTTCCGTGGCGATTCCCGGTCAAACCCGCCGCGCAAAGGGCTTACATGGGAAAGATCTTGCCCGGGTTGAGGATATTGTCCGGATCCAGCGCCGCCTTGACCGCCGCCATATAGCGGGGGGTCGCGCCAAGCTCCTTTTCAAGATAAGCCTTCTTGCCCTGCCCGATCCCGTGCTCGCCGGTGCAGGTTCCGTCCATGCCGATTGCCAGTTCGGCCAGCCAGCTGACAAAGCCTTCGGCCTTGGCGATTTCTTCGGGATTGTCCATGTCGATCAGGGGAAGCGTATGGAAATTGCCGTCGCCAACATGGCCGACGATGGGGCAGATCAGCCCCAGTTCATCCGCCTTGCGCTGCGCGGCCTCGACACATTCTGCCAGCCGCGAGATTGGCACGCAGACATCGGTGGAAAAGCCCTTGGCCCCCGGACGCAGTTGCATCGACGCCCAATACATGTCGTGACGCGCCTGCCACAGCCGGTTGCGTTCCTCGGTGCTGGTTGTGGCCTCGAACCCGCTGCCGCCGAATTCCTCGGCGATGGTGCCGAATGTCTCCGACTGCTCAACGACGCCAGCTTCGGAGCCGTGGAATTCCAGCAAAAGCAGCGGCTCTTCCGGCAGGTCCAGCTTGGAATAGGCATTGGCCGCTTTCACGCTCAGCGAATCGAGCAGTTCTATCCGCGCGACCGGGATGCCGAACTGGATCGTCATCATCACCGCCCGGCAGGCTGCCTCGACTGTAGGGAAAGAGCAGCGCGCGGAACTGATCGCTTCGGGAATACCCTGCAGGCGCAGCGTGATCTCGGTGATCAGGCCAAGCGTGCCTTCCGATCCGACCAGAAGCCGGGTCATGTCATATCCCGCCGAGGATTTGCGCGCCCGCTGCGCGGTGCGGATGACCTCGCCATCGGCCATCACGGCCTCGAGCGCGATCACGTTATCCTTCATCGTCCCATAGCGTACGGCGTTTGTTCCGGAAGCCCGCGTTGCCGTCATCCCGCCAAGCGAGGCATTGGCACCGGGATCGATGGGAAAGAACAAGCCCTGGTCACGCAGATAGGTATTGAGCTGTTCGCGCGTCACACCGGGCTGCACGACGCAATCCAGATCTTCGGCATGGACGGCAAGAATCTGGTTCATCTCGCTCATGTCGATGCAGATACCGCCGGCCGGTGCGTTCACGTGCCCTTCCAGCGACGTGCCCGTGCCATAGGCGATCACCGGCACCGCATGGGCCGAACAGCTGCGCATGATCTCGGAAACCTCGGCCGTGTTCTGCGGAAAGATGACCGCATCGGGCAGCTGGTTGGTCAGCCACGTGGTCGTATGCCCGTGCTGCTCGCGCATCGAATGACCGGTATGGACCTTGTCACCAAACCGCTTTTTCAGCACGTCGATCACCGCGTTAATCCCGGCCTCGTTACGCGGCAGATCCTTTACCTGAACCATACTTTCTACTCCTGTTGCGGGCTAGTCGCCCAGCGCGATCCCTTCGCGGCGCGGGTCGGCACCGCCGAAAAGGCTCGCCCCAATTTCAATCGCATGCAGGCCAGAGTTCAAATTCCTCACCGAAACCTCGTATCCCATCTGCTCGAGCGGTGCGGCCATGTCGGCGGCCACCGTGCCCTCTTCCAGATCGAATTGGCCAAATCGGTTGACCGCATGTCCTGCGGACACGGCTTGCTGCACATTCATCCCCCAGTCAAGCCAGCCGATCACCGATTGCGCCACATATCCGATGATCCGGCTGCCCCCGGGCGAGCCAATGGCCAGCACCGGCTTGCCATCTTTCATCACGATGGTCGGCGCCATCGAGGAACGCGGCCGTTTGCCCGGCTCGACCCGGTTGGCGATCGGCATGCCGTCGTCATGGCTGGCAAACGAGAAGTCGGTCAGTTCGTTATTCAGAAGGAACCCGCCGACCATCAGGCGCGAGCCGAACCCGTTTTCGATGGTCGTGGTCATCGACAGCACATTACCTGCCCCGTCAACGATAGAGATATGCGAGGTCGAGGGGAATTCGATGGACTGGTCATCGGCCCAAAGCATCGCATGATCGAATTCGGGCGCGCCCGGTTCGACCGTTTCAAGCGCGCTGTCGCCGCTCAGCAGCCCGGATCGCTCCTCCAGATAATCCGAATCGACAAGGCCCCTCGTTGGCATCGGCACGAAATCCTCATCCGCCATGAACCGTCCGCGATCCGCAAAGGCCAGACGCGAGGCATCGCCGATCAGCCGCCAGGCCTCGGCGCTCTCGGGACCAAGTGCCGCCAGATCGTAAGGTTCCAGCATCCCGAGGATCTGCCCGACAGTCAGCGCGCCCGAAGATGGCGGCCCCATGCCACAGACATCATGGGCACGATAGGTCACGCAGACCGGTTCGCGTTCGCGCACCTGATAGATCGCCAGATCAAGTTCGGACAACACGCCGGGATAACCCTCGGCCCGATTCACCCGACGGACAATGGATCGCGCCAGCGGCCCGGTATAGAACGCATCCGCGCCGCCCTCCGCTAATGTGCGCAGCGTCTTGGCATAGGGACGGTTGCGCCGGATCTGCCCCTCGGTCAGCGGCGTGCCATTCGGCAGGAAATAGTTCGCCGTGGGCCGGAAGCGGCCCAGCCGGTCGGCATCCTCGGCCACCAGTTCGGAAAGCCGGGGCGAAACCGCGAACCCCTCTTCGGCCAGACGGATCGCGGGATCAAAAAGCGTTGCCCAGTCGGATTTGCCCCAGCGATCATGCGCCGCCTGCAAGAGCGCGGGCGTGCCCGGCGTCCCGACCGAACGGCCCCCGATCACGGCGTCAAAGAATTTCAGCGGTGTGCCAGTCTCGTCCTGAAACAGGCGCGGCGTGGCCGCCAATGGCGCGGTCTCTCGCCCGTCCAGCGTGGTCAGCTCGCCGGTTTCTGCGTCGTACCAGATCAGAAAGGCGCCACCGCCCAGCCCCGAGGATTGTGGCTCGACGAGACCGAGCACCGCCTGCACGGCGATCATCGCGTCCGCCGCACTGCCACCGTTTTGAAGAACCTGGGCCCCGGCTTCAACGGCAAGGGGGTTGGCAGCAGCGACCATCCAGTTCTGCGCCTCGACCGGCTCGCCCGCCGATTTTGCCGCCTGCGCCGCCGCAATGGCGGGGGACATATCTGCAGTTTGCGTGACCGCCGGTTTCGTCGCCGTTTCAGGCTCTACCGCATCCGCCGCCTGCTGCGCAAAAGCAGCGCCCGACACAAGACCAAGGAACAGGATCGCAAACGGTCTTCGTAACATGACAGCACTCTCCCTCTGCGCCATCGGCGCGGGTTACAACATGGACGGGATGACCTGGTCCGGCGGGCGGTGCCCGTCTTCGAAGGTCTTTATGTTGATGATGACTTTTTCGCCCATCTCGATCCGTCCCTCGACGGTGGCCGAACCCATATGCGGCAGCAGCACCACGTTATCGAGATTGCGCAGCTCGGGGTTGATGTCGGTTCCGTGTTCGTACACGTCGAGCCCCGCCCCGGCGATTTCCCGGTTCCGCAGCATCCGCACCAGCGCGCTTTCGTCGATGACTTCCCCGCGCGAGGTATTCACGATCACCGCGTCCGGTTTCATCAGCTTGAGCCGCCGCGCGTTCATCAAGTGAAAGGTCGAGGGCGTCGACGGGCAGTTGATCGACAGAATGTCCATCCGTGCGACCATCTGGTCGAGACTTTCCCAATAGCGCGCGCCGAGTTCCTCTTCGGTTTCCGAGCGCAGCTGCTTGCGGTTGTGGTAGTGCACCTGCATGCCAAAAGCCGCCGCGCGTCGCGCCACCGCCTGCCCGATCCGGCCCATGCCAAGGATGCCAAGACGACGCCCGCCAACCCGACCGCCCAGCAAGGCCGTCGGTGCCCAGCCCTGCCAGTCGCCCCGCTGCATGATCGCAAGACCTTCGGGGATGCGGCGGGTGACGGCAAGAATCAATGCCATCGTCATGTCCGCCGTATCATCGGTCAGCACACCCGGCGTATTCGACACCAGCACCCCGCGCTGCCGCGCGGTGGCCACGTCGATATGATCGACGCCCGCGCCGTAATTGGCGATCAGCTTGAGCCTGTCGCCCGCCTGCGCGATCAGCGTCGCGTCGATTTCATCGGTTACGGTCGGCACGAGCACATCCGCGCCCTTTGCCGCCTCTACCAGTTCGGAACGCGACATCGGCTCGTCGGATCCGCGTAATTTCGTGTCGAACAATTCGCTCAACCGCGCCTCTACCTGCTCCGGTAACCGTCGCGTTACGACAACACTCAAACGCTCTCTTGGCACGCTTGCACTCCCTCGGGTTTTCATTTTGGGCCGCCTTGTGTCATCGTGGCGCAGGATCAGGCGAGGCACAAGAACCTCAGGCGGTATTTTCCGCAGCCGGTCCTCGGATCGTACAGGCAAACGAGCGGGCAGTCGGTGACAGGTTTCCTTGGATTTACTCGCCATTTCATGGCGCTAACTGTGGCGTTGGCACTGGGCTCGAACACGGCGATTGCCGAAGAGCACCGTGGGCCGGTCACGAATCTCCCCCTTCCCCGCTTCGTGTCGCTCAAGGCGAACGAGGGGAACGTGCGGCGCGGGCCCTCGCTCACGCATCGGATCGACTGGGTGTTCAAACGCCGCGACATGCCGCTTGAGATCACGGCGGAATATGGCCACTGGCGGCGCGTCAAGGATCGCGATGGCGCGGGTGGCTGGGTGCACTATGCCCTGCTCTCGGGCGTGCGTACGGTGCTCATCGAAAAAGATATGACTCCGGTCTACACACGGCCCGACCCGAACGCGCCCATCGCTGCCGCTTTCGAGCTTGGTGTCGTTGCGCGGCTTGGCGAATGCCAGGTTGTGTGGTGCAAGGTTTCTGCGGGCGGCTACAAGGGCTGGATCGAGAAACAGGCGCTCTGGGGCGTCGCGCCGGATGAAATCCGCGAGTAGAAAGCGCAAGACAGCCTTCCTTTTCACCTGCAAACAGCCAGCGGCTGCGTAAAGCGGATTTTACCGCCCCCAGGTCTGGCATCCCGGTCAATTCCAGCTAGGTTCCCGCTAAGAACCCCAGCAAGGATTGACCATGTTTGCCATCACCTACCGCTCTTTCGGACCGGCCAGCGACGTTCTAACCCTCGAGGAAATGGATTCGCCCGCCCCCGGCCCCGGAGAAGTGCTGGTCGATCTGGCCTACTCGGGGGTGAACCCGTCCGATGTGAAACTGCGCGCCGGCGCGCGCGCCGGGGCAACCGCCACCGAGCTTCCCTACCCCGCCATCATCCCGCATAGCGACGGCTCCGGTGTCATCAAGGCCGTAGGCGAAGGGGTCGACCTGGCGCGGATCGGACAAAAGGTCTGGATATGGAACGCCCAGTGGCAACGCGCCTTTGGCAGCGCCTGCACCGAAATCGCCCTGCCCGCCTATCAGGCCGTGCCGCTGCCTGAGGGGGTAAGCCTTGAGACCGGCGCGGTCCTTGGCATACCAGGCCTGACCGCCTGTCACACCGTTTTCAGCGGTGGCGAGGTATCGGGCAAAACCGTCCTCGTACAGGGCGGCTCGGGCACGGTCGGATATCTGGCCGTTCAACTGGCGAAATGGGGCGGTGCCAAGGTGATTGCCACCGCCGGGTCGGACCGCCAAGACCTTGGCCGGCAGGCTGGCGCGGATACGGTGCTCGACCACAAGGCGCCGGATCTCGCGCAGCAGATCCTTGATGCAAACGACGGCAAGCATGTCGATCATATCGTCGAAGTCGAGTTTGGCAGCAACGTCCACACCGACACGGCCGTGATCGCGGAAAGCGGCCGGATCACCGCCTATGGCTCGGCGCTGGAACGCGAACCCGCGCTGCCGTTCTACCCGCTGATGTTCAAGAACGTCATTCTCGAGATGACGCTCGTCTATTCCCTTTTACCGGAGAAACGCGACCGCGCCATTGCGCGGCTGCATCAGGCGCTGGATGCCGGAGCACTCACCTGCCCCATCGAAGGCATCTACGATCTTGCTGATTGCGCATCCGCGCATGAGGCGGTCGAAGCCGGCCACCGCAGCGGTGCCATACTGGTGCGCACCGAAAACGCGGCCTGACCCGGCACGCACGGTGGGCGTTGCGTCCGCGCGCCTTCGCGCTACCCTGACCCGGATTTTCAGCGACGGATTTCCCATGCGCCTTTTCTACCGTTTCCTTTTCGCGGCTCTCTTTGCGGGTGCTCTTGCAAGTGATCCCGTTCCCACTCTCGCGCAGGCGAACGGTCAGCAACCTGAAGGCACGATAACCGTTCAGAACGCCGCCGGTCAGGACGCCGCCATTGCCGAACGGCTGCGTAACATTCTCGCAGGGCTCAGCGGCTATGACGATGTCACGGTTGAAGTCTCTTCCGGTATTGTCACCCTCCGAGGCACCGCTCTCGACGGCGAGTCGATGACCCGACTGGCCGATATCGCAGCCCGGGTCGAAGGTGTGGTCGCCATTGAAAACGAGGTGACCGAATCCGCTGATGTCGCGGAACGACTGAACCCGGCGGTCGCAAGGTTCCGGGCGCGACTGACGCAACTGGTGGCGATGCTGCCGCTGTTTTCGATCGCCCTGCTTGCCGCCGGGCTGATTGCCGCCTTGGGGTTCTGGATCGCCCGGTTGCGCTGGCCACTCGACAGGATCGCGCCGAATGCCTTTATCGCGGATATCTACCGCCAAATCCTGCGAATCGTTTTCGTGATCGCGGGGGTCGTGGTCGGGCTCGATATTCTCGGAGCCACCGCGCTCCTCTCGACCATCCTCGGCGCGGCCGGTATCGCCGGTTTGGCCATTGGCTTTGCCGTGCGGGATACGGTCGAGAACTTTATCGCCTCGGTGCTCTTATCGATGCGCCAGCCTTTCCGTCCGAATGACGTGGTCGAAATCGAAGGCGATATCGGCAAGGTCATCCGCCTGACATCCCGGGCCACGATCCTGCTGAGTTTCGACGGCAATCACATCCGCATCCCCAACGCGACGGTGTTCAAGGCGCGAATCGTGAATTTCACCCGCAACGACGAACGCCGCTTCACGATCGATCTTGGCGTCGCTTCGGATACGAACCTCTCCGCCGCGCAGGAACTAGCCCTGAATACGGTGACGTCTTTGCCATTCGTACTCGACGAACCTGCCGCGCAGGTCTGGATCGAAACACTCGGCGACAGCGCGGTGATCCTGCGCGTCGCTGCATGGATATCGCAGGCCGAAACCAGCCACGTACTGGCCCGCTCCGAAGCGACGCGGCTTTGTCTGATTGCCTTTGCCAAGGCCGACATCGACATGCCCGAGCCCAGCTTTCGATTGGTCGGCGCCGCCGCACCGACGCCGCAGACCACAGCGACCTCGCAATCCGAAACCGCCGATTCCACGCCACCTGAAACCGCGCCGCAGAAAACCAACGCCTCTGCCGAGGCCCAACTGGACAGAATTATCGACGAAGAAAGAAAGCACGAAGAGGAAAAGGATCTGCTTAATCACACCGCTCCGTCAGAATAGGTCATTTTTTGCCATTTCAGGCCTTGCACCGCGCTGCCGCTTTGCTTAATTAGCCGCTCACTGTTGGGGTGTAGCCAAGCGGTAAGGCAGCGGTTTTTGGTACCGTGTACCGTAGGTTCGAATCCTACCACCCCAGCCATGAACCAGAAAAAACAACGAAAAACCAAAGGCTTGGCCTTTGGCGCCACGCGCGTATCGCAGCGTGTTTCTCCCCCTTCCCAAGGCCTCCACTTTCGCCGCCCCTCAGCCTCCGAGCCACCTTCGACTCGGGCCGGCAGGGCGTGTTGCACGGAAGCCATACTCACGGGTCCAGCATTTCCGCGCGTTTCCGGTCGAACTGATTTCCTGCTCGCTGCGGGGACGTTCGGCATCGGGCCGATCCCTCCGTCCGCGGCGACGGAGTAGTGATACATGCCCTTCGATCTTTCTGCAGACCTCGACGAAACCGCAATTCCCCGTCTGCTCAAGGAAATCCTGCGTGCCGAGCTCGTCCGCATCGTCGCCGAGAGTCAGGATCCCCTGCTCGACGCCGAGGCGCGCTTGACCGAGCTCAACCTGGAATGCGACGCCCTCCTCAAGGACGCTCAGAGCAAGTCCTTCGCCGCCTGCGAATACGCGATCCTCTCGGCCTGCGATCGCCTGGATTTTGCGCGCCCCAGTGTTGTTCCCTTCCCGCTCGGCCGCGGCGTCACAGTGCTCCTGAAATCGCTCAAGGCGGTGGAACGCGATGTGATCGAGACCTTTGCGGACCCGCTCATCCTGGCGGAGCCGCTTCTCGCTCGGCACGGGCTCACTGTCACGGATGGCAGGATTCCCGATCTCTTGCGGATCTCCGACGCGCTCGAGGCTGCACTCCCCGGCAAGAGTTCCGAGATGGTCCGCAAACTGACAACGACGGCCCGCATTGTCATTGAGTTCGAGGGGGACCTTCCTCTCGATCGCCTCCCGGATCACATTGATGGGATCCTCACCCGGATCTCGCGCCTCCCCAAACACCACGGGAGGTCGCATGGAATGAATCCGAACAACCGCGTGCCCAAGATCAAGAAGAAGCAGGAGGAGATCGCAGAGGCCGATGCACACGACCAAGCCCAGTATGCCGCCCTAACGGCCCGGAACGATCTGAGTGTCGGACAGAAACGCGCAGAACTGGCAGGGCGTTTGACGCCACGTGTCACGCTCACAAATCTCGAACGTCACCTCGACCGGCTTCATGATATTCTCAGGTCCGCAGCCAGCAGGAAGAACTATCAGGGGCCGACAAAGCTGAAGACGTACCCGCAACTCGCCCTTCTCATGAAGGACGACTTCAAGGAGCGGCGCCGGGAGAACCCGCTCTATCTCCGCGTCACCCTTCCGAAGTTGCGCCTGCGCTGGTCCAACGAGCGCCTCGTTCGCCTGCTCTCGTCGCCTGTCTATCGTGGCTGTTGGAGCGACAAGCGCCGGTCGAAACCCGGTCGGATGGTCTTTCGCGACGCGATCTACTGGGTCCCGCTCATCCTGCTGACGATGGGCACGCGGGTGAAGGAAGTGCTGCATCTGACCCGGCGCGACCTTCTTCGCCGCGACGGCGTGCATTGCCTGCGCCTGTGCTGGAGCGCGGAACAGGAGGGCAAGACCCCTTCTGCGCAACGTATCGTGCCAATTCCGCAGGTTCTGCTGGATCTCGGCCTTGTCGACTGGATCCGGTCGATCGAAGGCGGGCCGAGCGCGCTGCTCTTCCCCGAGATCGTGTCCGCGAATGCGGATAGCCCGGAGGACATCTTCACCAAGAGGTTCCACACGGTCCGTCGCGGCCTCGGCATCCTGCACCAGAACGAGGATCTCTATGCCCTGAGGAAAACCCTTTCATCCGCTCTCTGGCGTGGTGGCGTTTCGATTTCCGACCGGCAAATGATCATCGGGCACGCCAGCGACACCACGATCGGCGCGCACTACACCGATGCTGACATGAAGTCGCTGAAGGAACTCCTCGACAGGGCCGATCATGCGATCGTGGTGACGAACAATACGGCTCACCGCCACCCGATAATCGCGGGCTGCAATCTCGTCAGCGGCACGATGGCATCGGTGGAAGTCCGCCTCGACGACAAGGGCGATCTCGGCGCGTTTCGAGTCGTCTCCGACGACACAGGCGCACAGGTGCTCGCCATCGCGCTGGTGCGCAATGAATTGCCGAAGAACCCGCGCTGGAAAAACCTCCAGGTCGTCACCGAAGCTCAAGCTGCGGAGATGGCCGCCGACCTGTGTGGCGAATTCCATCTGAGCCCTCCGGAAGAACAGACAATGCAAATGGCGTGGGAACACCTGATGGCGCTCGCATCAGACAGCAGTGAAGCCAAGCTCAAGTCCGCCTCGGAATAGAAGCACGGCAGGAATTTTAGCCCCTATGTCTCAATCTCGTCCTGCACCGTGGTGATGCCGGAGGTGCGCCAAGCCAAGAAACAGCCGATCCGCAGGCCGGTCGCTGACGCGGCTCCTGCATACAGAGAAGGAACGCCCCATGGCGGCACGCAAAAGCTCCCTGCGGGACCTGGCCGCGAAATCCAGGAAGGACGGGTTGGCAGCTGCCAACACCGGTCCGGTGGCAGGCCGGATCGCCGAACTCGACCCGGGGCTGGTCCACGCCGGCGGTCTCGCGGATCGCCTCGATGTCAGCCAGGCCGAGATCAAGACCCTGGCCGAGAGCCTGCGCGATGCCGGGCAGAAGGTGCCGATCCTGGTGCGGCCGCATCCTACGAAGCCGGGCGAATACGAGATCGTCGCAGGCCGCCGGCGCCTCGCGGCCTGCCGGCTCGCGGGGATCAACGTCCGCGCCGAGATCCAGGAGCTGGCAGATCCGACCTCCTCTACGTTTGACTTGCGCAACACGATCGGGCCGGACCACCGTGCCTGGAAACGCGCAAAGTTCCTGCAGCAGTTCCGCCTCTTCTTCCGCTACGACACGGCGTCCAAGACAATCATCTATGGCTGGGTGAACGACGAGAAAACCAAGAGGGAGTACGGCAGCAAGACCGACTCCTACAGGGTCTTCCAGAAGCGCCTTGCGGCGGGAGATCCCCCGGCCGACTGGGATGACCTGATCAAAAGGGCCGCGCCGGTAGATCAGAAATGACGCTCAGTGACCGAGATAAGTCGAGAAGGAGGGCCGCGTGACATCCCCGATCGATCGACCTCCCGAAGTTCTGGCGGCGATGCAACGGACCCGCAAAGCCGCGCAGCAGCTCGAAGTTGATGCGCGTGCCGTTGTGTGCTGGCTCGACGCGGAATTCCCCGGCCTCGTCGTCAGCATGGAGGTGCAGCGCCACTACTCCTGCGAAGACCACGAAGTCGCACATGTCGAACCGCGAGTGACGGAGCGCCCGCGGCGACATGAAGTTCGGGATGCCGCCGAGAAGGCCCTCACGGCACTGGGATGGTCTCTGCACCCGGAGGGGCGCGATGTCCGCTCAGCTTTCTACCACCCCCCGAGATCTGCGCATGCTCGGCTGGCGGCCGTTGATCGCGTTCAGCGCGCTCTGTCGGTCGAAGGCATTGTCGCGCCTCATTGGTCTCTAACGAACAGCGAGGACTGACAGGCAGCCCATCCCACAGCGGCTGCCCGCACGTTCCCTAATCGTTCCGGATGGGCTATCTTTTCAGGATGACGAAAGCCAGTATCGAGAATTTCGCCATCCTCGACTTCGAGGCGTCCAGCCTCTCCCAGGAGAGTTGGCCGATCGAGGTCGGGGTCAGCTGGATTACGAACGGTCACGTGCAGACCTGGTCATCTCTCATCCGCCCGGATCCAGCATGGGATCTCGGCGACTGGTCCCCGCAGAGCGCCGAGGTTCACGGCATCTCCCTCTCAGACCTCGATGATGTGCCCACTGCCGTAGAAGTGGTGGAATCCTTTCTTGATGTCGTGGGGCGCCACACTCTCGTCTCCGATGCCACAGAGTTCGAGGCGCGCTGGCTCTCGCGCTTGCTTCGGACTACCGGTCGAATGAAGACCCCTTCGATCGAAGACTTCGACGCTGTCTCGTTCGCTGTGTTCTCGGGCTACGCCCTCGATATGCTCTACGAGACTGTTGAGCGACGCCCTGCCCCGCATCGCGCGGGCCCAGACACTGCGCGTCTCGCTCGCGGCTGGCTGAGGGCGGCCAAGCATGAGGCATACCTCCAAGAGGACGGCAAGACCACATGACCGAGATATTCACCGTTGAGATCATCCTTGCGACCGCGATCATCGGCAACAGCGCCCTGGTAACCATCATGGGATTTCTCATGATGCGCGAACCGAAGGACCAGCGGCTCAAGGTTGATCTCGATGCCTTCATTCGCAACGCCCCCTATCACCGCCTGCGCGAGATCGGGATCGTTGTTGAGGAGCCTGACCAGAAGCCTTAGGCGACAGGCGAGCCAATCTTTTTTGCCAGAGAACGAAAAAAGGGTTTGAAAATGGTTCGATATGCCGCTCGACCACCTGTTCGGCGTGCAGGGTCTGACCGACGCTCCTCGTAGCCTCGGGTGGCAACGCTCGGAGATCGTCTCGGCATTCAACGACCGGCATGGCACGATTTTCTCGAGGGAGGACTGCCTTCGCCTGGAGCAGGTGAACCGCGAGATCCTCGAGGGCGACGACCTACGCGAGATGATCCTCAACAATCCCGAGGACGTCGTGCGGCCCGAGCTCGCGAACCTGTTCATGGGCGCCATGATCCGGATGTTCCAGCGCGACACGGAAATGAAGAGCGCCGTCATAACCGACGACGAAGCACTCGAGATGGCCATCCGCCACTTCTTCAGAACAGCTCGCCGTCAGGTCTTTAAGGAGGCACAGGAGCAATCTTGACGCCTGCGCTCCGTGGAGGATGCCAATATCATCGGGGCATCGGGTGAAAAGATCGGCGAGGTGGAGGAAATCCTCATTGATGAAGCCAGCTAAACGGCGGCGGTCATCGATGTCCAGCAACAAGGGACAACTCGAAAGTCCCCCACCTGGAACGACTGAAGGACCAACTGACAGATTGGCAGCTGCCAACCTGCCTATGTCACTTCAGATTGGGGACGCTTCCCTCTACCCGGTGCGCATCCTGGCTCGCCATATGCAGCGAGCAGGCGATCCGTTCCGCCCGCTCGATCACATGCGCGGCACCCGCCGGCTTGCAAACCTCATCTGCCGTCTCGCGAAAAAGCTTGAGCCAGCGATCGAAGTGCGCCCACGTCACGGGCAAGCCCACATGTTTGGGGACCGGGGCACCGATCGGACTGACCGGGGCGCTGGTGATCTTTGCGACGGTCTATTGGGGTCTGCATGCGGCCTTGTACGGCACCAACACCCGGACGATGGCCGAGATATTGGCTGAGGGCGAGATGGCGACACACTATTCGCCGGAGCATCCGCACGGGCCGCAGCCGATGGAGACCCGGCGCGACGGCGATGAACTCCCGCCGATCACAGCGGCTCAGCTTGGCGACACCTCCGTCGCCGACGCCTATGCACAGTCGATGATGGGGATGCATGGACGAGATGATGGCTGGCCTCCGGCACGAGGATCCCGATGTGGCCTTTGGGCTCGGGCTGACCCTGCACCGCGCCATTGACATGGCTCGCATCCAACTCGTCGCCGGCTCCGACCCCGAAAACATGGAGCTGGCACGGCACATCATCGCCGAGCAACAGCAGGAGATCGACGCAATGCGCTCCTGGCTCAAGGCGCGCGGAATCGAGATGCCTGATAGCTGATCCGCTCTCTCCCGTGCCGTATCCTCATGAGGCCCGGAACCATCATTCGACAGGCGGGTAGATGACGGCGCCATCTTCGCGGAGACGAGCTCCCTCGGACGGCCGGGCCGTATCGATGCGGCCTGGCGCCATCAGGTGCCGCACCTCGTGGCCATGGAGCAGTAGCCAGTCGGTGATGATCCTGCGATGACATCGCCACCAGACGGCTTCCGAACACATCATCGCGACGGATTGGCTCTGACCGAGATCGAGCAACTCGGCGAAGGCGATCCGGAAGTCTGAGCCGAGGGCGTAGTCCGCGTAGTTATGAAAGCTCCGCACCCTCCAGAAAGCGTTCAGATCGTTAGCGACATCCGGCTGTTTCGGGCGTCGCCCGCCAAGCGCCAGCATGTGTCGATAGCCGATCTGATTATCGGCCAGGCTTTGCGGAAACGTGTCGTCGTTGAAGTCGGGATTGCTGCGTGATTTCGGGAATGAGCGCACATCGATCAAAAGTCGGACCCCGGCCTCGCGCAGCATGTCGATGACCGTCTGCGGCGACCGGTTGGAATGTCCGATGGTCGCGAAACCGCCGCTCACGAGTCGAGCTTGGTCAGCGCGTCCTCCTTGTGCGCCGCGATATGATCGGTCTTGTCGCTCTCGATCTGGTATTGCGGCTCTTCCTTCGACGCGCGGCGGCGATGGCCCTTATAGTCGAAATCCGCCTCGTGGACCTTCAGTATGTAGCCGCTCACGCGGCCCGCCTCTGAGTTCCAGCTTACATGATCGCCTGTAGAGAACTTCGCCATCCGTGCACCTCCATAACCTACTGAACAGCTGTGTATCTGGAACCGTTCCAGATCGGGTCTGGTTTCCAAGATTGACAGCCTGCCCCCAATGGCTAAGCTCTCCTCATGGTTACGCACGAGAACCTTTTCCGGTTTCTGCTTCTGAACCGCCCGGGTCCCCGGGCGGTCTGCGCATAGCTGCGTCTTCGACCACCCGGGGCTTTCTCACATCCTTGAACTGAGAACGCGGGCTTCGCCGCCCCGGGAGACACATCATGACCATCACCAGGATCAGCCATCTGCCTGCGGGCAGTGACTTTCGATCGCTCTTCGAACGCTCCGCTGTCGGAAGCGGCTTTCTTCTTACCGTCGACGACCGGCTCGGCATCGAGCACCTGCTTCGCTATCGCGGAACCAAGAATTCGCCCAATCCCGCTTTGTTAAACGGGCTGCTGCGACACAAGCTGCGGATCTCGCGCGGAACTCCCAAGCCGGCCTCGACTGATCTTGTCGTGGCCGGATGCCATGTCACCTACATGATCAGTGGTGAGGGCGCTCGCAGCGGCGTGCTCTCCATGAACCCCACGCCGGTGCCGGGACATATTCTCGTTGCTTCATTGCTTGGGGCGACCCTGATCGGGATGCGAAAGCTGCAGAAGGTTCCGCTCCTGCGGGACAACGGTCAGATCGAGACTGTCGTCGTGCTGGATGTGAGCCCGTCTCCGGACCACGACGCGGCCTGATGCTCTGATCCGTCTCTGGCGGGTCAGAACAGTCGGCTACCCACAATGCATCCACGCCACCAGAGGGCGGAAAGGACAATTCGATGAATGCACAACGCTCCACCTCACGCGGCACCGGCCGGCGGCCCAGGGTCGTCATCGATGCCGAAAGTCTGGACAGGCTCGAAGCGCTCGCGGAAGGCGCGATCCAGCGAAACCCTGACCTCGCCGACCGGCTGCTCGGCGAGATCGGCCGGGCCCGCATCGTACCGGCGGCGAAACTTCCGCCGAACATAGTGGCGATCGGCCGCGCGGTCACCTATCGCGATGAGTCGACCGACCAGGAGAAGACGGTAACGCCCGTCTATCCCGAGGACGCCGACATCGCACGCGGTCGGATCTCGATCCTGACACCGATCGGGGTTGCCCTGATCGGACTGGCAGAGGGCGCATCGCTCCACTGGGACACCAGGGACGGAGAGCGGCGGGTTCTGACCGTGCTCCAGGTTGCCATCCAAGATGCCGCTGAAGGGGTGGAGGCCGGATGATCCGCTGTTCCCGGAGTCTTGCCGAGGCCCATGACCTACCCGGAAGGAGCCGTTCGATGCGCTGATAAAGCCAGGACGCTCCTTCCGGGATATCGGCAGTCGCCGCTTCGGCGTCCTTCCCTTCCCGTTGAAAGAGGGTCTCATGAACCGTCACCTTCCGCTTGCTTGCCCGTCCTGCAAGGAAACTCTTTCGCGCGCCGCCGCGCATCGCTGCCCCATCTGTCGGCACGTCATCACCGGTGCGACCCCGATAATCCGAATCTCCTGTCGCCGCTGCGGTTCGACCGTCGAGCAGCGCTCTGGCGCCGCGGCGATCTGCTTGCGATGCCGGTCTCTTCGCCCATCCCGGCGCCCATACCAGGGCTGTTGACATGAAGCTGATCTCTCATTTCCGACGGCTGATCTGGCCTTCGGTCCTGCTTCTTGTCGCCGTCGGAATGGTGATTCTTGACGAGGAGGCCGAGCAGCGGGTCGGGCTGTCTGTCCGCTTGGCTGGCGGCGTTGTCGGTTGCCTTGCCGCGGCCTGGCTGGGAAGCCGGCTGTTCGGCTTGTTCGCCGATCGCCGGAGGCGCCACAAGCGTCCCTACCCGCGCCTGTTCCGGGATCTCGTGGCCGTTCTGCTGTTCTTCGCCGCGGTCGTTGCCTCGGCCGCACTTCTGCTGGACCAAGGTCTTCTCGGCGCGCTGGCGGGCTCGAGCCTGATACTCGCGATGCTGGGCTTCGCGATCCGGAACGTCGTAGCCGACACGTTGTCTGGCATCGCACTCGGCGTCGAAGCACCCTACCGGATCGGGGACTGGGTCGATATCGAGCAGGTCGCACGTGGCCGGGTCATCGAGATCGGATGGCGCACGACACGGGTGCTGACGCAGGACTCGACCTACATGATCCTGCCGAACAGTCAGATCGCGCGCCGGCGCATCACCAACTACTCGGCGCCGAAGCCGCAGTATCGCGCGCAGCTCTCGCTGAAGCTCACGCATGAACTCCCCGTCGATGCCGCAAAGGACCTGATCCTGAATTCTCTACGCGAAGCACGTCTCATCCAGACCGATCCGGCTCCGGACGTGCGGGTGCAGGAGTTGGGCAGCGAGGGCAACAGCTACGCCGTTCGCTTCTGGCTGTCGCGCTTCGAGCGGGACGTCGACTGCCGCGACGAGGTTCTGGCCCTGATCGACCGAGCGATACGGGGCGCAAACATTCCGGCCCCACGCATGCAGATCGAGTTGAACCGGCCCCGAAGCTCAAAGATCGACCCCCTCGCGCATGACGCGGAGGTTGCGCGGGTATTCGCAGCGCCACCCGACCGAGAACATCTCGAGGCGTGAGGAGCCTGAAAACGTGAAGGAGACCCCGATGCAGAATCGCATTGCCAGTCGGCACGTTGTCCTCTCCGGCTGTTCAGGTGGCGGCAAGTCGACGCTGCTGGCTGAACTGAGCTCGCGAGGCTTCGAGACCGTCGAGGAGCCCGGCAGGAGGATCGTGGAGGAGGAACTGCGCGGGGACGGGAAGGTTCTCCCCTGGGTCGATCTCGAAGCGTTCGCGAGGCGGGCGATCGGCATGGCAGCCGGGGACCGAGAACGCATGAGAACTGCGGAAGGATGGGTCTTCTTCGATCGCGGACTTCTCGATGCAGCCGCCGCGCTGGAACACGCAGCGAGCGTGGCGGTGTCCGACACCCTGTCCGGACACGACCGCTTCCATCACCAGGTGTTCCTGACCCCGCCATGGCCTGAAATCTACCACGGGGACAGCGAACGCCAGCAGGACCTGAAGAGAGGCGTCGCCGAGTATCACCGGCTGATCGAGACTTTCGAGCGGCTCGGATATGATTCGGTCCTGCTGCCAAAGCTCGATGTCGAAGCGCGGGCCGACTTCATTCTTGATGCGCTTACCTGACAATCGGACCGAAGCTCGTCTTCCTGTCCGGATTGGACATGTCTTTCCGAGATCACTATATGAGCAATGCAAGGCAACCCGCGATGGCGTCGCGATGGCTGTCGCAATTCCGATGATCGCAACAAATGTCCTGAACGCCCGGACTTCCCCCGCACATCTCATGCGGGTTCTGAAGTGATGAGGTGATGTCATGACCCTTGCTCTGCTCTATACGTCGCGGACCATGTGGACAGGTTCTTTCGCTGGGATGGCCTGCATGGCCGCGGCAATGGTTCTGCTGCCATTGGGCGACACGTTGTCGAAGTTGCTGACTGAGACGCTGAACCCGATCGAGGTCGCGACCGTGCGCGTTCTCGCCCAGGCGGCCTTCCTCCTGCCGGCGGCGGTGGTGCTGCGGAAACGTCTCAGGGGAACCATGTTCTCGCCGGTCGTCGCGCTGTCCGGTCTTCTGGTGATGATCACGCTCATCTGCCTGATCGGCGCCTTCGCGGTCATGCCGATCGCCACCGCGATCGCCATCTTCTTCGTGGAGCCATTGATCCTGACTGTGCTGGCAGGTCCGCTTCTGGGCGAGGCCGTGGGTCCGCGACGCCTCGCGGCCGTCGGCATCGGTCTCGTGGGCGCGCTGATCGTCATTCGGCCGGGTGCCGAGTTCGAGCTCGCCGCGCTCCTGCCACTCCTCGCGGCCGCCTCCTATGCGCTCAACATGATCGTTCTACGCCGCGCCGCGCGCATCCGTTCGGGGCTGACCATCCAGTGCGGCGCCACGATCTATGCCTGCATCGGCATGGTGACACTCAGCTTCTGTCTTCAGGAGGCGGGCCATGTTTCTTTGAACTCTGGCGCCCTGCCTGCTTCTGGATGGGCTCTGATCCTCGGGAGCGGCTTTTTTGCCGCGGCGAGCTACGTCCTGATCGCCGAAGCCTTTCGCCACGCCGAAGCCGGTCTCCTGGCGCCGTTCCAGTATCTCGAGATCATCGGTGCCACCGCCGCCGGCTACCTGGTCTTCGGGGAGTTTCCGGACGGTATGACCTGGGTCGGGATCGCAGTCATCCTCGCATCAGGTCTTTATGTCGTCTATCGCGAGCGGTCGCGCGCGCCAGCGACCCTGGAGCCGACACGGCACAGGAGCCGCCGGATCCGGCCCCGGTGACCAAGGTGACCATCAGGACGTGCCTGGTTCCGAACCGAGAAAGCCCATGTCGATGCTGACGACTTCGAGATGACGGGCCATGGCGCGATGCGCGGCCGGACCGTCGCTGGCCGCGATCGCGTCGACGACCTGTTCGTGCTGATCGCCATGCACCCTGGTGAACTCTTCCACGCCGACGCGGCGGTAGGTGCGATCCCACTCCCTCTGCCAGACGGCACGGCAGCGCGCGCCCGAAAAGTGGCGCAAGAGGGCAATCAGGAGCGGGTTGCGCGCGACCTGAGCGATCGATTGGTGAAAGGCGTCATCCGCACGCTCGCACGCCGCGCGATCTCGCGCCGACCGTCCCTCGGCAACGCGCTGGCGTAGAAGGGCGATGTCGCCCGGCACCCGCCGCTCTGCGGCGGCCGCCGCGACCTGAGGCTCGAGCAGGCGTCGTGCATCCATCAGGTCGGCGGGCGTCGTCGCCTCGAGAAGCAGCGTGTCCTTCACCGGCCGCCCAAGGGGCGCTCGACCCCGAAAGGTCCCCTGTCCGACGTGACGCCAGATTTCGCCCTGCGCCTCGAGTGTCGCCAATGCTGCGCGAAGAGTTTCGCGACTGCATCCGACGAGGTCCTTCAGTACCCTCTCCGGCGGCAGGCGATCTCCCGACGCAGGCGCACGCTCCTCGAGAACGTGCCAAAGCCGTGCCCGCGCCGCCTCCTTGTTTGTTCGCATGCCATTCTCCTGATTGGGCCAATATTCAGACCGCGCCTCACTGAAGGCAAGCGGCAGACTCCGTGCAATCAGTCGTTTCGATCTTGAGCTTCTCCGCAGAATCCCGATCCCGGCATCCAGCCAGTGACAGGACCAACGTTCTTTTATTACCAGGATCGTTCACATTCTGCCGCCATATGAGGCATATGGCCCGATAGCCGCCTGCTTTGCGGGCGACTCAGAAGGCATCCGACATGCGTGCATGGCATCATCTCTATCCGGCTCTGCCGGCATTTCACGGCCGCGAGCAGCTGCGGGCCGGCATCGGCGCGCTGCTCGGGATCAGCCTGTGCGGCCTCCTGGTGAGCCTGGCGGCCAGCCTTGGACTGTCTTCCATCTATCTCATCGCGCCACTCGGAGCGACGGCGGTGCTGGTCTTCTGCGTCCCGAACTCGCCCCTTGCCCAGCCATGGTCGGCTGTCGTCGGCAATGCGACGTCGGCACTCGTCGCACTCCTGGTGCTCCAGGTCGTTCCCGGCCCCTGGTCGGCCGGCATCGCGGTCGGCACCGCAATCATCGTCATGATGTTCGTTCGGGCCCTGCACCCGCCGGGCGGCGCCGTGGCCTTGCTGACCGCCCTCGATCCGGCACCGGCTCTGGAAGTGGGACCGCTCTTCGCCCTGGTGCCGGTCGGGGTGACCACTGCCGTGCTGGTTCTTGCCGCCATCGCCTACAACAGGGCTACGGGGCGGGTCTATCCGTTCCGCCAGCCCGAGACGGATGACATCGGAGATCCCGCGCTGCGGCTGGGATTATCGACCGAGCAACTGGGCCAGCTGCTCGACCGGTTTAACCAGGCGACCAACCTTGGTGTGGCGGACCTCGGCCGCTTGCTGGCGGCTGCCGAAGCCGAGGCGGCTCAGCACCGTTTCGAAGGCACGACCTGCGCCGACATCATGACCACCGGTCTCATCACGGTGCGGCCCGGCACCACACTCCCGGAGGCGGCGCGTCTGTTCCGCAGCCATGCCATCAAGAGCCTCCCCGTCGTCGACGGTGACATGAAGCTGCGCGGGCTGGTGCTCCAGGCGGATCTCCTCGAGGCGGTCGCGGCGCAGGACCGCCGAGTAGCCTGGCGGCAGCGGTCCCCGCGTCGCACCGTATCGGACGTGATGCGAAACGCCGACCGCGCGGTATCGCGCGACCTGCCTGTCGGCGCGCTTCTCAACCGTTTGGCGGCCCAGGGCAGCGAGGTCGTTCCGGTGACCCGGGAGGGGCGACTCGTCGGAATCCTGACCCGCTCCGATATCATGCGGCTCCTTCTTCATGGAGCGGAGGAGCGTCCTGCGGCGTAAGAGCCGCTTGAAATGCCCGCATCCGGAACACATCCTCCGGGCAAGCGAGGACGACCTCGCCCGGCCAGACGGTCAGCACGCGGGATGGCCCGAGGAACAATCGGAGCCAATTCCATGCGCAGCACCGCAGATCGTATTCGCCAGGCCGTCAGTTTCGAACTCATCGGCATCCTGATCGTCACCCCGCTCTTCGCCTGGGTTTTCGATCACCCCATGGGCGACATGGGCGTTCTGGTCGTGCTGGGTGCCACGGCCGCGACGGCCTGGAACTATCTCTTCAACCTTGAGTTCGATCATGTGCTCAACTGGCGCCGGGGCGATGTGCGCAAGACGGTGCCGCTCCGGGTCGTTCATGCCGTGCTCTTCGAGGCGACGCTGCTGGTGCTACTCCTGCCGCTCTTCGCCTGGTGGCTCGATGTCTCGCTGATCGCCGCGCTGCTGATGGAGATCTCCTTCGCGGCATTCTACATGATCTATGCCTTCGTCTTCACCTGGGGCTACGATACCCTGTTCCCGCCGCAACGCACCGGACGGACGACCGCATGATGGACGACGAAACCGACGCAGGCACTGCCCCCTGCTTTGCGCACCACCTTGTGGACGGGCATCCGGTCGACCCCGAAACGGCGCGGGACGTCGCGCGGTTCAGGCGCGCGGAACGGGCACGGCTGGTCGCCGCGCGTGCGCTCCCTTCGGAAGAGCGCCAGAGGGCGACGGCCAACCTGATCGATGCTCTCGACCGGGTCGTCGCGCCCAGAGCCGGAATGACCATTGCCGTCTACTGGCCGATCCGGGGCGAGCCGGATCTACGGCCGTGGATGGGCGCGGCCCATGCGGCCGGTGCGCAGGTCCTGCTTCCGGTCGTGGTCGAAGAGCACACGCCGCTCGAGTTTCAGACCTGGTCACCGGGATGCCGCATGACACGGGGCTTCTGGAACATCCTGGTGCCCGCCGATGGCGAAGTGCGCGTGCCCGACATCGTCATCGCGCCGCTCGTCGGCGTCGACGAAGAGCTCTATCGGCTCGGCAATGGCGGGGGCTATTATGACCGGACGCTGGCACAGCTTGACCCGAAGCCGCGGATCGTCGGCGTGGGGTTCTCCGCTTGCCGCCTGCCGACCATCTACCCGATGTCCTGGGACGTGCCGATGAGCGAAGCTCTCCTGTCCGACGGGACGCATTTGGAGCGATAGGCCCTCGGCACCCCGCGCCTTATAGTAGAAAGAACACCAGCGTCAGCGCGGCACCGATGCCGACGATCAGGGCCCGCAAGTATTCGGTGTGCTGAATCCGGCGTGCCTGCCGGGCTCCAATGTAGCCCCCTACCGTCGTCGCGACCGCCAGAACGGCGGCGGATTCCCAGGCTATCAAGCCGGCAGTCGCATAGGTGGTGACCGAGACCAGCGAGAGCACGGCGGAGAGGAGATTCTTCAGGCCATTCATGCCGTGCAGATTCTGGAAGCCGATCAGGCTGAACACCGCCAGCAGCATGATCCCCAGTCCGCCGTTGAAGTAGCCGCCATATCCGGCCACCAGGAAGATCGCGCAGGCCGAGAGAACGGGTCCGATCCTCACTCCCCTCGCGCGCACCATCGCCACCAGACGCGGCCCGATGGCAAAAAGCAGCGTGGCGGTGAGCAGAAGCCAGGGAACGATGCCGACGAAGGCCTCGCCCGGCGTGACCAACAGAAGGCCCGCCCCCGCCAGCCCGCCAAGCGCCGCGATCGCAATGATGCTGCCCAGGCCGAGGCTCCCCTCGGCGCGGATGTCCCCTCTGTAGGCCCAGGCGCTCCCGATATACCCCGGCAGCGCCGTAAGCGTCGCCGTGGCGTTCGCCATGACCGGCGGCACGCCCAGCCAGACCAGGGCGGGGAAGCTGAGGAGCGTCCCGCCGCCGGCGATGGCATTGATCATGCCGGCGAGCAGGCCCGCGATGACGAGTATGGGCATTGAGAGCATCTGGGCGTCCCTGAGTTATTGGATCACGCTCTTGCCTCGGAGCACAGTTGGTCTGCAAATTGGCCCGCTCAGCTTCACGCAACACAACCGCCACGCTGGAAGGGACCCCATTCCCGTGGACACGGTAAGGGGCAGGCAACCTGGGCCAAGGAGCTACCCAGAGGCAAAGTTGGCCAGACACCACGACCAGACCGCGTCAAGCCTGTCGCGAGGCTGTCTCTGATGTTTCCGCAAAAGATAATAGTCCGAACCGGTTGAGAAATCCGCGCGGCAAATCTCGATCAAACGCCCGGCGTCGATGTCGGTCTGCACGAAGGCGCGGCAGGCGATCGCGGCGCCCTGGCCTGCGAGGGCAGCATCCAACGCAAGCGACACCTGGTTGAACACCGCGCCGGGCAGCCGCCCTGCATGGTCGAAGAAGCGGGGCCAATGGTCGTAGCTGTCATGAAGCAATGGCAGCCCCCGGACCTCGTCGTGTGTCAGCGGCGGCGGGAGGTCTCCGACCAGATGTGGGCTTGCCACCGCGACGAGGTTCTCCCGGAACAACAGGTGGCTCTCGAGGGATGTGGGAAAGGGCGGCCGCGTCTCGCGGACAGCGATATCGACCCGGTCCCGGTCGAAGTCCGAGACGGCGACCGTCGCTACGATCCGCAGATCCACGTCCGGCAGCGCCGCACCGAGAGCCGGTAGCCTCGGCATCAGCACTTTCGACGCGAACGTCGGCGTGACGCTGATCGTGACGGCCTCGGCCTGATGCTGAACCTCGTCAGTCGCCTTGCGCAGCGTTTCGAAGGCCCGGGCGATCTCGGAATGGTAGCTCGCACCGCGTGCGGTCAGGGCGATACCGCGGGGAAGGCGCCGAAACAGGGAGAAGCCGAGGTGATCTTCCAGCAGCCGGACCTGCTGGGCCACGGCGCCCTGCGATACGCCAAGCTCCTCGGAAGCGCGGCGAAAGCTCAACTGGCGCCCCGACACCTCGAAGGCGCGCAGCGCATTGAGCGGCGGCAATGACTTGAGCGGAATGACCACGATCCAGACAGTAGTTTTTCTACTGAATTACAGCCTTCCTTCTGGTGAGACAACTGGCCGGTCAAGGATCAAGATGCGCACCGATTCCGAGGGTCGTCCGGGCGCACGGGCTTGGGTCGGCCGCGCACCGTCCATCGACGGGCGACATGTCACCACCGCTGTTGGACACCATGATGAGCACGCAAAAAGCCCTGATCCTACCGACGTCCTATTCGGTCATCCTCGCCGTCAGCGGGACCCACCTGATCAACGATCTGATCCAGTTCCTGCTCCCGGCGCTCTACCCCATCCTGAAGGCCGAATACGCCCTCAGCTACTTTCAGCTGGGGCTGCTTACCCTCGCCCAGCAGATCACGGCCTGCGTCCTTCAGCCCATCATGGGGCTGTCCGGCGACCTGCGGCCCAGACCCTATACACTGGCGGTGGCCATGGCCGTGGTCGCGTTGGGTATCTTGATGCTGGCTTTGGCCAACTCGTTCCCGCTGCTGCTGGTGGCCGCGGCGGTGCTGGGGATCGGGTCGGCCCTATTCCACCCCGAGGCGTCGCGGGTATGCCGCATGGCCTCCGGCGGCAGGCTGGGCTTCGCGCAGTCGAGCTTCCAGGTCGGAGGCAACGCGGGAACCGCCCTTGGCCCGCTTGCCGCGGCCATGATCGTCTTGCCGCTGGGGCAGGTCAGCACCGTCTGGTTCGGCCTGCTCGCCGTGGTCGGGGTGATGATCCTGCTGTGGATCGCGAGGTGGTTCACCAATCACCAGAAGATGACGAAATCGGCCGGATCATCGGCCCCAGTGGGTCCGGATCTCCCCCGACGGCGCCTGATCGTCGCCTTCGCGATCATCGGCGCGCTGCTCGTCAGCAAGTTCGTGTATGTCGAAACCTTCAAAAGCTACTACGCCTTCTTCCTCATCGAAAAATACGGGGTGAGCATACGGCACGCCCAGACTGTCCTGTTCATCTTTCTCGCGGCCGTTGCTGTCGGCACCTTTGCGGGCGGCCCCATCGGGGACCGGGTTGGACGAAAGACGGTCATCTGGGTCTCGATCGTGGGAGCCCTGCCGTTCGCGCTCGCCCTGCCACATGCCGCTCTCTGGGGCGCGATCCTGCTCAGTGTTGTCGTGGGGCTCATCCTGTCGTCCGCATTCTCTGCCATCGTGGTCTATGCGCAGGAATTGCTGCCACAGAAAGTCGGGATGGTCGCAGGCTTCGTGTTCGGCTTCGCCTTCGGGGTCGGCGCGATCGGAGCGGCCGCCCTCGGGGCACTCGCCGACCAGATGGGGATGCAGGCGGTGTTCGGTTTCCTGCCCGCACTGTTGTTCCTTGGTTTCCTGACAGCCTTTTTGCCCGAGAGCGAATAGCGCCTCGCGCCTGTCCGGTAAGCACTGGGACTGCATTCCCTGCCTACACCGGCGCACCGTTCTCACCTGGCCGTCAACGAAATGAAGCATCTCGCTGCAACTCGCCCGCTCCCTCGGCTGCTCCCCGCGAACCAGAACGCCATCTCCTGCTTCAGAGAGCCCCCGTATTTCAGGGCGTTGGTCGCCAGCTCGAAGAAAACGAGTGACAGGTGCGTGATGGCGGCCGGGCCAACGTCGAGCTCCGGCACATCCAATGCTGTGGTTCCAGTCGCCGCCGAAGTCGTTGATATACTGCATCGACCTGGTGCCGGTTCGGCGGAGCAACCTCTCCCAAAGATCTTCTTCGCATCCATCAGACCGCCGAAGGAGCCGTTCGAGTCGGGCAGGCCCCCAACCGGCATCACCGACGCGGAACTCGTAAAGATGGCTGTCTGTCCAGCCCATGGCAGCTGGAGGATCGCTGGAGTGTTGACAGCCGTACCGGACACGGCTCGGTCTTCATTCTCGCTCTACCAGACGAGCGGCCTGGTTCGGGCAAAGGTCTCCTTCCGACAGGCAGTTCTCAGGCGGCAGCGCCCCGCCGAAAAACCCAGCCGGGATACTGAGCCGGTCGGCCTCGCCTCGGTGCCCTCCCCTAATCCACCGTCGTCGGCGCCGTATCGAAGCGCCCCTCGACCGGAACACAGTCGCCGCTGTCGATCTCGGCAAAAAAGCTGTCCTTCCGGCACAGCCGGGCCGAAAAGGTGCCCGTGATCTTCGATCCGCCCTCTTCCAGCGAGAGCGTGTCGATGGCGATGCCCAGGTCGGGCCCGATCACCTCATTGATATAGAAGGGTGCGCTCATGCCCTCGGGCCACCACGAGACAGAAGCATCCATCATCCCGGCCGAGGCGTCTTCGCCCATGAGCGACATCTCGATCGTCAGGACGCCATGCATGAGGCTCTCCGCCGCCGGATCGTGGGCCTGGACGCTGACCGAGGTCACCGGACCGAAGGCGCGCCATTCCGCGGTTGAGGTACCCTCCGAGGGGACGTCGAGTGTTTCGCCCTCGTAGGCCATATCGCCGATGGTCGCACTGACCGTGCCGACCGGGACCGGCCCGGTCTGGGCCATTGCCGCCTCTGCCAGCCCCGTCAGCCCGACCGCGACGACCGAAAGAAAACTCGCTTTCATGATGGTCTCCCCTGTTCCTCTTTATCCTACGGAAATGACCAGCCTTCATGCTCCACGCGGAAGATCCGCAGCGGCGCCCCAGGTTGGCCGGGGTCGGCGCGCAGCCGGAAGACGGCGGTGTGCGCCCGACCGAAATTAACAATCTCGACGTTGATGGTAACCATCCCGCGGAACATCGGCTGATCGGGATCGGGCCGGGGGGCGCTTACGCTGCCCTGGAAATCCTGCGCGCCGTAGATCGGGTCGGCCTGAAGCGGGTTGGCTCGCATGGTGGCCACGACATCTGAGGAAAAGAAGTTGCCGACATTTGCCGGATCGAGCGGCTCGGGCCCGCCCATTCTGGCGAGCCGCGCGCTCTCGTAGAGAGCGCGAACAAGCTCCTGCGCCTCGAGGATCATCTCGTCTCCCGACATCGCATCGGCACCGTCGCCGGCGGTGTCGACCGGCTCGTACCCCTCAGCGATCAGGTACCGCTGTGCCACCCACCCCGCCTTGCTCATGTCCGCCGAGCGCATCAGGCACCACCGGGGCGGCAGGGCGTCTATCTCGGCCTGCGTCATGGTCGAGAAATGCGCCATGGTGAAGAACGGCACGCAGGTGATCTGCTCCAGGCCCCGGGCATCATGGGCGAAGGTCTCGATCACCGGATATCCGGTTCCGGGCCCCATCCGGGCGTTGAGCACATCGTCTGCGGAAACACCGGTCACCCGCCATGCATCGGGGCCATGCCCGTCGATCTCGGCGCTCACAACGCAAGGCAGCAGGGAGACGCCAATGGCGGTCACGACCACATCGAGCTTTCTGCGCAAATTCGTTGTCATGAAACCTCCAGCACATCGCAACTCAGGTGCTTATACCCTTGCGATACAAAGGGATCGACCCGCCGACTTGATTTAAGTCGGCGGGCAAGTTGCAATGGTCCTCGCGAACCGTCGTCCTGCGCAGTTCAGCTACGTTCTCGCCTCGAGTTGCCACGGTATCGCAACAAGCTCGAGCGGCTCTGTCGTCCCACTTGCGTTAAGGAGCGGCACCGTCTGTCCCACCTTCATTCCGAGCAAGGTGACCCCGAGGAATGTCTTGATCGGGATACCTCCCTGATCATGTGCAAAACCATGGTCAAAGAGTGTCCGAGATTGTGGTGCCGTCCCCCTGATAGAGTAGGTCACACGTGAACCCAGGGCGGCGACGTTTCCTGCCTCTTCTTTGGGATTCAGAATATGTGCATCCTGAAGCTTTGCCCGGATCAGGTGCGACAGCAGAGGAAAGACACCGCCTTCGATAGCTGCGCATTCCCTCCGCAGTTCTTGCAGGTGCCAGAAGTCCCGCTTGGAAAGAAACGATTGGATCGGTCGCATGGCCTCGACGCTTCCGAACGCCCGGCTATCAATCGCAGCAGCCTCGTTGCCTGATCTTCCAGCGAAAGTCGCCATTTCAGTTGATGTTCGCATATCTTCTCCTCGGCCTGCTCGACGCAAGCCTCAAGAATCCAAAGTTGTTGGTGAAGAAGATCCCCGAGCGTGGAGGTCAGCGCATGCGGCCCCCTGCCCGGGGCAGGGAGCGGTTCAGCAGAGATCCCGGAAACGACCGGCCTCTAATTTTGCATGAGAACACAGACATCACGCCACGCTATGAAGTTTCCGACGCCAAGTCAAACTTTGCTGGGTCCTCGGAGCAGCAGATGCCACCACCCGCTGGGCTGATCCTTTCAGGCGGGGTAGGAAACCTTTCCGTGAGACGGAAAATGAAGACCAGTGAGGCTGTCCGGTCTCCAGGAAAACCGTTGATGCCGGTAGTCCCCGCGTCGGATGCTCCAACGACCGCATTAGTTGCAACCCGTCACTACACGGCAAAAGGCACGCCCACCTGGGTTACCACCAATGACCGGGTGGTGCCGTCTTCGGACAGCAGCTTGGTGCGTTGCCCGGCCGACATCCCGATGAGCGTGGCCCCCAGAACGGAGTGAATCGGGATTTCTCCGGCACGCGTCACAAGGCCGAAACTGAGAACCCCGCATTCGATATCTTTCTCATCCACCACGCAGGAAATATGGCTGCCAAACGTGGCAACATCGGACGGTGCCGCACCCTCAATCGCAACGGCCACCTGCAGTTTCTGGTGTAGAGTATCCAGCATGAGCTGGGAGTAAGCGACACTGCTGTTGTTGGCGAAGCTCAGAAATCTCTCGATTCTCAGCCGATCGGCTTTTGTCAGGCGGCACTTGCAATCCCCGCCACCCGCTTCCGGCTTTCCGTGTCGCGGTATCGTTGATCCCGTAACGTCAGGTATGGCCATGTTTCCCCCTGGAGTTCCCTCCGACAATCTCAGAACTTTTCTCGAGATGTCCCCGGGAGATCGCTGCGCATAAAACGCCCACGATCCGCCCGGGGCTAAGGGCGGTTCAGCAGAAGAAACCGGAACTTGATCTGAAACCTGACCATGGATTGATCGTTGCTTGCCGCGCGTCGAGTGTCAATCCCGGCGCACTGACCGCGATCGCGGAGTGACGGGAAAGCTTCCCCGCGACAGCACCTCTCCCTCTGCGTCGACAACGAGACGGAACGCGCGGTCTGCACGGTAGAAGGTCATGCGCCAACGTCCTTCGTCTTCGCCCGCCCCGCTCTCGGAGCGGCTGCTGATGAGTCCATTCCGCATCTCTTCCCGGACCTGCTCTTCCGTGATCTTGAAGGCCCGCGCGATGGCGGCTGCTTCCACAACGAACCCGCTGTCGGTTTTGAATACTTCACTCATCCCAGCGTCTCCCATGCCCTGATCCCGCGCCGATCTCCGCCAGTCGGCCACTGCGCGGTTTCGCGCGATTGCGCTCGCCCCGAATAGGTATTTACAATACCACTTGGGAGACGTACCCCGTCAATACAACTGAGACCAAGGTGCCACACCGATGACCTCCATCCAGACTTCTTCGCGCAGCCCCTCCGCGCGCCCGGAGATCACAGCCGATCTCGAGGCACGGACCGGACTCGATGACCCGGTGCTGCGCGAGCTGGTCCATGCCTTCTATGGCAAGGTCCGCAAAGACCCTGTTCTTGGCCCTATCTTCGGGGCGCGGATAGATGACTGGCCACCGCATCTGGAGCGGATGACTGCATTCTGGTCCTCCGTTGCCCTGATGACAGGCCGCTATCATGGCGCCCCGGTGCCCAAGCACGTCGGTCTGCCGATTGACTGGGGCCATTTCGAGCGGTGGCTCACACTCTTTCGCGAGACCGCGAAGGAGATCTGCACACCCGCAGGCGCCGCCCATGTCATCGAGCGGGCCGAACGCATCGCCCGGTCGCTCAACTTCGCGGTCGAGGATGCCAAAGGCACCGGCATCCCGAAACTGGTTTGAGCCTCGCATGGCGAAGCAATTCGATATCGATATTGCCCGCGTTCACGACGAGGCGTCCGATACGGACCGCACGAGGCTGCTCGTGGATCGAATCTGGCCGCGAGGTATTTCGAAGGCTGATCTCGGGCACGATGACTGGATCAAGGACATCGCGCCGACCACCGAGCTCAGGAAATGGTTCGACCACGACCCGGACAAATGGGGAGAATTCCGCAACCGCTACCTGCAGGAACTGGCTGACAACACGGACGCTGTCGAACGCTGCCTCGCATGGTGCCGAGCCGGCCCCGTCACTCTGCTCTTCGCCGCGAAGGACCGGGACCACAACCAGGCTGTGGTCCTGCGGGACTACCTGAGGCAACGGCTCAAGGGGAGCAAGTCGTGACGCTTGAACCCGGGTCCCTGCGCACCCCCCTGTGCGATCTGCTGGGATGTGAGTATCCCGTTATCCTGGCCGGGATGGGAGGCGTCGCGCGCGCCGAACTGGCCGCCGCGGTCGCAAATGCGGGCGGCTTCCCGACCCTGGGGATGGTGCGCGAGGCGCCATCACTCATCGTCTCGGAAATTGAGGACTACCGCCGGCTGTCGGACCGCTCATTCGCCGTCAACGTCATCCCGGCGGCCACGGAGCCCGGCTTGCTGCATCAGCAAATCGAAACCTGCCTCGCGATGGAGGTGGGCGTGTTCTCTTTCTTCTGGGACGTTGTGCCCGAGGCCGTTGCCCAAGTGAAGGAGGCAGACGCTCTTCTGCTGCACCAGGTGGGCACGCTGCGCGCGGCACGGGAGGCCGAAGCTGCCGGTGCGGATGTGCTGATCGCACAGGGCCAGGATGCGGGCGGACACGTGCACGGACGCACTCCAACATTCGACCTGCTCCGGGCCGTGCTGGAAACGACGGCTCTGCCGGTTGTCGCCTCGGGCGGCATCAGCAACGGCAAGGGGCTGGCTCGGGCGCTCTCGTTCGGGGCGCAGGGAGTCCAATGCGGCACCGCCTTTCTGGCTACGGCCGAATCCTTCGCCCACGACTACCACAAGCAACGGGTCGTGACCGCGCAGGGGGAGGATACCGTCCTGACCGACGGCTTCGTGCTGAACTGGCCCAAGGGATCGGTCGTGCGCGTCCTCCGCAACAGCGTCACCGAGTCCTTCGGCCCGACCCTGATGGGACATGACCCAGAGATGATCGCACATGAGGTGATCGCCCGCGACGGCCCCATCCCGCGGCTGCGCCAGAGCACGGACTCGCCCCTGCGCACCACGACCGGAGATCTTGAACAGATGCCGCTCTATTGCGGCACCGGCGCGGGTGAGATCGACGCGATTGTCCCGGCGGCGCAGCGCCTGAACACCCTGTGTGCCGAAGCTCAGGCTCGCCTCGCATCAGCCCGCCAAACGCCTACGGTGGGGCCGACATGAACATCCTTCTACTGCTGATACCCGTGACGCTGATGATGGGTGCAATCGGCCTCGGAGCATTTTTCTGGGCGATGAAGACCGACCAGTTCGACGATCCGGAAGGCGATGCCCGCCGGATCCTCCAGACGGAGGACCGTCCGCTGCCACCAAGACATAGAACTGACCAAGAGGTTGCCAGATGATGGAGCGTTTGACAGGTGCCGAACGCCAGATCGCATTGATGATTTGTGTCGTCATGGCGATTGTCGGGCTGGTGATGGCCGCAGCGGGTCATGGCGATCCGATGGGGAGCCACGGCGCGATCGTGCTGATTGCAGCCGGTATCACGACCTTCTTCGTCCTGCGTGCAATTGGCGAGCCCGAACCGGCCGAGGACCGCACGGTCAACTACTACGACGACCCGACCAAGGCCGGGCTGGTGATCGCCCTGTTCTGGGCCGTGGCCGGCATGGGCATGGGCGTCTGGGTCGCGGTGCAGCTCGCCTGGCCCGATCTGCGCTTCGACGCGGCCTGGTCGAGCTTCGGGCGCATCCGCCCCGTTCACACATCGGGGGTGATCTTCGGCTTCGGTGGCAACGCCCTCATCGCCACGTCCTACCACGTCATGCAGCGCACCAGCCGGGCGCGGCTGGCCGGGCATGTCTCGCCGTGGTTCGTGCTGCTGGGGTTCAACCTGTTCTGCATCATCGCCGCCTCGGGCTACCTGATGGGGGTCACCCAATCCAAGGAATACGCCGAACCCGAATGGTACGCCGACATCTGGCTGGTCATCGTCTGGGTGGTCTACTTCGTGCTCTACATCCGCACACTGGCGCGCCGCAACGAGCCGCATATCTACGTGGCCAACTGGTATTACCTCGCCTTCATCCTGGTCGTGGCGATCCTTCATATCGTCAACAACCTCGCCATCCCCGCCAGCCTGACAGGGGCAAAGAGCTACTCGGCCTTCGCGGGCGTCCAGGACGCGATGACGCAATGGTGGTATGGCCATAACGCGGTCGCCTTCTTCCTGACCGCCGGGTTCCTCGGCATGCTCTACTACTTCCTGCCCAAGCGGGCGGAGCGGCCGATCTACTCCTACCGCCTGTCGATCCTGTCGTTCTGGGGCATCGTGTTCTTCTACATCTGGGCCGGCTCGCATCATTTGCATTACACCGCCCTGCCGCACTGGGTGCAGACGCTGGGGATGACCTTCTCGGTCATGCTGCTGGTGCCCAGCTGGGCCAGCGCCGGCAACGCGCTCATGACGCTGAATGGTGCCTGGCACAAGGTGCGCGACGATGCCACGCTGCGCTTCATGATGGTGGCGGCGGTGTTCTACGGGCTGTCCACCTTCGAGGGGTCGTTCATGGCGGTGCGCGCGGTGAACTCGCTGTCGCATTACACCGACTGGACCGTGGGCCACGTCCATGCCGGCGCGATGGGCTGGGTGGCGCTGATCACCTTCGGCTCGATCTACGCCGTCGTCCCACTGCTGTGGAAGCGCGAGACGATGTATTCTTGGAAGCTGGTGGAATGGCACTTCTGGCTCGCGCTGGCGGGCACGGTGATCTACGTCTTCGCGATGTGGAACAGCGGCATCATCCAGGGGCTGATGTGGCGCACCTACACCGACAGCGGCACGCTGGCCTATTCCTTCACGGACACGCTGGTGGCCATGCATCCCTATTACGTCGCACGGGCTTGCGGTGGTGCCCTGTTCCTGACCGGGGCGGTCCTGGCGGCCTACAACGTCTGGATGACGATCCGGCACGCCCCCGAAAAACGCCCGGAACGCGACTACCCCACCTCGTCCGAGGCGGCAGAACCTGCCGTCCCGGCAGCGGAGTGACCTGATGTTTCGCAAGATCCTCTCCCCCTTCGCCCGCCTGTTCGAGTTCCACGCCCGGACCCACTACCGCACCGAGCGGCACTCGATGGCCCTGACCCTTGGCATCATCCTTGCCGCCGGTGTGGGTGGGTTCGTCGAGATCGCGCCGCTCTTCACCATCGACGAAACGGTCGAGGCTGCACCGGACATGCGGCTCTACACGCCGCTGGAACAGGCCGGGCGCGACATCTACATTCGCGAGGGCTGCTATGCCTGCCACTCCCAGATGATCCGGACCCTGCAGGACGAGGTGGATCGTTACGGCCCCTATTCGCTGGCGGTGGAATCGCGATATGATCACCCAATGCTCTGGGGCTCCAAGCGAACGGGGCCGGACCTTGCCCGGCTGGGCAACAAGTATTCCGATGACTGGCACGTGCGCCACCTGGTCGATCCGCGCGCCGTGGTGCCGGAATCGGTCATGCCGCAATATGCTTTCCTGCTGGACGAGACGCTCGAAACCGCCAGCCTGCCGGATCGTCTTGCGGCCCTGCGGGCGGTGGGCGTGCCCTACAGCGATGAACAGATCGCCAATGCTGATGCCGACGCGCGCGGCCAGGCGCGGCCCGACACCGACGCGGCCGACGGCGCGAGTGCGCGCTATGGCGAAGCGACCAACATCCGCCACTTCGATGGACAGCGGGACCGCGTCACGGAAATGGATGCGCTGGTGGCCTACCTCCAGATCCTCGGTGGGCTCACCGACGCCGCCTTCGCAAATCAGCCACTCGGGGAGGATTGACAGCATGGATCTCACGCACGACTTGACCTCGACCATCGCCAAGTCCTTCGGCCTTTTCTATCTCATCGCCCTGTCGGTGGGCATCACCATCTATGCGTTCTGGCCGTCGCTGGGCAAACGCTTCGACAAGGCCGCCAACAGCATCCTGGATGACGAGGACGGGCCATGTCGGTAAAGGAACGCGATCCCCTCACCGGTCACCAGACTACTGGTCACGAATGGAACGGGATCACCGAGCTGAACACCCGCGTGCCGCGGGCGGTGTGGTTCTTCATCATCGTCACGCATATCTGGGCGTTGGTCTACTGGGTGCTCATGCCGGCCTGGCCACTGGTGAACACCTATACCCGCGGGCTACTCGGGATTGACCAACAAGAACAGGTGGAAGAGCGCGTAGCCGCCGCGGATGCCGCCCGTGGCGTCTGGGCGGATCAAATCGCCGCGCTCCCGCTGGACAAAATCCGTGACGACACCCTGCTCATGGCCCACGTCGACCGGACAGCACCCGCACTCTTCGGTGACAATTGCGCGGCCTGCCACGGAAGCCGCGCCGAAGGCGGCCCCGGTTATCCCTCCCTGGTCGATGACGCCTGGCTTTGGGGCGGCGACGACGAAACGATCCTCGAAACCCTGCGTGTCGGCATCAATGCTCCGCATCCAGACACACGCTATGCCGAGATGCTGGCCTTCGGCCGCGATGGCATCCTCGACCGGGACCAGATCCGTATCACAGCGGACTACGTGCAGTCGCTGGCGGGCCTCGACAGCGGCGCCTCGCCTGAAGGGCTGGAGGAAGGCGCCGCGCTCTTCGCCGACAATTGCTCGAGCTGCCACGGCGAGGATGGTGCGGGCATCCAGGATCTCGGTGCCCCGAACCTCACGGACACTCACTGGATCTATGGTGGCACCGATCAGGCGCTGTTCGAGACGATCTATGGTGGCCGACAGGGCTGGATGCCCGCATGGGAAAACCGCCTGACCGAAGCGCAGCGCAAGATGCTTGCCATTTACATCACCTCGCTGGCTGACGGGGGCCCGGAATGACCATTGAGCGGCCCCGAGTTCTGGCGATCTCCGCCGCATTGCTGGTGGTGGCCGTCTTTGTGGCCGCCAATATCCATCTCGTCTCGGTCTCGCTGTCGTCGCAACCGAGCTGCGTTGAAACCGCCAAGGAAGGCGCCGGCACCCACCGCCCGGCGAAACCGTCATGCTGAGCCAGAACAACGCCCCGCCGCCGCCCGACAATCCGCACGCCGGGGGCATGATCCCAAAAGTGGTTCCACCCCTTGCACGCCCCAGCCCACACGCCCGCGATCTGCCGTGGCGCACCGCCTTCACGTGGCTGCGGGCCGGGTGGCGCGATCTCTGGTCCCACCCGCTTCCGAGCCTGATCTACGGCCTCGGCGTTTTCCTCGTTTCAGTCGTTGTGGTCTGGTTCCTGTTCCGGCTGGAATTCGACTATGCCCTGTTCCCGGCGCTGGCGGGTTTCATGGTGGTCGGGCCGCTGATCGCAGGCGGGCTCTACGAGAAAAGCCGGCGACTGGATGCAGGCGAACCGGTCGGCCTCGGGCCGATGCTGTTCGTCCGGCTTCGGTCCGGCCGTGCCGGTGTCTTCATGGGGGTCATGCTTCTGGGGCTCTTCCTGCTGTGGATGCGCGCAGCGGTCCTGATCTATGCGCTGTTCTTCGGCATGGTGGCCTTTCCCGGCACCGAGGAGATCGTGCCGATGCTTCTCCTCACCCCCACTGGCTGGGCCCTGCTGCTGGTCGGCTCTGCCGTCGGTGCGCTCTTCGCCGCCTTCTCCTTCGCCATCAGCGTCTTCGCCTTTCCGATGCTGCTGACGGAACGGACCGACGCACTCTCCGCGCTCGGGATCAGCATGGCGATGGTCTGGAACAACCTTGGAGTCATGATTGTCTGGGGCGCCATCGTGGTGGTGCTGTGCGTCCTATGCCTACTCACGGCCGGACTCGGGCTGATCCTGGTTTTTCCGTTGCTGGGACACGCCACGTGGCATTGCTACCGCGCCATCCGCTCCGACGACGCTGCCGCGCAAGAGGATGACCGCATGTTCATTCGCCCGGCTTGATCCTCCATCGGCGAAGCTGCAGAGGCCTGCTACCTGATGTGAGACCGGTCGCGTCGAGGCAAATGTCTGGGTCATCGCCAGTGCTGCACCCGAAACCGATTGGCGTCGGCGTTAGAATAGATGCAGCGCAGCTTACTCTCACCGCCCCACAACCGCACAACACCCACTTCGACGTCATCCTGCGCGAGAACGGTTTGCGCGACAGTCGTGGATCAAATAGCTGATTAGCAAATGGGCGCTCGTGGTGCTGATGCACACATTTTCCGCACCCAGCCAACACCACCCTTTGATGCGACGAGGCACATGAACAATATCGACGAAAAGCTACAACCGATCCTTGCCGAAGTGGCGAGGCGCAATGCCGGCGAGCCGGAATTTCACCAGGCCGTGCACGAGGTGATGGAAAGCCTCGGGCGCGTCGTGGCAAAGCACCCTGATTATCTCGAACAAGCGCTCATCGAACGGATCTGCGAACCCGAGCGCCAGATTATCTTTCGCATCCCTTGGGTTGACGACCAAGGGAATGTCCAGATCAATCGAGGATTTCGCGTCCAGTTCAACTCGTCCCTCGGCCCATACAAGGGAGGGATGCGCTTCCACCCGTCCGTCAATCTGGGGATCATCAAGTTCCTGGGCTTCGAGCAGACCTTCAAGAATGCCCTGACCGGCCTGCCGATCGGTGGCGGAAAAGGCGGAACGGATTTCGACCCCAAGAACAAATCCGACGGCGAGATCATGCGCTTTTGCCAATCTCTCATGACCGAACTGCACCGCCACCTGGGCGAGCAGACGGATGTTCCGGCCGGCGATATCGGCGTTGGAGGACGTGAAATCGGATACATGTTCGGGCAATACAAGCGCCTGACCAACCGTTATGAATCAGGCGTGTTTACCGGCAAGGCCATCGCCTACGGCGGGTCCCGCGCCCGGACCGAGGCAACTGGTTTCGGCAACGCCTATTTTACCAGGGCCATGCTTGCAACGCGCCAGAGCGACTTCGACGGTAAGCGCGTCGTGGTATCGGGTGCGGGCAATGTCGCCATCCATACCATCGAAAAGGTGCAATCCTTTGGGGGCACGGTCATCGCCTGTTCGGATTCCAGCGGTTACGTCATAGACGAAGCCGGGATTGATCTTGCCCTGCTCCAGGAAATCAAGATCGTGCGCCGAAAGCGCATTTCGGAGTATGCCCGATTGCGTGGGGACGGGGTTCATTTTGTGCCTGCCGGGAAAGGCTCTGTCTGGGATCTACCTTGTGACGTGGCAATGCCCTCGGCCACCCAGAACGAACTTACGGGCAAGGACGCGAAATCACTGGTCAAGAACGGCGTTCTGGCTGTCGGCGAAGGCGCGAACATGCCCTGCACCCCCGAAGCAATCCGCATCCTGCGCGAGGCCGGCATCCTGTTCGGCCCCGGCAAGGCGGCGAACGCGGGGGGCGTTGCAACGTCGGCACTGGAAATGCAGCAGAACGCCAGCCGTGACCGTTGGAGCTTTGAGCAGACCGAACAGCGGTTGGCTCAGATCATGAAAAGCATCCACGACAGATGCGCCGAAACTGCCGATGAATATGGCGCCCCCGGCGACTACGTCCTGGGCGCGAACATCGCCGGTTTCGAGCGGGTTGCGAAAGCCATGCGGATGCTGGGAGTGATCTGAGCCGATCCCCTCGATCATCGAAAGACGAGGGCGATCTCTTCCTGGCTCAGCAGCTTCCATCGACCGGGAGCCAGGGTCTCGTGCAGGCAGAGATCGCCCAGGCGTTCACGTCGCAGAGCTTCGACGAAATTGCCGGTGGCGGCGAACATGCGGCGAACTTGGTGGTATCGGCCCTCCGTCACGGTGATCAGGGCTTCGGTTTCTGAGATTATGTCCAGCACTGCGGGCGCCAGGGGTTTGTCATCGCCTCTGAGCGTGAGCCTACCCGACGCAAACAGAGCGGGTTCCGTGCGGTCGAGTGGACGGGCAAGCGTGGCCCGGTAGGTTTTTCTGAGCCGGCTTCTGGGGCTGCTAATACGATGCAGAAGGTCTCCGTCGTCGGTCAGAAGCAAAAGGCCCGAGGTCTGTTTGTCCAAACGCCCGATAGTTGAAATTGCGGGTTTGCGGCTTCGCCAGCGCGCAGGCAGCCTGTCATAGACAAGCTCGCCTGCCTCCTTGTGCGAACAGGTCACGCCCAAGGGTTTGTTCATCATGACGACCAGGCCAGAAAGCGGATCAAGCGGCCTGCCCGCAACCGTCATGCGGCGGGGCAGGTCCGCGCTGACAGGGATGCGGACGGAGGCGTCCAGGATCTCAGCCTGATCGAAGACAATGCCACCAGCCCGCGCCAGCCGCGCGATGTCCTTGCGGGCACCATATCCCATCGAGGACAAGAGCCTGTCTACACGTGTGAATGAACTGCTGGACAAATCCGGTGATCCTCGTAAGCGAAATGCACCACGCCGGGCTCTTGCGGCTCTGTCGTCATGGTCGGCCCCACCCAGTCAGTCCAGTTTGAATGCTGGAGAATGACCGGCTTTCGGTCCATCGGGGCGATAGTTTCGGGAGCCGGAGGGTGATAGCCCAGAGCGCTATGGGGTCACTTGCTGTTGTGGAGCTTCCTCCGACGCTCGATCAGAGCCACCGCTTTTCTCACACTATGGGAGATTTCTCCGTTGGACATTTTGTCGCCGGGCCGGGCATTGAAGCTCTCGCAGCATCCGTTTTCCCTGAGTAAGCCCATTTCGGTGTAGGCTGTCCCGGCCACGGTTGTTGAATCCAGTGCCTAACAGCTTGGGCCGCGAAGTCCGAACCATAGCGCGACCGTTCATTCAGCATCCTGATACGAGACCGCGCGGGGAGGCGGTCGGCTACTTCCATAGCCGCGGGCCATGTTTCGACGATCAGATCGCAGAAGACCAAGTGGGTAGTTTGGCGATCCGCCCTTTCAGAACACGCAGCGAGAGAGCGCCTCGACCCTCCCCTCAACCGCGAAGCGCGCGCCGCAACCTCTTACGTTCTTCGAAGTCCTCCGTGACGTCGCGCATGATCGCCGCGACCGCCTGCAAGTCACCGTCCTCGCCGCGCAACGGAACGATGGAGAACTGGATCGAGATTTGCGCTCCGTCCTTCCGGATTGCTGGAACTGACAGAAGATCGCCTGCGCCATATTTGGTTTGGCCGGTCCGCATGGTGGCCTCGTAGCCGATCCAGTGTCGCTCGCGCAGTCGCTCCGGCGTGATGATGTCCAATGACTGGCCAAGCGCCTCCCCCTCTGCAAAGCCGAATATCCGCTCCGCGCCCCCGTTCCAGACGCGAATGATACCTTTGCGGTCCGCGACCACCAGCGCATCGGGCATACCCTCGAATAACTTTCGCGCAATCTGCTCCCTGTCCATCGTTAGCCTCCGACTTCGGTCCCACGCTCGGTGAGTATGACATCCATCGGAATATCGTGGGGTTGCGGATAGATCGTGGGCAGCTGCGCCGCGGCGAGTCCCACACCGATGCTGAAGGGCCGCGACGACAGCGCCGCCAGGGTTCGATCGAAGTACCCTCCACCATAGCCAAGCCGATAGCCCTCGGGATCCCAGCCCATAAGAGGCGCGAGAACGACATCCGGCATCACCTTCGGCGCGTCCCGTGGCGGCACAGGGATATTCCAGTATCCGCGCTCCATCCGCGTCTCCGGAGTCCACAGGCGGAACACCAGGGGCGCCGCCCGCGTCTCCACCAGAGGCAGCGCAATGCGGCGACCAGACGCCTGCATCTTGGCCATCAGAGATCGCAGGTCCGGCTCGTCCTTGATCGGCCAATAGAAGGCGACAACCCCGTCGCCCGTGCCGGCAGAGTGCACTGCAAGTATTCTCTTCAGTCCTGCCATCAGCGCATCACCTGTTGCTTTCCTCTGGTGCGAGGAAAGCGTCTGACGCGCCTCACGAAGCCGCTTGCGTTCCGCCGTGCGCCACCGGGCCACGTCGCGCGCTTGTTCGGGATCTACGCCCAAGGGATCGAAATACCCAGGATCGACCTCGGCCGCCATGCAGGGCGGGGAGGCAAAACTTCCCTCACTCTTGAAGCTGTTGAACCCATTGCCCATGTCCGAACTCCGAAATGCAGGTGTAGTCTCTCTCGCGGTAAGATCCATTTACCCGCGCTGGGGCTGTTCACTCTTCTGGATAAGCGCCATAATAGGCACTGTAAATACCACTTCATGGATGGCAAATGCGCCTTACCTCATTCACCGACTACGGACTCCGCATGCTGATGCGCCTTGCCAGCGCGCCGGACCGCGCTTTCTCCACGGCTGATCTCGCCGGGGAGTTCCAGCTTTCCCGCAACCATCTCATCAAGATCATGCAGAAACTCGGCCGGGCCGGGTTGGTGCAGACACGCCGTGGAGGCGGTGGCGGTGCCACATTGGCTCGCGCCCCGGAGGAGATACGGTTGGGGGACGTGGTTCGCCTGCTGGAAGAGGGCCAAGCGCTTGTCGAATGCTTCCAACCGAACGGTGGGGACTGCACGATCGACGGATGCTGTCGCCTGAAGACCCGGCTTCGGGTGGCCGAGATGGCCTTTATCGAGAACCTGAACCGCTCGACCCTTGCTGATGTCGCCCTCCCCGCACCGGAACCCGCCTGACACGGCGATCGTGGCGCTACTTCGGCGAAGATTGACCGACACGGCACGTTACACACGGTTCCTTGCCGCAGATCGGTCTGCTACTCGACGCGTCAGACCGGTTCCACTGTTTCGATCTTCAAAACGCCCACAATGACAGTGCGACCGTCTTCTTTCTTCAGGGGCTCTTCTTGGTGTCTTGACATGCCCAAGAGTGTTGCGCCGAGCAAGGACCCCACCGGAATGCGACCCGGCCGTTCTACTATGCTCATCGTCAAAATGCCCTTCTGTACCGGGCCATTGCTTTCAGCATATGTAATGCGTTTCATAGGCAATGCGATTTGGTCGATGCCTTTGCCAACCGCTTTCCCGGCCGTTCGCATCTTGTAGCGCAGGATCCCTTCTACAAGATGCGGCATGTTCTGTGCCGCAGGGTCATCCCGAGAAAGCAGCCACTCGATGTCGGCGCGGTCAGAAGGCCTAAGAAAGAACTCGGCATCGTTGAGGTGTTTTTCTGGCGTGGTGTCGTAAGCATAGCTATTCGGCACCCGCACATGTTGTGCGTTGGTCATGTTTGTCTCCCAGGGACTGAACTCTGCAGACCCGATGTCTCTATCAAAATGTTCGAGAAATCCCCGGGTGGCCGTGAACGCGGTTACGCGCTCGCCGCCCGGGCAGGGAGGCGGTTCAGAAGCAGAAACCGGAAGAGGCTTTCGTTCGTGACCATGCTTATAGGCTATGCAACAATTAGGTTCTGTCAACCGTCACGGCCGTGGTGCGGCGAAGTGGCACCACTACGAGAGACAGCTCTCACTGCTGCGCGACGATAAACCGAGGTCTTTGATCTCCTTTAGAGGGGCATCATCCATGAGCCTCGTCCGCCTCTGATGGCGTCAGTGCCAGAAGGTCGCAGGCCACGCCGTGCTCTTGATAAACACACGCGCATTGCCGATATCTCGGTCATGACCATGTTCAGTCTTCATACGAGGTTCCTGCTCAACGCAGGAAACACACTGAACCGCCGGTAGCCCCGGGCGGGATCAGGCCGCTTGCCGATCCGCGCCTCGGGGTCTTCTCGATCTCTTACAGATCAGTCGAAGTGACAAACGCGCCAAACTGGCCGGAAGATCACGCCTGTGCGGGTCGCCCGGCTGACGTGGTGCGTGCGTCTCGGTTCAGTTTCTTCGTCATGGAGCATGACATGCACCCCCACGTCTTCAAATCCAATACCCCTCACTTCCCACCCCCTCGAACGGCCAGCCAGCGCAACCGCAAGCCCGGAGCGTTTCGACGTTGGCTCCGGACCACATTTCTCCAATGGCAACACCGGAAGATGATCGAAACTCTTCGAGGCATGGACGATCGCCTGCTGCGCGACATCGGGATTGATCGCAGTGATATCCCGCGCGTCGTCGATGGTCTCACGGAGCGCGAAAGGCGCATGCGCCCGGTCTCTTCGGACGTGGAGCATGACTACAGGCGGCGCCGCAACCAGGCGGCATAGCTTCTCATTTTCCCACCAATCAAGCGCACCATTGCATCGCAATGGTGCGCTTCCTTCACCGTGAGATGGCTCGTGATAGAAAGGAGCGACGAAATGATGATTGGCAAGGCAGACTTCGAGCGCCTGCTCCCCGAAATATTCCGGGTCAGGGACAACGAGAGCCTGACCGGCCAACCGAGTGCCGAGTGCGTGGCGCGGTGGGAAGATGATGGTGGTCGCACCGCACCGGCAAAAACCCCGCCACCAGCCGTTCGAGGTGGCTTCGTCTAACCCCTCCCGCCGTTCTGGCTCATTTGACGCGAACCGATTCCCGCACGTTAATTCATGAGTTTTTTCACGACCGGCTCGGAGATTGCTCCGGCGTCAATCCGCGGGATAGATTCCCGACCCGCCGTTGCGCAGATGCGCTCCTTCCGACGGCCGGGCCGCGTCGATCCGACCGGGAGCCATCAGATGCCGGACTTTGTGTCCGTGAAGCAGCAGGTAGTCCGTGATGATCCGTCGGTGACAGACCCGTGACCCGCTTGTTCATTTCGGTGGTCCCGCAGGCCAAGTAGACCCGAACGCCTGTTCCCGGTCCGATCATGCCGCTTCCACAGCTCCGATCAATCGGGTCAGCGCCTCTCCATCCATGCCGCTGTCGAACCTCAGGCAGCGGCCGTTGCTCAGCTGCAACTCGACCATGACGGATTGCGCTGGCGCGGGGCGCTCGCCGGCGTCCGCGCCTCACCAAAATCGACCGGAATGAAAACGGCCCCGCGATCCGGCGACCATAGGCCCTACTTCTTCAGGTCACGCCGCCAGCCGTAAATCTGGGAGCGCGTTATCTCGTGGGGCTGCGCGACCTGCGTCACCGACGCACCGCCGACGCCGACGCCGACCTCCGACAGGATCTCGAGCTTCTCGTCTTGGCTCCACCGCCGGCGCCGCTCAACGCCCAGAGCCTCACCCAGCATGGCTCCTCCGAATAAGCCACGTCGTTAAGGTCGTCGTTATGCACGATGCACGTGTCTTAGCTCAGAACACCGCCGTCAGGCAGGCGGCTTCAATCGGCTGGTTACTCTCAAGCGGGCCTCACGCGCGCCTTCATCACACGCCCTGAAAGTCTCTCGCGACGGGTTTTCCGCCTCCATGACATTTCGGGACGCCCGAAACCGGCCATATGTGCCTCTATGGGCCCCTCTGAGACAAGATATAGACCGCCATCCCATCCCCTTCGGGTCCTCCGATTTGCAGGATGCTATCTGATACGAGCCGTAGCACCAAAATTGGGGCAGCCGCTGCCCCGGAAGATGCCGATCTGATCAGCCTACGGCTGCGCGCCGCAGCAGACCTCACATCTCGACACCCCCGAGACAGCAACCATCTCAGCTCCCGCCCAAGAAAAGCGGGAGTTTTTACTCGCACGTCTGCGAGCCAGTGCCGGACCGATCTTGCCAGGTCCTGTTCCAGTCGTAGACCCCGCTGCGCGCCGCAGAGCCTCGCCTGTTCCAGTCCCTGCCGAGGTGCACCCGACACGAAGAAGAAATGGATCGTTCGCCAGAGAAGAAAAAGGATCCGGTTGATTTTTCTTCGAGCGGCCGTCCGGTGCCCGCAAGACACCACCAAATCAGCCACTTCGCGGCTCTTTCAGAGGGATTCAGGATTCTCTTGATTCAGAGGCGAATTCGTTTCCGGTTATCAGAGCCTTACAGCCTTGATGTCGCAATTTCCCCGCAAGATGACGCAAAAACCCCGGAAGATGACGACATTTCCCCGCGGCTTGACGCAATTTCTCCGTGAGATGACGAGATTTTCCGGCACGAAAAAGAGTCGCGTATCCCGATCATTTTGCAGTATTCCCTCCGCCTTCTGCGCAAGAAACATCCCCTCTGACTGCAACTGCAGAGACCTCATATCGCGGTCAGCTGAGCACTTGGAGTAGATGCCAGACGTAGCGTCACTCTTGCTGCGGATCGCTTCTGTCCCCCGTCGTTCGACCAACATCTTGCTCATGGACATTAACCGCACTTACGAGGCTTTGACCTCCCCGACCCCGCCCCAGCACCTCAAGAGAGCTGGCACGCCGTTCGCAACCGCAAGCGCTCTTGCTCTGTTGGTTCAGATCGAGTGCGCGCCGCTTCTTGCGCTCTCTTATTCGGCCGAGGACCTCCAGGCGAGGTTTCCCCACGACCAGGTTCCTCTTCGCGCGCGCGGTGTGTTCAAGCAGGAACTGACCCGTTACCTGGCTTGGCGACGAACACTCTTCGATCTGTTTCTTCTTGAGACCGGTTCATTCGCGGACCGAGACGTGGTTGCCGGTTTTGAGCGCATCGCACGTCTGCAATTCGGCCGACACGCAAATGCACTATACATCCTTCGTCACGCTCTACCGCCCGAATTGGAGATCAGGGAGCTCACCTCCGCCACCGCACTTCAGATCGACCGGCGCCTCCCAGGTAAGACGCGCCCGCCATATCGCGCAGCCCTCGCATTGCTCGACCGGCTGCAGGGCGCGCCGCTTGCTGCCGGGAGCCGCCATCTGCTTCCATCGGAGATCATTGGCCGGTTACCGGCCCCGAGTGGGCATCTCTACCACGCTCCATTACCGCCGCGGCTTGCGGCCACCTACTCCAATGCGCCCCCTCTCGTCAGAGCAGCCATGCCGTTCGTTTACCGGCTCTCCCTAATGACCGGCATCCTGTCACAGGATCAGGATCCATCACTCGACGAGTTAGCCTCAAAGAGCATGTCGCTATGGGGTGTCGATCCGAATGATCATGGTTTTCGGCGACCGTCGCAGGTCGCTCTGAAGGCGTATATCAGGAACATCGGGAACCACGTTCAAGTCTCGTTCAGCGCTCCGAAACAGAAGCAATCGGCGCTTCTGGAAGCTTGGTCAGACCTGCGGGAGCAGATGCGCGCGCACGGCAAAGAGGCATCGATCCAGCGAACATTCGGCCTGTCCAGATACGCGATCCGGGACGAGGTATCGCCTGCCCAAATCACGCCGACATGGGTGCGAAAGACCGTGCAGTCGCTCCATGGATACCACCGCAACGCGTTTCGAAGCGGTATTTTCATCCTGGACGACCTGATCATCGATGAGAGCTTTCCTCGCCGCAACCTGCCGCGTGAGATCAGCGGACTGGTACGGGAAAGACGACAGCCGAAGGCCTGATCTTTTTCCTCGACGATCCGGCCAGAGAAGAATTCCTCCCTTGGGCCGGCCAGTCAGCTGGCCCGACGAAATCGGGGTATGAGCACCCCAGATTCACCCAGATTTTCGAACTTTTTTCTTCACGATTCCAGCATCCGGCCAATCTCGTCTTCGAAAGGGAAACAGGACACGCCGAGAAAGTCTCCACTCGCGCCTGATCCTCGACAAACTTGACGGTCGTGTCGGCATCCATGCCGTCGCATCCCGGAAACGACCATTGAGCAGGAACTGCTCCCGGGCCCACGAAATGGAGATTATCCATGAACTCGATTGCCCTCACGCCGCTCCCGTCCCCCGTAGGCGAGACCGTCCTCCATGTCGCGTTGTCGCGCCTCGGTGCGTATCTCGATGACGAATCCGGCTCCCTCGAAGCCCTCCTGAAGCTCGCGGGGCGCTCGGCAGCCGCCGATGACATCCGCGCGCTTCATGCACTGCATCTCGACACCGACGCCACTGAGGAAGACCTTCGACAGCTGCTGATGCAGGCACAAACACTCGTGGTTCGCCTCCTGGACACTGTGCGAGCGATCCCCCTCCATGCGCGGTTCAGCTCCGCTCCGTCCGATTTCGACGCATGGCTACGCTGGTCGGGCGCGCGGCTGCAGGATGTCTGCAAGACCCTGTCGCGAGCTCTCGCGAACTGAGACGTAGAACGGCGGAGGCTCCAACGTAGTCGGAGATTCTGTATTCACCAGATTCGGAGGTTCCCAACGGGCCTGCGGCGCCTGAGAACCGAATTCGGTAGTCGCACCCGGTCATCTTTTCCGACCTGACAACCAGGGACCCATCTCCTCGGAAAGGAGATGGGTCCCATGCGCTTCGAGCTATTCCAAGAACCAATCGTTCCGGCGTCCGCCGCTGGCTTCACGACCGAAGAACTGCGGCGCTACCTCGGTGTCGGCAAGAACAGCGTCGCGCTTATCGCGCAGCGTGTCGGTATCGAAAACCTGCACGGCATCTACCCGGAATGCATCGTCTGGCGGCAGCTCTTCGGGCTCGGAGCGGCGGACGAGATTGCGCTGGCAGCCCTGCGCGAGCCACTCGCAGACATCAACTGGGTATCCAAGGCGACAGGCGTGCCGCAGTCGACCATCCGCGACCATTTCCGGTCCGGGCGTTGGCAATATGATCGTGGGGTTCAATTGGGCGACGAGGATGGAGCAAAGCCTCCTCGACTGCGTCGATGGCTTCCTGCCCTGATCCGGAACCGTACACTCGGCTCGCCTCTCCCGGCCTTCACACGCGTTGCATCGCTTACCGTCACTCCCGGCGACCCTGGCGAGGGGCCCGCCTTCCCGCCCGAGAATGCTGACGATCCGTCGTCCGCGGACGTATTCACGGCGCTTTTTCCCGATCCGACTGCGATTTCCCGATAGCGCCGAAAATAACAACCCCATGGCAGTTTTCGGCGTTGGTAAACTTCCGAGTTTTTATTACCGCGATCCCGATAACGGCCAATCTTCCCGATAACGACAACATCAAGAGGACATGAAGTTGACCGGCAACGCTCCAACCATGCTCGATATACTACGCTTCGGCCAGGCCCTCGAAGGCGGAACCGAGCAGCAATACGCGACACATTTCGCAAGGATGTTCCGCAAGCGCGGATACCGCGATCGCCATCTGGAAACGCTCGAGGGAACCCTGGAGGTGTATCTCCAGGTCGCGCCGAAATACCGGAAAGGCAACGCTGATCTGAACGCGAGGATCCGCGACTGGGGCATCACCCCCCGCACCTACAAGCAATACCAATCGGACGGGCGACGGATGGTCGAAACTTTCTCAGGCGAGCTTCAGAGGCGGCTCGCGCGGCGCGGACGGCAGGACGGTTTCGCACGACTGCAAGCCGTCCTGCCAGACCTGATCGATGCTGTCCTGCTCAAGGAACAGCAAGCCCGCAACCTGCCGAGGCTCATCGATCTCGCCCGGGCCAGGGGCTGGGACATGTGCGACATCACGCGAGAGCGGATCATCTCCCTGCGCGAAGATTGCCTGAGCACAGACGAATGGACCCGCGTCAAGCAAGCGGCTGGGTGCCTGGACTACCTTCGGCAATTCCCGACCTGCTTGTCGCTCCTGCCGAAGGACGAGATCGGCACTCTTGCCGGTGTCCTCCGGCTTGACACGCAACTCCCGGCGTCTCTGGACGAGGAGGTAAAGTCTTGGGTCCGAGAAGCGACGGTGGTCTACCACGACGACATGCACACGGAGGAGGCTCGCTGTGCTACGGCCCAAGAATACTCGGATAGCTGCAAGGCAGTCTACATCGCCGCCCTGCGCACCTACGTACGGGCAGTCAAGGATGACTGCGACATTGACGCTGTGAACGGCCTCACTGCCCTGTTCCGGCCTGAACTGATCGAGAAGACGTTGATCCGGCTCTGCAAGAAGTCCGGAACCTCCGGAGGACTCGCTCCGCGCACCCTGTTCTCCTATGCGCTGAACCTGAAACGGGCCCTGACCACTCAAGGCCTTGTCGAAGAGGCCGCAGTGGTCGAACGGCTCGTGAAGACGCTGCCAGTGCTCATCGAAGGGCAAGCGGCCAGCAAGATGATGTCTCCGAAGGTCGAAGCCTGGTGCCGGGACCTTCTGAACGACCCCAGTGCCATGGAGCTCTTCGAAGCTCAGCATTTCTTATATGCTGAAAAGGCGCTCGCGGCGATGGAACTGGCCGACCTTGAAGGCATCGACCTTCTCGCCTTCAGCCGGTCCCCGAACACGCAACCACTCACTCCCGAACGATCACGCCTCGCCGCAGATCTTCTAAGACAAGCCAGGATGTACGGCACCTGCGCTGCCTTTGCCGCGATCGAGCTCGAAGGGGCCCCGTTTCGTAAATCGAATGTCATCGCCGACCTGAGGTCCTCGGGCCACCCGCAAACCTTCTACGACCACCGTGCCGACAAGACGCGGCCGCGGCTGGCAATTCATATCCCGAACGAACTTCTGAAGAACGGCGACGCCATGAACCGGCGCAGCCAGCATTTGCCCCGCTTCGTCTTCGAGAGGGATGAGCTCGGGGGCGAAGGCTATCGCATCCTGACATTTTACCTGTCGCGCATCCGTGCCCTGTTCGGCGGGGCAGATCTTTCTGATCACGTCTTCCCCGCACTCGAAGCCGAGTCCCGGTCTCTCGTAATCTCGACATTCGATGGCTGGCTTGCCGAATGTTCCACGAATATCGGGCTCCCGCTCCTGCCGCACAATTTCCGACACGGTCTCTGCACGATCGAGATCTTCCATGATCCGACCTGCTACCCGGAGCTCGAGACGCTGACCGGCGACACCGAGAAAACCCTGCGGCAGCACTACGCGTTCGTCGACCGCGAGCGGCAGAGCCGGTCCTTGCAACGGAAGAGATACGAGCGGCGCGCCCAACGACTGCATGCCTCGCCACATTCGGCGGGGATACCAGCATGAAGATCCACCAGCTCCTCGAAAAACCAGTCTGGAGAAGTCTCGCGCAACGTCCCGGGTTCGCCGGCTTGTCCGTCCAATCGATCGAGACGACAAACGGATTCTTCGAGTTCATCGTGGCGCACAGTCTCGCGTCACCAACGGCCGGTGATATCCGGAATTGGCTCGGCGATTGCGCGGAGCCCGAGCGTTCGCTACGGATCGATCATCTCCAGGACGTTTTTGCCGTCTGCCAGCCGTCATTCCTTGGAGCCATCCGGGAAGCGCGTCGTTTCGCGCCTCCCAAGTCTCCCAAAAACCCAGACTCCAAAGCCGCGCACCCTGTGCCCCTTGAACCGCGGGGAAACAAATCTCGCGTGCTCCGGCCGGTCTACGAAACGCATGATTGGGATCCAATAGCCCCGCCGACACGGCGCCCGCCGAGAAAACGTGCCGTCTCCATCGCGCCGTGGGACCTCCCTCTGGACTATCAGAGCGAGTTGCGCCGCGCAGCAGACGGGCTTCCCGGCCAAGAGTCGGGCATGCAGGTGCCCGCCCGCAGCATGGTTTTGAGAATGCGCGAAAAGCTCTGTCAATATGCCTGGTCAGCGGCGCAGCAACATCTGGCCCCAGAGCTTGGCCTGACAGGAATAGACGCATACCTTGCCGACCTAAAAACTCGCCTCCTCGAGCGACCGCATGGACTGCGATGGGCGACCATGCGCGCGACGGCCGATGCGCTCCTCCTATTCACCAGATACGAGGGAGCACAGCCCGAGATCATCCAGCATCTCGCCGATTACCGACGAGACTACGATGTCCGGGAGTCTGCTCAGCGCGCCCTCAAGTTCTTCGCGCTGGCGCGCACAGGGAATTCGACGGATCGGATCCTCGACATGGCCGAGGCACTCCTTGCAGCCGTCGATGCCGAGGAAAGGCCCAGAAAACGGCACCAGATGCGCAATGGCGCGGCCATCCTTTCTATCTTCGCCAATGCGCCGCTTCGCAACGCCTCAGCCCAGCTCGCGTTCGGTGAGAGCCTGTTCTGGAAGCACGACGAATGGGTGATCCGGAGTGAAATCCAAAAAACCCACGCGCGGCGGCCGGAACCGTTCGATTTCCCTCTCCACCCAGAGGCAGGTCGTTTCGTCGATGCGCTTGTCCTCGGGGACGCGTCTCCGGCCATGCTGCCCACTCTGAGGGAAAAGCTGATCCGGGACAGACGCCAGCTTTTCGTGCTGCCCGACGGGCATCCGGCTGCGGCAACATACATCCCGCGCGTCTTCCAGGCCCTCACGGGCAACAGCTTCACGACGCTTCGCGTCATGCTCTACTCGGACGCAATCGCCCATCACGGTGTAGACGGGATCGAACTTGCCAAGCCGGCAGCACATCATTCCAGCACGGAGATCGTGAAGTCCCACTATATCGCCGAACAGGTTGCAGAGATTCACGCGAACAATATCCGCAACCGACGAAGCCGGCGACTGGCAAAGATGCACTCCGAGAAACATCGCGATCTCATAGTTGCCCTCGAGATATCCAGCGAAACCAAGCCGCGATAAAAATCCACAATATGGCGGTGCCTTACTGGCTGAGGTATGGCGCCGCTCATGGCCGAGGCTGTGTGGAAACTGGAAGCTGGAGACCGAGGGGCGGCGGGTTTGTCGGGTTCGTTCTTGCTGACATCGCAAATGTAATTTGATGAGTCGCCTCAGCTCGGGATCGCGACTATCAGGCCGCGGATGCCGACCAGTGCGACCATCCGCTTGATGTTATAGGCGAGGACGTTCAGCGCCATGGGCGGATATGACGGCGACTTCACACTCGATCAGCCGACAGGCGACAATCACCAGGGCAGCATACTGGGACCTGACGGGATCGCCGTCGCCCGGAAGTGCAAAGAAGCGACCGAACCGGTAGCCGCGATAGACTGTCCGATACGAGACGATCTGGCCGAAGTCCTCCAGGATCTCAAGCTCTACGCAGGCTGGATCAATCTCGATCTGCATCGTCCTCTCCTCCAATACCGATGTCATCCGGCACGGTCCCGCGGGCCCGGCGGAGTGCACGGCGGAATCTCGCGTCGTTGGTCTTCCCGTAAGCCAGGGCCACACAGATGTCGTCCTGCGTCAGCTCGGGGAAGTGCTTGATGATCTCCGCGTCGGACATGCCTGATGCCAGCCAGCCAAGGATGTCGGAAACAGTGGTTCGCATGCCCCGGATCGTCGGGCGGCCGCCGCGGATGTCGGGGTCGGCGACGATCAGGCTATGCTGCCCATCTCCATCCACATCAGGCAGAGCGTCTTCGTCGGAGAGCGCCTCCCACGATGCGAGCAGATCGACCAGGCCGCGCTGGTTTCTGGGATTCCGAGCAGCAAGCCGGTCGACCGCGGCGCGTAGTTGCTCGACATGCGCGACCAGCTCCTCGCGGGTCATGTCGGTGGTGGGTTTCCAGGGCATCTGGGCTGGCCTCCCAAAGTCAGTCGTCGAGTATTCGAGACCTGTCGAGGGCGCTGAGCCAAACTTTCATGGCACGCCTGGTCAGACCTCCCCTCGACACCGACAGCATGGACGCCGAAATCGCCTCGTAGCGCGCCGGCTGCTGCAGGCTCCGGACACGCAAGAGCTCATGCGCTGACATGCCAAGCTCGCGGAACTCGGTGTCGGAAATGTCGTCCGTGCACCGGCGGTAGTATTCCTCAGCCTCTGTCATCGAGCAGATGACAGGGCGCGTCTCGGACGAATGCATTGAGGTCTACGCCTTTGTCTGTCTTTCGCGGCCGCCAAGGCCAGAGCATCCAGCCGGCGAGCAACTGACCGGCCCCGGACAGCGCGGCAACGACCAAGAGAGCGGCGGTCTGCGTCATGTCTCCTCCTCCCCGTCCTCGAACAGCTCCCAGCCTTGCCGCAACAGCCGGATCGCCTCGTGCGCACTCGCGTATCGGCACACCCGCCAGTGTTCGCCTTCTCGCCAGACCGTCTCGGGACCGGACATGAGCCGCGCATCGAGTTCGGCATCGGTAAGGAGTTCCGGCGATATGAGGACGCGATGACCCATGTACCGACGATATCACCCAGCCAGAGCCGGGGCGAGGATAGCGTTGACCATGCGCCAGGCGCCGGCCGCGAAGGTGGCGTCGATGGTGAGGGTGCGCCGCAGCGCGGCTTCGCCGAACCGGCCGTTCGTCGACCGTGCAGCAGTCGCATCAGTATCCGGATCTGCTGCGACGTCGCCGCAGAACGGGCCATCGCGAGAGCTGCCTGATCTATCAGCGCCAGCCGAGCGCAGGAGCGACATGCTTCAGTATCGCCTCGATGACATGCGCGTTGTAGTCGACCCCAGCCTGGATTGGGGATCGTCAGCAGTAGCGTGTCCGCCTCGGCGATGCGCTCGTCGCCGGCCAGTTGCGAGGCCAGCCTGTCGGGCTCGTCCGCGTAGCTGCGGCCGAAGATCGCCCGCGTCTGCGCATCGAGATAGCCGATCTTGTCCTGCCCCTGGTTTCCGCGGCCGAAATAGGCGCGCTCCTCGTCCGACACGAGCGGGAAGATGCTGCGGCTGACCGACACCCACGGTGTGCGCGCGCGTGGCCGGCTTCCTTCCACGCGGCGCGATAGGCGCGGATCTGTTCGGCCTGCTGGAAGTGGAAGGCCTGCCCCGTCTCGTCGTCCTTCCGCGTCGAGCTTTGCAGGTTCATACCCGGCTTCGCCGCCCAGACCGCCGTCGCGTTCGAGCCCGCGCCCCACCAGATGCGGTCGCGCAGCCCTTCGGAATGCGGCTCGAGACGCAGAAGGCCCGGCGAGTTGGGAAACATCGGGTTCGGATTTTATCCGGGACCGGCGTCGGTTCAGTCGAGCCGGCGGTCGGCGAACTCCGCGATCAGCGCGGCGAGGCGTTCCCCTTCGGTGCGGTCCATCAGGATCGAGAAGTTGTTCGCGGTCTGCGCGACGTAGTGCTCATGCCCCCTGCCAACCTTCCCGCCATTCGTGCATGTCGATCTGTCTGGAACAAGGGCCGCATCGTCGGCCAGAAACGCCCGCTCCTGCCGAAACACGTCTGGGCCATTCGGGTGCGCCTCAAGATCGCGAAACGCGTCAGGGACCTCGCGCTGTTCAATCTGGCGATCGACAGCAAGCTGCGCGGCTGCGACCTCGTTCAGCTGAAGGTTGCCGATGTCTTTTCGGCCGGTCAGGTCAAGGAGCGCACGTCGATCACTCAGAGCAAGACGCGGCACCCTGTGCTTTTCGAGATCACTGAAGGGACCCGCAAGTCCATCGCCGCATGGCTTGAGGACCCGGCGATGATCGGGTCAGAACACCTCTGGCCTGGACGCTTCCACGAATGGCTGCATATTTCGACGCGGCAATACGCCCGGCTCGTCCGCGACTGGGTGAGATCGATCGGCCTCGAGCCGAGTTTATATGGCACCCCATTCCATGCGCCGGACCAAGGTCGCGCAGATCTACCGCAAGACAGGAAACCTGCGGGCGGTCCAGCTTCTGCTCGGCCATACGAAGATGGACAGCATCGTTCGCTACCTCGGCGTCGAGCTCGAGGACGCTCTGGCGATATCGGAAGCGGTGGAGATCTGACAGGCGGGGCCTTCCCGCAAGGACGGCCCGTTGCTGCCGTTCGCTTCTTAGCCGGGCGCTGCGGCGCAGCTTCGTCGAACCGGTCATTCGTCCATCGCGCAGCATTTTCGGAGGGTGACGGTCGGCAGAGCGGACTTTGCTGCCGTTCGAGTTTTGGCTGTTAAGGTCCGCTCTATGCGGTTTGCGACAGCCGTCATTCGTCCTTGGGGCTATCCGAGATGTTCACGGTTTCGATTGCGCGGCCAAGTTCACCCGAAAGCAGAGGCTTCGACAGCATCGCGAGCGGGCGGATTGCCGCCCTCTCCTCGTCGGTCACCTGATGCATGCTCCCGCTCACGATGATGGACGGAATATCCATCTCCGCACGAAGCACGAACGCCGCATCCTGCCCACGGCTCCCATCAGCAAGCTGAAGATCGACGATTGCAAGATCAGGAACCGACTTTAGGGCCATCTCGATCGCCTTCGTCGCGGTCGCGGCGATGCCGACGACGTCATGTCCCATTTCATCGAGCTGCCCTTCCAGATCAAGCGCGATAAAAATGTTGTCTTCAACCACAAGCACTTTCAGAGCGGCGGCTCCCTCATTCGGGAAAATAGATTCGTGTCCGCCAGCCATTCTTGCCCTCTACCTCGATTGTCCCGCCCAATTGCGACGCCATTCCCCTTATCAAGCGCTGACCGAGACCCGACGATGGTGATTTGATATCCAAACCATTGGCAGCCGGGGACGTTCCGTCATCCGCAACCTCGAGGATGATCGCGGAGTCGCCGTTGCGCCGCAGGCTAATGGTCACGTTGCCCTCGTCTTCTTGTCCGAAGGCGTGCTTGAACGAGTTGGTCACCAGCTCGTTCACCGCCAGGGACAGCGTGATGGCCTTGTCGGTTGGAAGCCGGACCGCTTCCACGTCGAGCGCGATTTTCACGCCCCGGCCTTCACTCGAAAGCGAAGCATCAAGGTGCTCTTTCAACCTTTCCATATATCTGTCGATCTGGACCGAACTGACGTCTTCGTCTTCGTAGAGCGAGGCATGGATCGCCGCGACGGCGTTCACGCGCGCCGTAGCGGCCTTGAGCGACGCGCGCGCCACCGCGTCCTCGGTCGCGGATGCTTCCAGGTTCAGGATGCTCGTCACCATCTGGAGCGAGTTCTTCACCCGGTGATTAACCTCTGCGATCAGGAGGTCACGCGCTTGGACCGCCTCGCGCAGGCTCTCTTCGCGTTCGCGAATCGATGTCACGTCAAGGACGATGCCGACGATCCTGACTTCCTGCGTGTCCGGATCTCGGACAGACTCCCCGTGTCCAATCGCCCATCGCACGGTCGCGTCAGGTCGCACAATCCGGTAGTCGAGATGCAGGTCGGACCCAATTGTGCGCCCGACCCGCTCGATCTCAGCTAAAGTCGTCTCAAGGTCATCAGGATGGATGCGGTCGAAAAACGCCTTCGCCGCTGTGACAGTCTCTCCTGGCTCAAAGCCGAACAGCGCATCCAATTGCGGCGAGCGGGTCAGCCTCCCGGAGGCCGGGTCGAACTCGAAATAGCTGAGCTCTGCGCCGCGCATTGCAGCCCTTCGCTTCGCAGCGTCAGCGCGCTCCCCCAGAACGCTCCGCGTGACGTCTTCGGCTGTATGGATCACGTGGGTCACCCGTTCCGGCTCGGATGCGTCGGCGAAGACGGGTGAGTTCAGGATGCGCCAGTATCTTGTGCCGTAGCGACCGTCGGCTTCCTGGACATCGTGCTGTCGCAACGGCATTTCCTGTGCCTCGCCAGTCGCGACAACTGCGTCTGTCGAGGCCTGCAATTCCGCCTCAGCGTCCGCGTTCGGGTCATCGGGATTGGCCGGAAAGGCCTCGAAAACCCGGAACCCGATCAGTTCTTCGGACTGGCGGCCCAGCATCGCGCAATAGCGTTGGTTCGCCGCGACGATCCGGAGGTCCGGCGTGAACACCATCTGCGCCGTCGGCGCTGCGTCGAAGAAAATGCTCAGATCGATACCGCTGACTTCATCCATTCTGGTGCCCTCCAGCAGCACGATTTAGCGATAGCTCAGCCCAAATATACAAGCTTCAGGAATGACGGTTGTCGATTCCCCGCGTGATGTTGGAAAAACGGATACCAAACAGACCCTTGGGTGGGCAAGGCGCGTTTCTAGGGCTGCGATATAGCTTTTCGATTGTCAGTAGCCCTCGAAGATGAACACTGGTCTTGCTGCGACAAGTCCCAATGGCCGGTTCAGGGACGTCACCTGAGGTGGCTAATTGGCAGCTAAGGTACGCTCGCGGCTACGTTAATGTCGGCTTTCAGCGCTTCCAATCCGTTTGTGCTTCGCGCAGCAATTGGGAAGTTTGGGCTCGAAGCGTGCGTAATTGGGCTGACCCTGAACTGAGGTCGAGCTCCCGATAGGATCATAGGAAATCTGTGAGCAAGGGAGATTTCGAATGGAACATTATGTTGGCTTGGATGTGTCGCTGCGGTCCTGCGCGGTTTGTGTGGTCGACAGCAAAGGTACGATCCTGCATGAGCGAGACGTGCCGTGCGAGATTGAGGAGATCGCGGGGTATCTGAACGCGCTTCCCGTTTCGATCGAACGCGTCGGGTTCGAGTCCGGCACCTTGAGCCAGCATCTGTTCTACGGATTGAAGGCAAAAGGGTTCGAAGTTGTCTGCATGGAGGCACGCCAGGTAAGCGCAGCTCTTTCGGCGATGCGGAACAAGACGGATCGCAACGACGCCCGCGGCATCGCTCAAATCCTGCGGACGGGGTGGTTCAGCTCCGTTCACATGAAGAGTCGGGAGGCACATGGGGTTCGAGCCCTTCTGAGCACGCGGAAGGCACTGCTGAGCAAGACCATTGATCTGGCCAACGAAGTGCGTGGCCTCCTGAAGATCTTCGGCGTTCGGCTGCCGAGGACGGTGAAGCATGGCAGCTTTGACGGTGTGGTCCGGCCGATGATTGAGATGGACGAGGTGCTGGCTCACGCCATGCTGCCGCTGCTCGACGCCCGGTTGGTTCTGTATCAGCACTTTCTGGAGCTCGACCGACGGGTCAAACGCGCCGCCAGTCGGGATGAGGTCTGCATGCGCATGATGACTGTGCCCGGGGTCGGCCCGATCGCGGCTCTGACTTTCAAGGCGGCGGTCGATGACCCTGCGCGGTTCAAACGATCTCGTACCGTGGCCGCCCACTTTGGTCTGACGCCCCGGCGATACCAGTCTGGCGAACACGACAACCCAGGCCGGATATCGAAAGCCGGAGATCGAGATGTGAGGGCAACGCTCTACGCCGCCGCCAATGCCTTGCTCATGCGAACCATGGCCGGGTCGCAGATCAAGTCCTGGGGCATGCGCTTGATGCGCACCAAAGGACGCCGCCGTGCGGTTGTGGCCGTTGCGCGCAAACTGGCCGTCCTGCTCCACCGCATGTGGGCGGACGGCACGGAGTTCCGTCCAGAAAAGGTGGAGGGCATGGCATGATCTGACCGCCCAATATCGATCTGAACGGGATCGTCCTCACCGGACGAGGTTCGTGGATGAAGCCGAAAATGTCTGCTGCGCCATCAAGCGCGTCTCAAAGCGAGGCTCTCCACAACCAATCCGACACATGCGTGCAGCGATACCCCACGTGGCATCAAACAGACTGCGAAGAGAAGCGTGACCCGGATGAGTGACAATGGTCCCAACCAGTAGGGAAAACGAGCTTGACCCAAATGCCCAATTAGAGAAGCCGACCTTCTCCGCACGTCAGCAAAGATTCCAACTGTTCCCGGGCTCGCGAAGGTCGGGTATGCGGGACAAAGGGTGCATTCGCTGCGGATGCGCAGATGGCTGCTTCAGGTTTGGCGCACCGATAGGACATTGCAGCAGGTCGCGCCGGTTAGTCCGTATAGCTTTGGCAGGCATCAACTCCGTTGGCTGTCGAGGCAAGT